>NZ_JBKEZY010000039.1:0-429 GCF_053345335.1 Bacillus sp. M5A3_1b | reverse complement strand
TGCGTATTAAAGTTGTATTCATTGCAAGAGTATACGAATCATATAGAGTTTCTAAAACCTTCTATTAAAAAGGAGAATGTTTATGAAAAAATCTAGTATTATAGTATTTTTACTAACATATGGTTTGTTTTATGTTTCTAGTATTTTATTTCCTGTGGATCGTATTTGGTACGCTGCGCTAGAAAAGCCGTCTTGGACACCTTCTGGTATGACAATCGGAATGATTTGGGCTGTATTATATGGACTCATTGCATTATCCGTTGCAATTATTTACAACAAATATGGATGTAAGCCAAAAACATTTTGGTTTGTATTCCTTTTAAATTATATGTGCAATCAAGCGTTCAGCTACTTTCAATTCAGTCAAAAAAATTTATTTTTAGCAACAGTAGATTGTTTACTAGTCGCTATTACTACGTTGCTTCTCAT
>NZ_JBKEZY010000038.1:0-526 GCF_053345335.1 Bacillus sp. M5A3_1b | reverse complement strand
GCGACCTTCGGGTTATGAGCCCGACGAGCTACCGTGCTGCTCCACCCCGCGACAATATAATGTTTTTTTAAAAATGGAGGAGGTAGAGGGATTCGAACCCCCGCGCGACTCTCGCCGCCTGTCGGTTTTCAAGACCGATCCCTTCAGCCGAACTTGGGTATACCTCCATGAAGGAAAAAAAATAAAAATTTTATTATTATATGTATCTAAACCATTTAAAAAGAAAATGGAGGAGGTAGAGGGATTCGAACCCCCGCGCGATTCTCACCGCCTGTCGGTTTTCAAGACCGATCCCTTCAGCCGAACTTGGGTATACCTCCGAGACATATAATAAATAAAGTGGAGCCTAGCGGGATCGAACCGCTGACCTCCTGCGTGCAAGGCAGGCGCTCTCCCAGCTGAGCTAAGGCCCCATGTTTTTGGGAATATCGGGAAGACAGGATTTGAACCTGCGACCCCCTGGTCCCAAACCAGGTGCTCTACCAAGCTGAGCCACTTCCCGTTAATAAAAGCGCGCCCGAGAGGA
>NZ_JBKEZY010000037.1:0-736 GCF_053345335.1 Bacillus sp. M5A3_1b | reverse complement strand
TTGGATTGGATGGTTTTTTGTTTCTTGGTAGTTGTTGGCTTGTTTTCACTTCTCCAATAGACTGAATATGAACTACTTTCTTTCCTATAATCAGTCTTTCATAATTGGCATAAAATCCTTGAATTAAATCTTTTTTGGATTTATAAGAAGTGTGATAACCATTTTTGTACTTTTTGAACGAATTTCTTCTCGCCTTATCAAAATCTTTTGAAGCCTGTTTAGGAACTTGTGCATTGATGTCTTTTAACCACCCATATCTCTTTCGCTTCTTGATCTTTGTAAATCGTTTCTGTAAAGCTAACTGTGAAACAGATTTTCCAAATAGCTTATAGTATCTATCACTCATTCTTTTACAATAGTTATAAGCGAATCTTGCAGCACCAGCATGGTTTCTAAGCACTTGTTCTTGTTCAGGCGTTGGAATCAGTCTGACTTTCTTCGCTAATATCATCAGAATGTAACTCCTTTAATGAAAGATTTGTTCTTCTGAATAGTAGCGTGTTCCACCAGCATTCTCCTGAGACTACTCGGATGCAAACCTGTTAATTCTGATACTTGACTAACTCGTGAAAATTTCATTATTATTCTCACCTCATTGAACCTAACATAGCACGTACGTTCGATATTTTCAATGAATTTTGATAGATTCAATAAAATTTATCTTGTTCAACTAAGGGCGCAATTCCTTAGCCAGTTCTCTTATGAACTTCTCATGTTTTCACATGAGCGCAGACTA
>NZ_JBKEZY010000036.1:0-783 GCF_053345335.1 Bacillus sp. M5A3_1b | reverse complement strand
AAAACTTAGTGCCAGGAAAGTACACGTTAGAAGAAACGAAAGCGCCAGAAGGCTATAAAGCAGTAGAAGTAAAAGTGGAAGTAAACGTAGTAGCAAATGAAGTAGTAAAACAAGAAGTTATGAATGAAAAAGTAACAGGTCAATTTGAGATTGTAAAAGTAGATGCGAATGATAAAGCGAAAGTATTATCAGGTGCAGAATTTACAGTATATAAAGATGGTAAAAAGGTAGCGGAACTGAAAACAGATGAGAGTGGAAAAGTGATGTCACCAAAATTACCATTAGGTGAATATACAGTGAAAGAAACGAAAGCACCAGAAGGTTACAAGCTTTCAAATAAAGAATGGAAAGTAACAATACAAAACGAGAAAGAAGTAGTAAAAGTAGAGGCGGAAAACGAAAGAATCTTAGGTTCTCTACAAATTATTAAGACGGATGATAAAGATCAAGCGAAACGTTTAGCGGGCGCAGAATTCACATTGAAAGATGCGCAAGGGAATGTTGTAAAAGAAGGAATTACAACAGATAAGTCTGGAATTGTTAAAGTAGATGGACTAGTGCCTGGTGAATATATGTTAGAAGAAACAAAAGCACCAGAAGGTTATGAGTTAACAAAACAAGTAATTCATGTAACAGTTGATGGTGAAAAAGTTATTGATGTAAAAGTAACAAACAGTAAGAGCCTTGGTCAATTTGAAATCGTAAAAGTAGATGCAGAAGATAAAACGAAAGTATTATCAGACGCAGAATTCGAAGTGTACAAAGATGGTAAAAAAATAGAGT
>NZ_JBKEZY010000034.1:0-1607 GCF_053345335.1 Bacillus sp. M5A3_1b | reverse complement strand
TTTTATATATTTTCTTTCGTAATAGTGACCCCATATTCTCTATAAAAATCTATAATTACAGATGCATTCACACCCAAATCTAATAGATTTTCCGGAAAGTAAATTTCAGAATTCCGAACCACAATATCAGATGTTTGTAAAATTTTCTCTGCTTGGACAGCCGCTCCTAAAGCCGTAAGATGTGTCTGTCCTAACGGATCGGATATGTTCACACATCGTCTATGCAATACACCAGTAGCATCATAACCTTTAAGGTGAATAACTATGTTATGTGCACTTCCACTTCCGGGTTTATAAAGAATATTTTTTCGTAAGTCATTAAATTTTTCTCCACTAATCAGTTTCCAAATTCCTGTATTCACCAGAGAAACCAGTCCATATGTAGATATTTTACTATCAAAAGCAATCCGAAAGTTAGCCGAAACAGCATGAATTGATTCTGGCAGGGTTACGTGATCAGGAGTATCCAAACGATAACATTTGGTTATATAACCGTTGGGAAAGCGGACTTTGATTGGGTCAGTCATTGGATAAGCCTGTCGCATTCCCTCTGGAGCTTTGACTTCAAATGGAATCGTTAACCGGTCCATATATGCTGTTGAATTTGGTCCTGCTTTGTCTTGAAGAGAATATAGTGCGTTGATATCAACCGTAACCTCTTGAAGATCTTTTGAATACATTTTAGCAAAAAGGGCTGCTGTCCCTCCCATCCACCCTGAAGCTAATACAACAGGGGATTGGACCTCAACATTTTTTAATCGATCAATAGAACTCTTAAAACGTTCAGTCCAACGAGTAATGTCAACCAATGGAATTTTTTTTTGAACTGCAGATAGAAGTAGTCTATCTTGCGGGTCATTAACCGCATTAACAACTAATGTGAAATTATCATCCAAATTTCTTAAAGGATCATCTATTGTGTTGTCTACAGTGACTATTTTTACTCTATCTGATTCAAAAGGTAACGCTTTCCCTAAAGTTCTTCCTCCTAATCTAATTTCCAAATCAGGATGTCGATCATGTAAAATTTGAGCAATTTGACTACCAACAACACCATACCCACCAACAATTAATACTGTTTTCTTATTCATCTGAAACCTCCATTTTAATTAGTGTGAGATCATAAGTTTAAATAATTAAAAACTTAAACCTTTTAACACAATGTCGCTAAAAAAAGGGACAAAAGGTGTCCCTAAACTATAAATGAGTACCTAATTCTTACATTCATCTTCAACTAAAGAAACAAGTTCTTTTAAAAGATTTATTGTTTCATTAAATTCAAGACAATAATACATTTCAGTGCCTTTTTTCTGAACTCGAAGTAACCCTGATTGTTTCAATATTTTCAAATGATGAGATACAGTAGGTCTTGACATGGGAATATGCTCCGCAATTTGCGTCACATTCAAGCTATCTTTATCAATTAAAAGCGATACAATTTGCTGACGAGTTGGATCTCCCAACCCTTGGAAACATGGTCTTAAATTTTCTAAAATATGCATTACTTTATCATTACAGTTCATTTCGCTAACATTACCTTCCGTTTAAGAATTTAATCATTTAAACGTATTATAAATTACATTGCTATCTAATGCAATAAAGAAGTA
>NZ_JBKEZY010000033.1:0-1669 GCF_053345335.1 Bacillus sp. M5A3_1b | reverse complement strand
GTTAACATCTTCGTTAGTTAATGTCAACTAAGTTTTTTATTTTGTGTGCCGCGTTCTGCGTTATTGCATCGGCGACTTGTTCTATATTACACCTCTATAGCCTAATCGTCAACACCTTTTATTCAATTAATAATAAAAATAATTCCAAAGTTATTTTCTATATTAGTTTCAGTTATTTAATTCCTCTCATTCAATGAAAATAATGAAAAGGACATCCTATTACATACAAAGCGTCCTTTCCATTAAACATTATATACATGCTCTTATAAACTTTAACATTCTTCATTCTCTTTAATATTTTGATCGTCTGATATAAATAAATCAATTAGTTTACGTTTATCCGCCCATATCACTCCAAATAAAACTAAGCTGCCACCTATTCCTATTCTCCACGTTAAAGATTCATTTAATAGAACAATTGAAGCAACTATACTTATTAACGGTAACGCATTTAAATATAATCCACTTACTGATGCCGAGACTGTCTCTAATGCTCTATTCCAAAACCAATACGCTAAAATTGTTGCCCCAATAACAAGATATATTACACTAAACCCTGTCTTCCATGTTTCGATTTTTGGAAAACCATAATAAAAAGTTTCTGCCATTGCAAATGGTAATAGAATAACAGCTCCAATAATTAAAGTTAATGTTGTAAAAACTTTGTTTGATAGATACTGTTCTTGTTTTGGTCGTTTCAGCAATACTGTATAGAAAGCAAATAAGAACGTACTTAATAAAATAAGGATATCTCCTATTAAAGATACTTCTTGATCGACATTACTAGATGGAATTGTAATAAGAAGTACTCCGATAGCCCCCAATACAATACCGATCCAATAATTAAGCCGAATTTTTTCTTTCAAAAAGAACGCCGAAAAAAGAATTGTAACTAAAGGTAAAGCAGCATCAATAATACTAACATGCAATCCACTTGTTAAAGAAATACCGTAGGATGTGAACATAAAGTACCCAGATACGCCAGTAAAAGATAGTAAACTCATTCTTTTCCACGGGACCTGTTTATGTACAACTGATCTTTTTAATTGTTTAAATGAGAATAGTAAACAGATTCCACCAGCTAAGAAAAGGCGAATAAATAACAAAGTAAATGGCTGAATAGATTCTAATGCCCACTTTGTTGGCGCAATGGCTGTCCCCCATAATATAACAGCCACTAATAACATGCATATTTCTTTCATAATCCCCCACACCCATCAAAAAATATATGTTAACTATCTTAATTATAGATTTTTTCTTATGTGAAATCCTTCAAAACTGAAAAACCGTTATGTGAAAAACAACTAAATAGCTATTTTCCACATAACAGTTTCATATAAAAAGTAAAATATTTTAGTCATTCCACGACTCAATTAATACAAAAAGGTAATTCTTACCTTAACCTAACATTTAAATGTATTACTTTATTACCTTTTATGGCATTATCGTTCAAAATTCATTTTAAACAGTCTCTATTTCATTCTTTTCACTTCTTTAGCGTCATTCAATTTATGGATTATGACATTTAGTAAAT
The DNA here is from genome assembly GCF_053345335.1 of Bacillus sp. M5A3_1b. Taxonomy (NCBI): domain Bacteria; kingdom Bacillati; phylum Bacillota; class Bacilli; order Caryophanales; family Bacillaceae; genus Bacillus; species Bacillus sp. M5A3_1b. Next base: position 135 of record NZ_JBKEZY010000033.1, on the reverse strand, counting down.
AAAAATAAACACAAAAAAACCTAAGTCGAATCGACTTAGGTTTTTGCTTGGCGACGTCCTACTCTCACAGGGACAAAGTCCCAACTACCATCGGCGCTAGAGAGCTTAACTTCCGTGTTCGGTATGGGAACGGGT
>NZ_JBKEZY010000032.1:0-2096 GCF_053345335.1 Bacillus sp. M5A3_1b | reverse complement strand
AAAGATTGTGCTAGAATACATTCATTACTACAATTGTGTGCGAATTCAAGAAAAATTAAACCACCTATCCCCTAAAGAATTTAGGGAACAAGTGGTTTAGGTGTTTTGATTGGTGTCCCGTTTTCGGGGTTCACTTCATAACAAACGACGTGCTCTATTCTAAGAGTACGTCGTTTTCGGTTTGAATACCGAGTTTAAGTTGGATGAATTAGTGAATATAAATTAAAAAAAGCCGCCCAATAGGACGGCTCTTATTTATGTTAATCAAACTATTCTTTTATTTAAATGAACCCCAACTACTAACACGTTTTCCGTTTGAAGTTTCACCAGTTGCAATGTAACCATATCCGTTTGAACGTGGTTGACGTATCCATACATAACCGTCTTTTTCATAACCGAATGCATCATACTTTACTTCATCTCCTGCATTAAGTGTAGCGATAATTGGAGCATCAGTTAATGGTGCGGTACGAAGTTTAATAGATGTATTTAACTTAAATACACCGTCTTGTTTTGTAAACCAACTAGAATCATATTGACTATTTGCAATTGTTTCATCTACTCCAGTAAACCATGAAAGTGGTTTATTACCTATTAATTGATTTAAATCACATTTGCCGATACCTGGCACATTACCTGTCTCCGTGTATTGCCAAATATCACAAGGATATGCTGGTTTATTGCCGCCATATCGCGGAATCCATACAAAATCAGCTTGTATATTACGCGCTCCAAACGAATCATACGTATGATGCCCTACATATAACCCTATCTTTTTAGCTCCTAGTCGGCGTAGTTCATCGATAAACGCCTGTGTCCCACCTTGCATATCACTCATTGTTTGCACTTCAACATCAGCTACCCAAAACTTAGCTGATTTGTCACCACGAGCCCAAAAGTCTTGTGCTTCTTTTTTGGCATCGTTGATAGACACAAAACGACAAAATGCATAATTTCCAAAAGGAATATTCCTTGATTTCATCGCTTGTACATATCCATTATACAAAGGGTCTACATAATTCGAACCATCTTGCACACGTGCAATTACTAAATCTAATTGCGGTCCTGCTACATCCCAATTAATGTCTCCATTCCACTTAGAAATATCTACAATATAACCCATTATTCAACAACTCCTTTTTTATTATCATATTCAGAGCTTGTTTTTTTGCTCTTACTACCTAAAACTTCTACTGCGTTTGTTAACGCTGAAGGTAACGGGATTCCCATACGCCCTGCATTTTCTAAAAGTGAAAGCAACTCATTTCCGATAAAGAAAAAGATTGTCGCTTCACGAATAGCACTATTACTTCCAAGTATTGTATCTAACTGAGTCGCGACTCCAACCAAAAGAAAAAGCACCACCTTTTTGGCGATGCCTTTAAAACCAACTTTACTTTTTAGTTCTCCGTTGTATCCTGCTGCTATCATGCCAGTTAAATAATCAATAACTGCCATCGTCACTAAGATTTTCAATGTTGCATTCCATCCTCCCAAAAAATACCCGCAGAATCCACCAAATGCAGCTATAAACGTTTTCGTTAATACATCAATACGATCCATTCTTTCACTCCTTTATGCAAAATAAAAAGCCCACTATTGTGCGCTATCGGTAATTAGATCTGCTCTTCCATTTTCAGTTAAGTATTTATAGATTCTTTCTTTGTACGCCTTCATTTTCACAATGATAAACGCATAAGTAAAAACTTCATCGATTACTCGTTGTGCCATGTACTCAGCCATTTTGCGTCAGCTCCTTTTTATTGAATACTAATGATGATTAACTCATCTACAGCTTTTTGAATCAGCTATTGCTGCTCCACATAATCAAAATTTGTAATTTCCTTGTATTGCTCTGGTGTAATCTTCTTAGCTTGAACAAATACACCTACATCTTCGTTTGAATAAAAGCGCTTATAATATCTCTTAGCTAGTGCGTAAAAATCTAATTGAGCCATTTATAAAACGCCACCTTTAATTAAATTTAAAACAAGCGCAGATTGTTCTTCTTGCATCAATTCAAGAGTCATTTCTTTTTTTATAGAAGAAAGTACCAATCCCGCATTCTCTTCTTCTAATGTTTCTTGTTTATCCTT
>NZ_JBKEZY010000031.1:0-2424 GCF_053345335.1 Bacillus sp. M5A3_1b | reverse complement strand
ATGTTAACATCTTCGTTAGTTAATGTCAACTAAGTTTTTTATTTTGTGTGCCGCGTTCTGCGTTATTGCATCGGCGACTTGTTCTATATTACACCTCTAAGATACAACCGTCAATATGTTTTTATAAAAAAACTTCATTTTTTATAAATCCTATTTACGTTATTAAATTATGTATTTATATACCTCTTCTATAAGAATAGATAAGCAACCCATAAAATACTCTATGGGTTGCTATTCCTTCATAAAAACTATTGTTCTTTTGAAGGTATCGAACAACTCTCATCCGTACAAGACATATCGCTTCCACCCTCTGAAGAAAGCTCTTGTAACTTAGGTGCAGGATTCTCTTCTTCCCACACTTGTTGAAGTGCACCGACAAAAGTTTCGAGTGGTTGCGCACCTGAAATAGCATACTTTTGATTAATAATAAAATAAGGTACTCCTGAAATTTGATATTGCTGAGCAATCGCTTCATCAATTCTAACATCATTTGCATATGCACCTTTATCATTAATAACACGTAAAGCTTCTTGCTTATCTAAACCTGAAGCTTCAGCAATAGTAGCAAGCGTATCCACATCACTTAAATTTCTCGATTCAGTGAAATATGCAAAGAGTAGATTTTCCGTAATCTCTTTTTCTTTCCCTTGATCCTTTGCAAATTTAGCTAGACGATGCGCATCAAAAGTATTCGTCGGCTTCATCTCTTCAAAATTAAAATTTAAATCCATACTAGCTGCATGATTGCCTAGTTGTACATTATTACGCTTAGCTTCTTCAATACTAATCCCGTACTTTGATGCAAGTACTTCATTAATACTTGTTCCAGAATAGATTGGAGCATTTTGGTCTAATTCAAAACTTTTAAACTCCACTTCAACATCCTTCTTATGCGGAAATTGCTCTAAAGCCATTTCTAATCTACGTTTCCCAATATAACAAAATGGGCATACAAAATCTGACCATACTTCAATTTTCATAGAAACACCTCATTAACATGTAGTTTTCAATTATTGTAGCACTGGCAATAAGGAATTCAAAAATTTATGCTTCAAACCTTATATACTACAAACTAAAATAAGTTTTTAAATAGAAAAAACGATAATCAAAAGTATAAAAACATTTCCTTCTGATTATCGTATATACAAATCTAAAACAATCTAATTACACTGGAATGTATCTCCCCACGAACTTCCATACGGTATTCCAATATTTATTCGAATCTACCTTCTCGGCTTCTCCATGTCCAGCACCTGGAACAATTAATTTCTCTTTTTCTACTTTTGCAGCATTATATACTTCATCTAACATTTCATAAGGAACAAATGTATCAGCATCCCCATGAATAAATAGCATAGGTGTTTTACTTTTCGCCACTTGTTTTATAGCTGAAGCTTCTTCTAAATCATATCCAGCTCTTAATTTTGTAACTGTATTTGCCGCATTCATAACAGGAAACTTTGGCAAATGGAATAAATCTTTTAGTTGATACGTAAATTCATCCATAACAGTTGAGTATCCACAATCTTCAATAATAACTTTAACGTTAGAAGGTAATTCTTCACCTGAAGTCATCATTACAGTTGCTCCCCCCATTGAAACACCAAAGAGTGCTATTTCAGCATTAGGGTCTTTCTTTACAATTTGTTGAATCCAAATCAAAATATCTTTACGATCATGCCAGCCCATCCCTATATAATCACCTTCACTATTTCCATGCCCACGAAGGTCTGGCGCTATGACGTTATATCCTTGTTCATAAAAGTTCCGGGTATATTTCGTCATTTTCGATGCCCTACTATTATACCCATGAACTACAATTGCCCATTTATGGCTAGATTGTTCATTCATATATTCATAACCTGTTAATTTCAACTTATCGAAAGAATTTATGTTTCGTGTATTAGGTTTATGATTTGATACAAAGTTCGCATCCTTTTCTTCATTTGTAGCGAACACACCTCCCGATGCATTCACAGTTTCTACTAAGTGAGGATTATCCTCTAAAAACTCTTTCTCTTGTTTCGCATTCAACGCATAATTATAAAAATAATTCCCGACTAGCATATAAGTAATTGCTAGAAGGACTAAAACTACTATAGTAATTACACCTATCTTTTTCATATTATCTCCTTAAAAAAGTTTAAATCTTTCTATATTAAAGTACCTCGAAGAACAACTGTACTATTTTAACACACCGATAGATTGCTTCTACAAAAAATAGAATAGACAACCTTAAACTACACATCAAAAATGATGAAAGAAAATGAATATGAGGGGATCAAAAGAATACAGATTACTTACTTGAAGATGATAAGAAATTTAAAACACAAAAAAGACGAGTCATTCTGACTCGTCTTAAAGTTGCTTGGCGACGTCCTACTCTCACAGGGACAAGGTCCCAACTACCATCGGCGCTAGAGA
>NZ_JBKEZY010000030.1:0-2992 GCF_053345335.1 Bacillus sp. M5A3_1b | reverse complement strand
TTGCTTCATATTATATGGTTAAGTCCTCGATCTATTAGTATTCGTCAGCTCCACATGTCACCATGCTTCCACCTCGAACCTATCAACCTGATCATCTTTCAGGGATCTTACTAGCTTACGCTATGGGAAATCTCATCTTGAGGGGGGCTTCATGCTTAGATGCTTTCAGCACTTATCCCTTCCGCACATAGCTACCCAGCTATGCCCTTGGCAGAACAACTGGTACACCAGCGGTGCGTCCATCCCGGTCCTCTCGTACTAAGGACAGCTCCTCTCAAATTTCCTACGCCCACGACGGATAGGGACCGAACTGTCTCACGACGTTCTGAACCCAGCTCGCGTACCGCTTTAATGGGCGAACAGCCCAACCCTTGGGACCGACTACAGCCCCAGGATGCGATGAGCCGACATCGAGGTGCCAAACCTCCCCGTCGATGTGGACTCTTGGGGGAGATAAGCCTGTTATCCCCGGGGTAGCTTTTATCCGTTGAGCGATGGCCCTTCCATGCGGAACCACCGGATCACTAAGCCCGACTTTCGTCCCTGCTCGACTTGTAGGTCTCGCAGTCAAGCTCCCTTATGCCTTTGCACTCTACGAATGATTTCCAACCATTCTGAGGGAACCTTTGGGCGCCTCCGTTACACTTTAGGAGGCGACCGCCCCAGTCAAACTGCCCACCTGACACTGTCTCCCGGGTCGATAAGACCCGTAGGTTAGAATTTCAATACAGTCAGGGCGGTATCCCACCAGCGCCTCCACCGAAGCTAGCGCTCCGGTTTCAATGGCTCCCGCCTATCCTGTACAAACTGTACCAAAATTCAATATCAGGCTACAGTAAAGCTCCACGGGGTCTTTCCGTCCTGTCGCGGGTAACCTGCATCTTCACAGGTACTATAATTTCACCGAGTCTCTGGTTGAGACAGTGCCCAAATCGTTACACCTTTCGTGCGGGTCGGAACTTACCCGACAAGGAATTTCGCTACCTTAGGACCGTTATAGTTACGGCCGCCGTTTACTGGGGCTTCAGTTCAGAGCTTCGCTTACGCTAACCCCTCTCCTTAACCTTCCAGCACCGGGCAGGTGTCAGCCCCTATACTTCGCCTTACGGCTTCGCAGAGACCTGTGTTTTTGCTAAACAGTCGCTTGGGCCTATTCACTGCGGCTTTCCGTTAAGAAAGCACCCCTTCTCCCGAAGTTACGGGGTCATTTTGCCGAGTTCCTTAACCAGAGTTCTCTCGCACACCTTAGGATTCTCTCCTCGCCTACCTGTGTCGGTTTGCGGTACAGGCACCTTTTATCTCGCTAGAAGCTTTTCTTGGCAGCGGGGAATCAAAGACTTCGCTCCATAAGGAGCTTCCCCATCACAGCTCAGCCTTCACGATAAGCGGATTTGCCTACTTATCAGCCTAACTGCTTGGACGTGCACAACCAATCGCACGCTTCTTCTATCCTTCTGCGTCCCTCCATTGCTCAAACGATAAAGAGGTGGTACAGGAATATCAACCTGTTGTCCATCGCCTACGCCTGTCGGCCTCGGCTTAGGTCCTGACTAACCCTGAGCGGACGAGCCTTCCTCAGGAAACCTTAGGCATTCGGTGGACGGGATTCTCACCCGTCTTTCGCTACTCATACCGGCATTCTCACTTCTAAGCGCTCCACCAGTCCTTCCGGTCTGACTTCACTGCACTTAGAACGCTCCCCTACCACTGATACCATTGGTATCAATTCGCAGCTTCGGTGGTGTATTTAGCCCCGGTACATTTTCGGCGCAGAGTCACTCGACTAGTGAGCTATTACGCACTCTTTAAATGGTGGCTGCTTCTAAGCCAACATCCTAGTTGTCTAAGCAACTCCACATCCTTTTCCACTTAATACACACTTTGGGACCTTAGCTGGCGATCTGGGCTGTTTCCCTCTTGACTACGGATCTTATCACTCGCAGTCTGACTCCTAAGGATAAGTCATTGGCATTCGGAGTTTGACTGAATTCGGTAATCCGATGAGGACCCCTAGTTCAATCAGTGCTCTACCTCCAAGACTCTTACACTTAAGGCTAGCCCTAAAGCTATTTCGGGGAGAACCAGCTATCTCCAGGTTCGATTGGAATTTCTCCGCTACCCACACCTCATCCCCGCACTTTTCAACGTGCGTGGGTTCGGGCCTCCATTCAGTGTTACCTGAACTTCACCCTGGACATGGGTAGATCACCTGGTTTCGGGTCTACGACCACGTACTAAACGCCCTATTCAGACTCGCTTTCGCTGCGGCTCCGCCTCTTCAGCTTAACCTCGCACGGGATCGTAACTCGCCGGTTCATTCTACAAAAGGCACGCCATCACCCATTAACGGGCTCTGACTATTTGTAGGCACACGGTTTCAGGATCTCTTTCACTCCCCTTCCGGGGTGCTTTTCACCTTTCCCTCACGGTACTGGTTCACTATCGATCACTAGGGAGTATTTAGCCTTGGGAGATGGTCCTCCCAGATTCCGACGGAATTTCACGTGTTCCGCCGTACTCAGGATACATTCAAGAGAGAACGAAGTTTCGACTACGGGGTTGTTACCCTCTACGACGGACCTTTCCAGGTCGCTTCGTCTACCTCGTTCCTTTGTAACTCCGTATAGAATGTCCTACAACCCCAAGAGGCAAGCCTCTTGGTTTGGGCTATGTTCCGTTTCGCTCGCCGCTACTCAGGAAATCGCATTTGCTTTCTCTTCCTCCAGGTACTTAGATGTTTCAGTTCCCTGGGTCTGTCTTCCTTACCCTATGTATTCAGGTAAGGATACCATACCATTACGTATGGTGGGTTTCCCCATTCGGAAATCTTCGGATCAAAGCTTACTTACAGCTCCCCGAAGCATATCGGCGTTAGTCCCGTCCTTCATCGACTCCTAGTGTCAAGGCATCCACCGTGCGCCCTTTCTAACTTAACCAAACTAAAATTAAAAAAATATGAGCTACACTGTTATCTAGTTTTCAAAGAACATAC
>NZ_JBKEZY010000003.1:0-574250 GCF_053345335.1 Bacillus sp. M5A3_1b | reverse complement strand
TGTCTAGCATCTAAAAATAAAAATTGACGTTTCACGTTGTTTGTTTCGTTTAGTTTTCAAAGTTCAACATCGCGTTTCAGCGACTTTCATAATATATCATAGTATATTATTTTCGTCAACAAGTTTTTTAAGATAATTTGTATCTCTCATTTGCTGACTCTGCCTATTATATAGAGTTTTACATTGCTATGCAAGTATTATTATAAAAAAATAAGAGGAGGAAAAATCCCCCCTCTTATTCTTCAGAAGAAACCTCTTCATTAGATTCCTCTTCTTCATCTTTCTGTGCTTTTGCTACCGTCGCTACCTCTTGCTCATCCTCTAATCGAATTAGACGAACACCTTGTGTATTACGTCCCATTTGAGAGATTTGATCAACTGGCATACGAATAATAACACCTGCTGCCGTAATTAACATGATATCTTCTTCACCTGTTACAGATTTAACGGCTACTAATTTACCGTTTTTATCTGTAATATTACAAGTCTTCAGACCTTTACCACCACGGCTTTGTAGACGGTATTCATCAATAGGTGTACGTTTTCCATAACCATTTTTCGTTACGATTAGAACATTTACATCCTCTTCGACAATTTCCATGCCTACAACTTGATCTTCATCACCTAATGTAATTGCTTTTACACCAGCCGCATTACGTCCCATAGAACGCACATCTTGCTCGTTAAAGCGAATTAACATACCATTGCTTGTTCCTACAATAATATCCTTATCACCAGATGTTAAACGTACAGATATTACTTCATCCTCTTCACGAAGAGAGATGGCGATTAAACCATTCGTACGTATATTTGCAAATGATGAAAGTGGCGTTCTCTTAGAAATACCTTGTTTTGTTGTGAAGAATAAGAATTCATCATCACCAAATTCACGAATTGGAATAATGGCGTTAATCCATTCACCCTTATCTACACCTAATAAGTTAATAATAGGTATACCTTTTGCTGTACGACTATACTCTGGGATTTCATATCCTTTCGTACGGTATACTTTCCCTTTATTAGTAAAGAATAAAATGTGATCATGCGTAGAAGTAGTTAATAAATGCTCTACGAAATCATCATCATTTGTTCCCATTCCTTGCACACCACGTCCACCACGGTTCTGTGTTTTGTACGTAGAAGCCGGTAACCTCTTAATATAACCATTATGAGTTAACGTAATAGCGATGTTTTGCTCTGGAATCAAATCTTCATCTTCAATAAATTCCATGCCACCAATTGTAATTTCCGTTCGTCTCTTATCATTGAAGCGTTCTTTTACTTCCGTTAATTCTTCACGAATAATCTCAAGAACTTTCTCTTCATCTGCTAAGATTGCTTTTAATTCAGCGATTAATTTCATTAAGTCTTGATATTCTTGCTCAATTTTTTCACGTTCTAATCCTGTTAAACGTTGCAGACGCATATCTAAAATTGCTTGTGCTTGTTTCTCACTTAAACCGAAACGTTCCATTAAGCCTTGTTTTGCAATATCTGCTGTTTTCGAACTACGAATTAACGTAATAACTTCATCTAGATGATCTAGAGCAATTCGTAATCCTTCTAAAATATGAGCACGCGCCTCTGCTTTTTCTAATTCATAAGCAGTACGTCGACGAATTACTACCTTCTGATGCTCCAAGTAATGATATAAATTTTGTTTTAAATTTAGTACTTGTGGCTCTCCATTTACAAGAGACAACATATTAATACCGAAACTTGTTTGAAGTGCTGTATGTTTATATAGATTATTTAATAGTACATTGGCATTGGCATCACGGCGTACTTCCATAACAATACGCATACCGTTTCGATCTGACTCATCACGTAAATCCGTAATACCTTCAATTTTCTTATCACGAACTAATTCTGCAATTTTTTCAATTAATCGCGCCTTATTAACTTGATAAGGTAGTTCAGTTACGAGAATAGATTGTTTACCATTTGACTTCTCTTCAATTTCAACTTTAGCTCGAAGCATAATAGAGCCTCTACCTGTTTCATACGCTCTTCGAATCCCACTTCGTCCCAAAATTAAACCTGCTGTTGGAAAATCTGGTCCTGGAATAAACTCCATTAATTCCGCAATCGTAATGTCGGGATTATGGCTTAGTGCCAATACACCATCAATTACTTCACCGAGTTGATGCGGTGGAATATTCGTTGCCATACCTACCGCAATACCCGTCGTACCATTCACTAATAAATTAGGGAAACGCGCTGGCAATACAATTGGCTCTCTTTCAGAACCATCATAGTTATCTTGATAATCAATCGTATTTTTTGAAATATCACGTATTAATTCCATAGAAATCTTAGACATTCTTGCTTCTGTATAACGCATCGCTGCTGCTGAATCACCATCAACAGAACCAAAGTTACCATGCCCATCAACAAGCATATAACGTTGACTAAAATCTTGCGCCATACGTACCATCGTCTCGTAAACAGCCGAATCACCGTGAGGGTGATACTTACCGATTACTTCACCGACAATACGCGCTGATTTTTTATACGCTTTATCAGCTGTAATTCCTAAATCATTCATCGCATATAAAACCCTACGATGCACAGGTTTTAATCCATCACGAACATCTGGTAATGCACGAGATACGATAACACTCATTGCGTAATCTAAAAACGAGGTACGCATTTCATGACTAATATTAATTTCTCGAATTCGTGCTTGTTGTTGATTGTCTGACATCAACCAGCACCTCCTCTTACATTTCCGTTACACATACATTGATTTATATGTAGAAGACAGGAATACTTAGATTCCTGTCATTACCCATTTAAATATCAAGGTTTTTCACGTATTTTGCATTTTCTTGGATAAAGTTACGACGTGGCTCTACTTTATCTCCCATCAAAATTTCAAATGTTTCATCCGCTTCAATTGCATCTTGAAGTGAAACTTGAAGTAATGAACGTACTTCTGGGTCCATTGTCGTCTCCCATAACTGAGTTGGATTCATTTCCCCTAGACCTTTATAACGCTGAATCCCCGGCTTAGGTTGGGCTGGTAATTCAGCTAAGATTTTTTCAAGTTCCTTATCATTGTAAGCATATTGAATTTTCTTACCTTGTTGTACTTTAAACAAAGGTGGCTGTGCAATATATATATAACCGCACTCAATTATTTGACGCATATAGCGATAGAAGAACGTTAATAATAGGGTACGAATATGCGCACCATCAACATCGGCATCCGTCATAATAATAACTTTATGATAGCGTGCTTTTTCAATAGCGAAGTCTCCGCCGATATTTGTACCAATCGCCGTAATAATTGTACGAACTTCATCATTTGATAAAATCTTATCTAAGCGTGCCTTTTCAACATTAATAATTTTACCCTTCAGCGGTAAAATTGCTTGGAAATGACGATCACGCCCTTGTTTTGCAGACCCACCCGCAGAGTCACCCTCTACGATATAGATTTCACTAATTGCTGGATCTTTAGAAGAACAGTCTGCCAATTTCCCTGGTAAACTTGAAACTTCTAAAGCACTCTTTCGGCGAGTTAACTCACGAGCCTTTTTAGCTGCTACACGCGCACGCGCTGCCATCGTCCCTTTATCTATAATCTTACGTGCAACATTCGGATTTTCCAGTAAGAACTTTTCAAATGCCTCTGAGAATACTGACTCTGTAATTGTTCTTGCTTCACTATTTCCGAGTTTCGTCTTCGTTTGTCCTTCGAATTGTGGATTTGGATGTTTAATTGACACAATCGCTGTTAAACCTTCACGAACATCTTCACCAGTTAAATTACTATCCGCATCTTTTAAAATATTATTTTTACGACCATAATCGTTGATCACACGAGTTAAGGCTGTTTTAAATCCTACCTCATGTGTACCACCTTCATACGTATGAATATTATTTGTAAATGAGTAAATATGATTTGTGTATCCTTCGTTATATTGAAGTGCAACTTCAACCTGAATACCATCTTTTGAACCCTCTACATATACAGGTTCTTCATGAATTGGCTGTTTTGAACGATTTAAATGTTCAACATATGATTTAATTCCACCTTCATAATGGAATTCTTTCTTCTGTTTATGTTCACGTTTATCTTCAATTGTTAATTTAATATTACGATTTAAAAATGCTAATTCGCGCATACGAGTTGCTAACGTATCAAATTCGTATACTATTGTTTCCTGAAAAATTTCTGGATCTGGTTTAAATCGAGTTATCGTCCCTGTTTGATCTGTGTCACCAATGACTTTTAAATCCGCAACCGGGATACCTCTTTCGTATTTTTGATAATGGATTTTGCCTTCACGATGTACAAATACCTCTAGTTCTGTTGATAGAGCATTTACTACAGATGCCCCAACACCATGCAAACCACCGGAAACTTTATAACCGCCACCGCCAAACTTACCACCAGCATGAAGAACGGTCATTATAACTTCTACAGCAGGACGTCCCATTTTTTCTTGTATACCAACTGGAATACCACGTCCATTATCCGTTACAAGAATACTATTATCTTCTTCGATACTAACGTTAATTTCATCACAATACCCTGCAAGTGCTTCATCAATACTATTATCGACGATTTCCCACACAAGATGGTGAAGTCCTTTTCCACTTGTAGATCCAATATACATCCCAGGGCGTTTTCGAACCGCTTCTAATCCTTCAAGTACCTGTATCTGACTTTCATCATATGAGTTTTCTTCCATTTGCTTTTGTTCCATTGACACAAAGATCACCTACTTTTCCATTTAAATAGGGATTACGCCCTATCTATTTCACAATCTACCGTGCCGTTCGTTACATGAATTGTTTTCGCTTCTTTTAATGTTTCGTGTTCAATTCCGTCGACACTCGTCGTTGTCACAAATGTTTGCACTTTTCCTTGAATTGTATTTAACAGATGCGATTGACGATAATCATCTAATTCTGATAATACATCATCCAATAAAAGAATCGGATATTCCTTAACTTCTGAGTAAATCAATTCAATTTCAGCTAATTTTAGGGACAGTGCGGTCGTTCGTTGTTGTCCTTGCGAACCAAAGACTTGAACATTTTTACTATTAACGAAGAATTGTAAATCATCACGATGAGGACCAATTAAAGTCGTACCACGGAAAATCTCACGTTGTTTCACAGATTGAAAATTTTCATAGTATACTTCTTTTATTTTCGACAAATCCATTGATTCTGATACATCTACACTTGGTTTATAGACAATTTCTAACTCTTCTAATCCGCGGCTTATACCGCGATGAATTGGAGCTGCCCATTCTTGTAGTAAATGCAAAAACTCAAACCGTTTTTGCAATATTTTTGCACCATGCTCAATAAGTTGAAGTGTAAATACATCCAACATCGTTTCCTCATTCTTACTATTCCCTTGCATCTTTTTAAGCAAGTGATTTCGTTGCGTGAGCACCTTTTGATATTGACTCAATTCATACAAATAGATTGGAGCTATTTGGCCTAATTCCATATCTAAAAAGCGTCTTCTTACTTGAGGGCTTCCTTTTACAAGATTTAAATCTTCTGGGGCAAACATGACAACATTCATCATACCAATATATTGACTCAATTTTTGTTGTTCAAGTTGATTTAATTTTGCCTTTTTACCTTTTTTCGAAATATTTAATTCCAAAGACAAAGAACTATTTCTCTTTTGTAATTTTCCTTTAATTTGACCGAAGTCCTCATCCCAACGGATAAGCTCGCGATCATTAGAGGTTCTATGAGATTTCGCCATCGCTAAAACATAAATAGCTTCCATCAAATTCGTTTTCCCTTGTGCGTTTTCACCGATAATCACATTCACTTTATCTTCAAAGGAAAGCTCTAACTTTTCATAATTGCGATAGTTTTTTAATTGTATTTCTGAAATAAACAAAGGGCTCCCCCTTTATGCCTGAACTTGGAAACTTCCGCTTCCTGGAATTTCAATAATATCGTTCGCATATAATTTGCGACCTCTTCTATTTTCAAGTTCTTGATTCACGTACACTTCATATTCTTGTAAAAACCATTTTACAGCGCCACCTGTATCAATTACATCGGCTAACTTCAAAAATTGTCCTAGTGTAATATACTCTGTTGAAATTTTAATACGTTTCATAAAATCGCTCACTTTCTGAAAGTGTTCATTCTTTCATTGTACTAAATAAACTAACATTAGGAAAGTAATACCCAAAAATCAAATAAGGGCTACTAGTATCTGAAAACTAGCAACCCTTACTTCTTACTTAGTAAGTACGAACCGGTAAAATTAATTGAATAATGGACTCATCATTTACTGTACGAATTAAGAATGGTCTCATCGCACCAGTAAAGCTAATTTTAATTTCAGTACTATCTAAAGCTTTTAGTGCATCCATCATATATTTTGCACTAAAAGATATTTTTAACTCTTCCCCATCCACTTTTTCACATTGAACTTCCTCTACTACTTTCCCAATTTCTGGTGAATTCGAAGAAATTTCTAGCATTTCCTGTTCTAAAGTTGATAATTTTACAACATTATTACGACCATCCCTTGCTAATAAAGATGCACGATCAATTGCTTGTAAAAATTCTTTTGTATTTACAAAAATATCTGTTTTACTTTCGGCTGGAATTAAACGAGTTGTATCCGGATAATTACCTTCTAACAATCTTGAGAAGAATAATAAATGCTTTGTACGGAATAATACTTGATACTCCGTAATAACGATATCTACCATTTCTTCAGACTCATCTAGAATTTTGCTTAATTCATTTAAGCTTTTACCTGGAATAACAACACTCGCTTGAAATTCATCTGCGATTCCTTCGATTTTTGCTTTTCGAAGAGCTAACCTGTGACTATCTGTAGCAATACAAGTTAATTCGCTGTTATATACTTTCCAGTTTACACCTGTCAAGATCGGTCTTGTTTCAGAAGTGGAAACTGCGAATACAGTTTGTCTGATCATATGTTTCAGTAAATCTGTTGGAATCTTAAAAACATGGTGTTCTTCAATTTGTGGTAACAATGGATATTCAGCAGAATCTAAACCATTTAAATTAAACTCTGATTTTCCAGAAATTATTTTTGTCATAAAATGATTTTCCACAGAAATTTCGACAGTCTCTTTAGGTAATTTTTTTACAATCTCACTAAAATATTTTGCTTGTAAAATAATACTTCCTGATTGTGCTACTTCTACGATCTCTTTTCCATTGTCTTCAACTGGGATAAAAGATTCAATAGAAATATCAGCATCGCTTCCTGTTAACGTAACTCCTTCTTCCGTAGCGACAACTTTAATTCCTGTAAGGATCGGAATTGTTGTACGAGAAGAAACAGCCTTCATTACATCTTGTACACTTCTTACAAGATAGTCTTTTTGTATTGTAAAACGCATAAAGAAAAACCTCCGGTAAGTATAATATTTTATTTAATTAATAAAGATAAAATATAGTAGTAATAGTAATAGGACCTGTGGATATGTGGATAACCCCGTTAAATGATGTAAAAACAGTCTATCTACATGTGGATAGACTGTGCGTAAAACAAGGGAAGTTATTCACACTATTCAGCTACTACTTTAAAATATCGTTAATTTCTTCAACTTGTTTTTGTAATTGCGTATCCGTTTTAAGCAGCTTAGAAATTTTTTCATGAGCATGGATAACTGTTGTATGATCACGTCCACCAAATTCTTCACCGATTTTAGGTAAGGAGTAATCTGTAAGTTCGCGTGATAAATACATTGCAATTTGGCGAGGGAAGGCAACTGATTTTGTTCGCTTTTTCGCCTTGAAATCTTCCAGTTTTATTTGATAAACGTCCCCGACAGCCTTTTGAATATCATAAATGGAGATAATTTTTGGTTTAGAATTTGGAATAATATTTTTAAGTGCTTCAGCTGCTAAATCAGCATTAATATCTTTGTTAATTAAAGATGAATAAGCTACAACTCGGATAAGTGCACCTTCTAGTTCACGAATGTTTGAATCAATTTGATTTGCAATATAAAGCATAACCTCATTTGGTATATCGAGTCCTTCAGCCTTTGCTTTTTTACGTAAAATTGCAATTCGTGTTTCTAAATCTGGTGGCGTAATATCCGTAATGAGTCCCCATTCAAAGCGAGAACGAAGACGATCTTCTAAAGTTGGAATTTCTTTTGGTGGCCGATCACTTGAAATTACAATTTGTTTACTTTCTTCGTGTAATGCATTGAATGTATGGAAAAACTCTTCTTGAGTTTGTTCTTTTCCTGCTAGAAATTGAATATCATCTATCAATAAAACATCTACATTACGGTATTTATTACGAAAATCGACCGCTTTATTATCACGAATAGAATTAATGAATTCATTTGTAAATTTTTCTGATGATAAATATACAACCTTTGCGTTTGGGTTATGTTCAATTACATAATGACCAATTGCATGCATTAAATGGGTCTTTCCGAGTCCAACTCCCCCGTAAATAAAGAGTGGATTATATGCTTTAGCTGGCGCTTCGGCTACGGCCAATGAAGCAGCGTGAGCAAAACGGTTACCAGAGCCAATAACAAATGTATCAAACGTATATTTTGGATTTAGCATACTCTGTGGTAAATGATTAGAATCATCTTGTGCTGAATTTGGTTTAGAAGGAGGAAGATCAATCTCCTCTTCAGCTTGACTTTGGGGAATAATAAAGCGAATAGCTAATTTTGCCCCCGTTAAATCATAAAGTGTTTCCGAAATTAGCTCTGAATAATGAGATTCTAACCAATCACGAGCGAATTCATTTGGAGCTGTAATTGTTAACACGTCTTTCTTTAAATTATGTGCGGTTGTTGATTTTAACCATGTTTCATAACTTGGTTTACTGACCTTTTTTTCTAGTTCTTTTAAGGCGCTGTTCCATAAATCAGAGATGTTTTCCAAAGGTGTCCCTCCTTTACTAAGATGGTAAAAGAATAAGGTTGCGCAACAAATGTACAACCTAAATAAATATAAAATGTATATTTATACGAAACGTATTTTAAAACCTAAAAACGTCGTTTGTATATGAGATAGGGTTTTCGACAAAAAAAGCAAATGTGGATAAGCATTTACCCACATGTGATTAAAACTGTCCACATGTTATACACAAATTGTGGATAAGATAAAGGTGTGGAAAACTTATTCAAAGTGAAAACACAACTATAATATCAAAAAAAAGTAGCTATAGCAATGAATTTAAGAAAGTTATCCACAAAATCAATACCTTGTGGAATAAACTTGTCCACAACACGATATACTGTGTAAAAGTACGAAAAGGGTTTGTGGATATAAAAACCGAGAAAAAACATTTATCCACAAGGAAATATAGGGTCTGTGAAAAAGTATGTGAATAGGTTCAAAATGAATATTTGATGAAAATTTCGAGAACCATTGACATTTTCCTAGTTGATTAACTATAATTTATAGGACTGTCTTTAACAGATATTCCTCAGGGAGGTGTCATATAATGAAAAGAACTTACCAACCAAATAAACGTAAGCGCAGCAAAGTACATGGTTTCCGCAGCCGTATGAGCACAGCGAACGGACGTAAAGTGCTAGCAGCTCGTCGTCGTAAAGGAAGAAAAGTATTATCTGCGTAGACCACTGATCGTTCAGTGGTCTTTTTTTCTAATAATAGTGAATTTCCACTGATGAACTACAGGAGTGTCAATTGATATGAAGAAAAAATATCGTATAAAAAAGAATGATGAATTCCAGACGGTTTTTCAAAAAGGAAAATCGAATGCTAACCGTCAGCTTGTTGTCTATCAACTAGATAAGGGAGAGCAGCCAAACTTTCGTATTGGCCTTTCTGTCAGCAAGAAAATAGGAAATGCAGTAGTGCGTAACCGAATTAAACGTATGATCCGCCAGTCGATCACAGAATTAAAAGATGAGATAGATTCTGGAAAAGATTTTGTTATAATAGCAAGGAAGCCTTGTGCAGAGATGACATATGAAGAATTAAAGAAAAGCTTAATTCATGTCTTTAAACGCTCTGGTATGAAAAGAATAAAAAAGTAGCGTAAGGAAATGAATTACACTATATACATACCGAAACAAGGAGGAGCAGGCTTTGAAAAAGAAAATAGGTTTACTAGCCATGGTTATTGCATTAATGGCAATTGCTGCTGGCTGTAGTGAAGTGAAACAGCCGATTACACCGAAAAGTACTGGAATTTGGAATGAATATTTCGTATATCCGCTTTCTCAGTTAATTACGTATTTTGCCAACTTATTTGGTAGTAATTACGGTTTAGCAATCGTTGTTACAACTCTTATCATTCGTTTTGCATTATTACCATTAATGATTAAACAAACGAAGAGTACGAAAGCAATGCAAGCGTTACAACCAGAAATGGTGAAGTTAAAAGAGAAATATAGTTCTAAAGATCAAGCAACACAGCAAAAACTACAACAAGAAATGATGCAGTTATATCAAAAAAATGGTGTAAACCCATTAGCAGGGTGTTTACCGATATTTGTTCAGATGCCTATTTTATTTGCGTTTTACCATGCGATTATGAGAACGGCAGAAATTAGTAAGCATACATTTTTATGGTTCGACTTAGGGCAGGCAGATCCGTACTATATCTTACCGGTTGTCGCGGCAATTACGACATTTATTCAGCAAAAGCTTGCAATGGCAGGAACAGCTGGTCAAAATCCGCAAATGGCAATGATGATTTGGCTTATGCCAATTATGATTTTAGTCTTTGCAATTAACTTCCCAGCTGCATTATCACTTTACTGGGTTGTTGGTAATATCTTTGGTATCGCTCAAATGTACTTGATCAAGGGGCCAGAAATTAAGGCTAGTAAGGCAGAAGGATCAAGCAAGTGAGTGTAATTACTGCTAAAGGACAAACAGTCGAGCTGGCAGTACAAGATGCTTTAAGGCAACTAAATGTTCCAAAAGACCGAGTAGATATAAATATTATCGATGAGGGTAAAAGAGGGTTCCTAGGTTTATTTGGGAATCGACCTGCAGTAGTAGAAGTCGTATTGAAGAAAGATCCGATTCAAGAATGTGAAGAATATTTAAAAAATATTATTCATGATATGGGTGTGGAAGCTGAGATTAGTAAAATTGTAAAAGGACGCGAGGTTGAATTTACAATTTCTGGCGAAAACATAGGTGTTTTGATTGGGAAAAGAGGAAACACCTTGAATTCTTTGCAGTATTTAACAAAACTTGTGGCGAATCGTAGTACGAAGCAGTATATTGGCATCACACTAGATGCTGAAAATTATCGTAGTAAAAGAAAAGGTACATTAGAAGCACTTTCTTATCGATTAGCAAAACAAGTAGTAAGTACGAAAAAAAGAGTTGTGTTGGAGCCTATGCCATCTTTTGAACGAAAGATTATCCACCAAGCATTATCTAATCATCAAAATATCATTACAACTTCTGAAGGAAAAGAACCACATCGACATGTTGTAATATCTTCCAAGTGACCGGTTACTCAATTGAGTGCCGGTTTTTTTGAGGGGAAAATAGGTGTGGATAACTAAAAAAACACTAAACTTATCCACTGTGAATAAGTTTAGTGTTTTTCACATGAGGACATAATAAAATGAGTTATTATTCTTTTGTAGATAGGTTCGTTATGGTATTCTAATAATTTAGTGAAGAAAATAATCAAGTTGAAATAGAGATAAATAAGCAAGTGAGGTGAAAGGACATGGAATTTGATACAATTGCCGCGATTTCCACAGCGCTTGGAGAGGGTGCAATTGCCATTGTTCGAGTAAGTGGGGATGATGCGGTTGAAAAAGTTAATCGTATTTTTAAAGGGAAGGATTTAACAGAAGTTCCTTCTCACACAATTCATTATGGTCATATTGTCGATTTAGATACAAATCAGGTTATTGAAGAAGTGATGGTATCTATTCTGCGCGCACCAAGGACTTTTACACGTGAAAATATAGTGGAAATTAACTGTCACGGCGGACTTGTTTCGGTAAATAAAGTATTGCAGCTTATTTTAGCGCAAGGAGTAAGATTAGCAGAGCCTGGTGAATTTACAAAACGTGCTTTTTTAAATGGCCGTATTGATTTATCACAAGCAGAAGCTGTTATGGACTTAATCCGTGCAAAAACAGATCGTGCAATGAACGTAGCGATTAATCAAATGGAAGGACGATTATCTAAATTAATCGGCCGTCTGCGTCAGGACATATTAGAAACGTTGGCTCATGTTGAGGTAAACATAGATTACCCGGAATATGATGATGTGGAAGAAATGACACATAATAT
This sequence comes from Bacillus sp. M5A3_1b, assembly GCF_053345335.1. NCBI lineage: Bacteria > Bacillati > Bacillota > Bacilli > Caryophanales > Bacillaceae > Bacillus > Bacillus sp. M5A3_1b. Next base: position 561,995 of record NZ_JBKEZY010000003.1, on the reverse strand, counting down.
TTTAATTGAGAAAGCTACACATGTTCGTACGGAAATTGCAAAAATATTAGAAACATCGAAGCAAGGAAAGATTTTACGTGAAGGTATTGCTACTGCAATCATCGGTAGACCTAACGTTGGGAAGTCATCGCTATTAAATAGTCTTGTTCAGGAGAAAAAGGCAATTGTAACTGATATTGCAGGAACAACTCGTGATGTTATTGAAGAGTACGTTAATGTGCGTGGTGTACCACTTAAACTTATAGATACAGCCGGGATTCGTGAAACAGAAGATGTTGTTGAACGAATTGGTGTAGAGCGTTCAAAAGAAATGATGAGCCAAGCTGATTTAGTGTTAGTTGTCGTTAATTATAGCGAGGCTTTAACGCATGAGGATGAAGATCTATTCCGTGCCGTACAAGGAAAAGATTTCATTGTTATTGTAAATAAGACAGATTTATCGCAAGTAATCGATATGGAACGTGTTACAGAATTGGCAGCGGGAAATCGTATTATTACAACATCGTTAATTGAGGAACAAGGAATAGATGAGCTTGAAAAGGCAATAGCTGATTTATTCTTTGAAGGAACAATTGATTCTGCAGATGTGACATATGTTTCTAACGCGAGACATATTGGATTATTAACACAAGCAGGAAAAACAATTGGAGATGCAATTGAGGCAATAGAAAATGGTGTTCCAATTGATATGGTGCAAATTGATTTAACAAGAACGTGGGAAATACTTGGTGAAATTACTGGTGATACCGTCCATGAAAGCCTAATTGACCAGTTGTTCTCTCAATTTTGTTTAGGAAAATAATATAGCGATGTTTTAGAAAGATAGAGATTTTTAGGAGGAATAAACAATGGGATACAATGCCGGTTCATACGATGTCATAGTAATCGGTGCAGGTCATGCAGGATGTGAAGCTGGTCTTGCGGCAGCACGAATGGGCTCCAAAACATTAATGTTAACAATTAATTTAGATATGGTGGCGTTTATGCCATGTAACCCTTCTGTTGGTGGACCAGCAAAAGGGATTGTTGTTCGGGAAATTGATGCATTAGGCGGAGAAATGGGACGCAACATTGATAAAACATATATTCAAATGCGTATGTTAAATACAGGTAAAGGACCAGCTGTACGCGCGCTTCGCGCACAAGCAGATAAGTTCTCTTACCAGCATGAATTAAAGAAAACAATTGAAGAAACACCAAATTTAACGTTGTTCCAAGGAATGGTTGAGCGTTTAATCGTTGAAGATGGCGAATGTAAAGGCGTAGTTACGCAAGCTGGTGCTGAATATACAGCCAAAACAGTTGTAATTACGACTGGAACATTTTTACGCGGTGAGATTATTATGGGGGATTTAAAATATTCGAGCGGTCCGAATAATCAACAACCATCTATTACTTTATCCGAACATTTAGAGGAGCTTGGATTTGATCTTGTTAGATTTAAAACAGGTACACCTCCGCGTGTAAATAGTAATACGATTGATTACAGTAAAACAGAAATTCAGCCAGGTGATGATAAACCACGAGCTTTCTCTTTTGAAACGACAAAATTTATTATGGATCAAATTCCATGTTGGTTGACGTATACAAGTACGGAAACACATCGTTTAATAGATGAAAACCTACATCGCTCAGCTATGTATTCTGGTATGATTAAGGGAACAGGACCTAGATATTGTCCTTCAATTGAAGACAAAGTAGTAAGATTTAATGATAAACCACGTCATCAAATTTTCTTAGAGCCAGAAGGACGTAATACACAAGAAGTGTATGTACAAGGTTTATCCACAAGCTTACCAGAAGATGTACAACGTGATATGCTTAGAACAATACCTGGCCTAGAAAACGTTGAAATGATGCGTACAGGTTATGCAATTGAATATGATGCAATTGTGCCAACACAACTATGGCCAACACTTGAAACGAAAAAAATTAAGAATTTATATACAGCAGGACAAATTAACGGAACTTCTGGTTACGAAGAGGCGGCAGGACAAGGGCTTATGGCTGGGATTAATGCAGCATGTCGTTCTTTAGGTAAAAAAGAAGTTATTTTAGGTCGCGCGGATGCTTATATTGGTGTCTTAATTGATGACCTTGTAACGAAAGGTACAAATGAACCATATCGCTTATTAACATCTCGTGCAGAATATCGCCTATTATTACGCCACGATAATGCTGATCTTCGTTTAACTGAAGTTGGTCGTGAAATTGGATTAATTAAAGAAGAGCGCTATGAGCGATTTACAAATAAAAAATTAAAAATTGAACAGGAAAAGGAACGTTTAAGCAGCATTATTATTAAACCACGTCCTGAAGTTCAAGAATTAATTCGTAGTATTGGCGGAAGTGAATTGAAAGATGGAATACGTGCAAGTGACTTATTACGTCGTCCAGAGATGACATATGAGCATATTCATCTTTTAGTACCAAGTGAAGTAGAATTAAGTGATGAAATTACAGAACAAGTTGAAATTCAGATTAAGTACGAAGGATATATCGAAAAATCCTTACAGCAAGTAGAGCGTATGAAGAAAATGGAAAACAAAAAAATCCCTGTGGATATTGATTATGATGCGATTTCTAGCCTTGCCTCAGAAGCGAGACAGAAATTGAAAGATGTTCGTCCACTTTCAATGGGGCAGGCTTCACGTATTTCTGGCGTGAATCCAGCGGATGTTTCTATTTTACTTGTGTATATTGAACAAGGAAAAATTGCGCGAGTATCGAACCAATAAATAGTAAGGAGATATTGTTAGATGAACATAGAACAATTTCAATCTATGCTAGAAGAGAAGGGGATCACCCTCTCTTCTAGACAGTTAGAGCAGTTCGAAATCTACTTTGAAACATTAGTAGAGTGGAATGAAAAAATGAACTTAACGGCTATTACGGAGAAAGAGGAAGTATATTTAAAACACTTTTTTGATTCCATTACAGCTGCTTTTTATTATGATTTTTCAGAACCATTCTCAATTTGTGATGTTGGCGCAGGAGCTGGATTCCCAAGTATTCCTTTGAAAATCTGTTTCCCGCACTTAAAAGTAACAATTGTAGACTCATTGCAAAAACGTATTAACTTCTTAAATCATTTAGCACAAAAGTTGGAATTAGGTGACGTTGCGTTTTGTCACGATCGTGCGGAAACATTTGGGAAAAAAGAAGGTGTACGTGAATCGTACGATATTGTAATGGCACGTGCAGTCGCGCGTCTTTCGGTATTGAGTGAGCTATGTTTACCACTTGTAAAAGTTGGGGGAACATTCATTGCAATGAAAGGTGCCGCAGCAAACGAAGAAATTGAAAATGGCAAGTATGCTTTAGAGGTGCTAGGCGGGAATTTAAAAGAAATGTCTACGTTCCAATTACCGTTTGAAGAAAGTGAACGTAATATTTTATTAATCGAGAAAAAGCGCAAGACACCAAAGAAATATCCACGCAAACCGGGAACACCCAATAAATTACCTATTGAAAAATAAATCTTATTAGACGTAAGATTAAATTATATAAATGAAAACGTAAATGTTTCATAGGAAACATTTTATGGAGAATAGTCAATAGGCCTAAAAGGTGGTGGAATATGTATGAAAAATACGTTTTCTCGTTTATTTGGCTTTGGAGATAAAGAGAGCGAATTCGAATTACAAGACGAAAGCCATGAAGAAATAGATAAAAAGGTATATGAAGAAATACAAGAAATTCCGATAGTAAATATTACCCCTAACCGTTATCAACCACGAACAGTTTTTGATGATGCACGAATTGAAGAGCTAGCACTAACGATTCGTACACATGGGCTGATTCAGCCGATTGTTGTGAGGCAATATGAGGATGACAAGTACGAGATTATCGCTGGAGAAAGGCGTTTCCGTGCGGCAACAAAGTTAGGGTGGGAAAAGGTTCCTGCAATTATAAAGAACTTAAATGATACAGAGACAGCTTCTGTAGCTTTAATTGAAAACTTGCAACGAGAGGAACTAACAGCAATCGAGGAAGCTGTGGCATATCAAAAGCTAATTGAGTTACATAATTTAACACAAGAAGCATTGGCACAACGACTTGGAAAAGGACAATCCACAATCGCAAATAAGTTGCGATTGTTAAAGTTGCCTGAAGAAATAAAACGTGCGTTATTAGAAAAAAGTATTACAGAACGCCATGCCCGCGCTCTCATTCCTTTAAAGAATGAGGAATTACAACTGAAGGTTTTACAGGAAATTGTGGAGAAACAACTGAATGTAAAGCAAACAGAGGAACGAATTGCGAAATTACTAGAGGAAGCCAAACCGAAGCGTAAGGCAAAGCAAAAAGCAGTAAGTCGAGATACGAGAATTGCCATGAATACAATTAGGCAGTCATTACAAATGGTTGCTGACAGTGGTTTAAATGTTAATTCTGCGGAAGAAGAATTTGATGAGTACTATCAAATTACAATTAAAATTCCGAAGAAAAAATAATAATGGCGTGTTAGAGACCTTATCCTACTGGATAGGTCTCTTTTACTATATTTTCTTGTTAGATGAAGAAGGAGTTTAGAAATAAATTTTGAAGTTTAATAAGGACGTAAAAGAAAAACTTTTATTTCATGTTACAATAAACGTAATTGTTACTAGAATAAGATAGAAAGGTTGAAAGTAGGTGACATCATGGGAAAAATCATTGCTATTGCCAATCAAAAAGGTGGCGTTGGAAAAACAACAACATCTGTTAATTTAGGGGCTGGATTGGCACAAGTAGGTAAAAAAGTCCTTCTTGTAGATATTGACGCTCAAGGAAATGCAACGACTGGTGTGGGAATTGAAAAATCCGAATTAGATCAATGTATTTACAATGTTCTTGTGGAAGATGCAGATGTTCAAGGGGTTATACGTAAAACCGCAACTGAAAACTTAGATGTTCTACCCGCTACAATTCAATTGGCAGGTGCTGAAATTGAATTGGTACCGACTATTTCCCGGGAAGTACGTTTACAAAGGGCATTACAGCCAGTTCGTGATGAATATGACTATATTATTATCGACTGTCCCCCGTCCTTAGGGTTATTAACGATTAATGCATTAACCGCAGCAGATTCTGTTATTATTCCTGTTCAATGCGAATATTACGCACTAGAAGGATTAAGTCAGCTATTAAATACAGTTCGACTTGTGCAAAAGCACTTAAATAAAAATCTAGCAATTCAAGGTGTATTGTTAACGATGTTGGATGCCCGTACGAATTTAGGGATTCAGGTTATAGATGAAGTGAAAAAATACTTTAGGGATAAAGTATACCGTTCGATTATTCCTCGTAATGTTCGTTTAAGTGAAGCACCAAGTCATGGGAAACCAATTATGCAGTATGACGCTAAATCAAGAGGGGCAGAAGTATATATAGATTTAGCAGAGGAAGTGATTGCAGGTGGCTAAAGGATTAGGAAGAGGAATTAATGTGTTTTTTCCTGATTTAGATGTGAAAGAAGAAGAGGCAATTCAGGAGATTGTGATAACTGAATTAAGACCGAATCCATATCAACCACGTAAACACTTTAATAAAGAGGCAATTCAAGAATTATCGGCCTCTATTAAAGAGCATGGCATATTGCAACCGTTAATTGCTAGGAAGAGTATTAAAGGATATGAAATTGTTGCAGGTGAAAGAAGATATCGTGCTGCCAAAGAGGCAGGGCTCGAAAAGGTACCTGCTGTTGTAAGACAATTAAATGAGCAGCAAATGATGGAGTTTGCATTGCTTGAAAACTTACAACGAGAAGATTTAAACCCAATGGAAGAAGCAATGGCATATCAAATGTTAATGAATGAGCTAAATGTAACGCAAGAACAATTAGCAAAACGTCTTGGTAAGAGCAGACCTTACATTGCAAATTATACGCGGTTATTAAGCCTCCCTTCTTTTGTGCAAGATATGATTGCAAATGGTCAACTTTCAATGGCCCATGGGAGAACTTTGCTTACTATAAAAGATGAAGAACAATTGAAATCTTTATTAAAACGAATCGAAAAAGAAGGATTAAACGTTCGTCAATTAGAGAAAATTGTTCAGGAGATTAATCAACGCGTTTCACGTGAAACAAAACAAGTGAAAAAAGAGAGAAACATATTTTTCGTAGAACGCGAAACGTTCTTAAGAGAAAAGTTTGGCACAGATGTAAAAATTAAAGAAACGAAAAAAGAAAAAGGTAAAATCGAAATTGAATTTTTTAATAAAGAAGATTTAAATCGTATTTTAGAATTATTAGCGCAGAAAAACTAAAAAGCAAACCATCTTATTATTTATAGATGGTTTGCTTTTTTTAATACAGATAATTTTTGGTCTGTTTCTTTTATACTTTGTGCAATTACATCAGCCATTTTCATGACTAAACTTAATCTTGTATTTTGCAGGACGAAAAACTCCATAAAACCATTTAGATTTACGATGCCATGAATATGTAAATCACCAACTGCAGGTAATTTTTTGTTCATCGCAGCTCCAGGTTTACTAGGCCCCATTCCGGTAGTGATGGAACCGATGTTTTGAGACTTTCCTAAACAGGCATCAACCGCAATTATAAATGAAGTAGGATTATCTTTCTGTATATTCTGAATTTTTTCTTCTAAATTTAGCGCATGCACTGGCTCATCTAGTGTGCCGAACACTTGGAAGTTTTTAATTCCTGCTTGTTCTAGTTTCGTACCGACTAACGGACCGAGTGCATCGCCTGTAGAACGATCTGTTCCGATACAAACGAGAATAATCGGTATATTCGTTTTAATAGGGATATGGGAAAGTAAGAAGTTACTAATTATCTCGGAGGCTTCTACGTCTTGGTGCATAACATTTTGAGTTTCTTTTTCGAAAAAGGGTAAGCGAAAACTTCCAATATTCATGAAGCATCCATCCTTTTAATAAATTTTCAAAATATGTTATATGGTGAGTGAAATGGAAAACTATAAGTGCGTACTTCCTGTAAAACTTGAGTGAAAACGGAAATAATAGTACTAGTATATATATATTCGTTCCATTTTATACCTGCATAGAAGTTAACAAATGCAATTAAAGTCATAAAAATTTTTCAGAAATCAGGGTGACTTCTGATACAATAAGAAGGATGATTAAAAAGAAATTTTAGCTGGAGAGGTAGAGGTACATGGATTTAGCGTTGAAATGGTTTGAGTCCATTGATTGGACGAATATAGGTGTGAAATCACTAAAAATAGTCGTTATTTTAATACTTGGTGCAATTATTGTGCGAGTTGCGCGTGCAATTGTACGAAATGCGTTTCGTATGGGAAGCCGTTCGCCAATTCAAATTTCAGAACGTCGTACAGTTACAGTAGCGAAGTTACTTGAAAATATTGTGGCATACGTTGTTATGTTCATTATGTTAATTGCGATTTTGGGTGTGTTTAATATTAATGCATCTGGTTTATTAGCGGGTGCCGGGGTAATTGGTTTAGCAGTCGGATTTGGTGCTCAAAGTTTAGTAAAAGATGTTATTACGGGGTTATTTATTTTGCTAGAAGATCAATTTTCAGTAGGTGACTATGTAAAAATTGGTCAGTTTGAAGGTGTCGTTCTAGAAATTGGACTTCGTACAACAAAAGTAAAGAGTTGGACAGGCGAAATTCATACTTTACCAAATGGAAGTATTATTCAAGTTACGAACTATTCAGTTAGTAATAGTGTAGCATTTGTTGATGTATCCATTTCGTATGAGGCTGACATAGCGAAAGCGGAGCAAGTCATTGAAGAGTTATTGGAAGAATTACCTGCACAGTATACGCAAATGGTAGCAAAGCCTCAGTTATTAGGTGTGCAAACATTGGCTGCGTCAGAAGTTATATTACGTGTTATTGCGGAAGTAGAGCCGATGCAACATGCGGTTGTTGCGAGAGCACTTCGTAAAGAAATTAAAAATCGTCTAGATTTACATGGGATTGAAATTCCATATCCACGTATGGTTTTATATAATCGTGAAGAATTGGTGAGTGGAAAAGCAATTTAGTATGGAGAGGGGTTTGGAGAATGGAGCAAAAGCAGTATAACTTGTACGATGTTGTGGAAATGAAGAAAGCCCACCCATGTGGTGAGAATCGCTGGAAAATTATTCGTATGGGAATGGATATCCGCATTAAGTGCGAGGGATGTGACCATTCAGTAATGATTCCTCGAAGAGAATTTGATCGTAAGGTGAAAAAAATACTTGTGAAGCACGAAGAATAGAGAGAAAGTAACAGTTGCAATGGGTAGCTGTTACTTTTTTTCGTTTGGAGGAAACTTGTCATTTTTTTCGATACTATCTATAATGATGAAAGATTGAGACATAGGAGTGAAAAATATGGGATTAACGGCTGGGATTGTTGGATTACCTAACGTAGGGAAGTCAACTTTATTTAATGCAATTACACAAGCAGGAGCAGAATCTGCAAACTATCCATTCTGTACAATTGATCCAAACGTAGGGATTGTAGAAGTACCAGATGAGCGTTTAAATAAATTAACGGAATTAGTAGAACCGAAAAAAACTGTTCCGACTGTATTTGAGTTTACTGATATTGCAGGTATCGTAAAAGGTGCTAGTAAAGGTGAAGGTTTAGGAAATAAATTCTTATCTCACATTCGCCAAGTAGATGCAATTTGCCAAGTTGTTCGTTGTTTTGAAGACGAAAATATTACACACGTTTCAGGGAAAGTAGATCCAATCGATGATATTGAAACAATCAACTTAGAGCTAATCTTAGCGGATTTAGAATCTGTTGATAAACGTATCGAGCGTGTTGCGAAGTTAGCAAGACAAAAAGATAAAGAAGCAGTATATGAGCATGAAATTTTAGTTCGTTTAAAAGAAGCTTTTGAAGAGGGAAAACCAGCTCGTACTGTTGAATTTACAGAAGAACAAATGAAGATTGTTAAAGGCCTTCATTTACTTACAACGAAAGAAATGCTATACGTAGCAAACGTAAGTGAAGATGATATTATGGATCCTTCTGAAAATAAATATGTACAAATGGTAAAAGAATTTGCTGCAAATGAAAATGCTCAAGTAATCGTTGTATGTGCAAAAATCGAAGAAGAAATCGCTGAGCTAGACGAGGAAGAGAAAAAAGTATTCCTTGAAGAACTAGGCATTGAAGAATCTGGTTTAGATCAATTAATTCGTGCTGCATATGATTTATTAGGACTTGCTACTTACTTCACAGCTGGTGTGCAAGAAGTACGTGCATGGACGTTTAAACAAGGTATGAAAGCACCACAATGTGCTGGCGTAATTCATACAGACTTTGAGCGTGGATTTATTCGTGCGGAAACAGTTTCTTACGAAGACTTAATGACAAACGGTTCTATGACAGCTGCAAAAGAAGCTGGTAAAGTTCGTTTAGAAGGAAAAGAGTATATCGTAAAAGATGGAGACGTTATGCACTTCCGTTTCAACGTTTAATTTAATATTTCCTAGGAAAAATAAAGATATGAGCTTGGCAAATATATTATGTGTTTGCCAAGTTTTTTATGCATGGGTGAGTTGATTCATCTAACTTACTATGATATAATCTAAACTCGTGAGTAATTACTATAAATTAATTGCTCCTTGCCCATTATGGGCCGTTTAGACCAAAAGGAGGTGAAAGTGTAATGAGAAAGTACGAAATTATGTACATCATTCGTCCTGGCGTTGAAGAAGAAGCTCAAAAAGCTTTAGTTGAACGTTTCGCAGGTGTTTTAACAAACAATGGTGCAGAAATCATTAACACGAAAGAGTGGGGTAAGCGTCGTTTAGCTTACGAAATCAACGACTTACGTGAAGGTTTCTACATGATCTTAAACGTGAACTCTAACGCAGAAGCGATTAACGAATTCGACCGTTTAGCTAAGATCAACGAAGACATCCTTCGTCATATCGTTGTTAAAGAAGAAGAAAAATAATTGATATATAAGGGAGAGTGGTTCGATTGATGAATCGTGTTATCCTCGTTGGTCGTTTAACTAAGGACCCTGACTTACGTTACACGCCCAATGGTGTTGCGGTAGCTACTTTTACGTTAGCTGTGAATCGCGCATTTGCGAATCAACAAGGTGAGCGTGAAGCTGACTTTATTAATTGTGTAATATGGCGTAAACAAGCAGAAAACGTAGCAAATTATTTGAAAAAAGGTAGCTTAGCAGGCGTAGATGGACGTCTTCAAACTCGTAATTACGATGGACAAGATGGTAAACGTGTATATGTAACAGAAGTTCTTGCGGAAAGCGTACAATTTTTAGAGCCGCGTAATGGCGGTGGGGAGCAACGTGGTTCATTTAATCAGCAACCATCAGGAGCTGGTTTCGGTAACCAAAGCTCTAACCCATTTGGTCAATCTAGTAATTCAGGTAACCAAGGTAACCAAGGTAACTCTGGATTTACGAAGAATGACGATCCATTTTCAAATGTAGGTCAACCGATCGACATTTCCGACGACGATTTACCGTTCTAATACAGTAAATTAGTTAGTTTTAACAAAGAATGGAGGGAATAGACATGGCAGGACGCAAAGGTGGACGTGCGAAACGTCGTAAGGTGTGTTTCTTCACATCTAACGGCATCACTCGCATTGACTATAAAGATGTTGATTTATTAAAACGTTTCGTTTCTGAGCGTGGTAAAATTTTACCTCGTCGTGTAACAGGAACAAGCGCAAAATACCAACGCAAACTTACAGTTGCAATTAAACGTGCTCGTCAAATGGCACTTTTACCATATGTTGGTGAATAATAGCGTATGAAATGCACAGTAGAGTCGGACTCTACTGTGCATTTTGCTATGCTTTTCTTTTTTGAAAGAGAGGTTAGATGATGAAGAATACGAAATTTATTACTGAGGGTGCAGCGTTGCTGGCGATATATGCAATGTTATTGCTTATATCTATGTATGTTCCAATTTTAGGTACAGTTGTAACGTTTGCGTTGCCATTGCCGTTTATATTGCTAACGATAAGATATAAATTATCTAACACCTTTGTAATTTTTACGGCGGCACTTTTTATTACTGTTATTGTCAGTCAACCGATGAACCTAGTAAAGACAACTATGTTTGGATTGATAGGTATCGTTTTAGGATATATGTATAAAAAACAAAAAAAACCGGTAGAAATTTTGATGGCGGGGACGCTTGCGTACTTAATTGGTATTATGCTCATTTATGTTGCAAGTATAAAGTTTTTTAACATAGATTTAATGAAGCAAATGCAAAATATGCTTAATGAAAGTATGGCGCAAAGTGAAAAGATAGTCACTGCTGCTGGTATGCCTATTAGTAAGGAGCAAAAAGAATTATTTGCACAATTTAATGATGTGTTACAAACGTTATTCCCAAGTTTGCTTGTAATGGTCTCGGTATGTTTTTCTTGGATTACAATTATGATATCAGGTAGTGTTTTGAGAAAACTAAAGCATGACGTTATAACTTGGCCTAAATTTAAAGATATACAATTACCAAAGAGTATTGTTTGGTATTACGTTATATTTATTTTGCTATCAACTTTTATAAAGGTAGAACCGACATCATATTTACATATGGTATTTTCTAACCTATATGTCATATTTGCCTTACTACTAGTACTACAAGGTCTGACATTTATCGCTTTTCTAGCGCATAGCAAAGGTTTTACGAAAGGGGTTCCTATTATTAGTTTTATTGTCTGCATGTTTATACCGATGTTGTTTCCTCTTGTGACAATCTTAGGTATAATTGATTTAGGGATTTCATTGCGTTCTAAAATAGGAGGATAAAGTAATATTCCTTATACTATTTTAATCTGTGTAACTAACTGAAAGGTGAGTTAGTTTTACTTTATAGGAGTTGTATACATGCCTGAATTTTATAAGAAACAGTGGTTTTTATATCCTGTTTATGTATTGGCATTTTTCGTGTTTGTGCTCATTGCCATCCTCTGTTATTTTCATTTAATTATGGGGATATCCACCTTTTTTATTTTTTGCATTGTACTTTTTGTTGTTATACGCTTTGAACTGACCTTTCAAAGGAATTTCGAGAAGTATACGACAGATATGATTACAAGAGTAAAGAAAGTGAGTAATGAAGCATTTAACCAAATGCCGATTGGTATTTTGTTATACAATAAGGATTATGGGATTGATTGGGCGAATCCTTATTTATCTTCATGTCTAGGACAGCATGCGTTAGCTGGATGGCACCTTTATGATGTATCAGAAACGTTGCTTCTTTTTATTAAGGGAGAAACATCCGACGATATAGTCTCTTTAAATAACCGAAAGTTTCGCGTTTTTGTAAGGAAAGAAGAAAAGTTAATTTATTTCTTTGATGTAACGGAACAAACAGAGATTGAAAAGATGTACGAGGATCAACGCACTGTTTTGGCTGTCATTTATTTAGATAATTATGATGAAGTTACACAGGGGTTAGATGATCAATTACGTACGAATATCACAAGTCTTGTAACATCACGACTAAATGAATGGGCCGTTAAGTATGGGGCATATTTAAAACGTGCATCTTCAGAAAGATTCTTCGTTGTACTAAATGAGAGTATTTTAGCACAGATGGAGAAAGGGAAATTTAGCATTTTAGATCAGGTGCGTGAAGAAACATCCAAAAGGAATATACCACTCACCTTAAGTGTAGGTGTTGGATCAGGTGATTTACCTTTATCAGAGCTTGGGGCAATGGCTCAGTCCGGTTTAGACCTTGCGCTTGGCCGTGGTGGAGATCAAGTAGCTATTAAACAAGCGACAGGTAAAGTTAAGTTTTATGGTGGTAAGACGAATCCAGTTGAAAAACGTACTCGTGTACGTGCCAGAGTTATTTCGCATGCATTAAAGGATTTAGTATTAGAAAGTAGTAATGTCATTATAATGGGGCATAGGGCTCCTGATATGGACGCAATTGGTGCTGCGATTGGTATTTTAAAGGTAGCGCAATTAAATGAGCGCAAAGGATATATTGTGTTAGATGAAAATGATTCTGATAAGGGAATTAAGCGTTTAATGGATAAAGTGAAACAAAACGAAGAGTTATGGTCTCACTTTATTACCCCAGGACAAGCGATGGAATTTGCAAATGATGATTCATTACTTGTTGTTGTTGATACGCATAAACCTTCAATGGTGATGGAAGAAAAGCTGTTACATAAAATTGAAAATGTAGTTGTTATTGACCATCATCGCCGGGGAGAAGATTTTATTGAAGATCCATTGCTTGTTTACATGGAGCCATACGCTTCTTCCACGGCAGAACTTGTTACAGAATTACTTGAGTACCAACCGAAAAATTTAAAAATGACAATGTTAGAAGCAACGGCACTGTTAGCAGGTATTATTGTTGATACGAAAAGCTTTACATTCCGGACAGGTGCTCGTACGTTTGATGCCGCTTCTTATTTACGCTCACATGGTGCAGATACTGTACTTGTACAAGAGCTTTTAAAAGAAGATATGGATCAGTATTTACGGGTTGCAAAAGCTATTAAAAATGCGTACATTTATACAAATGGAATTGCGATTGCAAAAGTTGATAGTGATGATTACTACGATCAAGTGCTTATTGCGCAATCAGCCGACACATTATTAACAATGACAGGAATTATTGCGTCATTTGTTATTGCAAAACGTGGCGAGAATTTCATTGGAATTAGCGGCAGGTCTTTAGGTGAAGTGAACGTGCAGCTAATTATGGAAAATTTAGGCGGTGGTGGGCATTTAACGAATGCAGCCACACAAATGAAAAATGTTACAGTAGATGAAGCTGAGGAGAAGCTTCGATTTGTTATTGATGACTATTTACAGGGAGGCACACAATCATGAAAGTAATTTTTCTAAAAGACGTAAAAGGTAAAGGGAAAAAAGGAGAAATAAAAAACGTACCAGATGGCTATGCAAATAACTTCTTATTAAAACAAGGATTAGCTGCTGAAGCGACAAATAGCAGTATGAAAACTTTAGAAGCTCAAAAGCGAAAAGAAGAAAAAGATGCAGCAGCAGAGGTTGAAAATGCAAAAGAGTTGAAAGAAACGTTAGAGAAACTAACTGTAGAAGTAAAGGCGAAATCTGGAGAAGGTGGCCGTCTATTCGGTTCAATCACAAGTAAACAAATCGTAGATGCGATGCAAAAATCACATAAAATTAAACTTGATAAACGTAAATTTGAAATGGATGATGCAATTCGTGCATTAGGCTATACAAACGTTACTGTGAAGTTGCATCCGCAAGTAACAGCAACAGTAAAAGTTCATGTTAGTGAACAATAAAAATAAGTTAAGCAAGGAGGATTGCGTATGAGTGATGTAATGGCTGATCGTACCCCTCCGCATAATATAGAGGCTGAGCAGGCGGTTTTAGGGGCCATATTAATTGATCAAGATGCGTTAACGTCAGCATCGGAATTATTGGTACCTGACTCATTTTATCGAACGAAACATCAAAAGATTTTTGAAGTCATGCTTGGGTTATCTGATAAAGGAGAGCCGATTGACTTAGTAATAATGACGTCAGCAATGGCTGATCAAGGATTATTAGAAGAAGTTGGTGGGGTTTCTTACTTAGCAGAATTAGCAGAAGTTGTTCCAACCGCTGCTAACGTAGAATATTATGCACGAATCATCGCTGAAAAGGCGCTATTACGTCGTTTGATTCGAACAGCGACTCATATCGTGTCTGATGGGTATGAGAGAGAAGATGACGTGGATGGTCTTTTAAATGAGGCTGAGAAAAAAATATTAGAAGTATCTCACCAAACGAATGCAAAAGCATTCCAAAACATTAAAGATGTTCTTGTAGATGCTTACGATAAAATTGAACTTTTGCATAATCAAAAAGGTGAAGTTACTGGGATACCAACTGGATTTACAGAATTAGATAAGATGACCGCAGGTTTCCAGCGAAATGATTTAATCATAGTAGCGGCACGTCCATCAGTAGGGAAAACCGCATTTTCATTAAATATCGCACAAAACGTAGCGACGAAAACTGATGAAAATGTAGCGATTTTTAGTTTAGAGATGGGCTCTGATCAGCTTGTTATGCGTATGCTTTGTGCAGAAGGAAATATTGATGCGCAAAGACTGCGTACCGGTTCATTAACTTCTGATGATTGGGCAAAATTAACAATGGCGATGGGGAGTCTTTCTAATGCTGGTATCTATATTGATGATACACCAGGGATTAAAGTAAATGAGATTCGAGCGAAATGCCGTAGATTAAAGCAAGAACAAGGTCTAGGTATGGTTTTAATTGACTATTTACAGCTTATTCAAGGAAGCGGGAAATCAGGAGAAAACCGTCAGCAGGAAGTATCTGAGATTTCTCGTACATTAAAAGGGATTGCGCGTGAATTGCAAGTGCCTGTTATTGCCTTGTCGCAGTTATCTCGTGGTGTAGAATCTCGTCAAGATAAACGTCCGATGATGTCTGATATTCGTGAATCGGGAAGTATCGAGCAGGATGCTGATATAGTAGCCTTCTTATATCGTGAAGATTACTATGACCGAGAAACGGAAAATAAAAATACGATTGAAATTATTATTGCAAAGCAGCGTAACGGTCCCGTAGGCTCAGTAGAGCTCGCATTCGTTAAAGAGTTCAATAAGTTCGTTAACTTAGAACGTCGCTTTGAGGATGGACATGCGCCCCCTGCATAAAGATAGTATAAAAAAGAAATGCATTTCTTATAATAAGATGTGTTTCTTTTTTTTTATAGGAAAGATAAGGCTTTCATAGTGTGAAAATATAATTCTTACGAACGAAAATGTTTTTTAATAAAAAAATGTTCGCTTTTTGGTTGACTTCTTTTTCGGTTTTGGTACAATTATATTGTTTGAATAGATCGTTTGAAAATCGCGGAGGTGCTTTAATAATGTCTTCAGTAGTAGTTGTAGGAACACAATGGGGCGACGAAGGAAAAGGTAAAATCACTGATTTTCTTTCTGAGCATGCGGAAGTAGTTGCAAGATATCAAGGTGGAAATAACGCGGGACATACAATTGTTTTCGGCGGAGTTAAATATAAATTACACTTAATTCCATCTGGTATTTTCTATAAAGAGAAAATTTGTGTAATCGGAAATGGCTTAGTAGTAGATCCGAAAGCATTACTTGAAGAGTTAAAATACTTACACGATCGTGGTGTAAGTACTGATAATTTACGTGTAAGTAACCGTGCGCACGTTATTTTACCTTATCACTTAAAACAGGATGAATTAGAAGAAGCAAGTAAAGGTGATAACAAAATCGGTACAACGAAAAAAGGTATCGGTCCTGCATATATGGATAAAGCTGCTCGTATTGGTATTCGTATGGCTGATCTTTTAGACCGTGAAGCATTTAAAGAAAAGCTTGAGCGCAATTTAGTAGAAAAAAATCGTTTATTTGAAAAAATGTACGATACAGAAGGTTTCAGTGTAGAAGAAATCTTCGAAGAGTATTTCGAGTACGGACAACAAATCGCGCAATATGTATGTGATACGTCTGTTGTATTAAATGATGCACTAGATAACAATCACCGTGTATTATTTGAAGGTGCACAAGGTGTTATGCTTGATATCGACCACGGTACGTACCCGTTCGTTACATCTTCTAACCCGATTGCTGGTGGTGTAACAGTTGGAACTGGAGTTGGTCCTGCGAAAGTTACTCGCGTTGTAGGTGTGTGTAAAGCATATACAAGCCGCGTAGGTGATGGTCCTTTCCCTACTGAGCTTCATGATGAAATTGGTCATCAAATTCGTGAAGTTGGTCGTGAGTATGGAACGACAACTGGTCGTCCGCGCCGCGTAGGTTGGTTCGATAGCGTTGTTGTAAGACATGCACGTCGTGTTAGTGGTTTAACAGATTTATCATTAAATTCTATCGACGTTCTAACAGGTATTCCGACTCTTAAAATTTGCGTTGCTTACAAATACAATGGCGAAGTGATCGATGAAGTTCCAGCAAACTTAAACATTTTAGCGAAATGTGAGCCTGTATACGAAGAGCTTCCAGGTTGGACAGAAGATATTACTGGTGTAAAATCATTAGACGAGCTTCCTGAAAATGCACGAAAATACGTAGAACGTGTTTCTGAGTTAACAGGAATTCAATTATCTATGTTCTCAGTTGGACCAGATCGTAACCAAACAAATATTGTTCGTAACGTATACGAAGCTTAATTGATATTTTTGAGAAAAAACTCATGTCCGCATGAGTTTTTTCTTATCTTTTATAAAAAAATAAAAAAAGGTATTGCACAAAACAAAGAAAACATGTTATGATACATCTTGTCGTCACGAAAATATGACGTTGGTGAGTATGAGCCATTAGCTCAGTTGGTAGAGCATCTGACTTTTAATCAGAGGGTCGAAGGTTCGAATCCTTCATGGCTCACCATTTTATTTTTCGTGGCCCGTTGGTCAAGTGGTTAAGACACCGCCCTTTCACGGCGGTAACACGGGTTCGAATCCCGTACGGGTCATGTTTTTTTTATGTTCATTTTTGGTCCCGTGGTGTAGTGGTTAACATGCCTGCCTGTCACGCAGGAGATCGCCGGTTCGACCCCGGTCGGGACCGCCACTTTTGTTTATACCACCATTAGTGGTTTTATATATAGTTTTGGCTCGGTAGCTCAGTCGGTAGAGCAGAGGACTGAAAATCCTCGTGTCGGCGGTTCGATTCCGTCCCGAGCCACTCTCAGGATATTAAGTGGGCCCACTTAATATCCTTTTTATTTGTGTAATTTTACAAAAGTGAGTAGTTATTTTAAAATAGAATGAGAAGCCTCTAGCAGTTGAAGCTAGAGGTTTTTCTATAGATCGTATAGGATTCCGTGTAAAAGTGGATCATACATGAGTCTGTGAGAATAGAGGAGAAAGTACTTAAGCAAAAGATGCGGTCATATAGGGACATACTATGTAGACATCAATGTGTTTAGGGATATTGACCATATTTTTACCCGCTATTTGCCGGGCGGTAAGACCCCACCCAAAAATTCAGCGAAGGTAAAGAAGTTAAGTGTGGGATTAACGGCCCGTAAATGCCCGATTGGTTCAACTAATAGTCGGTATGGGATGAAGAACCCCAGCGATTAAAGTTTCACTTTATAAGGAGGAAATAGACGATGATGGGAAAGAAAATTTTAGTAGTTGATGATGAAAAGCCGATTGCGGATATTTTGAAGTTCAACCTAGAAAAAGAAGGTTTTGAAATTGTAATGGCGCATGATGGTGATGAAGCGATTGAAAAAGCGAATGAAGAGCAGCCAGATATGGTTTTATTAGATATTATGCTACCAGGTAAGGATGGCTTAGAGGTTTGCCGTGAAATACGTAAAAGCTCAGAAATGCCGATTATTATGCTTACAGCAAAGGACTCTGAAATTGATAAAGTATTAGGGCTTGAGCTTGGAGCAGATGATTATGTAACGAAGCCATTTAGTACGAGGGAATTACTTGCTCGTGTGAAGGCGAATTTACGTCGCCATCAACAAGGTGGTGCTGCAGAAAAAGAAGAAAATACGGAAATGGTTATTGGACCAATCGTTATCAATTCAAATGCGTATAGTGTAACGAAACGTGAGGAAAATATTGAACTTACACATCGTGAATTTGAGCTACTACATTATTTAGCCAAACATTTAGGACAAGTTATGACTCGTGAGCATTTATTGCAAACAGTTTGGGGTTATGACTATTTTGGAGATGTACGTACAGTGGATGTAACAGTGCGTCGTTTACGTGAAAAAATTGAAGATAATCCAAGTCATCCTACTTTAATTGTAACTAGACGTGGAGTAGGATATTACTTGCGTGACCCAGAGCAGGAATAGTATATGAAGAAAGTTGGTTTTTTTCAATCTATTCATTTAAAATTTGTACTCATATATATGCTATTAATATTAATAGCTATGCAAGTTATTGGGGTATATTTTGTAAGAGAGTTAGAAAAGAGTCTTGTACAAGGCTTTAGAGATTCTTTAACGCAGCAAACGAACTTATTATCATATAACTTGAAACAAGAGTTTAAAAAAAGTTATACAAAGGCAGAAACAGAATCAACAGATGAAACGATTAAAACTTCAATTCGAAAATTTGCCTCTGATCGAAAGAAAGATATCCAAGAGGTAAGTGTATTTGATTCGCATAGAAAGTTACTCGCTATTTCAGATGAGTCAAAGCAAAACAAGGTAAATAGAACATCAACTGATATAGCTGTTCAACGGGTATTGGTACAAAAAAAGCCAGAAGTGAAAATTGAGAAGGATGGTCGTACAGGCCATCGTGTACAAGTTATGCTTACTCCTATTCTAGATGATAACGGCAAGGATGCACTTGGTGTTATTTACATTGTTGCATCTATGGAAGATGTTTATAAACAGATGAAGGATATTAATCAAATTTTTGCGACTGGAACCGTTATTGCATTACTCGTAACAGCTGTACTTGGAATTTTGTTAGCTCAAACGATTACGAGACCAATCTCAGATATGCGAAGACAAGCGATTGAAATGGCAAAAGGAAACTATTCAAGAAAAGTAAAAGTGCATAGCCATGATGAAATAGGACAATTAGCATTATCTTTCAATAATTTATCAAAAAAATTACAACAAGCTCGTTCTTCAACGGAAAGTGAAAGACGTAAATTATCATCTGTTTTATCACATATGACAGATGGAGTAATTGCTACTGACCGAAAAGGAGACATTATTTTATTAAATGATCCTGCGGAAAAGATGCTAAATGTTTCGCGTGAAACGGCGCTCGATCAATCTGTTTTAGAAGTATTAGGGATACAAGAAGAATTTACGCTCGATCATTTATACGAAGAGCCTGATTCCGTTTTATTAGATTTTAGTACGAGAAATGAGCCATATATTTTACGTGCTAGTTTCTCTGTTATTCAAAAAGAGACAGGGAAAGCAAATGGTTTAATTGCCGTATTATATGATGTAACTGAGCAGGAGCGTATAGAAAGGGAACGCCGTGAGTTTGTGGCAAACGTTTCCCATGAATTAAGGACGCCATTAACAACGATGCGCAGTTACTTAGAGGCACTTACGGACGGCGCGTGGCAAGATCCGAATATTGCACCGCAATTTTTAACAGTTACACAAGAAGAAACAGAAAGAATGATTAGACTTGTAAATGCGTTATTGCAACTTTCTAAACTCGATAGTACAGAACATCGTTTAATGAAAGAATGGGTCGACTTTACTGACTTCTTTAATAACATTATTGATCGTTTTGAAATGTCTAAAGAGCAAAACGTAAGTTTCAAACGATCTTTTTCTAAGAAATCCCGATTTATTGATATGGATACGGATAAAATTACGCAAGTTTTGTATAACATTATTTCGAATGCATTAAAGTATTCACCAGAAGGTGGAACAGTAACATATCGCTTACGTGATCGTGGGGAATTATTAGAGGTTAGTGTAAGTGACCAAGGAATGGGTATTCCCAAAGAAAACGTCGATAAAATCTTTGAACGTTTTTACCGCGTAGATAAAGCACGTTCAAGACAAATGGGTGGTACAGGACTTGGATTAGCAATTGCAAAAGAAATGATTGAGGCACATGGTGGCTCGATTTGGGCGAAGAGTGAGGAAGGAAAAGGGACAACTATTTACTTCACATTGCCAATGGCAGCAGATGAAGAGGACGATTGGGAATGAGTATGGAAAATGTTAAAACGATAGTTTTAATTAATTTAGTTGTAATTAGCCTATTTCTTACTTTTAACTTATGGACGTATGTGCCAGATTCCACGTCTATGCAAAACGCAAAATTTGTGCAGGGGAATGAAGGAATTACTCAAACTAAAATCGCTGATGTTGTCCGCCCTACTTCTATCATCGTGCATAAAGATAAAAATCATTATGGGAGCAAAAGAGAGGTAGATATAGAATCAATCTATAAACCTTTGGAAGCAGGGGAATTACATGGTTTCAAAGAGATATCGATTGCTAAGGCTGATTTCCTTTCTTATGTGCATGGTGAAGGGAAAATGGAGCTTGTTTTTCCTACCAACATCCCATTTGATGCAGTTAAATCTATGTTTAATATGAAAGAAAAAAGTATAGATAAGCCTAAACATTTTAATCGAATTATTCTTGACCCTTCTAGAAGTAGGGATCAAGAAATTAAAATTAATTTTGTTTCTGATGGTGATAACTCTAGAATATATGAAGCAAAATTAAGTGGTGTGTATTTAAAAGATATTGTAAATGCACAAAATCAATTTATAGTATCAGCAAAACCTTATTTTGACTATCAAATTAATGATATGAA
Source organism: Bacillus sp. M5A3_1b (assembly GCF_053345335.1). Lineage (NCBI taxonomy): Bacteria > Bacillati > Bacillota > Bacilli > Caryophanales > Bacillaceae > Bacillus > Bacillus sp. M5A3_1b. The sequence goes on along the minus strand of NZ_JBKEZY010000003.1, from coordinate 540,748 downwards.
AAAGCTATTTTTACCAGATGGAACGACAGAATTAAGTAATATAACATATATTTCATCTAATTTAGCGGTTGATACATTTAAGAATGCTCTTTTTAGTGACCCACGTTATTTAAGCCCTATTACCGAGAAATCGAAAGAAACATTTACGGATGGTATTAGGTCCATGGAGATTGAAAACGATCATCATATGCTAAAGTATAAAAATTCTTCTGTTTCAAGTGAGAAAACGACCGATAATTTAATGCTTTTACAAAAAAGCTTTGATTTTGTAAATGGTCACAGTGGGAGTTTGGATTCATATCGTTTGGATTATATGAATAAAGGACAGACGGTATTCCGTTTACATGAAGATGGATATTCCGTATTCAATACAGATGGATTAGCTGAATTGAGACAAGTATGGGGATCAGAAGAAGTAATGGAATATGAAAGACCGTTGTTGTCTTTAAATACGAAAGGTATAGAACAGAAGGTTACTCTTCCATCAGGTCACGTTGTAATAGCATCTTTAGAAAATAATGCCGCGGTAGATAAAAGATTCATTAAAGACATTGGTATTGGATACAAATTATCACTAGATGGGCAAGTAGCTCGACTACAGCCAATTTGGTATGTAAAGTTTGTTGAAGATGAAGCGGGTAAACAAAAAATATATGAGTGGAGTGAGGGAGGACTAAATGGATTGGGATCGGATTAAAACCATATTTATTGTGACCTTTTTTGTTTTGGACCTCTTTCTCATTTTTCAATTCATTCAAAAGCAAGATAGTAATCAATTGGAGCTTATTGCAGAAACAAAGATAGATCAAGAATTAAAAGCAAACAAAATTACTATGGGTAATTTCCCTAAAGAACCGAAAAAAGAATCATTTATTAGGGCGGAAAACAAGGCGTTTAAAGAAGAAGATGTACAGTCTTTAAAGAATCAAATGGCGCATATACAAAATATGTACAGGATAGAAAGTAAGCTAAAAGAGCCCTTTTTAAATACAAAATCATTATCCAAAGATAAGTATAGTGATTTTTTGAAGAACTATGTATTGGATGGACAAAAGTATGAGTTTGGGGCGATGAAAGACTCTAAAATTTACTTCTTCCAAAAATATAAAGATAAGCCTATTTTCTATAACGATCAGGCAATGATTGTTGTGGAATTAAATGAAAAAAATGAACTCGTGTCGTACACGCAGACGATGCTAACTGATTTAAAAGAAATGGGCGAAAGTGAAAAAACGAAACAGCAAGAAATTATTACTGCTCAAACAGCTTTAGAAAATCTGTATTTAAAAAATAAAGTTCATGGGAATACACATGTAAAAGAAGCACAAATTGGTTATGCCACCCTTACCGCATCTACTTCTAATAACCAAGTACTCGCTCCAACATGGAATTTAAAAACGGAGCAGAAGCAGGACTTCTTTGTAAATGCAATCGAAGGACAAGTTATGGAATTAGGGGAAAGGGAAAATCAAGTGGTTGATGAACATACTGGAGTGAGAAAGAATGGGGTTGCATTTTAGCGTACTTGCAAGTGGAAGTACAGGGAATATGCTATATGTAGGAACAGATGAAAAAAAATTACTCGTCGATGCAGGTTTAAGTGGTAAAGCAACAGAGGCTTTATTTAAACAGGCAGAACTAAATATAAATGATATATCAGGTATTCTTGTAACACATGAACATAGTGACCATATTAAAGGATTAGGTGTATTGGCACGTAAATATGATTTACCTGTTTATGCAAATGAGAAAACATGGAATGCAATGGAACATTTAATAGGAAATATCCCAACTGAGCAAAAGTTTATTTTCTCAGTTGGGGATGTGAAAACATTCGGTAATATTGAGGTCGAGTCATTTGGGGTTTCTCATGATGCGGCAGAGCCGATGTTCTATGCTTTTCATAACAATAATAGAAAGTTAGCCCTTATTACAGATACGGGATACGTGAGTGATCGTATGAAAGGTGTTATTAAGGGTGCTAATGCTTTCGTGTTTGAAAGTAATCATGACGTGGAAATGCTTCGTATGGGACGTTATCCATGGAGTATTAAGCGACGTATTTTAAGTGATGTGGGTCACGTTTGTAATGAGGACGCTGCATTAGCGATGGCGGATGTAATTACAGATGAGACAAAACATATTTATTTAGCCCATTTAAGTTTAGATAATAACATGAAAGAACTAGCACGTATGTCAGTATCACAAGTATTAGAGGAAAAAGGATTTGGAGTGGGAGAAGCCTTCGAAATTCATGATACAGATCCGAAAATGCCTACAAAAATTCAATACGTATAATTCTGCATTTTAGTAAACAATAAAGGTGAATATAGTTGTTTTCAGGAAGATGGGTGAACAAATATGTCCTTTATTGATGAAGAAAATTATCGTATGAAACGTGCAAGAAAAAAGAAGCATAAAGGTATTGTTATTTCTAGCATAGCAGGAACAATTGTAGGAGCTTCGTTATTTGCATTTGGAGCTCCTTTATTTGCGAATGATGCGGGCGCGCTTCCGCAAGCTGAAGCAAGTGGAAGTAATATGGCCGAAGCTCAAGGAATTAAACAGATTAGCTTTGTTGATGCTGTTGATCGTGCGTCTGAAGCTGTTGTTGGCGTTATTAATATTCAACGAGATAATTTTTCAGAGGCAGATTCAGAAGCTGGTACAGGATCGGGTGTAATTTATAAAAAAGCAGATGGCCAAGCTTATATTGTAACGAATAATCATGTTGTTGCTGGAGCGAATCGTATTGAAGTAAGTTTAAGTGATGGTAAGAAGGTTCCTGGAAAAGTATTAGGAACGGATGTAGTCACAGATTTGGCTGTACTAGAAATAGATGCAAAGCATGTGAAAAAAATAATTGAGATTGGCGATTCTAATACTGTTCGTAGAGGAGAACCGGTCATTGCGATTGGAAACCCACTCGGGCTGCAATTTTCAGGAACCGTTACACAAGGCATTATTTCAGCTAAGGAACGTATTGTTCCTGTAGATTTGGATCAAGATGGACATTACGATTGGCAAGTAGAAGTATTGCAAACAGACGCAGCAATTAATCCAGGTAATAGTGGTGGTGCGCTTGTAAATGCGGCAGGTCAATTAATTGGCATTAACTCAATGAAAATTGCAGCAAAAGAAGTAGAAGGAATTGGACTAGCTATTCCAGTTACTAGAGCTGTTCCAATTATGAATGAATTAGAGAAGTACGGAAAAGTAAGGAGACCGTATGTTGGAATTGAACTTAGATCGTTAAATGAGATTCCAAATTACCATTGGTCAAAAACATTGCATTTACCAAGCAATGTAACAGAGGGAGTTTGCATTTTAGATGTGAAAAGTCCTTCGCCAGGTGTAGATGCTGGTTTACGAGAACACGATGTGATTGTAGCAGTAGATGGAAAACCGGTTCGCGATATTATTGGATTCCGTACGGCCTTATATGATAAAAAAATTAATGATAAAATGACTCTTACGTTTTATCGTGGTACAAAACGAGCAACAACAACGGTTAAACTAGGCATTCAAAAGTATTAAAAACAGGAGGGCCTACCTCCTGTTTTCTATTGTAGAAAAGTGAGGTGAAGAATATGAATTTACCTTGTTGTTTAGAACATGTTGAATTAGCTTTAGATATTATTGTGGATGAGTGTGAAGTTGCACCAGTTATCAACAATGTGGATAACTCAGGAAAAGAGAAAAAAACATGTGAATTTTGTCAAAATGAGGCGACATATGTTGTATCGAACACAGATTCTCACACAATATGTGGGTAATAATTGTGGATATGTGGATAAGTTATGTGGATAACATGTTTGTAAGGTGGGGAATGAGTGTGAATATCTCGATTATTTCAATTGGGAAATTAAAAGAAAAATATTTAAAACAAGGTATAGCAGAATACTTAAAACGATTATCTGCATACGCAAAAGTAGAAGTAATTGAATTGCCAGATGAAAAGGCGCCAGAAAATTTAAGTGAAGCAGAAATGTTAATTGTAAAAGAAAAAGAAGGTATACGTATACTGGATAAAATTTCTGACGATACGCATGTCATTGCGTTAGCGATAGAAGGAAAGCAAAAATCATCAGAAGAATTTGCAATAAGCTTAGATCGTCTTGCTACATATGGGAAGAGTAAAGTTGCCTTTGTAATTGGTGGATCACTTGGACTAAGTTCAGAAGTAATGAAGCGTTCAAACGAATCTCTTTCTTTTTCAAAGATGACATTACCACACCAATTAATGCGATTAGTATTGCTTGAGCAAGTGTATAGAGCGTTTCGTATTAATCGTGGAGAACCGTATCATAAATAAAATTCCTTTTTGTATAAAAAAAGACCATTGGAAAAAAACACCGATGGTCTTTTAAACATTAATAGGTAGTACGAAGGTTTCCTAAAATAAGTATGTTTCTATTTATAAAAAAGTGTGTTGTAATATGAAGAGGAAAAAGTATAAGTAGTCATAGAAGTGAGGAATTAAAGGTGAAGAAGTTTAAAAAGTTTTACTTGGAGATTACGAGTGTATGTAATCTTGCGTGCAGCTTTTGTCCGCCGACGGAAAGGCAGAAGCAATTCATTTCTGTGGAGGATTTTGCTAAAAGATTAGACCAAATTAAACCTCACACAGACTACATTTATTTGCACGTGAAGGGTGAGCCATTACTCCATCCAAAAATAGATCAACTGTTAGATTTGAGCCATGAAAAAGGGTTTAAAGTTAATATTACAACGAACGGAACGTTAATTAATAAGAGAAGGCATAGACTGTTAAATAAGCCTGCTTTAAGACAAATGAATTTTTCACTGCACAGTTTTGATGGGCATCCAGGTTCGCAAGATAAAGAAGGTTATGTAAGGAGTATACTTTCCTTCATTAGAGAGGCGACAAGTCAATCGGATTTAATTGTTTCACTACGTTTATGGAATTTAACTCAGGATAATAAAACAAATGCTGAAATCCAGAAAAATAGAGATTTATTATCCATCATTGAAAATGAGTTTGGCCTATCTTATCAAATCGAAGAGAAGCTTACACCAGGAAAAGGTATAAAAATTGCGGAACGTGTCTTTATTAATCAAGACTATGAATTTCAGTGGCCGGCATTACATGAAGAAGAGGATGACGGAAAAGGATTCTGTCATGGTCTTCGAAATCAAGCTGGTATTTTAGCGAACGGAACGGTTATTCCTTGTTGTTTAGATGGTGAAGGGATTATTAACCTTGGGAATATTAATAATGACTCATTTTCTAATATTATAGAAGGTGAAAGAGCAACAAATATTGTCGATGGATTTTCGAAAAGAGTTGCAGTAGAAGAGCTATGTAGGAAATGTGGATACCGTAAAAGATTTGGAAAATAAATATGAAACAAGCCCTCATAAAGCGAGGGCTTATTTTTTATTCTTGATAAGAGCGTTCCAATTCATCAATTAAGGAACCGACGTAAGAAACAGCCCTGCGGATTGCATCTGGTTTTGACATATCGACTCCGGCATGTTTCATTAATTCAAGTGGTTTCATCGTACCACCAGCGCGAAGGACATCTAACCAGCGATCAACGGCAGGTTGCCCTTCCACTTTAATCATTTGGGCTACCGCAGTAGATGCAGTGAGGCCTGCGGAATAGGTATAAGAATATAAGCCCATATAATAATGAGGTTGGCGCATCCAAGTTAAGCCAGCACCTTCGTCAATTTCTACAGAATCTCCCCAGAATGTCGAAAGTACATTTGTTTTTATTTCAGTTAAAGTTGTAGCTGTAAGTGCTTCTCCTTCTTCTGCTAGCGTATATACTCTTCTTTGATATTCTCCCTCAAGTAAGTGAGTAACAAAGTTATGATAATATGTGCCGAGGAGTTGCAGAATCACCCATCTGCGCATTCTCTTGTCGTCAGTAGTCGCTAATAAATGCTGGGCTAATAGTAATTCATTCATTGTAGATGGTGCTTCAACAAAGTACATAGATGGACGTACATTCATGATACGCTGGTTTTTATTTGCTAAATAAAAATGACCAGCATGGCCAAATTCATGTGCTAATGTGAAGCATCCACGCATCGTATTTTGCCATGTAATTAAAATATATGGATGAGAGCCATATGGGCTTGAACAAAATGCTCCGGTGGATTTGCCTACGTTATCTGCAAGATCAACCCATCTTTCTTTGAATCCTTTTTCGATAATGGAACTATATTCATCGCCTAATACCTTTAAAGAATCTTGAATTAATTTACCAGCCTCCTTGTATGTGATGGTTGGATTAAATTCGGGATCTAAAGGTGCATGTAAGTCGCAGAACAGCATTTGATCGAGTCCTAATACTTTCTTTTTTAAATCTGCAAAACGGCGCATATGAGGCGCTAATTCTTTATAAATAATATTAAGTTGATTGTTATACATTTCAAGTGGAACTTTTTGAGGTTCTAAAAGCATATGAGTAACAGATTCAAATTTGCGTAAACGAGAGAGTGTTACTTGTTTTTTTACTTCAGTAGCATATGTTGTTGCCACTGTATTCTTATATCGTTTCAAGGTGGAAACAAATGATGAGTATGCTTTTCTACGTATGTCTGCGCTTGGAGAGAACTCATATTTGCTTTCAAATAATGCAAATGATACAGGGAGTTCGTTTCCTTGTTCGTCTTGTATGGAGGTAAAATCCATATCGGCTAATTTAGTCATACCGTAAATTTTGTATGGAGAATTATGTACTTCGCCAAGTGCAGCAAGAGCTTCTTCTGTTTCAGGAGAGAGCGTGTGCTGCCTTTTTTGTAGGATGTCTAGTAATGATTTACGGAAAGGTTCGAGTTTTGTTTCTTCGTGTAAATACTTTTCAATTGTTCCTTCATCGAATGAGAGGATTTCATTATGGATAAAGGATAGTGCAGTATGTACTTTCGTCCATAAAGCAGAAATTTTGGAAGAGTTCGCTTGAATAACTGGATTTGTACGATCAGTTGATTCTTTTAAATTTGCATAGGAGTATAGTTTTGTTAACTTCATTAAAAGCTCTTCTTCTAAAAGTAGGCAATGTAATAAGGTAGTGGGGCTAGTGTGTAATTGTCCTTTAAACGCATCAAGTTTTTTTATATCGTCTGTTAATACACGTAATGTAGTTTCCCAATCTTTATCAGATTCGAATAAATCAGAGAGGTCCCATGTTAGTTCAGTAGGGACTTCTGCGCGAATATGGCGTTTCTCAATTACATTTTTCATTTGTTATATCCCCCTTATTATAAGTATCTAAAAACATGATACTAGAAAATTCAGTAAAATGAAAATATTTTATATTTCTATATATGAAAAAGAAGGACAAGCATAAAAATGCTTGTCCTTCGAGTTAAATTTAAAAATTAATATACTTTATCCCCGTTGAAAATAGAGTTTTTCACGACTACATAATCTACAGTACGAATTGAATCTAATTTTGTTCCACCAGCGTAAGAGATAGAAGATTGAAGATCTTGTTCCATTTCGATTAAAGTATCTTCTAAAGAACCTTTATGCTCAACGAACATTTTCTTACCTTCAACGTTTTTCTTCTCACCTTTTTGGAATTCAGAAGCTGAACCGAAGTACTCTTTATAAAGTTTGCCGTCTTTTTCGATTGTTTCCCCTGGAGACTCTTCATGACCAGCGAATAGAGAACCGATCATAACCATAGTCGCCCCAAATCGAATAGATTTAGCTACGTCGCCGTGTGTACGAATACCACCGTCAGCGATAATTGGCTTACTTGCAGCTTTTGCACACCAGCGAAGTGCAGCTAGTTGCCAACCGCCAGTTCCAAAGCCTGTTTTAATTTTAGTAATACAAACTTTACCAGGTCCAATACCGACTTTTGTTGCGTCAGCACCAGCGTTTTCTAATTCTCTTACCGCTTCTGGAGTTCCAACGTTTCCAGCGATAACGAAGCTTTCTGGTAAATGCTTTTTAATATGTTGAATCATGTTGATTACAGCATTAGAATGTCCGTGTGCAATATCAATCGTGATGTATTCAGGTGTAAGTTGCTCAGCAGCTAATTGTTGTACGAATTCATATTCGTCCTCTTTTACACCAACGCTAATAGAAGCGATTAATCCACGTGATTGCATATCTCTAATAAATGAGATACGTTTCTCTGGCTGGAAACGATGCATGATATAGAAGTAATTGTTTTCAGCTAAATAAGTTGCAATTCTTTCATCAATAATCGTTTGCATATTTGCAGGTACGACAGGTAATTTAAATTTATGTTTACCTAAAGTGACAGTTGTATCACATTCAGAGCGGCTGTTCACAATACATTTTGCAGGAATTAATTGAATATCTTCATAGTCAAATACGTTTTCCATCATTTACACCCCTAAAATACGAATATTTTATTTCTATTAATTAAAAACGTTCGTCCATAGGATAATTTACATCATTTTTATGAAGAAGTCAAAGTATTTCTTAACATTTTTTTTAAAAACAGAGTATATATATGATGGAATAGTGTTAAAAGCGAATTTAAAACATTTTTCTATCCTTATTGTTCGTTTATTAGAATCTAGATAGGAGTGTTGTCAGTGATAACAACTATTTTATTGAAGGCAAACATTAAAAAGAAAAGGCATTATCATTTAGTTGAACATTAGATGGAATGACGGAGGTTATTTTTATTCTGAAATAATATTTCTAAAATTTTTTTCGGAATAAAGAAACCTTTTGTTTATTCCTATATAAAAAGATGAATCTTGCACGATTTGCCTTTTTATGTGAGGTTTCAAGTATAATGAATAAGGTGATAGTATCTACATGATAATTCAGTGATAGGAAACGATAAAGAAGAAAATAATACAGAATAAAATGAGGTTAATATATGAATAAAAAAAGCTTTACTAATTATGCATTAAGTAAAGAAATTGTAAGAGCACTTACTGGTTTAGGCTACGAAAATCCAACAGAAGTGCAAGGAGAGGTTATTCCAGTTGCATTGAAAAAGAAGGATCTTGTTGTAAAATCGCAAACTGGAAGTGGAAAAACAGCTTCATTCGGTATTCCACTTTGTGAAATGGTGGAATGGGAAGAGAATAAGCCACAAGCATTAGTTTTGACGCCGACGAGAGAACTTGCTGTTCAAGTGAAAGAAGATATTACGAATATAGGCCGCTTCAAAAGAATTAAGGCTGCGGCCGTTTATGGTAAGTCTCCATTTGCACGTCAAAAATTAGAGTTAAAACAAAAGACACATATCGTAGTGGGGACTCCTGGCCGTGTGTTAGATCATATTGAAAAAGGTACCCTTTCTTTAGAATGTCTGAAGTATTTAGTCATTGATGAAGCAGATGAAATGCTAAATATGGGCTTTATTGATCAAGTAGAGGCAATTATTGATGAATTACCTACAAAGCGAATGACAATGCTATTTTCGGCAACACTTCCAGAAGATGTTGAAAAGTTATCCCGTACGTATATGGATTCGCCAACGCATATTGAAATTAAGGCTGCCGGGATTACCACAGACAAAATTGAACATACACTTTTTGAGACGAGAGAAGAGGAGAAGCTTTCACTTCTTAAAGATGTAACAACAATTGAGAATCCAGATAGTTGTATTATTTTTTGCCGTACACAAGAAAATGTAGATCACGTATTTAGACAGTTAAACCGTGTTAACTATCCTTGTGACAAAATACATGGTGGTATGGTGCAAGAAGATCGTTTTGAAGTTATGGACGATTTTAGAAAAGGAAAGTTCCGTTATTTAGTAGCGACAGACGTAGCTGCTAGAGGAATTGATATTGATAATATTACACATGTTATTAACTATGATATTCCGTTAGAAAAAGAAAGTTATGTACATCGTACGGGAAGAACGGGACGAGCTGGCAATAAAGGAAAAGCTATTACATTCATAACTCCGTATGAAGATAGATTTTTAGAAGAAATTGAGGCGTACATCGGCTTTGAAATTCCAAAGGCATATGCACCTTCAAAAGAAGAGGTTATGAAAGGGAAGGCAGTATTTGAGGAAAAAATACATGCTAAACCAATTATAAAGAAAGATAAAAGTGCAGACTTAAACAAAGGGATTATGAAGCTGTACTTTAATGGTGGGAAGAAAAAGAAAATTAGAGCGGTAGATTTTGTCGGCACAATTGCTAAAATTAAAGGTGTTACAGCAGAAGATATAGGAATTATTACGATACAGGACAATGTTTCTTACGTTGAAATATTAAATGGAAAAGGACCAATTGTTTTAAAGACCATGAAAACTACAACGATTAAAGGGAAACAATTAAAAGTCCATGAAGCAATTAAGTAAATAAAAAAACTATCCACCTGTAACAGGTGGATAGTTTTTTTATTTACGATTCTTTTAAATCGTCCACTAACTTCTCTGCCAATCGTCTGTACATATTACTCATCGTCACGAAGGATGTTAGTAATAAAAACTTTTCTAGCTTTTGATCTTCTAAGGAGGAAATCTCATTTACTTCCCTAATACGGTTATTTACGTCCTGTTTAAAGGTTTCCACATTGGTTTCAGTAAGAGCAAGATAATCTTTATAGAGAGTATTTAATTCGAATGTATCATCGTTTAGTAAAGGTACATTTATATTTTCTAAGGAACTTTTTATGTCATTAATGGAAAGGGCTCCTTTTAATTGGTAAATCAAGCCAATTAGAATCATATGCTCTTTTGAATACTTTTTATTTTTAATAGGGATGAATAGTTTCCCTTTTGCGTAATTGTTAATCATTGTTTTTGTTAATACTTTTTCATCATCAGTTCTTGTTGAATCCGCATAAGTATTCTCAAATAGTTGAACAACTTGGTCTACATATAAGTCGACATTTGGGATATCCTCAAGTTTAATATTTTTTTCTAAATGTAATGATTCAAGTAATTTATTTATATTTTCCACGTAAAACCCCTCACTTTTATAACTTAGTGGAACTGAATGTTTAGTATATCTTTAAATATGGTATTACGAAACAAGTGAATTGTAAATGTTGACTAGTATAAATAATGTGTATATAATTACATGTAGTTATGAAAACTACATGTAATTATATGAGGGGTGTTTATATGAATGCTTATGTAAGAGAACCGGTTAATGCATTTACTCACTTAGGAGGAGCTGTATTAGCATTTATTGCATTATTAGCTATGCTTGTGAAAGTTTCTGTTAAGATGCCATCTTTTGCTGCAATTACAGCTGTTATTTTATTCGGTATTGGGATGATGGTCCTTTATATGGCATCAGCTGTGTATCATAGTGTTGTAGCCAGTGAACGTGTTATTTATTTCTTTAGGAAGTTAGATCATTCTATGATTTTTATATTAATTGCAGGTACATATGCACCCTTTTGCTTAATTACATTAAGTTCGGCAAATGGTTTACTACTATTTTGTTTAGTTTATGCAACTGCGATTTGTGGTATTGTTTTTAAAATGTTTTGGTTTAATTGCCCAAGGTGGTTATCGACAGGAATTTATCTTCTGATGGGTTGGTTAATTGTTCTATTCTTTGCACCGCTAGCTGAGAATTTAAGTACAGGAGGTATCCTTTTCTTAGTACTTGGAGGTATTTTTTATACAATTGGTGGGTTTATTTACGGTGCTAAGCCAAAATGGTTGGAGTTTAAATATATGGGGCACCATGAAATTTTTCATGTTTTCGTATTATTAGGAAGCCTAGCACACTTTTTAAGTGTATATTGTTACGTAATTTAACAAATCAGAACGTTTGGATAGCTCTTACTAAAATTTTTGGGTAATAAAAAATGATATAGAAAAATATAGATGTTGAAGAGCTACATAACTTAAAGGTTATGTAGCTTTTTGTATAAAAGAAAATTTAAAATATTTAGAATTTATACCTTGGAATATGATAGGATAGATGTGTATTGAGATTATAAAATTTTATAATTGATGATAAGTGGGGGACTATATATATGGCGATACTTATAACGGGTGGAGCAGGATATATTGGTAGTCATACGTGTATAGAATTATTAAATAATAATTATAAAATTATAGTCGTAGATAATCTTTCAAATAGTTCAATAGAGTCTTTAAACCGAGTAAAAGAAATAACAGGGAAACAATTTAAATTTTATAATGAAAGTGTTTTAAATCGTGAAAAAATGAATGAGATTTTTTTGGAAAATAACATTGAAGCAGTTATTCATTTTGCTGGCTTCAAAGCAGTTGGGGAATCTACTACAATTCCGCTTACATATTATTATAATAATATTATAAGTACGATTATATTATGTGATGTAATGCAAAAACATAATGTGAAAAAATTTATTTTTAGTTCGTCCGCAACTGTATATGGAATTCCAAAAACATCACCAATTACGGAAGAATTTCCATTAAGCGTGACAAATCCATATGGGCAAACAAAGTTAATGATAGAGCAAATTATGCGTGATGTTGCAAAAGCTGATGGTGAATGGAGTATCGCGTTACTTCGTTATTTCAACCCATTTGGGGCGCATCAAAGTGGTCGTATTGGAGAAGATCCAAATGGGATTCCGAATAATTTAATGCCATATGTAACACAAGTAGCGGTAGGGAAGTTAAAGGAATTAAATATATTTGGAAATGACTATCCAACAAAAGACGGGACAGGTGTTCGTGATTATATTCACGTTGTTGACCTTGCAAAAGGACATGTAAAGGCACTTGAGAAAGTGCTTGAAACTACAGGAATAGATGCATATAACCTTGGTACAGGGAAAGGGTATAGTGTATTGGAGATGGTTAATGCTTTTGAGAAGGTTTCGGGCAAAAAAATACCTTATAAAATTATCGGGCGTCGTCCTGGGGACGTAGCGATATGTTTTGCTGATGTATCTAAAGCAAAGCGAGAATTAGGATGGGAAGCGGAATATGGAGTAGAAGAAATGTGTTTAGATTCTTGGAGATGGCAGGTAAATAATAAAAATGGCTATCAAATGATTTAAGGAGGATACTTTATTTTTATTGTATTTATGTATAATAAAGGAACCAAAGGTCAGTAATAGTTTTCGTTGAGGAAAAGAAAACTATTACTGACCATAGCACTTCAATAGGAATTTAATCTATTGAATGCTTTTATAAATTGGTGATTTGGAAAGAGAACTTAATGAATTCGAACGAGTTGTTTATGATATACGGTATTACCTTCTTGGCTTGCGTATGGCGGTATGCTTCGTCCAAAACAATTTGCGATAATATTGGAGTGGCTAGGATAAGAAATACGAATTTCATACAAGTCAACAGCGTCACCTAAATCAGCATAAAAAACTGCTAAGTTGTTCCCTTGTAAAATATATGGAAATACTACTTCCGCATTTTCACCAATTAGTACAGGTAATTTTACAGGATTAGAATAGTTAGACCAATCCCAAACCTCTATACTTACATAGTGTGCGTAAAATGCATCTAAATTTACAATGTTTACTACTGCTGAAACAGTTGCAGGCTCTCTTGTTAATACACCTGTGGAGTGAAAAACAGGTTGATTTGGATAATGAAGAGGCATAAATATCAAACCTTCCTTAAAATGATATGATTATACTATATTTTATGCTAGGCATTAGTAGAATGAGATAGGGAAAATGTATCATTCTATTCATTTTTTATAGAAATTAAAAACGTATGATTGAAAAGTATTCCAACACTTGTATCCTTGTTAGAGTCCGTTTATAATCAAGGAATCCTATTGCATATTTTGATAGGGTTATTTATTATTGAAAGCGTTTTAAGTTTGCTCTTTTTTAAGGTAGGAAGTCTGACTTATTTGGATGAAAAATTATGTATGTAGTTTTAAATGGGAAGAAAAATAATATAGGTATCACTTTAAAGTGTGGGGAGGTTAAAAGTGTGAAAAGATAAGATTTTCATACGAATATATATGGGTTATGTAGGATTATTACTTTCAGGTGCAGCTTTATTTTTAAATAGTCTTGTTATATTAGGAAAAGCAGAGATGAAAAGCGCAGGTGTTTTTAATTTATTTGTGGGGGCATTACAAATTATCATTCCGTTCTATTTGATTATGATTTCTGATCAAAGCAATTGGACGGTATATTCATATGCAGCTACTTTCTTATTTGGATTAACCTATTTATATGTAGGTGTTACTTTTATAAAGGGAATGGATAGTAGTGGTCTAGGATGGTTCTGTATTTGGGTAGCAATTATTGCTTTATTCTATATGGTCGTTTCATTTGTTCAATTTCACGATGTTGTTAATGCATTAACGTGGTTTATGTGGGCATTACTTTGGTATTTATTCTTTGTATTAAATACACAAAAGAAGAATATCAATCAATATCTTGGAAGAATTGCCTTCGTACAATCATGGGTAACATTGACGTTGCCTTCACTCTTTTATTTTATGGGAGTATGGGGAGAGGGATTCGTATATGAACTATGGGTTTATGTATCCGTAATTTCTATTTTATACTTCTGTTATTGTATTTATAAATATCGAGTACGTTAATATATTTTCTGCAGAAAAGCATGGAATCGTTAAACGAATTCCATGCTTTTTCTATATGAGTAGTTATAATAGAGAGGTATTATTTTACATTTTATCGAAATGGGGATGATGAAGTTGAAAAAAGTATTGGTGCTAGGGGGAACAAGATTTTTTGGTAAACATTTAGTAGAAGCACTTTTGCAAGATGGACACGATGTAACGATTGCGACGAGAGGCATTACTGAAGATTCTTTTGGAAGTGTAGTAAACAGATTGATTGTAGATAGAGAAGACGAAAAACAACTAGCTGAGCGTCTAGAAGATAAAAGTTATGATATCGTATACGATAATTTATGCTATAGCTCGAATGCGGCGAAGATAGTATGTGAAGTGTTACGAGGAAAAACGAAGAAATACATTATGACATCTTCAATGGCTGTTTACGAGCCAACACTAGGCTTGTTAGAAGAGAACTTTAATCCGTACGAGTATGCTATTACGTATGGGGATAGAAATGACTTCAATTATAGTGAAGGAAAGAGATTAGCCGAAGCGGTTTCATTTCAACAAGCAACATTCCCAGTTGTTGCAGTACGTTTTCCAGTTGTTATTGGAGAAAACGATTATACGAAAAGGTTACAATTTTACGTTGAACATATTGTGAGGCAAGAACCTGTCGCCGTGAATGATCTAGATGGAGAGTTGTCATTTATACATGAAAAAGAAGCAGGAGAATTTTTAGCTTGGTGCGGGATGAAGGACATAGAAGGGCCAATTAATGCTTGTAGCAACGGGGTAGTTTCTACTCGAGAAGTTATTCATTTCATAGAAGAAAATACGGGAATAAAAGCACGCGTTCAAGAAGTAGGAGATAATGTAGCGCCTTATAATGAAGTGATTAATTGTACATTACATAATGGAAAAGCTAGTAAATTAGGCTTCCCGTTCCGAGAATTGAAAATAAAAATAGAACAAGTATTACGTTATTACATACATGCAATGAAATAATCATAAATCCCCCGGTGGCAATCCAGGGGATTCTGGAGGATTTCGACAATACTAATTTTACATTACCAAATTTACCTTATACGCACGACTAATGTGTTTGTGATTGAATTGCTTGTAAATACTTTTCATTTACCCGGTCCCAGTTCACCGTATGCCACCAGTTGGTAACAAATTCTGGACGCCGATTTTGATACTTTAAATAATAGGCATGTTCCCATACATCGATGACGAGTAATGGAATTTTACCTTCTTGCAAAGGTGTATCTTGATTGGATGTACTCATAACGGAAAGTTCCTCACCGTCCAGAACAAGCCATCCATAGCCACTTCCAAAACGACTAATAGCTGCTTTGGAAAGTTGATCTTTTAAGTTGTCAAAGGTATTGAAATAATAATCAATTACTTTTGCAACGTCTCCATTAGGCTCACCGCCACCTCGCGGGCTCATTACTTCCCAAAACAGACTATGACAATAGTGACCACCACCGTTATTTCTGACAGCTGTAACAATTTCTTTTGGTAAAGTTGCTAAATTACATAGTAACTCTTCTAAAGATTTATTATGCAATTCCGTATAGTTTTCTAAAGCGGCATTCAAGTTATTTACGTATGTCGCATGGTGCTTTCCATGATGAATAGAAAGTGTGTTGCTATCGATATATGGCTCTAGTTCATCATAGTCATATGAAAGCTTTGGCAATTGAAATGAAGACATAACATTCCCTCCTTCCTTATTAAAAAAGTTGGTCTAGGTAAAAATAATTTACCTGAGTCAAAAATACACCTATTTTTTATACAAGTCAATAGTAATCTCTTTAATTTTCTGAAAAATATTACAATAAAAGTAACACTTCGACTTTCATTTGTGACTCTTATTCTTTTTGCTTATACTGTAAAGTAGTAACGTTTTGTTGAAATAGAAGGAGATCGTTTATGAGTAAAACGAAACAATTAATAGAGGAAGCGAGTCATTTTATTACGGTTTGCTATAAAGAGCTTAATAAAGAACAATTCATAGAAGAGAGAATAAAAGAAATTCAAGTTGAGATAGAGAAGACGGGGACGTATGAGCATACATTTGAAGAACTTGTTCATGGATCACGAATGGCATGGCGCAATAGTAATCGATGTATCGGAAGACTATTTTGGAGTAAGATGCACATATTAGATGCACGTGAAGTAAATGATGAGGAAGGTGTATACAACGCATTAATTCATCATATTAAATATGCAACGAACGATGGGAAAGTTAAACCGACAATTACAATTTTTAAGCAATATCAAGGTGAAGAAAATAATATACGAATTTATAATCACCAATTGATTCGGTATGCAGGGTATAAAACAGAAATGGGAGTGATTGGGGACTCTCATTCCACTGCGTTTACGGATTTTTGCCAGGAACTTGGCTGGCAAGGAGAAGGTACGAATTTCGATGTATTGCCACTTGTTTTTTCTGTCGATGGAAAAGAACCTGTATATAAAGAAATTCCAAAAAAAGAAGTGAAAGAGGTACCAATTGAACATCCAGAGTACCCAATCTCATCTTTAGGAGCAAAATGGTATGGGGTTCCAATGATTTCAGATATGCGCTTAGAAATTGGCGGTATTTCCTATACAGCTGCTCCGTTCAATGGATGGTATATGGGGACGGAGATTGGGGCTCGTAACTTAGCGGATCATGATCGTTATAATTTACTGCCGGCTGTTGCGGAGATGATGAAGCTTGATACATCGAGAAACGGTACGTTATGGAAAGACAAGGCGCTAATTGAATTAAACGTGGCTGTTTTACATTCTTTTAAAAAACAAGGAGTTAGTATTGTTGACCATCATACTGCTGCACAACAATTTCAACAATTTGAGAAGCAAGAAGTAGCTTGTGGTCGTGTTGTAACGGGCAATTGGGTGTGGCTCATTCCACCATTATCCCCAGCTACCACCCATATTTATCATAAACCGTATCCGAATGAAATTTTGAAGCCAAATTTCTTTCATAAATAATATTTAGTATAGTTTTTTATGCAAATTATAATTTTTTTTAATTACTGTTACGTAGCAAATGGAAGCCTTTACTCTCGGTTATTTTTGGAAGGAGCTTTTTGAACCAAGGAGTTCCTTATGTTATAATCAAATTTCTGTTTCGAAGACCTTATAGAAATATAAGGTCTTTTGTTTTGCTTTTTTATGTAATAGGAATAGAAATTTTCTTTTAAATAAGGGATTTAGCATATTTTTAGGGACAACATAAGTGTGTAGAAAATTGATGAATTATTATGCTTATATAATCATTGTGTTTTGGATGTAAACAATAAAACATAATAAAGTTGTTTTTTTAGATTGCTGAGGAAGGAGGAAGTGTAAATGAGAATGAAGAGTCGAAAAACGGATTGGCCTGTATTTCTTATTAGTGGTGGCTCACTTTTATTATTTGTAATTGCAGTTATTTTAAATAAAAGTTACGTAGAGGGAGTCATTAATAGCAGTTTTGCAGCTTCAATTAAATATTTTGGTGCCTTTTGGCAAGTTTTATTAATTGGTACATTTGTTGTTGCAATGTGTATGGCATTTTCGAAATATGGGAGAGTTAAACTTGGGGGGCTAGAAAAACCTGAGATTAGTACGACAAAATGGCTCGCTATTATTATGTCTACATTACTTGCTGGAGGTGGCGTTTTTTGGGCAGCCGCAGAGCCGATGTACCATTTGATGACGGTGCCACCAATACATGAAGGTATAACTGCTGGGACGAAAGAAGCGGTAATGCCTGCTTTGGCACAAAGTTATATGCACTGGGGTTTCCTGGCTTGGACGATTTTAGGTACAATTAGTGCAGTAGTTATGATGTACGGGCATTATCATAAAGATATGCCGTTAAAACCTCGAACGCTTTTATATCCTATCTTTGGGGAGAAATTGCGAAAGAGTTGGCTTGGAACAATGATCGATGTATTTGCTATTATTGCGGTAGCTGCAGGGACGATTGGTCCAATCGGATTTTTAGGACTACAAGCAAGTTATGGGTTACAAGCATTGTTTAACATTCCTGATGTGTTTACTACTCAATTAGCCATTATTGTTTGTGTAGTAGCTGTTTCTACTATATCTGCGGTAACGGGAATTGACAAAGGGATTCAAATTATAAGTAATTTAAATGTTAGGTTAGCAGTTTTATTAATGGTATTCGTATTACTGTTTGGACCTGGTGGATTTATTATCGATTCATTTGTGTCTTCGTTTGGATTTTATATAAATGAATTTATTCCAATGAGCACATATCGTGGTGATACAGCTTGGTTAGGATCGTGGACAATCTTTTTCTGGGGATGGTTTATTGGATATGGACCGATGATGGCAATTTTAGTGAGCCGAATTTCAAGAGGAAGAACAATCCGAGAAATCATCGTTGCAATAGGCATTATTGCGCCTATTATTACAACGTTTTGGTTTACTATACTAGGGGGATCAGGTGTGTTTTATGAGTTAATGAATCCTGGTTCTATCTCGGTGGCATTAAGTGAATCTGGTATGCCAGCGGCTATGATTGCAATTACAGAGCAACTGCCACTATCTAATATTATTGGACCTGCATTTCTTTTATTAACAATTTTATTTGTAGTGACAACAGGAGATTCAATGGCTTATTCAATTTCAATGGCAGTGACTGGAGATGGAGATCCTAGAATTAGTTTGCGAGTTTTTTGGTCGCTTATTATGGGCGCAGTTGCGGCGATTCTTTTATATATGGGTGAGGGAAGTATTAACGCCTTACAATCCTTCATTGTAGTGACGGCTGTTCCGGTATCTATTCTGTTATTCCCGATGCTATGGCTAGCGCCTAAAGTTGCAGGGGAATTAGCCTTAAAACAAGGTATTGTAAAAGAAGAAGAGAAAACTTCCTTCTTGTTCCAAAAAGCTAGTAAATCAAAATAAATAATTGTATTTATATAAGAAGAGGAAGCATTTCATTTGAGATGCTTCCTCTTTACTATTTATTTAACTACTTTTCTCGAAGGAGATAGTACCCTGTACAGTTTCAATCTATTCTAATACTTTATCTTTTGTCTCTGGGACACATAATAGCATTGTAACTAAACCGATTGGATAAATAATGAAGATGAGAGATAGTGCTCCCATTAAATTACCACCTGCAGCAAGTAAGCCGATAATAACAGGTCCAAATCCAGCTAACCCACGTCCTGTACCGAAAATAAAGTTTTCGGCTGTCGAGCGAGCTTCAGCAGGGTAGTTTTCAGCTAAAACAGCTCCGAATCCCCCCATCATGCCATTGGCAAAGAATCCAAGTAGTGCACTTCCCCATAACAATGATGTTGGGTCTGTGAATAAGAAGAAGTAAATGAGACAGTATATAGTACCACCGACATAATAGATTGTAAAAGTTTTACGGCGGCCAATTTTATCGGCTAGAATACCAAAAGTTGCAATTCCAATTAGCATGCCGATTGTAGAGATGAACATCCAACCGCTCGCTTTTGCTAATGTGTAGTTATATTTATTCGCTAAAATAGTTGGCATCCATGTGAAAATTCCATAATATCCGAAGTTCTGGATGAATGACATAATAATAAGACCGATTGTTGTTATCGTTACTTTTTTATTGGCAAATAACTTTCGAAGTGGGAACTTTTTCATTTGCTTTAGTTGTTCTGCCTCGGTAGTTGTTAAATTACCTTCAGCTTCTTTTTGTAACAATTCTTTTTTGTATCGTTGTTTTTGTTCCCATATTTTCGGTTCACTTAAACTTTTGCGGACGTAAACAGCTAATAAAGCGGGAATGAGTCCAAATAAGAAAACAGCTCTCCATCCAAAATGTGGGACGATAAATGCTGGAAGGAGTGAAGCGACTAGTACGCCAAATTGCCATCCAAGTGCAACAACGGATGTCGCCTTAGCGCGCATTTCTTTAGACCATGTTTCAGTTACGATGGCCATTCCAATACCGAATTCACCACCAACCCCCATTCCAACTAAAAAGCGAAGAATTAATAATTGCCAATAATCTGTTGCGAAATAAATAAGTGCTGTTGCGAGTGAGAATAGTAAGATTGTGAAGGCCATCGTACGGATACGCCCAAATAAATCAGCAATAAATCCGAATAAATAAGACCCGATTAGCATTCCTATTGTGGTAGCTAATGTTAAGTTTCCACCTTCAACAGGGCTTAAATGAAATTCTTTTAAAATGTAGACGAGTACGAAAGATAAGAGCAACATATCTAAACCTTCTGCTGCATATCCTAGCGCAGAACCAAACAATGTTTTATATCTTTTCTCCTTCGTTTCCTCTGTTGTTGATTGTACATCAGTAGTAACGTTCATCATTACTCCTCCTTATTTTCTTCTACAGTCGCTATGGAAGAATAACAAAAGGCCTTCTCACCTGATATGATGAGAAGGCCAAAAAAGCATACGTATCTCTAAAAAAGACCATACGTATAGTATATTCCGACTTCCTTCTCAACCTCACGGGGTTGGGTTAAAGGACTGTATTATATTACTTTATTTTTAGCACTCTTCTATTAGGTTGTCAAATAAAGAGGGGATAGTTATGTGTAAAATATTTCAAAAGATATTGCATTCTTCTTGACGCCCACTTCATTATTTTCCCATAATAAAACTAACTCATATAAAAAGGAATGAATCACAGATGCTAAATTTAGTACTTATGATGATTGAACGTGTCGGACTTATTGTTATTTTAGGATTTTTACTTTCTCATATTAGAACGTTCAGGCGCCTTCTTCATAGACAAGATGGATATGTAGATAAGCTTAAGCTTATTTGTATTTTTTCAGTGTTTACAATTGTCAGCAATTACACGGGAATTGAAATTGCGGGGAATACAATTATGAATGAAAATTGGCTACAAGGTGTTTCGTCATCTAGTACAATTGCGAATACACGTATTATGGGTGTTGGAATTAGTGGATTGCTTGGTGGTCCTATCGTCGGAATTGGAGTAGGATCGATTGCTGGTATTCACCGTTATATGCTTGGCGGGACGACAGCGCTAAGTTGTGCAATCTCTTCAATTTTAGCAGGTGTTATAACTGGGTATATTGGACACATTTTCAAAAAATATAATCGTGCAATTACGCCTAAATTTTCAGCGATTTTAAGCGTGTTTATCGTTTCTTTAGAAATGATTATGATCTTATTAATCGTAGAGGATGGAATTAGTATCGTGAAAACAATTGCGATACCAATGATCCTTGTAAATAGTTTCGGAAGTTTTATTTTACTTTCAATGATACAAGCTATTTTGCGTCAGGAAGAAAACGCGAAAGCTCTGCAAACGCATAAAGTATTACGAATTGCTGATAAGACATTACCGTATTTTCGCAGGGGGTTAACAGAAGAGTCTTGTAAACATGTGGCACAAATTATTCACCGCTTTACGGGAACAGATGCGGTATCCTTAACAGATACAGAGAAAATATTAGCTCACGTTGGATTGGCATCAGATCATCATATTCCTTCACACAGTTTAATAACAGGTTTATCGAAAGAGGTTTTACATACAGGGAAAATAATGAAAGCGAAATCACGTGAGGTTATTAATTGCCAACATGAAGGCTGTCCTTTGCAAGCAGCTATTGTTATTCCATTAACTTCACATGAAAATACGATAGGGACATTAAAACTGTATTTCAAGAACCCTAACCAGTTAAGTCGTGTTGAAGAGGAACTTGCAGAAGGATTAGCAAAAATATTTTCCACGCAGCTTGAGTTAGGTGAAGCAGAGTTACAAAGTAAGTTATTGCAAGATGCCGAAATAAAAGCGTTACAAGCACAAATCAATCCGCATTTTTTATTTAATGCAATTAATACCGTATCAGCTTTATGCCGAACAGATGTAGAAAAGGCAAGGAAGTTATTATTGCAGCTTAGCGTGTATTTCCGTTGTAATTTGCAAGGGGCACGTCAGTTGTTGATTCCACTAGAACAAGAATTAAACCATGTACAGGCATACCTATCACTAGAACAAGCAAGATTCCCAAATAAGTATGAGGTAAAGATGTATATTGAGGAAGAGTTAAAGACAACATTAGTACCACCATTTGTTCTTCAACTGTTGGTTGAAAATGCGTTGCGACATGCTTTTCCGAAGAAACAGCCAGTATGCGAAGTAGAAGTGCATGTTTTTGAAAAAGGGGGCATGGTTCACTTCGAAGTAAAAGATAATGGACAAGGAATTGAGGAAGAACGCTTAGAACAATTAGGAAAAATGGTAGTGTCGTCAAAGAAAGGGACTGGAACAGCTTTATATAATATTAATGAACGACTTATCGGGTTATTTGGGAAAGAGACAATGCTTCAAATTGAAAGTGAATTAAATGAGGGGACAGAGATTACTTTTGTTATTCCTAAAAAAATAGGGGAGGAAGAACGGAGTGTTAAAAGTATTAGTAGTTGACGATGAAATGTTAGCACGTGATGAATTGAAGTATTTATTAGAGCAAACGAAAGAAGTAGAGATAATTGGTGAGGCGGATTGTGTAGAGGATGCATTAGAGGAATTAATGAAAAACAAACCAGATATTGTTTTCCTAGACATTCAGCTATCTGATGATAACGGATTTGAAATCGCAAATATATTAAAGAAGATGAAAAATCCCCCTGCAATTGTGTTTGCTACTGCCTATGATCAATATGCATTGCAAGCATTTGAAGTAGACGCGTTAGACTACATTTTAAAACCATTTGATGAAGAACGTATCGTACAGACATTAAAGAAATATAAAAAGCAAAAACAAATAAAATTAGAAACAAATCAAGAGGTAAAGAGTGTAGACGTAACGACCGAGATGCATAAATTAGCATTACCAATTGAGGAATCGATTGTACTTGTGAATATTGAAGATATTATATATGTAGGCCTTGTGGATGGAAAAGTGACAGTAAAAACAATGAGAGAAACGTATGTAACACACGATACACTTGTAATTTTGGAAAAGAAGTTGCCACAAGCAAGTTTTATGCGTGTCCATCGCAGTTTTATTGCAAATATTAATCATATTACGGAAATACAACCATGGTTCAATTCTACATATAATTTAATTATGAAAGAAGGATCAAAAGTACCTGTTAGCCGTACATATGCAAAAGAACTCAAAAAGCTACTTCGTATTTAAGAAGTAGCTTTTTGCATTTCATCTGCCTATTTTTGTAACTAATTTTGTATATTTGACGTTCCGATATGCAAACGCTTACAGTTTTGTTTTTATCTTATACAATAAAGGTACCAAATCGAAAGAGGTGGCCAAAATGAGTACGAAAAAAGTATATAGTTTCTTATCACAAGCATTCATATTTTCAGCTATTATGTTAGTTTCTAATATTATTGCAACGCATTTACCAATTCCGATGCCTTCATCGGTGATCGGATTAGTTATTTTATTTAGCCTATTATGTTTAAAAGTTATTAAATTGGAACAAGTTGAATCACTCGGAACGGCTTTAACAGGTATTATCGGATTCCTTTTCGTTCCATCAGGTATTTCGGTTATTAATTCTCTCGGTGTAATGGGACAATATTTTGTACAAATTTTAACTGTAATCGTTGTCGCAACAATTATTTTACTCGCTGTAACAGGATTATTTGCACAATTTATTTTAGGAAAAGACGATAAAGAAATAGAAGATACGAAAGAATTGAAAGTAGTAAATAAAGGACGCAAGCACGGAAAAGTTGCGTAACCAATTTAGTATATATTGCTAGGAGGGAATGAACATGGCAAGCACAATGACTCCATATTTCGGAATCGTCGTTTCATTAATCGCATACGGAATCGGAACATTATTATTTAAGCATTCAAAAGGATTCTTCTTATTCACACCATTATTTGTAGCGATGGTATTAGGGATTGTCTTTCTAAAAGTAGGTAACGTTACTTTTGAAGAATATAATACTGGCGGAAAAATGATTAGCTTCTTCTTAGAACCAGCAACAATCGCGTTTGCAATTCCATTATATAAACAAGTGGATAAGTTAAAAAAATATTGGTGGCAAATTTTATCGGCTATCGTGGTTGGATCTATTTGCTCAGTAATTGTCGTGTTTATTGTTGCAAAAGCAATTGGTTTAGATACAGCAGTAATGAATTCAATGTTACCACAAGCAGCGACAACAGCAATTGCATTACCAATCTCTGAAAGTATTGGTGGTATACCAGCAATTACATCGTTTGCAGTTATTTTTAACGCAGTTATTGTATACGCATTAGGAGCATTATTCTTAAAAACATTTAGAGTAAAACATCCAATTGCAAAAGGTTTAGCACTTGGAACAGCAGGTCACGCATTAGGAGTGGCAGTAGGAATTGAAATGGGTGAAGTAGAGGCAGCTATGGCAAGTATTGCTGTAACAGTAGTTGGGGTTGTAACTGTAGTTGTCATACCGATGTTTATGCCATTCATTGGATAGTAAAACTTACTTAAAAAAACGAGAAAAGCAAGCTATTTGTAGGACAGATTTCTACTGATAGCTTGCTTTTTATGTTACAGTAGTGGTAAGACCTATGTTAATAAAATGTAAGTTTCCTTAAATCTTCATTAATACTGTGTAGAATACGTTTTGAATTAGGTCATTGTATTGTAAAATAAGAAGTAAGCTACTATAGGATCTGCTAAGAGAGATCTATAATAAGCTTATAAAAATCTTTATATGAATGAATAATTAAAGGTAGAGAAGAGAGAAAAAATCTACTTATTAACGTTTTACTTTATAGGACAGGAGAGAGTACTCGTCGATTATGCAAATAAAAAACCTGTTTCAAAGCAAAGGATTTCAGAGGTTTCTCGTATTAGTAATACTTGCTCTCGTGTTATACGGGCTGCAAAGTATGTTGAATTTAATTTTAATTACGTTTATTCTCACATATTTAATGGATCGATTCCAGAAGTTTATTTCTCGCAAATTAGATCATTTCATGCCCATTAACCGAAAAATTATTATAGCGTTTCTATATGTAATGTTAATTGGTGGAATTGCTATTACGCTATTTAAATATTTACCAGTATTAACGATACAAATTTCACAATTGATTTATCAATTTAACGTATTTTTAAGAAACCCACCGGATAGTGAATTAATTAAGTATGCAGTTAATGCTGTCAATCATATGGAACTTTCGAAATATGTAGGACAAGGCGTTGACATTTTGTATAAATCGATTACGAATGTTGGGAAATTTGGCCTTCAAGTGTTACTTTCTTTAATTTTAAGTTTATTTTTCTTATTGGAGAAAGCTCGGATCGTTGCTTTTACTGCAAAATTTAAAGAAAGCCGACTTGCAATTTTCTATACTGAAATTGAGTACTTCGGTAAGAAATTTGCACGTTCATTCGGAAAAGTAATCGAAGCACAATTTTTAATTGCAGTTGTTAACTGTGTTTTATCCGTTATTGCACTATGGATATTAGGATTCCCGCAATTATTAGGTTTAGCGTTAATGATCTTCTTACTCGGTTTAATTCCAGTAGCTGGGGTTATCATTTCGTTATTCCCGCTTTGTATGATTGCTTACAATATTGGCGGTATTATGTACGTTGTTTATATTTTAATTATTGTAACAGTAATTCATGCGCTTGAAAGTTACGTGTTAAATCCGAAGTTCATGTCGCAAAAAACAAACTTACCGATCTTCTATACATTTATGGTATTAATCTTCTCAGAACACTTCTTAGGTGTATGGGGATTAATTATCGGTATTCCAATCTTCATTTTCTTATTAGATGTCTTAGATGTGACAAGTGATGAAATAGAGAATGACGCCAGAAAAAATAAGGTGAAGTAAAGAAAAAGCATCGATGTTCGATGCTTTTTCTTTTATAACATGATGTTTTTTATGCCATACTGTAAGCAGAAGATAGAATAGGGGTGAAATAATGGCTGTAAATGAAAAGGTAGAGTTAGCTACATTTGCTGGAGGGTGCTTCTGGTGTATGGTTTCGCCATTTGAAGAGATGGAAGGAATTATAAAGGTTGTTTCTGGTTATACAGGTGGTCATAAAGAGAGTCCAACATATAAAGAAGTATGTTCAGAAACGACGGGACATTATGAGGCAGTACAAATTACATTTGATGCAAATAAAATGCCGTATGAGGAGTTATTAAATATATATTGGAGACAAATTGATCCGACTGATATAGGAGGACAATTTCACGATCGTGGACAGTCTTACGAAACAGTAATTTTTTATCACAATGAAGAACAACATAAAAAAGCAGAGGCTTCAAAAGAAGAGCTTGCAAAGAGTGGACGCTTTTCAAAACCAATTGCTACAAAAATATTACCAGCAACTACGTTTTATCCAGCTGAAGACTATCACCAAGGATATCATAAGAAAAATACATTCCGCTATGAGTTATACCGTAAAGGATCGGGACGAGATGCTTTTATTAAACAACATTGGCCAAAAGATAATACTCATTTAAAAGAAAAACTCAATGAGATGCAGTTTTATGTAACACAGGAAAATGGAACTGAGCCACCCTTTCAAAATGAATATTGGAATCATAAAGAAGAAGGACTTTATGTAGATATCGTCTCAGGTGAACCGCTATTTACTTCTTTAGATAAATTTGATAGCGGGTGTGGATGGCCTAGCTTTACGAAGCCAGTTATGTCAGCAAGTGTGAAAGAAAAAATGGATGTCAGTCATAATATGACGCGTACAGAAGTGAGAAGTAAGGAAGGAGATTCACATCTTGGGCATGTATTTCCAGATGGCCCAGGACCAGATGGCCTTCGTTACTGTATTAACTCCGCTGCTCTTCGATTTATTCCAAAAGAGGAATTAGAAAAAGAAGGATATGGTGATTTCCTAATCTTATTCGGAAATAAAAAATAACCTCGCTAACTGCGAGGTTATTTTTTGTTATTTTGCTTTTTTCTTTTTGAACTTGCTTAATACTTCATAAACGATTGGAACAATAAGAAGTGTTAATAACGTTGAACTTGTTAATCCACCAATTACTGTTACACCAAGTCCTTTAGAAATTAAGCCGCTACCTTCAAATCCTAATGCAAGCGGGATAAGAGCCCCAATCGTTGCAATTGCAGTCATTAAAATTGGACGAAGGCGTGTTGCACCAGCTTCTAATAAAGCTTCACGTGTTGATAGACCTTCATTTTCTTTATGAATAACTCGGTCGATAAGCACGATTGCGTTTGTTACAACGATACCGATTAACATAAGCGCACCAATCATTGCAGAGACACTTAACGTTTCACCAGAGATTAATAAGGCAACAAGAGCTCCGATAATTGTAAATGGTAGCGAGAATAAAATTGCGAATGGTGCAAGGGCACCGCCAAACGTAACGACAAGAACGAAGTATACAATGGCAATCGCAGCTAACATCGCTAAGCCAAGTTGCTTGAATGATTCTTCAATATCTTTTGTAACACCGCCCATAGAAACATCTACACCGGAAGGAAGATCCATTTTATCTACTTCCTTTTGAACAGCGGCAGATGCTTTTGAAACGTCATCAGATGTTAGTTTTGCACTTACTTCTGCATAAACACGGCCATCGCGGTGTTTCACTGTATTCGAAGTTTCCCCTTCTTTTACAGTCATAACATCTTTCACAGCCACTTCAGTACCAAGTGGCGTTGTAATTTTACGATTTGTTAAGTCATCGATTGTTGCATAATTTTGTTTTTCAGCTTCGACATATACGTTGACATCTTTACCGTCTTTTTTAATTGTTGTCAGAACAGGTCGATCATGTTGATTAGAAAGTCCCATTCCGATTTGTGCAGCTGTTAGACCCATTTTACTTAGTTTTTCCTGATCTGCGACTAAAGTGTACTCTGCATACGTTTTTGCAATACTAGAGTCAATATCCTTTAAGTCTTTATTTTTCTTCATGATATTTTGAATATCTTTGACGATAGGTTTAATGTCTTCCGAGCTATCTCCGTAAACGTATAGTTTAATTTCATTACTACCGCCACTCGCTCCGAAGTCTTGGTTTTTCCATTCGCCTTTTCGAGACATCTTCTGTAAATCTTTAACGACTTGCTCTTTTTCTTTTTCGAAGTTTTTCGTGTCGTTATCATATTGCACGAAGAACATTGCTTGATTTGATTGACCAGGACTCATTGGGTTTTCGCCACCTAATGAGAATTGAATTGTTTTGACGTCTTTATTATCTTGGAAGTGCTTCTCAGCTTTCGTTGCAATTTTTTCAACATCTTCTAACGTTTGACCTGGTTCAGGGTTGTACGTTGTAATGATCATTTTTTCTTCTTCAGATGGTAAGAAACTTACACCGATAATTGGCACAAGTGCAAGACTACCAACTAATAGAAGGACAGCAATGCTTGATGTGATGATTTTATGATTTAAAGCCCATGCAAGTATGCGTTTATACCCGTTTGCTAATTTACTTGGTTTTTCTTCATGATGTACTTCTTTTTCCCTCATGCTCTCTTTTTTAAATAAAGAGTGAGCTAACATCGGCACGATTGTAACTGCTACTAGTAACGATGCTAATAAAGCGAAGACGATAGTTAAGGCAAATGGTAAGAACATTTCACCAATCATACCTTTTACTAGTCCAAGCGGTAAGAATACAGCAATTGTTACAATGGTAGAAGACATAATTGGGATAAACATTTCCTTCGTAGCTTCACGAATTAAATCTTTTCCGCGCAGTTTCTCTTCTGATAACGACATTCGTCGGTAAATATTTTCAATAACAACAATGGAGTCATCGACGACGCGGCCAATAGCGACTGTCATTGCTCCAAGTGTCATAATATTAAGCGTAATATCCATTTGCTTTATGACTAATACAGCAATTAATAAAGAAAGTGGTATGGAAACGACAGAGATTAATGTTGTTCGGATATTTCGTAGGAACAGCATAATAATAACAATCGCAAATATAGCACCAAAAATAGCTTTGCTCAGCATTGTTTCTACTGATTTCTCAATCGGTGCACCTTGGTCGAATGTTGAAATAATCTCTAAGTCTTTATATTTTTTCTCAAGGTCTTTTACTTTATCTTTCACTGCATTTACAACATCAACAGTATTCGCGTCAGCAGCTTTCACAATTTGAATTCCAATTGCTTCTTTTCCATTTGTTCGAGAAATAGATTCTGCTTTTCCGACTTCTTTAATGTCAGCAATTTCATCTAATGTAACTGTCGGAATCCCGTTCATAGCCGCTGGATTCATTTGCGGTGTTTGTGTACCAGCTCCAGCGTTTTGACTACCTTGACCGCTCGGTGATGAAGGTATAGCTGGGATCTTTAATTCTTTTAATGCTTTCATTGTTGTAATATTTCCATCTACAACAACTGATTTTTCTGTGTCTTTAAATGTATATAAGCCAAGTGGTAAAGATACGTCCGATCCTTTAATTACATTTTTTACAGTATCTTCACTTAAACCTAATTCTTTCATCTTATCTTTCTTGAAGACAAGTTGTACTTCATCTACTTGTTGACCTGAAATTTGAACAGATGCGACCCCATCAAGTCCTTTTAATCCGGGAACAACATTTTTTTCTACATTTTCAGTTAAGGCAGCTAAAGATTCATTTTTACTTGCTACGCTTAACGAAATAACTGGAAAGGCATTGAAGTTTACACGTGAAACTTTCGGGTCTTTTACACCTTCTGGGAGTTTCACATTTGTGAGAGCTTCTTTAATTTCTGTTTCAGCCTTTTCCATATTTTTATCAAAATCATATTCTATCTGAATAGAAGATGCGTTTTGATAAGATGATGAACTAACAACGTTTACACCACTTAAATTTTGTAGTTGCTCTTCCATCGGTTTTGAAACTTTGTCAGCTACTTCTTCTGGTGTAGCACCAGGATAAACCGTAGTTACTGTTACAACAGGTGTTGTAATATCAGGAATTGTTTCCAGCTTCATATTCAGCCCAGAATAAATACCTGCAATGGTAACAATAATGGTTAGTAGCCAAACTGCGAACTTATTTTTTAACGAGAAATTAATAATTTTGTTCATGTTTGCGCTCCCTTTGTATTGTATTGACCAACTGGTCAGTCTAATACATAATATAACTGACTGATCGGTCAGACGTCAATGAAAAGGGATGGTATAATAAATTCATAATAAGATGCGAGATTAAATTTAGGAGAGACATGATATGAAAGAAAAAGAGCGCTTAATTATAGAGATGGCTATGAAGTTATTTGCGACTAAGGGTGTAAATGCGACATCAGTACAGGAAATTGTGACAGCTTGTGGCATATCTAAGGGAGCTTTCTATTTATACTTTAAATCGAAAGATGAGCTTTTATTAGCAACACTTCGATATTACTATGACAAGATTCAAAATAAAATGCTGGATATTGAAAATGAATCGTTATTGCCGCGTGAAAAATTTGCAAAGCAATTGCATTGTCAGTTTAACGATATACAAAAGCATAAAGAATTTATTATTATGCATGCGAGGGAAAATGCTATACCTTTTAATAAAGAAGTAGAAGAGTTTATGATGAGGATGAAGTTAGAGTCTCACGCATTTTATCGGAATAGTTTATTGTCTATTTATGGTGACAAGGTTATGCCTTATTTATTAGATTTAGTCATTATGGTAGAAGGTATATGCCGTGGATATTTAGAACTAATCATTTTACAAGCACCAGAAATTGACTTATCTTACGTTTCTGCATTTATTTTGAAAAGAGTAGATGATTTAGTAGATGGATTGGTAGAATCTTCGGAAGAACCTGTGTTACATGAAGAAAAGCTTGGGGAATTTCTTTGCAAATCAGAGCTTATTAAGGAGCAGGTTAAGGAACACTTTTTAAAAGAAATTATTGTTTTTAAACGCACATTAGCTGATCAACTAGAAGATGAGGAATTGCTTGTTACATTAGATGTTTTGGAGGCAGAAATGAGATTGCAAAATCCAAGGATCCCGGTCATTCAAGGGATGTTGTCTAATTTAGACGTATACCCAAATTTAAAAGAATTTCGCTTACGACTTATGGGGTATTACAATATAAAAAGGTAACAATGATAGTTTTCATTGTTACCTTTTTTATTAATGAACGAATACTGCTTCCTTATATTGTTGTAAATCGTGTAAGGGTGTTATTACGTGAATATTTCAAAGGGCTGATATGGCATTGTGCATGTTTGGTGTACTTTTATATTATTCGATAAGATAATCTGTATTGTGTATATAAAGTTCAATAATCTTTTTATTTTAAACCTTGTATTGAGTTTCTTTTTGTTATTAAGATATGACATATATACAATCCATAGCTTTGAATAATCGTAAAGCTAGGAACGATGAAATAACGATATCTTGTTTGATATTCGATTAAGAAATGAATAGCTACATAACCAATTATTAGTAGTAAAAATAATGTATAAGGAGTTTCATCTTGTTTAGTTATTATAAGATAAAGAAGTGACAATATACCAAATAGCAAGGTGGTAACATAAATATATCTTTCGTATTTTATAAGGTTGTCTTTTAATGTGATTATATCATTGTCTTTATTTTCTAATCCAAATAAACTCCACATCGGAGCTGAATCGTAATCGGCCCACATAAGTATGAACTTGTCTTTAAATAAAGATAAAACTTTTTTCGGATCAGCTATGCGTTCTTGAATAAGTTTTTTTTCAGCGACTGTCCGTTCCTCACCAATTTCAATGGATGTAATATATTCTGCATCTTCCTCAGAATAACCGCCTTTTGTGTCATGATTAAACCCTACTGTGAATTTCCAGAGCGGATCACGATTAGAGAGCGGATATTGTGTAACACCGGTGGATATAAGTATGTAGCTAATAATATAATGTACAAGGTAAAAAATGATGAAAATACCAACAAGTTTTTTTATAGAATGGAAAACACTCTGTTTTGATTTTCCTAATATTCCTTGTAAAAAGGTATAAATAGTTACGGCAATCAAAATTAAGGCACCGAGTGGACGGATGATATCTCCTAGAGATAGGAAGATTCCTATAAAAATCCACATATATTTATGGCTTAATCCCTTTGTAATTAATATATAAAAACCAAGGTAAAAGAAGAAGGTAGCAAGGTGTTGATTTGTTAATACAGAGCTCATTATAATGCTTGGGATATATAGCGAGTATATTACCCCTGCAATACGTCCAGACCATTCATTAAATACCTTTGAAGTAATCATGTAAACCAGTAATGTTGTTCCTGTAGAATATGCAACATTTAAAATCTTCAGCAGTGTAGGGGATTCTCCGAATAAATTTATAATAAAAGCTTGATACATTGTAAAACCAAGTTGATACACCCATGAAGTATAGTATGTATTTTGAGCAAAACTAAAGTCGCCTTTAGCGGCTTGGACTGCGCTATAGTACATCATTGCAAAGTCAGATTCGATAGGGGTTGGAATATTGAGAATCCAGATCAATCGAATCGAAAAAGCTAAAGTAATAAGTGAAATAGTAAATACTATTTTTGACATATATTTATTCGCAATGTAACCAATAAGTAAAAGGAGTAAACCTATAATAAGGGGCGGGACTATAACAAGGAAACGAGAACCGGAAGTACTTCCGATTATGGATATGGAATACCATGTTATGGCTGCATAAATAAATAGGCATAGTAGTAATAAACACTTTACAAAAAATGTATTGGCTTTTAGAGAAAATGTATTTTGCATTATATGTTTAAACTCCTTAATGAATTTTATAAGTTATTTCAATGAAAATGGCCCTATGCAAACTGAACTTGGTCTGCATAGGGCTTGTTTTAAGAAATTAAGAGTTTTGTTGAGACCATTCTTCTACGTCCCAAACTTTTGTTATCCAATCTTCATAAAAGTCTGGTTCGTGACATACAAGTAGAATCGTTCCTTTATATGCTTTCATAGCTTTCTTAAGCTCTTCTTTTGCTGTAACATCAAGGTGGTTTGTTGGCTCATCAAATAGTAGCCAGTTACTTTCTTCTCCCATTAGTTTACATAAACGAACTTTTGCCTGTTCACCACCACTTAATTGATTTAGAGGGCGAGAGATATGTTCATTTTTCAAACCACATTTTGCTAACATTGCACGGATTTGATGTTGGTCCATGCTAGGAAATGTATTCCACACGTCATCAATCGGTGTTATATTATCAGCTTTTACTTCTTGTTCGAAGTATGATGGCGTTAGGAAATCACCAAGGCTTGTTTTACCACTTAATGGTTTAATCTTGCCTAAAATTGTTTTTAGTAATGTTGATTTACCAACACCATTACATCCAACAATTGCAATTTTTTCACCGCGTTCAATTGTCATCGTTAATTTTGGTAATAATGGATGCGTATATCCGATTTCTACATCTTCACCTTCAAAGACGAAACGACTACTTGCGCGACACTCTTTGAAAGAGAATTCTGGCTTAATTGCTGTTTCAGGACGATCAATACGCTCCATGCGATCAAGTTGTTTTTGACGACTCTTTGCACGACCCGTCGTTGAATAACGAGCTTTGTTCTTCGCAATAAAGTCTTCTTGTTTTTTAATAAATTCGCGTTGTTTTTCATAAGCGTTTATATGCTGATTTTTATTGATTTCCGCTAGCTCTAGGAATTTTTCATATGTCGCTGTATAACGCGTCATTTTTGTGAATTCTAGATGGAAAATAACATCAACACATTTATTCATAAATTCCGTATCATGGGAAATTAATAGGAAGGCATGTGGATATTCTTTTAAATAACTTGTTAACCAATGAATATGTTCAACGTCTAGATAGTTGGTAGGTTCGTCTAATAGTAATACTTCGGGTTGTTCAAGTAGTAACTTTGCAAGTAATACTTTTGTACGTTGTCCACCACTTAATGCAGCAACATCACGATCTAAACCGATTGCATCAATTCCAAGACCACGAGCTGCTTCCTCAATTTTAATATCTAATAAATAGAAACCACCTGCTTCAAGAGCATCTTGTATTTCTGCCATTTGCTCAAGAAGTTCCTCTAATTCTTCTGGTGTAGCAGTGCCCATTTTTTCTGTAACTTCATTTAAAGCTTTTTCTTTTTGAAATAGAGGTAGAAATGCATCGGCTAATACATCACGAATTGTGCGACCGGGTGTTAAAATTGTATGTTGATCTAAGTAACCGTAATTTGTACCAGGTGTCCATTCTACACGGCCCTCATCATGGATAAGTTGGCCAGTAATAATATTCATAAATGTTGATTTACCAACACCATTTGCACCAACTAATCCAACGTGCTCACCCGCTAGTAATCGCATAGATACATCTTTAAATAATGTACGATCGCCAAATGTATGTCCTAGTTTTTCGACTGTTAATAAGCTCATAATATCCTCCGTCCAACTTGAAATAGTATCTTGAATCATGATACTAAATTCTTTCGTATAATGCTATCATTTCAAAATGTATATTTTTTCAAAAAAATATGTTTCATTATTTTGAAAAATATATATATGATGGTGATAAGTATGAGAGATTTATTGGAGAAGTACCAAAAACGTCGTAGCGTGAAGGGGTAGAAAAGACTATTTTGTCTATAATAGAAAGATAGATAAATAGAAGGTACAATCAGTTTATTAAAAATGATTGCACCTTTTTTAGGGTAAATAAAAATTATTTAAAGTATCCACGGATAATGCCTCTTACCCGATTTGCATGGAATTTACGTTTATTGTTCAATATATTTTGCATCATGCGGAATGTAGCGGCAACGACTGCACGTACAAGGTAAGGAAATCCATAATGTAAACGAATAACTTTACCAAAACCACCAGCGTAAGAAATAGCTCTGTTTAATGATTGTTCATCTATAGTATCCTCTTTTACAGGATGGTACACGAAAAGATTTTTTCTAAATAAACCTATATAATTTTTTTTCATACCTCGTAGTACGAAATCAGTCTCTTCACCGGCGCCATAAATTGTTCCAGATCCAACACCTAAATCTTCATTAAATGTGCCAACGTCTTGTACAAATTGTTTTGTAAAAAACAGAGCGAAAGAGGGGCCCATGAATCCATACTTATTATTTAGAATGATATCTTTATCAGGCGCATGTATTAAAGATCCTGTTTTTTCAACGTTTGTAGTGTTTGTCGATATAAATTGAATATGTGCATTTGAGTTAAACGTTGCTACTATGCTCTCTAAGACATTCGTTTCGTAAATACAATCATCATCTGGAAAAGCAATAACATCGCCATCAGCTACTTGTAAGCCGATATTTCTTGCGCGAGATAGGCCTTTAATAGGTGTATAAATATAGTTAATAGAAAAATTATTGGTATATTCCTCAAAGAGCTCAGAGATTGGAATGTCATTTTGATCTACTACAATAAGTTCGAAGTTTTTATAAGTTTGTTGTTTAAGTGACTTTAGTAGATCTAGAATATCATCACGTCTACCACAAGTGGCCATAATCAAAGAAAATTTCAATTTTAACAGCTCCTTTAAGAGGTTGCGTTTACACCTTTTTGAATCGTACTTGTAGCTTTCCTAGTAGAGCTAATAGAATCTCATCTTTTGTTACAAATAAGATAAGAATGTATGTTGATCCGCATATCAATATTACTAGGGCGAATTGTATGATTTGTCCAGAGACTAACTTTTTTATAATAAACGCTATTGGTAAAAATGTTAGAGAATAAAATAGGTATTTAAGTTTTTGAATATCAAACAATGTATAATTCACTTTTAATTTCTTTTTTATATATATATATTCGAGAGTAATTAATCCAATGTTTGCAATGGTTGTTGTGAAAATTGCTGTTGTGGGAGTGAGTATATCGAAAAATATTAATGCGATATTGGATGCTAAGTTGACGAATCCACAAATAAATAAAAAGCGCACCAAAATATTTTCTTTCTTTTTCACATAAATAATTTGATTCGATAAGATAGACTCAATACCTACTGTGATCATATAAAAAGCAAAAATAATTAAAGTATTACCAGCGGGAGCGAATTCCTTTCCACCATAAATAATGACGGCCTTATGGGCAATGAGCATTAGACCGATTGCCGCAGGAAATAAGGTAATGAAATATACCTTTGATATTCTATTTAATAAATATTCATATTCATTTTCAGTTGCGTTTCCAGATAAATACGAAAGCCTTGGAATCGTGACTTGTACAACACTTAACATAAGTGTATTGATGATAGTCATAATTTGGAAAGCCATAACATAGAAAGCGACTTCTATTTTTCCTGCGTATGCGCCTAAGACAAGTCGATCTAATTGTGTATATAAAATATTGGCATTTGAAAAAATAACGACTAATACTAAGGGTTTTAAATGTGGAATAATCGTTAAGTTAGAAAAATCAAATTTAACTTGGCGTTTCACATATATAAAACTAATAAAATGATTTAAGAATGTTGATATCACTAATAAGCAGGCAAATGTTTTATAATCATTCACTCCATGAACTAGAGAGAAAAGAAGTCCAACATAGATAAGTCGAACAACAATTGTTTTTTTAGTAATGAAATCATAATTTTCATATGCTTCATTGAACCACTCCACATAAAATATATTTGAAATGAAATTGAAGCCGAAGATTAGAAGGACAGGGAATAAGTTTTCGTTACCGTATCCAATGTAACTAAAGAGTAAAAAGGATAGTAAGGCCAAAATACTAGTCGTAAAGTTAATTACATAAAGACTTGTAAATAACTTAGAAACTTTACTTTTATCATTTTTTATTAAACTCATTTCACGTAGTCCGTATTGATATACACCAAATACTGCGAATATGAAAAAATAATTAAAAATAGTTTCAGCATAGTTAACAGTTCCTATTGAATTGGCTCCTAGCATTCGATACGCGTAAGGACCAACTAAGATTGGGAGTATAATATTAAATGTATTGAGCAGTATTTTATAAAAGATATTAGAAATAATTGATTTTTGCATGATTTCACCTTTTCATTAAAGTAATACGATTTAATCAAAATATCATTTATATCGTATTAAGAACCCTTATTAGAGATCATTATTTGGCTCCATATAAAAATACATTTGAAGTGTGAATAATTTTAGTATAATGAAATACATTTTATATACAGTTTTGAAGGTATAGTTTTTTATATGAGCAATAAATCATCACCTTCATTTGTTAATTACGAGTATAAGTGTACCTTACATAAACTTTGTAAATCAACTATTGCTTGTATAGAAATAAATATAAAATAAATTGTATAAAAAAGAAAATAAGAATGGATATGCGTAGTTAAGATAGATATATATATGTTAAGGGGTGACTATAAAAATCGTAGTGGATGTTTGAATTGTTTACAAAGCAATGAGCGAATATATATACTACATATTCGCTCAGAAGGAAATTGTTTTTTATACGCTCCAAGGTTTATTTAAAGTTAGTACTTCAGCCATTTCTTTACTTTTTAGACGTCCTTTTTTTCGGTCTTCTGCACGTTCTAGACCAGTTTTGTGCAACCAATGTTCTTCTTCAGTTTCTGGCAGTACTTGCGGAACCGAAGAAGGTTTCCCATCTTTTAGAGCTACGAATGTAATAAAGCAAGTAGCAGCGATGCGACGTTCTCCTAATAATAAGCTTTCTGCGATAACCTTCACAAATACTTCCATAGATGATTTACCAGTATAACAAACAAACGCTTCGTAACAAACAGAATCAGCTTGTTGAATTGGTGTTAAAAAATTAACAGAATCAATAGATGCTGTAACGCAATGCTTTCTGCTATGTCTGGCAGCTGCAATAGAAGCAATACTATCAATTTCCGCTAATAATTTTCCACCGAATAAAGTTTGATGATTGTTCAAATCGTTTGGGAAAACACGTGTTGTTTTAATTGCTTTTGATTCTCTCATAAATTTCTTTTCCATATAATCAGCCCCTAGGTTACGTTTTCAATCAGAGTGACATGTTCTTTATGACATAAAAGGAGTATTAGTTCCTATTGGATTTTACCAGATATTCAAATGAGTAAAAGGTATGGATAGAGGGGGAGGAATACTTCTGCAAGTATATTCATGCAACTGAAAGAAAATTTATTTTGTCTAAAATGTAGTGTAAAAGAGGATTCGCTTACATTGCAAGTGAAAAGTGAAGAATACATATTTGTTATATAAATTCCCTATCAGCTGTGTGCCCATTCATGATAGAATCGTTGTGTTATGAATGGAAATAGAGGTGCAATGGACATATGAATCATATACAAACAAATTTTTCATCTTTCTTCA
The DNA here is from genome assembly GCF_053345335.1 of Bacillus sp. M5A3_1b. Classification (NCBI taxonomy): domain Bacteria; kingdom Bacillati; phylum Bacillota; class Bacilli; order Caryophanales; family Bacillaceae; genus Bacillus; species Bacillus sp. M5A3_1b. The sequence continues at coordinate 502,055 of NZ_JBKEZY010000003.1, read as the reverse complement.
GTAAAATAATGGTTGGTACGATGCTCGCATTTTTTATTTATAGTTGCTGGTCAGCATTTGAAACGAGTAAGCAATTTTTTGAAGGAAGTACAATGAGTTTAACAATTATATTAGTAATTTTTATTATCCTTATTTTGTTAGTAACATCGATTTTACAATATCGTTTTACAGATAAACAATTTCTTATTTTTCTTATAGGCACATCTATAGTTGTGAGACTTAGTATGGTTATATTTATAGATGTTCCAATGATTGGTGATATGAAAGCAATGTATGAATCTGCAAAGCAGGTTGCAATTGGTAATAACATAGGGAATGTAGCTCAGTTACCTTTTATCATTTATGAATCGATTATTATTCGTATATTTGGTGATACGGTATTTGCTTTACAGCTATTTAATGTTTTATTTTGTACAGGGACCGTATTCTTCATTTATCGCATTACGTCAATGATTTTTGGGGAAGAGTGTGGTCGTATTGCATCTGTATTTTATGCTTTATATATCCCAAATATATTTATGAGTTCCTTATTAACACAAGAATCGCTCGCAATATTTCTATTTTATTTTGCTTGTTACATACTTTTATATAAAGGATTAGATCATCCTTATATGTGGGTGTTTTCAGCAATCTTCTTTGCATTTAGCAATATGATGTTCCCAATGGGATTATTTCTTCCTATTTTTATCACTGTATATGTGTTGTTAATTGAATTTTTTCAATCAGCAACGAAACAAAAAGTGCTATTAAAGATGATAGGCATACTAATTCTATTTTATAGTGCTCATTTTTGTGTGAATTACGGAATTAAGGCAATGGGGATGTCCCAATACACGATTTCGAATGAGATGTATGTTCAATCTGTTTTAATTGGGAAAAATCAAAGTGAGGAAAAAATAACGAAAAATCAAAGTGTATCAGAGCACATTAATCAAAAGTTAAAAGAGATTGAAGATGAAAGATTTAATCTTTTAAAACCAGTAATTAATCAGTTTTCAGATGAGGGAGTAAATTCTATTCTATTTAAATGTGAAAAACTTATATATATAATGGTAACATTATTTATGGCTATAGCATTATTACATTTCCTTATTAAGACAAAACAAAATGAAGGATATATGTTGTTCTTATTGTTAATTAGTGGATATGTGTTGTTAAGACTTTTCCAAGTACATATGGCATATTACAATATGATTGTGCCAGCCTTGTTTATTTTACAAAGCTTTGGTATTTATATGAGTTATGTTTACTGTCAAAAAATATTTTTCAGAAAATAAAAAGAATCCATTTTGGATTCTTTTTTTGTAGATGGATGATTAGAGTTCATACAAAGGAGAGATGAAGAATCTCCACCCTTATATTTGTTTGCTTTATCGGTTTAGTTCTAGCTGCAAACTATCCGCTGTTAAGGCCATTTTTGAGGAGTCGTCTTGAATACTCTTCATTACCTGTGAAATAACTTCTAATTCATTTTCAATTTTTTTATTCTGGTCTTTAGAGTTAGACATATCTTTTACGATTTCTTGGAAATATTGATCTGTCGCATGCATACTATCTGTCCCTTCAGATACGAGAGAGCTAATTTGTTCTACGGAGGAAGAGACGTGGATAATTTGTTTATTAGTTTTTTCAACGAGCTTTGTAACGTTGTAGATAGATTCTTTCGTTTGCTCCGATAACTTTCGAATTTCTCCCGCTACGACTGAAAAACCTTTACCGAATTCACCAGCACGTGCAGATTCAATAGCAGCATTTAATGCTAGTAAATTTGTTTGCTCAGCGATTGATTTTACGATATCAATGATTTCGTTAATTTTATTAGAAATATCGAGAAGTTCACGAGTATCAGTAATGATAGTTTCCATATTTGTTTGAATGCTTTCCATACGTTTGTTTTGCAGATTTAATTGTTCTTTTCCTTTATTAGCCTTTTCTTCTGATGTTGTGGCTAATGATGTACCTGTTTTTGCAATTCCTACAATATTTTCTGATTTAGATGTTAACTGTTGAATAGAAGAACTTGTTTTTTCAGATACTGCTGCTAGTTCTGTTGCAATATGTGTAATCGTCATAGCTGTCAGTTCTTTTTCTTTTTCATGTTCTTTTTGAATTCTTTCATATTCGGATTCATAAGCCGCAATAACAAGTTCTTGTTCTAATGTAAATAATTTGTTTATTACATTTATAGAATAAGAAAAATCCTCTATTGTTGAAATTTTAGTTTGCAAAATCTTCATGACGGAACGGAATAATTCTTGATAGGCTGCAGTATACCATTTTCTATGTAAACCAATTTGTACATGTCTTCTTGCAATTTTAGCACGTTGTTCAATAAAATCTTCATACATATTACCGCTAAACAATTCTTTAATATGTGTCTTTAACGTTTGTTTTAATTTGGGAATAGAGCTGTAGCGTTCAATAACGGCAATTAAATTAGGTTGTTTTGTGATGTTGGTGTAGAATTTTTCAGTGATCCAATCTATTTCCTCATAAATAAACGGCTGTAATACTTTTACAATTTGTAAATCTTCCTTCGAAATATGTAGCATATCCATTTGAGTTTTTAGTTCAGAATTAGCAGGCACATTAAATATTATTTGTTGGCCTTTACTTAACTCAATTATACTGGTGTTTGTTTTATTTTTTTTAAAAACCCCAAGCATCATTCTTCCCCCTGTTTGTAAAGCGTTTTCAATTTTGTATTCTAACGTAATTATATATTGTTATATGAAATTACTCTACAGTATATGGAATTGTATATAAATTAAGAGAATTCTATGTAGAATCCTCTTAATGGCCTTTATTAATCTTAGCGTGTGTTTTAAAGAAAACTGGGAAATGTACATTATATATTACAGTCACGACACGAATAACGAATGTTACTAATAAACAAACATAGAAGGCTAATACGTGCGCGCCCATTGCATGTGTGATTAGGAAGCTAATTGCTCCTAAGATAGAAGCGATTGCGTAAATTTCTTTTCGGAATACGTAAGGGATATCTTGAGCGCAAATGTCACGCAAAATACCGCCTCCAATACCTGTAATGACGCCCATTGAAACTACTAAAAACGAGGCGTCAACGTGATGTGACATTGCTGCATTTGCACCAATAGCTGTGAATACACCTAAACCAACAGCATCAGAAAGCATAATAACGACTTGAAGTTTATTGATGCGCTCAAAAAACATACAAGTAAATAATGCTGATAATACGCTTACGAAAAAGTAAATGGGTTTTACAAATGCGACAGGAGGCAGGTTACCAATCATAATATCACGAATAATACCGCCGCCGAGCGCAGTAGCTACAGCTAAACAAAGGACACCGAATAAATCTAAATCTTTTTTCAAACCAACTAATGTACCAGAAATGGCAGCGGCGATAATGCCAAGAAACGTAAATATATCGATTAATAACATGGCTCTAATTCCTTCCTTATAAAGATGTTCCAGAGAAAAAATATACACTAAAGTTTTGGAAATAACAATGTATTTTCTTTACGTGTAAAAAAAAAGAATAAATTAGGAAAGAAAGCGTTTGAAAATACAAATTTATTACCTTTTCTATTATAAAAATTGGTATATAAATCGGATAGTTTAACAATAAGGTTATGTTATAATAAACATTTGAGATGAATAAAAAATGTTTATTTTATAGGTTGAAATTATGTAATAGTTATGGAGGCTTTAAATGTTAAAGGAAAACAGTATAAGTAGTAAATTTGAAAATTTCTTACTGATTTTTATAATGTTACAGCCAATTCTAGATTTACTCACGGCATTTTGTATAATGGTTTTAAAAATTGATACAACCATTGGAGTTCTTGCGCGTCTATTTGTCATGGGCCTAGGAGGAATATACATTGTATTCCAAGCTAGGAAAAGAGGGAATCTTAAGTACTTGCTGTATATAATTGGAATGGGTGCTTTTTTCACTATAGGACTAATTAATAATAAATTGGTTAAGGATCCTATCGTATTAGGGGAAGAGATTAAGTTTATAGCGAAATCTTTATATCCGTTTATCATGTTTACTTGCTATATTTTGGTCTTTAAATCACTTAAAGAAAATAGGCATTTTAAAATGCGAAACAATATTGCCTATGCAGCATTAATTATAAATATAGTAATGGTAGTTTCGGTTGTAACAGGAACAGATTATAACAGTTATGATTGGTTAAAGGTTGGTTCACGTGGATGGTTTTATGCAGGGAATGAATTAGGTTCAATTCTTGCGATTATTTGTCCAATAGTTGTTTTATATTCTATTGAAAAAACAACTAGTATGTCTAAAATATATTGCTGGATTCCTTCTATTTTGATTATTTTTTCATTGTTTGCCGTTGGTACAAAGGTTGGATTTGGAGCGATTTTTGCTACAATGATTATTGCGTTCATCATGTGTTTTATTCAGGCATTTATGCAACGTAAAGATGCAAAGAAAAATGCATATGTATTAAATGGTATGATTGCAATGACTGTTTTTCTAGGGGTAATGGCATACACTCCTTTCTCACCATTTATGAAAAATATGGGGCTACATTTTCAAGTAATTGAGAAGCTGCAAAATGAGAAGAAGGAAGAAAATGCGAAACAAGTAGAAGAATTGAAAGAACATAAACCTCACGTTATTGAGACGGAAAAAGAGAAAGAAATTGAAAAAGAAAAAGAACAGAAAGAGGAAACACAGGCTATTATTTTTAGTGGCAGGGAATTATTTGAACAGCAGTATAAAGAGTACTATGAAAAAGCTCCTCTTTCTCAAAAAGTATTAGGTATGGGTTATTCAGGTAATTATAAAGGTGAGCCGAAATTAATTGAACGAGATTTCCATGATTGGTTCTATTCATTTGGAATTGGTGGACTTGTGTTACTTTTACTACCTTTTGTATACTTTGGATTTAAAATTATTAGACTTGCATTGACTAAATTTAAACAATTATTCACTGTGAAATATGCATTAATAATGACCGGAATAGGTTTAGCCTTAGGTATTTCATTTATAGCTGGTCATGTTTTAATGGCACCGGGTGTAAGTTTTTATTTAGCCCTTATTAGCGCATACCTACTTGTTGATTTGGAAATTGAATGATTAAAAAATAAAAGCTAGCGCATGTTAGCTTTTATTTTTGTTATAGTAAGTAAAAATAAAAAGTGTGGAGGAAATAGGAAATGAAAGTGTTACATATAAATGCTGGTGCAGAAGAGGGCGGAGGAAAAACACATATTATTTCACTTTTATCTCAGTTTCCGAAGAAAGAAGTGGAATTAATGGTATTTGAAGAAGGTGCAATTGCTAGAGAAGCGAGAGACCTTGGTATTCAAGTGCATGTTTTTACTCAATCATCTCGGTACGACCTATCCATTCTTTCAAGAATAAAATCATTTATTAATGAAAATCAATTTGACATTGTGCATACACATGGCGCACGAGCGAATTTCTATCTCTCCCTCTTGAAAAAAGGTATAAAAGCAAAATGGATAATGACTGTCCATAGTGATCCAACGTTGGATTTTATGAAGAGAGGATTAAAAGGGTGGGTGTTTACGAAGTTAAATTTACGTTCTTTCAGGAAGGTAGATTTATTCTTTGCAATTACGGAAAACTTTAAGAGAAACATAATAAAACTAGGTGTACCAGAAGAGAAGATTTGTACGGTTTATAATGGAATCGAGTATGATAATACTCCAGCAAAACCTTATGATAAAAGTGAATTTGGCATCGATGAAGGAGTATTTACAGCTGTTCAAGTAGCGCGTCTTCATCCTGTTAAAGGTCATGATATTTTATTTGAAGCGTTACAAAAAATTAAAATTCCAAATATAAAGGTGCTCTTGCTTGGTGATGGACCTATAGAAGCAGAATTAAAAGAGATGGTGAAACAAAAGGGCTTAGAGGATAAGGTGATTTTTCTAGGTTTTCGTACAGATTCAAAAGAATTATATGCATCTGCACACATTAATTTGTTAACCTCTTATAGCGAAAGCTTCCCTCTTGTTTTATTAGAAGCGGCTAATCAACGCTTAACATCTATTGCAACAAATGTAGGTGATATGAAGAAGTTAATAGTTGATGATACGTATGGATGGATTGTACCGATTGGTGATGCGGCTTCGTTAGCAAACGCGTTAGAAAATGCTTATGAAAAATGGTTGAATGGTGAATTAGAAGCGATGGGAAATCTTTTATATACTCATGCATCTACTCATTTCTCGCTAAAGAATTTGTATGAAGATACTTATAATGCATATAAAAAACTTTTACTGAAATAGAGAGGATAGTTAATCATGGAAGTAAAAACGGTTGATATTCTAGGTGTTCCTTTTTCTACAATGACAATGGATGAAACGATCCAATATTTGAAGGGACAACTAGAATTGGAGCGAACTCATACTTTTCAGGTAGTAACAGCAAATCCTGAAATTGTTATGTGTGCAAAAAAGGATGAAACATTCCATAAAACATTATTAAATACAGATTTAATTACACCTGACGGTATTGGAGTTGTAAAAGCAAGTGGTATGTTAGGTACACCTGTAAAGGAACGTGTAGCAGGTTTTGATTTAATGTGTAATCTATTTGCAAAGTTATCAGAGGAGAATAAACCGGTATCTGTTTTCTTACTTGGTGCAAAATCGCATGTTGTACAAGCTGCAGCAGATCATTTAACGAAGACATATTCAGCTGTATCTATTGTGGGTACACAAGATGGGTACTTTAAACAAGAAGAAGAAGAGAGTATCGTTTCTCGTATTCAAGAAGCAAAACCAGATTTATTACTTGTCGCGCTTGGTTTCCCAAGACAAGAGAATTTTATCCAAACTAATAAGCATCGTTTAGAAACGAAGATGGCTGTTGGAGTGGGCGGAAGTTTAGATGTATGGGCTGGAGAGGTAAAACGTGCACCAAAATGGATTCAAGCGATTAACTTAGAGTGGTTTTATAGATTGTGTAGTAATCCAACGCGCTGGCGTCGTCAGTTAGTATTAGCGGAATTTTTAAAAGAAGTCATGCGTTCGAAAAAGTAGCGGAATATCGCTACTTTTTTATTTGGTCATTTTTAATAAAGTGAGGTTTTGCTCATCCACCACTGATGGTTAACCCTCACCAATTGGACGTTTAATGGCAGTTGGTCTTCAATTTAACCTTTTTGTTTCAGCTGAATTTTGAGGTGGGAGTCTTACTGCCCTCAAATAGTGTGATAAGTATTTTATTTTTTGGGAATGATGAAGGAGAATTTTTTGAACGAAAGTATTTTACTTATACAATTCACACATGTAAAATGATGTGTAAAGACAGCTGTGTAAGGAGGACTTCTTGTGGGCAAGGTGAAAGAAATTTCGAAGCGAAAGCTACTTGGTATAGCAGGGCTTGGATGGTTATTTGATGCAATGGATGTTGGAATGCTTTCATTTGTAATGGTAGCACTGCAAAAAGATTGGGGATTAAGTACGCAAGAAATGGGCTGGATAGGCAGCATTAATTCGATTGGTATGGCAGTCGGAGCACTCGTTTTTGGAATACTATCAGATAAAATAGGGCGGAAATCAGTCTTTATTATTACATTATTACTATTTTCTATCGGTAGTGGTTTAACTGCTTTAACGACGACACTAGCGATGTTCCTTTTTTTACGATTTTTAATTGGTATGGGGCTTGGCGGAGAGCTTCCAGTTGCGTCTACATTAGTATCAGAGAGCGTTGAAGCGCATGAACGTGGCAAAATAGTTGTGCTATTAGAAAGCTTTTGGGCAGGTGGATGGCTAATTGCAGCCCTTATCTCGTATTTTGTTATTCCGAAATATGGTTGGGAAGTTGCAATGGTATTGAGCGCGGTTCCGGCATTATATGCTTTATATTTAAGATGGAATTTACCGGATTCTCCGAGATTTCAAAAGGCTGAAAAAAGACCATCTGTTATCGAAAATGTAAAGTCAGTTTGGTCTGGGGAATATCGTAAGGCAACAATTATGTTATGGATTCTATGGTTTTCTGTTGTCTTTTCGTACTATGGGATGTTCCTTTGGCTACCTAGTGTGATGGTATTAAAAGGATTTAGTTTAATAAAAAGTTTCCAGTACGTACTTATTATGACGTTAGCTCAATTGCCAGGATATTTCACGGCTGCTTGGTTTATTGAACGACTTGGTCGTAAGTTCGTTTTAGTTACGTATTTAATCGGTACAGCATGTAGTGCTTATTTGTTTGGAGTGGCGGAGTCATTAACGGTATTAATCGTAGCAGGCATGTTACTATCCTTCTTTAATTTAGGTGCTTGGGGTGCATTATACGCTTATACACCGGAACAGTATCCAACGGTTATTCGTGGTACAGGTGCAGGGATGGCAGCAGCATTCGGTCGTATTGGTGGTATTCTTGGACCGCTATTAGTAGGATATTTAGTTGCTTCACAGGCTTCACTATCACTAATATTTACGATTTTCTGTGGATCAATTTTAATTGGCGTAGTTGCTGTAATTGTACTTGGGCAAGAAACGAAGCAACGAGAATTAGTATAAGGTGAAAGTTTAATCGGTGAGGGATTTATCCCTCGCTGATTATTAGCCAGCACCAATTGTGTTTTTGGGGAAGTAATACTCATTTCTTCGCATTCAGTGGGTGTTACTTCCTACAAATAATGTAATGAAAGGGTAGGGGGAACCGTTGTGGTTTCCTTTTTTCTGTTTTTTTAGATAAATAATGGTATAGTAAGAAAAAGGGAATGTTTCTTATAAAAGCGAATGTATACAACAAGACATATGGACAAAAGAATTAGGTGGTTGAAGAAATGAAAATTTTACTGATCATGGAAGAAGCAGAAGAGCGAAGAAGTTTAGCTGAAAAATTTACTGAAAATATAAGGAATGTAGAATGTTTTGAAGCGAATACGGGAACAGAATCATTATTGATCATGAAAAAGCATACACCAGATTTTGTTTTCTTGAATTCAAAATTACTAGATGGAACTGGTTTTGAATATGCGAGTTTATTACGGGAAGTAAATTGTTATACGAAATTGATTTTTATGGGTGAAGATATAGAAGAGTCGATTACGGCATTTCGGTTTCAAGCATTTTATTATTTACTACGCCCATTTCGTGAGGAAGATTTGCAATTCCTTTTATATAGAATGTGTAAAGAGCAAGGCGAAAAAGCAAAGAGTTATTTGCGAAAACTACCGATAGAAGGTCAAGAGGGAATTCGGTATATTTTCCCTGAAGATATTGTATATGTAAGCAAAAATAAGGAAAACAAAACGGTTTCAATTTATACAACAAATAATCAGTATATTTCAACATATACACTTCAGGAGCTGGAAAATAAGCTAAATGTATATGATTTTTTACGTGTGCATAAAAGTTATTTAATTAATATGTCATATGTACAAGAACTAAAACCTTATTATAATGGCACATATAATCTGTATTTAGATAAATATGATGAGCAACCGATTCCAGTTAGTCGTAATTATGTGAAACGACTTCGAAATAAGATTGAATTATAGTAGGTAATGCGAATTTTTTAACATGATAAACTAAAAATCCTTCATGATAAGGAGGATTCAAATTAAATATTCAGAAAATTTAGTACAATCCGACTAAGCGATAGTATTGGGGGGATTGTATGTGAAAACATTGAAGTCGATTTTACTATGGGGAGTTATTGCAGCAGTAGGCGCAGGTGCTTTTGGTGTAATAGCTTTATCACAAGGTGAAACTATTAATGCCGTGTGGCTCTTAGTAGCTGCGGTATGTGTGTATGCAGTTGCTTACCGCTTTTATAGTAGATTTATAGCGAGAAAGGTATTTGGTTTAGATAATAATCGGCAAACGCCAGCCCATACATTAAACGATGGAAAAGATTATGTTCCGACAAATAAGTGGGTATTATTTGGGCACCATTTTGCAGCAATTGCTGGGGCAGGCCCTTTAGTAGGACCGATTTTGGCAGCGCAAATGGGATATTTACCAGGGACAATATGGATTATTGTTGGGGTAGTTGTCGCTGGAGCTGTACAAGATTTTGTAATTTTATTTGCTTCGATGAGACGGAATGGTAAATCTTTAGGAGAAATGATTAAAGATGAGATCGGTCCTGTTACAGGGCTTATTGCAATGATAGGCATTTTAGGCATTATGATTATTTTATTAGCGGTATTAGCATTAGTGGTAGTAAAGGCGCTTGTCGGAAGTCCTTGGGGAATGTTTACAATAGCAGCAACGATTCCTATTGCTATTTTAATGGGAGTGTACATGCGCTACATTAGGCCTGGCCGGGTTGGAGAAGGGTCAGTAATCGGAATTATTCTACTTATACTGTCTCTTATTGGAGGACAGTATGTAGCAGAGCATCCAACGCTTGCAAGCATGTTCACGTTTAGCGGTGAAACGATTGCTATTATGCTTATTGTATATGGATTTATCGCATCGGCCTTACCAGTTTGGATGCTTTTAGCACCACGTGATTATTTAAGCACATTTTTAAAAGTCGGAACAATTGTTGGATTAGCAATTGGTATTTTAATTGTAGCACCAGATTTACAAATGCCAGCAGTTTCGAAATTTATCGATGGAACAGGTCCTGTTTTCTCTGGAAACTTATTCCCGTTCTTATTTATTACAATTGCTTGTGGTGCGGTGTCTGGATTCCATGCTCTCGTTTCATCAGGTACGACACCAAAGATGATTGAACAAGAGGGACACGCACAGCCAATCGGTTATGGGGCAATGTTAATGGAATCATTTGTAGCCGCGATGGCGATGATTGCAGCTTGTGTATTAACACCAGGAACTTATTTTGCGATTAATAGTCCCGCAGCACTTATCGGTACGGATGTCTCGCAGGCAGCTCAAGTTATTTCCTCATGGGGATTTGCCATTACACCAAATGAACTAAAAGATCTCGCTGTAAACGTTGGAGAGCAAACGATTTTATCACGCACAGGTGGTGCACCAACGTTAGCGATAGGTATGGCGTATATTTTCTCACAAGTAATAGGTGGAACAGCGATGATGGCATTTTGGTATCATTTTGCAATCCTCTTTGAAGCTCTATTCATTTTAACGACAATTGATGCTGGAACGCGTGTAGGCCGATTTATGATTCAAGATATTTTAGGACATGTATATAAGCCATTTGGGAAAACGGATTCTACATTAGCGAATGTGATAGCTACAACGTTATGCGTATTAGGATGGGGTTATTTCTTATACCAAGGGGTAGTTGATCCGCTTGGTGGAATTAATACATTATGGCCACTTTTCGGTATTGCAAACCAAATGTTAGCAGGTATTGCATTATTACTTGGAACGACAATTTTGTTCAAAATGGGGAAAAAGGCATATGTTTGGGTGACACTTATTCCAACTGTCGGATTGCTTATTGTAACGATGACGGCGGGTTATCAAAAGCTATTTCATGAAAATCCTAAAATAGGATTTCTATCTCATGCAAAGGTGTTTCAGGGAGCATTAGATGAGGGGAAAGTGTTAGCACCAGCTAAAAATGTCGCTCAAATGAAACAAATTATTTTCAATGATTATATTGATGCAGCGCTTTGCGGGATTTTTATGATAGTTGTAATCGCTGTATTAATTTCTGCAATTCGAATTTGGATTCAAGTATTAAGAAATAGGCCGATGCCGCTAAAAGAGGCGCCATATATTTCTAGAGATGAAAGTGAGTCGAGGAACTATTATGCTTAAACGACTACGGAAAGTATGGAGACAAAGAAAACACTTTATTAGTTTACTCGTTGGAGTACCAAGTTATGAAACATATGTAGAGCATATGAAAAAGCATCATCCAGAAGAAGAGGTTGTATGTCAAAAACAATTTTTTGCAGAAGTGCAAGAAGCTAGGTTTAATGCAAAGGGTGGAAAGATATCACGGTGTTGTTAATAAAAAGGGCGAATTTTCGTCCTTTTTTATTTTTTGTTGTTTCACGTGGAACAGCAAAAAATAAATAAAAGCTTTGGGAATTATAGGGATTTCGTATACAATAAAATAAGGAAAGTGATAGATAGAAAAGTAGGGAGATTATTTTATGTTAAGGGACTTATTTGTAAACACAACAATTATTCTTTCCTTTATTTTTGTTGGAGGTCAGCTTTTAAGAGATAAACCGTTAAAAGAAGGGTTCTCTTTTTTGCAGAAATGTGTAGTAGGTATTCTTACTGGAATATTAAGTGTACTGTTGATGCATTTTGGTGTACATATTGAAGATATTATGTTGGATCTACGTTATTTAGCTGTTATTTTGGCAATTATAATTGGAGGTCCGATAGCTAGCAGTATAACAGTTACTATTATATTAATTACCCGATTATTTTTTACTGAGTACTCTTTAGCCTCTGAATTGGCTTGTTATACAATTGTATTGATAGGTTTTGGAATTATTTTCATTTGGCGGATGAAAGCTTCTATATTTAAAAGATGGATCTGGTTTAATGTATATAGTTTATCTATTTTAACGGTTCCACTTTCTATTTTATTTAAGGATATGTCTATAGTAGCATTATATTTAGTTTGTAGTGGTGTTGCAGCATATATCACATTTATAAGCGCAAATTATGTATTGCAATCCAATGAGTTATTTCAAACGATGAAGCAATACGCAACGATAGATGCACTGACAGGTTTAGGAAACGTAAGACAGTTTGATTTAGAGATGAATCGTCATATTGGTAATAAGCGTATGAAAAATGATTCACTTTGTTTATTACTTATAGATATTGATCACTTTAAGTGTGTAAATGATACGTATGGGCATCCTGCGGGAGATGAAGTATTAAAACAAATGGGGCATATTTTACGAGAAGTTTCAATGTTTCCAGATTTGGCTTTTCGAAAGGGTGGGGAAGAGTTCGCGCTTTTGATACCGCAGAAAGGATTAGCTTATGGAATGCGTATGGGGGAAAAAGTTCGCACGGCTGTTGAAAACCATCCATTTCAATTGCTAAATGGAACAAAAATAAAAATTACAGTTTCAGTAGGAATTTCAGTGTATGAAGAATCACCAGAGCGATTTATTCAAGCTGCTGATGATGCATTATATTACTCCAAAAGAAATGGTAGAAATCAGGTTAGTTCTGCATCTTAAAGATAAGATGACCAGAAGAGCTTATAAAAAAACACCCACAGAGAGGAAATATATAAACTCTGTGGGTGTTTTCATTTATATGTTAGACAAGTTCTTTTGATGCAACGAATTTACGATATGCACCGTGATGTGTTGGGCCTACGTATTCGTTGATCTTGAATGAATAACGGATAGCAGCTGTGATAAATTCTTTAGCAGTTTTTACTGCTTCTTTCACAGTTTTTCCTTTTGCAAGTTCTGCTGTAATTGCAGCGGAATATGTGCAACCTGCGCCGTGTGTATTTGTCGTATCAATTTTTTCTGATTCTAGAAGATCGAATGTTTCTCCATCATATAGGACGTCGATTGCAGTTTCCGTACCAAGCTTGCTACCGCCTTTAATTAGGACGTATTTCGCACCTAAAGCGTGGATTTTTTTCGCAGCTTCTTTCATGTCTTCAAGAGAATTAATCTTTACGCCACTTAATTGGTAAGCTTCAAATAAGTTTGGTGTTACAACTAATGCCTTCGGAACAAGAACGTCACGTAAGCAATCGTTCGTTTCAGGATGTAATGCTTCATCAGCACCTTTACATACCATAACAGGGTCCACTACTACATTTTTGAAATTATGTTTCTCGATTGTTTCTGCAACCATTTCAATAATTTCTACTGATCCAAGCATACCTGTTTTTAAAGCATCTACGCCAACGCCTTCAATTGTCGTTTCTAATTGTGGTTTTAATGTAGAAGCCGGGATTGGGAATACGTTATGTGCCCAACCGTTATGTGGATCCATCGTTACGATTGTCGTAAGAGATGTCATTCCATATACACCAAGTTCTTGGAATGTTTTTAAATCTGCTTGTATACCAGCACCGCCACTTGTGTCAGAACCAGCGATAGTAAGTGCTTTATTTAATGTCATTATGAAATCCCCCTCAAGTGATATAATGAAAACTATGTTTTCACCATTATATCAATGTTACGAATAAGTACAAAGTGAAAAGTAGATGATTTACTTTAGGGGCGATTTAAAATCTTGTATGTAGGAGACGAATTATGTTTCAAGAGAATCGTACAAATGAATTAGTTATATTAAAAGAGATTGCAGAGACGTTGAACACCTCAAATGATACATATCATGTGCTGCAAGCTGTGTTGGAAAAACTGTTGAATGTAACAGGTTTAACGACAGGATGGATATTTCTTGCGGATGAAAATGGCAGATATACAAAATTAATTGATTATCAATTACCAGAGGGATTAAGATTTGAAAATAAACGACCGATGTGTGAGGGGAATTGTTGGTGTTTACACCGATTTGTGGAAGGGAAACTAGAGAAAGCCGTTAATATTATTGAATGTAAGAGAATTAATAATGCGATTGAATATAACTGGGGAGATACAGAAGGGATTGTGCATCATGCGACAGTGCCGCTAAAAGCGGGGGGAGATGAATTTGGCGTATTAAATGTGGCTAGTCCAGGTAAAACGCATTTTTCTGAAGAAGAGTTAGTGCTATTACAATCAGTTGCTTTCCAAATTGGAACAGCATTAAAACGTACAAAATTGTATGAAAATGAAAAGAGAAGGGCTCATTATTATGTAAAGTTAGACCGCTTTATTCAAGCTTTAAGGACGATTCATAAATTTAATGCATTGCCAGAGGAGATTGTAAAGCAAATAGGGAAGTTATTTTTATGGGAGCAAGTTGTATTCTTTATTAGAGAAGAAAATGAACTTGCTGTAAGAGCCTCATGTAAGATAGATGAGATACAAGAGGATTTGAAGTCGGCGGCACAGGAAGCTCTGAAAAAAGAAGAGCCTGTTTTGTTAAAGAGTCAGGTTGGGAATATCGTACATCCTAATCGTGCGGTTATTGCCATTCCCATACATATTCAAGATCATATATTTGGCGTACTAAGTGTAAGTTCGAATAATGGAGAATTTGATATAAATACGATAGATGTAGTACAGGCGTTAGCCAATCATATATCGTTAATGATAGAGAACTTAAGGTTAAATGAAAAGCGCCGAGAATTTGTACGACTGGAAGAACGTAATCGTTTAGCTAGAGATTTGCATGATTCTGTTTCACAAAAGTTGTTTTCATTAACTTTTATGACGAAAGGTGCCGAAGCCGTCTTAAAGGGGAAAAACGAAAAGGTAGATCAGTCTTTGCATGAGATACGTGAGTTATCGCAAGGTGCTTTAAAAGAAATGAGGACGTTAATTTGGCAACTACGTCCAGCGGGATTAGAGAAAGGACTATTACCAGCTTTAAAACAATATGGTGAAAGTTTGGGATTGAAAATTCGGGAACAAGTTACAGGTGTTCGTGATTTGCCACGTGTAGTAGAGGAAGCGCTATGGCGAATTGGACAAGAAGCTTTAAATAACGTAAGTAAACATGCGAATGTCAGAGAAGCGGCGATTTATTTCAAAGTGACGGAGAAGAATGTATCATTAGAAATAGTCGATCAAGGAAACGGCTTTGTAGAGAAGGATATAAAAGAGAAGAAATCACTCGGTATGACTACGATGCGCGAAAGAGTAGAATTAGTCGGTGGAACAATTAAAATTGTAAGTGATAAGAAAAGAACAAGTGTAAAAGTAAATGTACCATTATGATGTGAAAATGAGGGAAGTTTGTGAAAATAAAAGTATTGTTAGTTGATGATCATACAGTCGTTTTAAAAGGATTAGCATTTTTCTTAAGTACACAGGAAGACTTAGAGCTAGTTGGAGAAGCAAGTAATGGGAAAGAGGCATTAGTGAAAGTAGGGGAGACACATCCTGATGTTGTACTAATGGACTTATATATGCCCGAAATGGATGGTGTCGAGGCGACGGCGTGCATCAAAAAAGAATATCCAAATGTGAAAGTAATTGTATTAACCAGCTTTTCTGATCAGGCGCATGTTTTACCAGCGTTAAGGGCGGGGGCAAGTGGGTATATTTTAAAAGATGTAGAACCCGATCAGCTTGTTGAAGCTATTCGAAGCGCATATAAAGGTAATATTCAATTACATCCAGATATAGCAAATACTCTTCTCTCTCAAACATTACCTGTGGAAGAAAAGGAAGAAGAACCTTCTATTCAAGTGGATGTGCTAACGGCGAGAGAAAATGAAGTGTTGCAGCTATTAGCTAAAGGGATGAGTAATAAAGAGATTGCTTCTGTTTTAGTTATTACAGAAAAAACGGTAAAAGCGCATGTAAGTAGTATTTTGAGTAAGTTGAATTTATCTGATCGCACGCAAGCAGCATTATATGCAGTGAAAAATGGAATTGTATAAGACAAAAGTCGTAAGACCTAGTTCGCCTTTAGAAGGTGGACTTTTTTTATGGGAAAATACGTCTATGTGAGGACGAAATTGTCTTGATATAAAGATAAAATATGTTTGTAAGCAACAAAACAACAATTACAAGGGATACCTTTTTTGAAAGCATATAACAACAGAAGAGTGAGTACTAGGAGGAAAAACAATGGCAACAGTTTTATTTGTAAAAGCAAACAACCGCCCAGCGGAACAAGCAGTTAGTGTGAAATTATACGAGGCATTTTTAGCAAACTATAAAGAAGCACATCCGAATGATACAGTAGTAGAACTTGACTTATATAAAGAAGAATTACCATATGTAGGCGTAGATATGATTAATGGTACATTCAAAGCAGGTAAAGGATTTGATTTAACTGAAGAGGAAGCAAAAGCAGTAGCAGTTGCTGATAAGTATTTAAATCAATTTTTAGAAGCTGATAAAGTCGTTTTCGGTTTCCCATTATGGAACTTAACGATTCCAGCAGTGCTACACACATATATTGATTATTTAAACCGAGCTGGCAAAACGTTTAAATATACGCCAGAAGGTCCAGTTGGTCTAATTGGAGATAAGAAGATTGCATTATTAAACGCGCGCGGCGGCGTATATTCTGAAGGTCCAGCAGCTGAAGTAGAAATGGCTGTTAAATATGTAGCAAGCATGATGGGCTTCTTCGGTGCAACAAATATGGAAACAGTAGTTATTGAAGGACATAACCAATTCCCAGATAAAGCAGAAGAGATCATTACAGCTGGTCTTGAAGAAGCAGCTAAAGTAGCAAGCAAATTTTAATTGAAAATAGAATCGTCACTATAAAAAAGTAGCATTAACAGGTAAACGTTAATGCTACTTTTTTATATTTTAAGTTCATCAGCCAGTTTTTCTAATTGAATTCGATCTTGTATGTAATAGGTTCTTCCGTCTTTTTTTAAGTAATTTTGCTGGCAAAACTGGTTTAATACGTATAAAAGATGGCGGTAGCTGACATTTAAGTATTCCGAAGCCTCGGTATGTTTTTCTGTATAACTGTTATTTTGTTCTGTTAATAGAATAAACGCCGCTAATCGATTTTCGAACGGATAACTATTGTTTTTGGCGTAACTTTCTGTTCGGCTGATTGTTTTTTCACCGATAAATTTACATAGTTTCTGTAGAAATGTAGCATCTCGCAACAAAAGATGCTGACAATCTTTAAGAGGAAGCGCTAAGCACATACAATCTTCAATCACTTCCACCGTTTTCGTAACGGATTCTACGCCAATTAACCCTAATTCTCCAATGAACGAAGGTGCTTGAATAAAGTTAATTAAGGAGACCTTCCCGTTTTTGTGACTCATATATATTTTCGCTTTTCCGGAAATTAAGTAATAAAGATAAGGAACATCAACACCTTCATTACATATCCTTTCTCTCTTTTGAAAGGAATGTAGTTCAGCATACGGTAAGACATCAAAAGAAAAAAGAGTATGGAAGTTGTAAGTTTGCATGTAATGAGAGATTTCTTCGCTATTTTTGCTGACTTTCATATTTTCACCTCATGTTTAGTATGAGATATCTCCTATTATGTTTACAAGAAGGAATGATACGATTTACATAAATTTGTTTTTGTAGAAAAGAGAGTGTGAAGGGCTTATGAAAAAATATAAAACATTGCTATTTGATGTAGATGATACATTGTTAGATTTTCAGAAGGCGGAGAAAATGGCGTTACGTATGCTGTTTGAAGAGAAAGGGATTCCTCTAACTAGCGAGGTTGAAGGGCACTATAAAAAAATTAATAAAAGTCTTTGGGATGCTTTTGAGGAAGGTGAAATGAACCGTGATGAAGTTGTAAATACGCGGTTTTCAATTTTGTTTAAAGAGTACGGGGAAGAAGTAGATGGAGTATTATTCGAAAATAATTATCGTAGCTACTTAGAAGAAGGAGACCAACTTATGCAAGGTGCGTTTGAATTTATAAGTCAAATTCAAAGTGAGTACGATTTATATATAGTGACAAACGGTATTTCTAAGACGCAAGATAAACGTTTACGTAATGCAGGATTACATGCCTTGTTTAAAGATATTTTCGTTTCTGAAGATACGGGATTCCAAAAGCCGATGAAAGAGTATTTTGATTATGTTTTTGAACGAATTCCTAATTTTTCCCCTGAAGAAGGGCTCATTATTGGGGATTCGTTAAGTGCTGATATGAAAGGTGGATATGTAGCGGGAATTGATACTTGTTGGTTTAATCCAGAAAAGAAATCAAATAATAGCGAGATTGTGCCAACATATGAAGTACAAAATTTTGAAGAGTTATACGCGTTATTGAAGCAACGTGTGTAATAAAAATAGGCAGTGGAACTTTTGTCCCTACTGCCTATTTTTATTCGTTTGTAGCTTCGTTATTTTTAGGAAGTGGAAATGCATTACCAATCGCTGCCGCTCCAAGCATCGGTAATAGTAAATTGAGCGGGAAAAACATGAGTAATAGTAATGTTATAGCAATTGGTTTTCTTAATGCATAGCTTGAAATTGCTGTCGTGACGATGGCTACCGAAGCGATTGGATCTATCGGGATAATGGAAGCTATAGCATATCCGATACTAGATCCAGCAAATATAATTGGGAAAATATGTCCACCGCGCCAACCTGTATTTAAACAAACGGCAGTAATACATAATTTTAAAACACCTGAAAGAAGTAGTACCCAGAAGGATAAATGACTCCATTCAACGACTAAATCTTTTAATTGGTGTTCTCCTGAGAATAACGTGTACGGGAGAACAGTTCCTGTAATTCCTAATAAAATACCACCGATAATTCCAAGTGATAGTTTGTATTCCCTGAAGGGATGGATTAATTTCTCTAATGTGAATTCAAATTTGAAATAAAAGAAACCAACTATAGCACCAATACTAGCAAGTGGTAGAAAGGCGATCCATTCATTAAGAGAAAGGGAACCTTCCCCAAAATCAACGATAAAGGATCCGCGATTATCGAATTTACTAAGTAATAAATAAACGGAAAAACCAGCGAAAGTAGTAGCTAAATATACAATTGCTTTTTTTCCTTTAGAAAATTCGTTAATTTGCTCACCCTCATTTTCATTTGGAGCTAAATAACCGAATAGCGGCGCGTTAAAAATTACACTTAAAGTAGCGCCAATTCCAACCTCTGTTAGTTCATTCATTCCTTTTAAGGCAAATGTAAAGCGATCCCCTACCCATGTACAAAGTCCACCGATAATTCCAACAAGTGCTGCTTCGGGACCTAAGCTAGCTCCAAATATTAAAACGATAATCGCAGTTAAAGTAGCTTTATGTACAAAACGGTATTCAATTCTACCTGTTTTTTTATATTCACCCATCACTTCTGGCATAAGACGTGGATATGTACCGAAATACTTTTGAGTTAAACCAACGAGAATACCACCGATAGTTGTGACGCAAATAGTGTAATACGGGGGAGAAGCGAAAATAGTAGGTAAGTATCCCCAAATAAAGTGAATGCCGATATTTATTGTAACTAAAAATAGCCAGACTGTAGCTCCTACTATAGAGCCTAAAAGAATGCCGTATAGGACGAGTATATAGTGCATGTCCTTTGTATTTGTCATGTTATACCTCCGTTATGTAAGCTTTAATGTTGAAAGGATTCAATATGCTCCTGCGAAATGAATATGTATAGTATCTTTTTGAGAGGTTGGCTTATTCAATATATTGAGGTCTTGTGAGAATTTGAAATGTTATACAGTTAAACTACTTACTTAATTTTATATAGTAATCGAGGGTTTTAAAAGGTCTTTTTCAAATGAATATGGAATATATTTCTTTTGTTATGCATGTCAAATTCTTTGTATTTAATTTAGAACATTCAGAAAAACTGATTGACATTAGGAAATTATTGCTATAAAATCAACGGTAATTGCATAGTCTTATCAAGAAAAGGTGGAGGGACAGGCCCGATGAAACCTTGGCAACAGCCGTATAACGGAATTGTGCCAAATCCTGCAGGTAATAATCCTGAAAGATAAGAAAGAGCCTTTAGAGCGTGTTTTCAAACTGCTCCTTTCTTGTTTTCAGGAAAGGAGCAGTTTTTTTATTTTGTATAAAAGAAAGGAGAATGAGAGATGGGAGAATCATGGGGAAAAGGAACAATTTGTGTGCAAGGTGGCTATACACCAAAAAATGGTGAACCGCGTGTTTTGCCACTTTATCAAAGTACAACGTATAAATACGATACTTCAGATGATTTAGCAGCGCTATTTAATTTAGAGGCAGAAGGATATATATATACGCGTATTGGAAATCCTACTTTAGCTGCATTTGAGCAAAAGTTAGCGGATTTAGAGGGTGGTGTAGGAGCTGTTGCAACGGCTTCTGGGCAGGCTGCTATTATGCTTGCCGTTTTAAATATTTGTAGTAGCGGAGACCACTTGCTTTGTTCTTCCACAGTTTATGGCGGAACGTTTAATTTATTTGGAGTGAGTTTGCGTAAGCTTGGTATTGACGTTACGTTCTTTAATCCGAATTTAAGTGCTGATGAAATTGTGGCCCTTGCTAATGATAAGACGAAACTTGTTTATGCAGAGTCGTTAGGAAATCCAGCGATGAACGTTTTAAATTTCAAAGAATTTTCAGATGCAGCGAAAGAGTTAGAAGTACCTTTTATTGTGGATAATACATTAGCAACTCCTTATTTATGCCAAGCATTTGAGCACGGAGCAAATATTATCGTTCATTCTACGACGAAATATATTGATGGTCATGCAAGCTCTTTAGGCGGCATTGTTATTGACGGAGGGAACTTCGATTGGACAAATGGGAAATATCCTGAACTTGTTGAACCGGATCCAAGTTATCACGGCGTAAGTTACGTTCAAAATTTTGGTGCAGCAGCTTATATTGTGAAGGCGCGTGTTCAATTATTAAGAGACTACGGAAACTGTATGAGCCCATTTAATGCGTATATTAGCAATATCGGCTTAGAAACGTTGCATTTAAGAATGGAGCGTCATAGTGAAAATGCTCTCGCAGTTGCTAAGTGGCTTGCTAACCATGAACGTATTGAATGGGTGAATTATCCGGGATTAGATAGTAATGAAAATTACTCGTTAGCACAAACGTATTTGAAAAAAGGTGCTAGTGGTGTTTTAACATTCGGCATTAAGGGCGGATTAGAAGCAGCGAAAGAATTTATCGCAAATGTAAAACTAGCAACTCTCGTAACGCATGTAGCGGATGCACGAACTTGTGTTATACATCCTGCTAGCACAACGCATAGACAATTAAGTGCTGAAGATCAGCGTCTAGCTGGCGTTACATCAGATTTAATTCGTTTATCGGTTGGTATAGAAGATGTTTCTGATATTATTGCAGATTTAGAAGCAGCGCTAGTCGGAGGCAAAGAACATGCCGATCATAATTGATAGAGATTTACCAGCTCGCAAAGTGTTGCAGAAGGAAAATATTTTTGTAATGACGAAAGAGCGAGCAGAAACAC
This sequence comes from Bacillus sp. M5A3_1b, assembly GCF_053345335.1. Taxonomy (NCBI): domain Bacteria; kingdom Bacillati; phylum Bacillota; class Bacilli; order Caryophanales; family Bacillaceae; genus Bacillus; species Bacillus sp. M5A3_1b. Next base: position 480,153 of record NZ_JBKEZY010000003.1, on the reverse strand, counting down.
AAGATATCCGGGCATTGAAAATTGCTATCTTAAATTTAATGCCTACAAAGCAAGAAACAGAAGCGCAATTACTTCGTTTAATTGGCAACACACCGTTGCAATTAGATGTTCACTTACTTCATATGGAATCACATTTGTCTCGCAATGTAGCGCAGGACCATTTAACGAGTTTCTATAAAACATTTCGTGATATTGAGAATGAGAAATTTGATGGACTTATTATTACAGGAGCACCAGTTGAAACTCTTTCTTTTGAAGAGGTAGATTATTGGGAAGAGCTTAAACGTATTATGGAGTATTCAAAAAAGAATGTAACATCTACGCTTCATATTTGTTGGGGGGCACAGGCTGGCTTGTATCATCATTATGGTGTTCCAAAGTATCCTCTTAAGGAAAAAATGTTCGGTGTATTTGAACATGAAGTTCGTGAGCAACATGTGAAATTGTTACAAGGGTTTGATGAATTGTTTTTTGCCCCGCATTCTCGTCATACAGAAGTACGAGAGAGTGATATTAGAGAGGTGACAGACTTAACATTATTAGCAAATTCTGAGGAAGCGGGAGTTCACCTTGTCATTGGGCAAGAAGGAAGGCAAGTATTTGCGCTCGGGCATAGTGAATATAGTTGTGATACGTTAAAGCAAGAATACGAACGGGATCGCCAAAAAGGGTTAAATATTGATGTGCCGAAAAATTATTTTAAGCATAATAATCCAAATGAGAAACCACTTGTAAGGTGGAGAAGCCATGGGAATCTATTATTCTCTAATTGGCTGAATTATTACGTGTATCAAGAAACCCCTTATGTATTATAAAAAAAAGATTGTGTAACACGTGGCAACGTTTTCTTTGTAAAGATTAACTTATATTTTTACGAATGTTCAAAAAACATTGTTTTTCAGATTTTTTACTCATATAATTTCATCTAAACACAATTTTTGAGGGGTGGACAGTATTATGAAAGAAATTCAAGTTGGTTTATTAGGTCTTGGGACAGTTGGGAGTGGTGTAGTTCGTATCATTACAGATCATCAAGAGCGACTTATCCACCAAGTAGGTTGTCCTGTAAAAGTAACGAAAGTACTAGTACAAAATATTGAAAAAGAGAGAGAGGTAGAGGTACCTTCTACTCTATTAACACAAGATGCAAATGAAATTTTAGATAATCCAAATATTGACGTTGTCATCGAAGTGATGGGTGGCATTGATGATGCAAAAGCATATATTTTGCAAGCCTTACAGAGCGGGAAGCATGTTGTGACTGCCAATAAAGATTTAATGGCGTTACATGGGGCGGAACTCTTAGCGGTAGCCAAAGATAATAAAGCAGATTTGTTTTATGAAGCAAGTGTAGCCGGAGGGATTCCGATTTTAAGAAGTATCGTAGAAGGACTTTCTTCAGATCTTATTACGAAAGTAATGGGAATTGTAAATGGAACGACAAATTTTATTTTGACGAAAATGTCAGATGAAGGGAGAGCATATAACGACGTGTTAAAAGAAGCCCAACAACTTGGATTTGCAGAAGCAGATCCAACATCAGATGTGGAAGGTTTAGATGCAGCGAGAAAAATGACGATTTTGGCTACCCTTGGTTTTTCTACAAATGTAGAGCTTGGAGATGTGAAGGTAAAAGGGATTACTTCTATTACAGAAGAAGATATTGAATACAGTAAGAGTTTAGGATACACGATTAAATTAATCGGTCTTGCGAAGCGGGATGGTGAAAAATTAGAGGTGACGGTTGAACCGACACTACTTCCAAATACACATCCTCTTGCGGCCGTACAAAACGAATATAACGCTGTATATGTGTATGGTGAAGCGGTCGGAGAAACGATGTTTTATGGACCAGGTGCAGGAAGTTTACCGACAGCAACAGCTGTTGTTTCAGATTTAGTAGCTGTAATGCAAAATATTCGATTAGGTGTAAACGGAAATAGTGCGGTATCCCCGCAGTATAAAAAGGTATTAAAAGAGCCAGACGAAATTGTTGTGAAGAAATTTTTAAGACTTCATGTAAAAGATGAAATTGGTGTATTTGCAAAAATTACTTCATTATTCTCTGAGCGTGGCGTTAGCTTTGAAAAGATTATTCAAATGCCGCTTGAAGAGAAAGGGAAGGCTGAAATTGTAATTGTGACGCATCGTGCGTCTCTTGCTGATTATGATTATATTCTACATACGTTGCAAGGGTATGAAGAAATAGATTGTTTGAAAGCAAACTATCGAATTGAAGGGGATTCTAAGTAGTATCTCTTCTCATAAAACAGAAAGAGCCTGTTAAGCAGCTTGCTTAATAGGCTCTTTTCTATTTAAAATCTTCGTACCAATTTGAATAAATGCTTGGATAATCCAGCCTGTTGTAAAGGATAAGATGATTGTTCCAAAATAGATAGGTCCATCTAATAGGAAGCTTAATGTTAAAAATAAAAACGCTAACGAAATTTCTGTTCTTCTAAATGTCCATTTCTTTTTCTCAGCAACCGTTAAAACGAAAGCTTCTTGAGGTGCTGCGCAAAGGTTTGTAGAGATGTAAAGACCAATCCCAGCTCCAACGAATAGATTTCCGCAAATAAGTGTTATATATTTTGGAAGAGAACGGATAGCGTCCATAATAGTTGGAATGGAACCAATCCAATCAACAAAAAGGGAAATAAGAACCATCGTTACAATTGTACCAATTGTTATTTGTTTTTTATTCCAAAAGAGTACGATAAGAGTAAATACAAAGTTAATCATGAAAATCCAAAAACCGATACTTATCCCGAAATTTTGATATAGTGCAATAAAGAAGGAATCATAAGGGCTAAGTCCAAAGGAAGTAATTGTCGTCATCATATTAATACCGATGGCGAGAGTGAGTAGACCGCCAATGAAAAATATATATTCTAATTTGAATCGAAGCATAGTTGTATATCCTTTCAAAATGTATTTGCTAGGAAAGGATATATTGTGGAAAGCTTACCAGGTCAAGGGAGAATTTTTGCAGAGAAGGGGAAAATGAGATGACGAATATAAGAAAGATTGCTGAACTTGCTGGAGTATCTGTTTCAACTGTTTCACGTGTACTGAATAATCATCCATATGTGAATGAACAGAAACGAAAAGAAATTTTAGCAATTATAGAAGAATTAAATTATACGCAAAATGTGAACGCAATTCATTTAGTGAAAGGAAAAACGAATGTCATTGGTGTTTTATTACCGCACGTAAATGATCAATATTATAGCGCTATTATCGAGGGAATATCAAAGGAAACAGCAAAGGATAACTATAATATGATGCTTTGTCAGACGAATTATAGTGAGGAAAGAGAATTAGAAATTTTGAATATGTTAAAAATGAAAAAGCTTGATGGGGTTATTATATGTTCCCGAGCAAATAGTAAGGGAAAGCTTGAAGAATATACGAAATTTGGTCCAATTGTTATGTGTGAAGAAATAGACTCGAATTTCATTTCGAGTGTGCATATTGATTACTATAAAGTCTTTTCGCGCGGGATGAAGAGCTTAATAGATGCCGGCCATACAAGTATTGGGTATTGCATTGGAAGGAGTAATAGCATTAATAGTCAGAGAAGAAAACAAGCATATGAAGATTCGCTTCAACAGATTGCTGTAGCACCGATAGAGGCTTGGAAGTTTAAAGGCTGTTTTACGGTGGAAGATGGGCGTAATGTGATTAGGGAATGGACACGTATGTCAGTGAAACCAACTGCGTTTCTTGTATCTTGCAACCATATTGCGGCGGGAATGGTAACGGAAGCAAGAAAACAAGGAATTTGTATTCCAGAAGATATTACGATTATCGGTTGTGATGATCAAGATGTCGCAGATATTTTAGGCATTACGACGATTTCGTATTGTAGTAAAAATGTCGGCGCAACGGCATTTGAATTATTATATGAAAAGATTAATGATGAGAAAATAGATGTAAAGCACGTAGAGTTATTGCCAGAACTAGTACATAGGGAAACAACATAATAGATAAGGTGTGAAAATCGCTTTTCAAAATTGCGTTTGGTATAATTATGGACAATCTATGAGGGCTAAAAGGGGTTTTGATATGAGATCAAAAGTAGTAAAAGTAATTCTACTCATTACAATTGCATCTTTCTGTTTATTTGCATATGGCTTTGTTTCAGGTGTAAATGATGTGTTAAATCCGAAAGCGTCAAATTTAATTAAAAAGACCGATGTAGTGGCAAAAGAGAAAAAGAAAACGGGAACGTTACAAATCGTTAGTTTAGGTGACTCATTAACACGTGGTGTTGGTGATAAAGAAGGAATTGGCTATATTGGGCGTATGAAAGAGGATTTACAAAAAGATTATAAGCAAAGGGTTGCGTTAACAAACTTAGCTGTTAGTGGTGCAAAAATGCCTGACCTATTAAAACAAATTGAGAGTAGTGGCGCTCAATATTCAATTAAGCAAGCAGATGTAATCGTTTTAACAATTGGAGGAAATGATTTATTTCCAGGTTGGGAATCGCTTGGAAAGATAGATTTAGAAACATACCGTCCTGATACAGCGACGTTCCAAAATGAAGCGAAGAAAATAATAGAAGAAATTCGTAAGTTAAATACAGATAGCCCTATTTTTTGGCTTGGTTTATACAATCCTTTTGAAGATGTAGAAGATTTAAAAGGTTCTTCAAACATCGTTGTAGACTGGAATGCATCTTTAGAAAAATTGGCGATAAATAATAAAAATGTGTATATTACACCGACATTTGATTTATTCCAAAACCGTGGGAAAGATTTATTATACTCCGATCATTTCCATCCGAATGAAATAGGATATACATATATGGCGGACCGATTAGTTCAAAATGTTGTGAGTAAATTAAAATTAGAACAAGGAGGGGTAAAATGACGACGATACTTTCTGTACGAGACGTGAAGAAGGTAATTGGAAAGAAGACTATTGTAGAGAATATTTCCTTCGATGTAAAACAAGGAGAAGTGTTTGGCTTCCTAGGACCAAATGGCGCCGGAAAAACAACTACCATTCGAATGTTAGTTGGATTGATTAAAGAAACAGAAGGTACGATTTCTATCGGTGGTTATTCGATTAAGGAAAATTTCAGAGAAGCGATGCGTCAAATTGGGAGTATTGTTGAAAACCCTGAACTGTATACATATTTAACGGGATGGGAGAATTTAAAACAATTTGCCCGTATGCTAGGTGATATATCAGATGAACGTATTATTGAAATTGCTCAAATGGTTCATTTAGATGAAAGAATTCACGATAAAGTAAAAACGTACTCACTCGGTATGAAACAGCGCCTTGGCATTGCGCAAGCGCTTCTTGGAAATCCAAAATTACTCATATTAGATGAGCCAACAAATGGCTTAGACCCGGCTGGAATTAGAGAACTTAGGGAATTTATACATAAGCTTGTGAAAGAAGAAAATATGAGTGTGTTTATTTCTAGTCATTTGCTAAGCGAAGTACAAATGATATGCGATCGTGTGGCGATTATTCATAAAGGAAAAATGATAACAGTTGCCAAGGTTGAAGAGTTAATTAAAACAGCAAGTGATCGTGTAGAATGGATTGTTACACCGATTTCTAAGGCGAAAAATATGCTAGAAGATGCTAAGGAAGTAAGAGAAGTGAGTATAGAAGATAATCGATTACTATGCCGCATGGATATCGCATGTATAAGTAGTTGGAATAAAAACTTTGTAGAAAATGGGATAGATGTGCATAGCGTTAAGGAGCTTGTATTTACGCTAGAAGATTTATTTATTGAACTCACAAGGGGTGAGCAGCATGCGTGAATTTGCGAATCTAGTCTTAAATGAATCGGAGAAAATTTATCGTAAGAAACGTATTTTTGTTGTCATGCTTATTTTAGCAATCTTGATCCCACTTTTCGTGTATGCGCAGTATCGTGAAGTAGAAACGACACAAAAAAGGCTCGGTACGACGGATTGGAAAGTTTCATTACAACAACAAATTGTTGATTCTCAAAATCGTTTGAACAATTCTAGACTACCAGAAGAATGGCGTGATTGGCTAAAGGTAAGAGTGGAGCAGCAACAATATTATTTAGATCATGATATTAACCCGATGGCACCGGGCGCACCCACTTTTGTAAGGGCGTTTATTGAGCAAGGAATTACATTGTTTATTCCGCTTCTCGTAATGATTGTTGCTATTGATATTGTTTCAGGAGAGCGAAGTGATGGAACGATGAAGATGCTACTTACACGGCCGATTCGGCGCTGGAAAATACTTCTTAGTAAGTACGTGACGATGTTATTTTTCATTTCACTCATACTGCTTCTTGTCGGTTTGTTTGCTTACATATTATCTGGGCTTGTATTTGGATACTCGGGATGGAATTTGCCTGTTTTAACTGGGTTTGTTATTGATAAGGAAACGTTAAATACGAATTTTGTACATCTTATTCCGCAGTGGCAATACGTCTTGATGGCGTATGGGCTAGCTTGGTTTGTTGCTATCGTTGTCGGAACTATATCATTTATGGTTTCTGTTTTAATTCGAAATACACCAGCCGGTATGGGCGTTATGTTAGCCGCATTAATCGCAGGTGGCATTTTAAGCTCGTTTGCAACATCTTGGGAAGGTGCGAAATATATTTTTAGTGTGAATTTATCATTAACAGATTATTTATCAGGAAAATTACCTGCATTACAAGGCTTATCGATGGGGTTCTCTTTAATGAATTTAACGGTTTGGGCAGTTGTATCTCTTATTATTTCATTTGTAGTATTTACAAAGCAGGATATGGTGAATTAATTGAACAGGAAGTGAAAGTATGGAAAATGTTTTAAAAAATGATTGGGGACCATTATTGGCACCAGAATTTGAGAAAGAATATTATCGCAAGTTGGCTAATTTTTTGAAAGAAGAGTATAGTACACATGTTGTTTATCCGAAGGTAGAAGATATTTTTAACGCTCTTCAGTATACAAGTTATGAAAATACAAAGGTCGTTATTTTAGGACAAGATCCATATCATGGACCGAATCAAGCGCATGGTTTAAGTTTTTCTGTACAACCTGGTGTTAAAACACCACCATCATTGTTAAATATGTATAAAGAACTTCGAGATGAATATGGTTATGAAATTCCGAATAACGGTTATTTAGTAAAGTGGGCAGAGCAAGGAGTATTACTACTAAATACAGTATTAACAGTTCGTCAAAGTGAAGCAAATTCTCATAAGGGAAAAGGATGGGAACACTTCACAGATCGTGTGATTGGACTGTTGAATGAACGTGAAAAGCCAGTTATTTTCATATTGTGGGGGCGCCATGCGCAGGCGAAGAAGAAGTTAATTACGAATACAAATCATCATATTATGGAATCTGTACACCCAAGCCCATTATCGGCAAGACGTGGTTTCTTTGGTAGTAAGCCATACTCTAAAGTAAATACGATTTTAGCTAATATGGGCGAAAGAGAAATTGATTGGGAAATTCCAAATTTGTAAATAAAAAAGGTAGTTAACAGTCGTTAACTACCTTTTTGTTATTATTGTTGCTCGTTCTTTAATTTTGCATCTAGTACAAACGTACCGAATGGGATAATTGATGAAACGAATGCTCCAAGTGCCCATAAAATTGATTTACGGTGTACGATTGTTACTTGAATTACCGCAAAGATGAATAGAATAAATAAAACACCATGAGCCATGCCTGTAATTTTAACGGCTGTAGCAAATCCTGCAAAATATTTTAATGGCATTGCTACAAATAATAGTAGTAGGAAAGAAATCCCCTCAACAAGTCCAATTGCTCTTAATCGTCCGATTGGTGTAGATAACATGAAGTAGCCTCCTTTAATGTATGCTTGTATATAGTAAATTTGTATTCTTTTTCAAAATAAAATAGTCTATTTTGTTCCATTATATACAAAAAGAAAGTTTACACTACGAGAATAGTGCAAAGTTCAAAATATAGTCACAAAAGCATGAGAATTTAAATAAAAACCTATTTGAAGTGTTTGACTTCAAATAGGTTTTATGAGTGAAAATATTAAACGAGTGCTTCTCTTTTTAGTACGAATTTCTCTACAACTTTTGCAACGCCATCGTTCATATTTGTATCTGTTACGTAGTTTGCAATTTCTTTAATATCATCTGGTGCATTGCCCATTGCAACACCAAGACCGGCGAATTCGATCATTGCCTGATCGTTATAGCTATCGCCCATTGCGATAACTTCTTCGCGCTTAATGCCAAGTTTTTGAATCAGTTGGTTTAAGCTTGTTCCTTTTGTAACACCAGCTTCAGTAAATTCTAAGAAGAATGGTTTAGAACGCATAACACTTAATTGGCCTTCTAGTTGTTTTTGTAGTTTCTTTTCTACAACAACAAGTCGTTCAGCTTCTTTATTCATTAATACTTTTACTACAGGCTCTTTAACAGCAGCTTTAAAGTTATCTACAACAACAATTGGCATACCAGTAATATCGCCCTCAATTTCAGTATAAGGATTATTTTCTTCCGTTACGATATCATCGCCCATATAAGTATGAATCCATACATCTTCAGTTTTACTAATTTCAAATAGATTGTGAACGATTTCAGGAGATAGTGTACTACTAAAAATTTCTTCGTTTGTTTTACAGTTAATAATTTTTGCACCATTAAAAGATAGAATGAAACTACCGTATTCTTCTAAACGAAGTTCTTTCGCTACATTGCGCATACCAAACGTTGGACGTCCAGAAGCAAGTACAACTTTTACACCTTGCTCTTGTGCAGTCATTAACGCTTCTTTCGTACGAGGTGAAATAGTATGGTCATCACGTAATAAAGTATCATCTAAATCTAAAACAATCATTTTATAAGTCATATTGAAAATTCCTCTCTTTGTTGAAATAGAAATAAAGTTTTATGAAGATATTGGGGAATATATAGTAAGACATCGAACTTCTTTATCCCACATTAACGGGCAGTAAGACCCCCAACTCAAAATTCAGCGAAAGCAAAGAAGTTAGGTGGGGGTCGGGCTGCCCGTAAAAGTCCGATTGGTTCAACTAATAATCAGTGGGGGATGAACAAAACCCCCACTGATTAAAGTTTCACTTTATGTGAAGCTAGGAGAAGTTCTGTATTTTTAGTATAAATTACCACGAGCATGTTGCCTATGATAATTTATACTGCTAATGCCCGATCGGTGAGAGCTAATCATTAGTAAAGATGAATGGCTCTCATTGATTAAAGTTTCACTTTATCATTATCGTAACAACTCTAAAGATAGAGTGCAATAATGGAAGTTTTCCAATTTACGATGGTTGTTTTTCTGTAGAACGAGAAAATAGTATTTCGAGCAAAATTGCCATTACAGATCCAAGAACGAGACCGTTACTTAAAAACGATGCTAGAAATGGTGGGAGTGTAGAAAATGCTCCTGCTGGAACAAACATAACTCCGACTCCTGTAAAGATTGAAAGACCTGCTACTTTAAATAACCTTTCTTTATCTTGTACTGTTTCGTATTCGCGAAAGGCAAGACCAATCATGCTTGCAAATACAGGGTAAATGGCAGCATATCCGACTGCGACAGGTATCGCCGCAAAGAATGAAGTAATCTTTGGGAATATACTAACGAAAATAATAAAGCTTGACCCTAACATAAAGGGGAGTCGTTTATAAATATTAGTCGTTGCAATAAATCCTGCTGATCCAGAAATCGCAACAGGTCCAATAGCTGAAAAAAGGCCTCCTAGCAATTGATTTATGCCTGTTATAATGCCGGCTTGTTTGAAACGATCTGGTGCTGCATTCTTTTCATACTTAGAGACAATCCTTTGCACAACGCGAATACTTGCTAACATATTTGTTAGAAGTAATAGTGTAACGAAAACGACTGTAATTGCCATATTCCATTCAACACGAGGCATTCCGAAAACAAATAGAGACGGAAAACGGATTATATCTGTCACAGGTGTTACTGGATTAGATAATCCGAAGCATGCGAATAATATCCAGCCGCAGACGATACTGAAAAGAACAGAATATTGTCCGATAATAGGTAGCTTCATGATGAAAAAGGATAGTAAAATAACAATGAGTGAAAGAATAAATACGTCAGCTTGTACTTCTGTATGTTTTCCATCAAGGCCAAACATTCCTTTTAAGAAGGACCCGCTAAGTTGCGCGACAAGAAGAAATAAATATGTTCCAATGACTGTCGGTGTAAAATAGCGAACTAGTTTATCGATGAGTCCAAAAATACTAAGAATAATACAAATGAAACCACTTAATAGGAATGCGTACTGAAGGACTTTAAGCGTTTCATTGCTGGATCCAAATAATACGACACCTAAACTTGCATAAAGGGAGAAAATGCCCCACCAAAGGCCTGCAGGACCTTCTTGAATAGGCAGTTTATGTCCAAATACAGCTTGCAGTAGGCCGGCAAAGCCAAGAACAAATAATGTTCTTTGTACGAATGCAATAGCTTCAGCGCCATCGAGACCATAATTAGTTGCGACGCTAATTGGTACAATAAGGCTTCCAGCTAAAATAAATAGTGCCCATTGTAAGGCGGAAAGAAATGTTTTCATTATATCAACCTCTTTCATAGATTCCGTATCTAGTATATATGTATTTCATTTCCACTGGCAAAGATTGTAGATAGAGAAAAGAGTTGAAGCGCAATATGAATGCACGGAAGCAATTATGGATAGCAGTTATATGTATGACTTTTGTTGTAATTCTAGGAACGCTAGGATTTATGATGATTGAAGAGATTAGTTTGTTTCAAGCATTTTGGATGACGATGATTACTGTATTAACTGTTGGGTACGGAGATGCCGTTCCTGTAACACAGGCAGGAAAAGTTTTTGCGCTTCTTATCATACCTGTTGGAGTCGGTATTGTTACGTATGCAATTGGTGTAGTGGCAGCTATGATTATTGAAGGGAATTTATTTCATGCAGTACGGAGGAAGAAGATGGATAAACAAATAGCGCAGTTACAAAATCATATTATCGTATGTGGTTGTGGTAGAGTGGGGCTTCAAGTTGTACATGAATTGCAAGAAAAGAAAATTCCATTTGTCGTCGTAGATAAAGATGAAAGTATATTAGAGAAGGAAAAACTTTTGTATGTACACGGAGATGCAACGGAAGATCAAGTGTTACATCATGCTGGAATTTCAAAGGCAGCTGGTTTAGTTGCTATCGTAGCAAATGATGCTGAAAATGTATTTATTACATTAACGGCAAGAGGGCTAAACGATGCAATTAAAATTGTGGCAAGGGCGGAAAAACCAGAAACCGAAGACAAATTAAAGCGTGCTGGGGCAAATAAGGTGATTAATCCATCTAGCATGGCAGGAATTCATATTGCAAAAGGTATTGCGAATCCGCTAACAGTTCATTATATTGATACAGTACTATATGGCGTGGAACAGTCATTTGTAATTGAAGAAATTGCAGTCGGCAAAGGTTCTATTTTAGCTAGTAAATCGTTACTAGAGAGTGATGTGAGAAATCAATTTGATGTAACAATTTTAGCGATTTTGAGAAATGGGAATGTTATACATAATCCAACGGGGCAGGAAAAACTACAAGAACATGATATGATAATAGTGTTTGGTTCAGTAGAGAAGCTAGGACAATTTGAGAAAGAACTACAAAGTAAGAGGTGACAAGGAATGCAAATATCGAGCGATAAGATTTTAAATAAAATGGCGAATGAAATTGCAAAGGCAAAAAGCAGTGAAGGGCAACAATCAAAAGCGCATTTATTAGTTGTGCGAGCGTTATGTGATTTATTATTAGATGAACAAGCTGAGCCTTCTATGTATAGAGAACCTGAGATTCCATCACAAGTAATTGGCTCTCAGCCTATGACGACAGTTCAACCAGTTATGCCGGTTTCTGGAGAACCTGTTTATATAAAAGAAGAAGGCGCAAACGGTAATTCTTTATTTGATTTCTAGAAGATAAATCGTTTGGCTTATATGAAAAAATTGCTTATGATAAAGGTAAAAAAAGGGGAATTAAGATGAAAATTTTCTTTTTACTAGGTTGTATTGCGGCAGGGCTATCTGTTGCGTTAGGGGCTTTTGGAGCACACGGTTTAGAAAATAAAGTTTCTGCAAAAATGTTAGAAGTTTGGAAAACAGGTGTTACATATCAAATGTTTCATGCCGGTGGACTATTCGTAGTTGCTTTATTAATGGATAAAATTCAATCATCACTTTTAACTACTGCTGGCTGGCTTATGGTAGCTGGGATTATTATGTTTTCAGGTAGTTTGTATGCATTAAGTACGACAGGTATTAAGTTCTTTGGCCCAATTACACCTCTTGGTGGTGTAGCGTTTATCGTGGCATGGATCTTAGTCGGAACTGCAGTTGTAAAAGGATTATAAAAAACAAAAGCTGGCATACGCCAGCTTTTTTTTATGGTCTTGGAGCATAAGTTGCTTGTTGACTAGGTAAATAAGTAATTTCTTCTGGGAATTCTACATAATCTAAATAAATCATTAATAGTAAATAACGTTTCCCTGATTGGGGCTCACTAATTACGATATGATCACGACCAGCTGCCTCAATAATACCTGTATAAGATTGTGTACCGAGCGAACTACCACGCTCATAAGTCATTACAACGGTGGCTTGCTTGCCTTTGTTCAAGCGAAGAATATTTTCAATGTACGACTGTTCTAATGGTAACATGCCTTGAGAAACGGCATATTGAGCTTGCGCAGCTTGTTGTTGCATTGCTTGCTGTTGTTGCTGTTGCTGTGGGGTCATTTGTTGCGGTTGTACATAAGTTCCAGATGGTTGATAGAAACCTGTTCCGTAATACGGGTTTTGTTGCTGTGCCATTCAAAAATCCCTCCTCATTATCAATCCTTAATATACGCCAGGACAATCCTCGCCAGATGGCTGGAAGAAGCAGTGCTTTTTGAAGCGACCAGAGTTTTGTTGATTATACCAAGTTGGCGGACAAGGGCCTTCCGGTCTAAAAAACCATAAGGAAAAGTTGGCGGGCCAAAAACGTTGTCCTTGAATCGTTCGCCTTGCTAATGCGATATCTTGTTCTCTTGCACGCTGATAAAAATACCCTTTTTGCGTTGCCTCAAAACCGCCAGGATTTTGATAAACCATTTGACGTAAATTACGTATTTTTTTAAAATCTAAACAATTTCCGCGGACACGATTTACTCCTACGTTTCCGACCATTAACATTCCTTGTTGTCCTTCTCCTTCGGCTTCAGCACGCATCAGTCTAGCTAATAACTTTACATCTTCTTCGTTATAAGCAATAACACCCATTATGTGTCACCTCTCTTTTTGGAATACCTTGTGGAAAGAGGTTTATTTCTAGATGAAGTGTGTAACGATTACTAGTTCATACGTATGAGAAAAAGGACTCAGATATGACAACCAAACGAAGTTTTACATGGAGAGAGGGAAATAAAAAAAGCTAGCGTGAGCTAGCTTTCCATCATTAAAATACTTTAGACCATAAGTTTGAGAAGAAATCTCCAATAGAGCGCATTGTTAATACGAACCAATTTGCCTTTTCAACTTCTTCTGTCGTTTTTGCAGTAACTTTCATGTTTTTATTTCCATCTAAAAATCCGTATTTATCAGTTGGTTCTAGAACGATGGAACCTACTTTTGCATCCTTTTTAACAGGAGCGACTAAATGTCCATCTTCAGCAAGGGATTTATCTGCTTCAGTCCCAATTTTATAAGGATCTTTGCTACCTTTTTTCGCAATTACTGTTATTTCTTTTTCCGGTGTAACAGTCACTTGATCTTCGTTACCTTTTACTACAGAGATTGTGTTGTGTTTATCAACTTTTAATTTTTGTTTTTCAAAGTTATTAAATCCATATTCAATTAATGCACGAGATTCAGTGAAACGCTCGTCCATTGATTTTGTTTTAATAATTACTGAAATAAGGCGTAAGTCACCACGTTTTGCTGTAATAGTGAATCCGTATCCAGCAGTATCAGAACTACCAGTTTTTAAACCATCTGTTCCTTCATAAGAAAAAGCAGCACCTGGTAACATCCAGTTCCAGTTTTCCATACGAATTGGTTTCGGATGATTATCTGGGAAGTTTCTAAATCTTTGTTTTGTATCCTCTAGCATTTCTGGATACTTTGTAATTATTGCTTTTGAAAGCATACCCATATCGCGAGCTGACATGGAATTTTCTCCATTCGGATCCGTTCCCTCAGGGTGTTTTCCCTTTAAGTCAGCGTTATTTAACCCAGTAGCGTTTACAAATTTATATTTCTTTAACCCTAGTTTTTTTGCATGTTCATTTGCAAGGTTTAAGAAGTTTTTCTCACTTCCTGCAAGAAGTTCTGCTAAGGCAATACTAGATCCGTTTGCAGAGAAGATAACGATAGAATGATATAATTCTCTTACAGTATATTGACGTCCCTTTTCAAACGGAACGTTAGAGAATTCATTATTACGTGAAACTTCATAAGCATAATCAGAAATGTTTACCTTTGTATCCCAAGTGATTTTTCCTTCTTTAATTGCTTCTAATACGGCATAAACAACAATTAGTTTTGACATACTAGCAATAGCTAGCAATTCATCTGGATTTTGTTCATGCAGTATTTTTCCTGTATCTGCATCAAATAGAAGTGCAGCAGCTGCCTCAATGTGTATTTTTTCTTCCGCATGGGATGTTGTTACTCCTAAGGAAGAAATTGACAATAAAAGCGCTAGTAAAATAGACAAGATTTCCTTCATATAGATTATCACCTTCGCATCGTTATTAGCGTGTAGCTCGTACCATTTTAGCATAAATTTGGATATAGAAAGGTTACAATTTTGTAAGGAAATCGAAAAGAATTGTCGATTTTTGTTCAAATTTGCAGAGAAAAGAAGTTTTTTGAGGAGAAATATAGAGGGTAATAAAAAAAGGAACGAATTTCGTTCCTTTTTCATGATTTGCCCCGCTATTTGCCGGGCAGTAAGATCCCCACCTCAAAATTAAGCGACAGCAAAGAAGTTAGGTGGGCGATGATAATGAGTGGGGGATGAACAAAACCCCCACTCATTAAAGTTTCACTTTATATGTGTAAAAATTTCTCTGCCTTTTCGTCTGGTAAAATGTTTCCAACGAAAAATGTTCCGAATTCACCATAACGAGCACTTACTTCATCGAAGCGCATTTCATATATAAGTTTTTTAAATTGAAGAACATCGTCAGCGAATAATGTTACGCCCCACTCAAAATCGTCGAATCCAACTGATCCTGAAATAACTTGGCGTACTTTACCTGCGTACTGGCGACCGATTTTACTATGACTGTACATCATTTTTTTACGTTCTTCCATAGGAAGCATGTACCAGTTGTCATCACCTTGGCGACGCTTATCCATTGGGTAGAAGCAAATGTGATTTGCTTTTGGTAGTTCTGGATATAAGCGAGCTAAGATTTGTGGGTTTTGATATGGATCTTCATCAGCTGGAAGGTAGTTGCTTAGTTCAACAACAGATACGTAAGAGTATGCAGGAACCATATATTCAGCTAATGTTGTTTTATTCAATTCTGTCTCAATTTCATTTAACTCTTCCATTGTTGGACGTAAAATCATAAGCATAATATCAGCTTTTTGGCCAACAACAGTATACATTGCATGACTACCTTTTTTCGCGGTAGATACTTCGTTCCATTTTTCAACGACATTTAAAAATTCAGACACAGCTTGTCCGCGTTCGTCGCTAGATAATGTTTTCCATGCAGCCCAATCAATAGAACGTAAATCATGTAAACAATACCAGCCATCTAACGTTGTTGTTGCTTCACTCATTCTATTCACCTCAGTTAATGATAGTTTTACACGTTAACTATAGCATATATAGTTTTAAAATCATCTATATAAAGCTTTAGCGCATAAAATTGTCACATTTAAATTTACTTGAAAATAGGAGAAGATAAGGCTTAAAGGGGATTTATTTCTAGGCTGAATTTTATGAAAATATAATCATTTTCATTTTATCTATTTTTTGGGAGCTATAAGTTTAAAATATAGAGGAAAAGCAGTATTCTTAAAGATAGAGTTTTTTAACATATGTAGGAGGGTTTATTCGTGAGCAACTTATTTACAACAGTAAAAGAAAAAGTTCAAGGAAAAGGCATTTCTATCGTACTTCCTGAAGGAACTGATGAAAGAATTTTAGGCGCTGCAGAGCGTTTAGCAAAAGAAGAGTTAGTACAACCAATTTTAGTTGGTAATAAAGAAGAAATTAGCGCAAAAGCTGCTAGCATGAATTTAACATTAGCAGGCGTTGATATTTATGACCCAGCTACATACGAAGAAATGGATGCAATGGTAGCATCTTTCGTTGAACGCCGTAAAGGTAAAGCAACTGAAGAAGACGCTCGCAAAATCCTTAAAGACGAAAACTACTTCGGTACAATGCTTGTATACATGGGTAAAGCACACGGTTTAGTAAGTGGTGCAGCTCACTCGACAGCTGATACAGTTCGTCCAGCACTTCAAATCATTAAAACAAAACCAGGCGTTACAAAAACTTCTGGCGTATTCATCATGGTACGTGAAGAAGAGAAATATGTATTCGCTGATTGTGCAATTAACATTGCACCAAACAGCCAAGATTTAGCTGAAATTGGTATCGAGAGTGCGAAAACTGCTGAACTATTCGGTATTGATCCACGCGTTGCTATGTTAAGCTTCTCTACAAAAGGTTCTGCGAAATCTCCAGAAACAGAAAAAGTTGTAGAAGCAACTCGTATTGCAAAAGAAATGGCTCCTGAATTAACTTTAGATGGAGAATTCCAATTCGATGCTGCATTCGTACCGTCTGTAGCTGAGAAAAAAGCTCCAGGTTCTACAATTAAAGGTGATGCTAACGTATTCGTATTCCCAAGCTTAGAAGCTGGTAATATTGGCTACAAAATCGCTCAACGTTTAGGTAACTTCGAAGCAGTAGGACCAATCTTACAAGGTTTAAATATGCCTGTAAATGATCTATCTCGCGGATGTAACGAAGAAGAAGTGTACAAGTTAGCTTTAATTACAGCAGCTCAAGCACTTTAATTCTATAATGAATCGAAATAAAGACCGTCGCTATTATAGCGACGGTCTTTATTTTTCTAAGCCAAGTGCTTTATTGTTACGATCAATAATGCGTTGTAAATTCGTCTCATATAAAGGTATTTCATCTATTGTTAATTGAGATGATGTTAACTTTGGAGCGAATTGCTGCAATGTTTTTAAAAGGCGCATCATTAAATCTTGTACTGTAATGGTTTCGCCAAGTAATTCTGAAAGTGAAGCCATCGTACTCGGTACAATTTCAGGATATGTAAAGCGTGTTTCTTCTCCTTGAATGGCTAGGTTGTAGAAATCACGAACGAGTGCGGCACGCTCAGAGCCACTTCCTGTAGCGCAGAGATAAATTTGGACAGCGACACCACCGCGAATACGGCGCTGTGAAATGCCAGCAAATTTTTGATTGCGAATACTTAAGTCATAGCTACCAGGACAGTAAGAGCCAACAATTTCTTTTGCCTCGATTGTAACATCGTAATCGTTTAACATTTCCTTAATTAAATGCCACATTGTATCGTATCCAAGATCAATATCGATACCTTTTTCTGTCTCTTGGAATAAAAGTGATATGTTTAAAACACCTTCATCAAGTACGACTGCAAGTCCACCGGAATTACGAACGATAACATTGAAGTTGTTTTCTTGTAAAAAGGAAATACCTTCTTCCAAGTGTGGTAGGCGTGAATCTTGAATGCCAAGAACAATTGTATTGTGATGAACCCAAGAACGCATTGTTGCAGCTGATTGACCATTTCCAATGCTTGTGCACAGTGTGTCATCCATTGCGAATGACTGCAATGCATGGAATGTTGGTCCCAAACTAGACTGATCTACAATACGCCACTCTGGCTGAGATAAAATGGAACGGGAATTGCTCATATAACTAACCCCTTATCTTTAAAATGACAATCTCTATTATAGCAAAAAATGTAGAAACGGGTTTTTTCATATATAAAGGGAAAGTTTAAAGGTGAAATGATAAAAAGGATGCATACAATGCATCCTTTTTATTCTGCAATTTTTTCTAAATTACCGTTTCGATCCATTCGGAAAGATGTTTGAGAACGTTCTTCGTCATCCATGACTGCCAGCTTACGAGCACGGTTCATAATATTCATAAGTGTTTCGTAATCTTCTTGTACAGTATGAGATTGTTTTTCTAATTTTTCTAGTTTCTTTTCTAGTTCTTCATTTCGAAGGATTTGTGATTTAATTTCTTGCTTCAATCTCGTATTCTCGTTTTCAAGAGCTGTCACTTTTATATTTGAAGATCCGACCGTTTGTAAAAAATAAATAACATCTTGCATTGTCATAGAGCCTTTTGCAGCAGGAACAGTAGGTTCTTGATATGGAATAGCTTCTTTATATTGCACAATTGATTCCTCTTGTACGAATTCTTCATAGTCAGTTATCGAATCTGAAGCTGGTGGTGTATAAAGTAAACGTTTTTTCGCTTGTTCACCGCTTGCAGCACGCATTTTATCTTTACGATGTTTTTTTGCTAGTTGAAGAGCTTGTTCATAGCTATAGCGAACAACAGCATTCCAACGGAAACCACAGGCAGCCGATGTACGATTTAATTGATCACCCACTTCTTCAAATGCATTTAATTGAGTACTTCCTTCTCGAACGTGACGAAGTACAGTTTCAGCAAGTAATAAATCATCCTCATCCGTCCAAGCATCTTGTCTTACTTTCATAGATTCAACTCCCTTTCTTTTTATGAACTTCCTATTTTTATAATGGGCAAAAAAATGAGCTTTTATACAAAGCTTTTAAAAATATGGTAGATTTCGATGAAAGGTATAAATTTTGCTATGAATGATGAGAGCTTATGAAGGAGAGCATATAAATATGTAACATTATATGAAGAAAGAGCGTTGTAAGGACACTTGCAACGAGCTTCAAAGAGCGGTAAAATACCATTTAGTGTTTATTTTTAAATGTACTTGTGAAAAGTTTAAAATAGAGGAAGTGTTATATATAATGGGAAACGAATTTCGTGTGTGCGATGATTGTCAGGCAACGAACGTTAAAACGTTGATTCCAAAGTTAAAAAAAGTAGATTCATGTGCAACGATTGAAGTTGCATGTCAGTCTTACTGTGGTCCTGGTCGTAAAAAATCATTCGCATTTGTAAATAATCGTCCAGTCGCGGCTCCAACAGAAGATGAATTAATTGTAAAAATTGAAGCAAAGTTAAATAAGTAAGAAAAAGAAGAGTGAACAGATTACTCTTCTTTTTTTATGCCCATACGAGGAATGAGTTATTCTACGAAAATACAATTGAGTAGATTAACATTCAATGAAGGAGGGGCATCATCTATCCATTCAAATATAAATTTATATTTCAAAATAATGGTTGACAGTCTTTTGAAGCGATAGGTAGAATAGAAAGTGTCTGATTCTGAGAATCATTATCAAGAAAAGGTCAATTAACCTAATTTTTTTATTACTATTTGAGAATAAATTTCATTTCATTAAATATATGTTGTTGGTTAGGATGGTTGAGGTATGGAAGCGAGCGCAAGGAGTATAGAACAGCAAGATGTGAATGTTAAAGAGATTAAGAGCAGACCGCTCGTTGCTTCTATTATTTTAGTAGCAGGTACAGTTTTGTTAGCTTTAAGCATGGCAGTTTCTATTTCGTTTGGTGCTGCAGATATTAGTTTAAAGACTGTATGGCAAGCTGTGTTTCAGTTTGACGGTTCTATTACGCATCATAACGTAATTCAAGAACTTCGCATGCCTAGAGCAATAGGGGGCGTAGTTGCAGGTGCCTTTTTAGCGGTATCAGGGGCAATTATGCAAGGTATGACGCGAAATCCACTTGCTTCACCATCGTTAATGGGAATTACAGATGGAGCTGTATTTGGAATTGCAATTATGTATGCATTCTTCCCTAATTCACCTTATTTAATGTTCGTTATCGCATCTTTTATTGGGGCTGCGTTTGGAGCGAGCATTGTATATGGAATTGGGTCTTCTTCACCAGGTGGATTAACACCTGTGAAGTTAGCTTTAGCGGGTGCAGCAATTAGTGCTTTATTAGGGGCCATTTCATCTGGAATTGCGCTATATTTCAACCTTGCCCAAGAGGTGAGTATGTGGAATGCAGGCGGAGTTGCGGGAGTGAAATGGGAAAGTATTAATATGTTAGTACCAATTGGCCTTGTTTGTCTCTTTATTGCAATTATGATGTCGAGGTATATTACAATTTTAAGCTTCGGTGAAGAAATTGCGATTGGACTTGGTCAAAATACGACATTAATTAAATTTATCGGAACAGTACTTGTTCTTGTGTTAACAGGTTCTGCGGTTTCTATGGCAGGATCGGTTGGATTTGTTGGTCTTGTAATCCCGCATATGACTCGTTTCCTTGTAGGCTCAGACTATAGATGGGTTATTCCATGTTCTGCGGTCTTAGGTGGGCTGTTAATTGAATGTGCAGATATGTTATCTCGCGTTATTAATCCGCCGTTTGAAACGCCAATTGGAGCAATTACAGCGCTAATTGGGGTTCCATTCTTCCTCTACTTAGCACGTAACGAAGGGAGAGGGAAAATGTGAGGACAAGTGTCTTAACAAAAAAGAACGTTTCTGTTTTAACAATCTTAGTAGGATTAATCGTTACTGTATTTTTAGTAAGTTTAAATACAGGGACATTTAAAATACCGCCAATGGACGTATTAAAGTCATTGGTTGGACTTGGGGCTGAAGATCAGTCTGTTATTTTATTTGAATTCCGTATGCCGCGTATGGTTATTGCTATATTAGTCGGATCCGCTTTAGCGATGTCAGGTGCGATTTTGCAAGGATTATCACGAAATCCACTTGCTGATCCAGGTATTATCGGTATTAACGCTGGAGCGGGATTAACAGTTGTTATATTCGTCTACTTTTTCTTCGGAAAAGTTGGGACTGGTACATTTTTATCTGTATTTATCCTTCCATTCTTCGCGTTAGTTGGTGCAATATTAGCGGCGGTTATTATTTATTTACTAGCATGGAAAGACGGCGTTTCATCAACGAGATTAATACTAGTTGGTATCGCTGTTGCAGCCGGGTTTGGTGCTGTTAGTTTAATTTTTTCTATGAAGATGACATCTAACGATTTCCGCTTTGCTACGATTTGGTTAGCAGGAAGTCTATGGGGCACAGATTGGAAGTTCGTGCTAAGTGTACTTCCATGGATGGTTATTTTCTTGCCACTTGCTATTAGTAAGGCACACATATTAAATGTAATGAATCTAGGTGACTCCACAGCTGTTGGCCTTGGTCTAAATGTAGAAAAAGAAAGACGTAAATTATTATTTATTGCAGTTTGCTTAGCTGGTGCATCTGTCGCTGTTGCTGGAGGAATTGGTTTTATCGGTTTAATGGCTCCGCATTTAGCGAGGCGCCTTGTTGGTGGTAAACATCAAATTATGCTGCCTACCGCTGCACTAATAGGGACGTTTTTACTCTTATTCGCAGACGTAATTTCAAGAAGTGTGTTAACAACTTCAGAAATACCGGTCGGTCTTGTTATTTCTGTAATTGGTGCACCATATTTCATATATTTACTTATGAGGACAAAATAAAGGGAGGCTTTTTGTATGGCAACTTTAGCAGTTGATGCGGTATCTGTTGGCTATAATGAAGGGTTAATTATTGATGGATTAACAGTTGAAATTCCGGAAGGGAAAATTACAACGATTATTGGACCAAATGGTTGTGGGAAGTCCACATTATTAAAAACGGCTTCTCGTATTTTGAAGGCGAAAAAAGGTACTGTTTATCTTGACGGAAAAGCAATCGAGAAACAACCAACGAAAGAAATCGCAAAGAAAATGGCGATTTTACCACAGACTGCAGAAGTGCCAACTGGCCTTACTGTGTTTGAACTTGTTTCATATGGACGTTTTCCTCATCAAAAAGGATTTGGAACGTTGAAAGAAGAGGATTATCGTTACATTCATTGGGCACTTGAAGTGACGGGAATGACAGAATTTGCAAATCGTTCAGCAGAGGCGTTATCAGGCGGGCAACGTCAACGTGTATGGATTGCGATGGCCCTTGCACAAGGAACAGAATTACTCGTATTAGATGAACCGACAACGTACTTAGATATGGCGCATCAATTAGAAGTATTAAATTTATTGAAAAAGTTAAATGAAGAAGAAGGTAGAACGATTGTTATGGTTATCCATGACTTAAACCATGCTTCTCGTTTCTCAGATCATATGATTGCATTAAAAGCAGGTAAGTTAATGAAACAAGGAACGCCAGATGAAGTGATGACAAGTGAAACACTTCGCAGTGTATTTGAGATTGAAGCTCAAATCGTTCCGTGTCCAGTAAACTGTAAACCAATTTGTTTAACATATGATTTAGCGATGATTAGTAATCAATTGCGTAAAAAAGCATAAGTAGAATCCCCCTCGTAAAGAGGGGGGCTTCTAATGGACGTTGAGCTTCTTATTAGTAAATAGGAAGTTGAACACCCGTTAGAACGGGGCATAAGTAACAATTAATCAATATATATTTATTAATTGTTAATCTTGTTTCTTATAGTTCATTGTAACTTATAAGAGAAATACAGCTAGAAGGAGTGGGAACATGAAGAATTTTAAAATGGCGTTATTAGCAATGGTACTAGTTGTTACTTCTGTACTATTTGCAGCTTGTTCTAACAAAGAAGAGAAGAAAGCAGATGCGAAGGATGCGAAGACTGAAGAGCGCACTGTACAACATGCAAAAGGGGAAATTAAAATCCCTGCAAATCCAAAGAAAATTGCTGACCTTAGTGGTTCAACAGAAGAATTATTAATTTTTGGTATGAAACCAATTATTACTGCTAATACATCGCAAGAAAAAATTGATACACATATTGAAAAGAAATTAAAAGACGTAAAACCAGTTGGTTCTGCTTGGGGCGATAAAATTAACATCGAAGCAGTAGCTGCTGCAAAACCAGACTTAATTCTTGTAAACAATCGTCAAGAAAAGATTTATGATCAATTATCTAAAATTGCACCAACAGTTATGTTAAAAACTCCATTAGATCAATGGCGTCCAAAATTCGAAGAAGTAGGTCAAATCTTCGGTAAAGAGAAAGAAACAAAAGAATGGTTCAAACAGTATGATGAAAAAGCAAGCAAATTACATGATAAAATCGTTGCGAAAACTGGCGATGCTAAATTTATGAAAATGGCTGCATATCCAAATGCTTTCCGCGTATACGGTGACTACGGTTACGGTAGCGTAATCTTTAATGATTTAAAATTACCAGCAGTTAAAGGTACACCAACGGATAAACCACTAGTACAAGTACAAAAAGAAGCTTTAATCGATTACAACCCGGATTACTTATTCGTATTTACAACTGGTGACGGTTCTCAACGTCTAAAAGAATTCCAAGAAGAATCAATTTGGAAAAACATGAACGCTGTTAAAAACAACCACGTATTTACAATTAAAAACGAAGACGTAAACAAAGGTTACTTCCCTCTAGGTAAAGAAATGATCTTAGATGAAGTTGCTGAATTCGTTTTAGGGAAATAATGTATAAACAGAAATCACTTTTACTTCGGTAAAAGTGATTTTTTCTTTATATAAGGGCAATTAATATAGTCTTTCATTTCTTTCTGTTTCCTATTTCGTTTATAATATATAGTAAGAATGCAGTAAAGAAAGGGGGATGTCGGAAGGTGGTATATTTAAACGACAAACTCAGCGAAACAAAAGTGTTTAAAGACCCGGTACATAAATATGTGCACGTACGCGATCGTGTTATTTGGGATTTAATCGGAACGAAAGAATTTCAACGCTTGCGCCGTATTAAGCAGCTTGGAACGACATTTTTTACATTTCACGGTGCAGAGCATAGTCGCTTTACTCATTCGTTAGGTGTATATGAAATTATTCGTCGTATGATTGATGATGTGTTTGATGGCAGACCGAACTGGAATGCTGAAGATAGATTGTTATGTTTATGTGCGTCATTACTTCATGATGTCGGTCACGGCCCATTTTCTCACTCGTTTGAAAAAGTATTTTCATTAGATCATGAGAAATTTACGCAAAAGATTATCGTTGGAGATACGGAAATTAATCGCATATTAAGTCGTGTGGATAAAGACTTTCCGCAAAAGGTAGCCGATGTAATCGCCAAAACATCTACGAATAAATTAGCGATTAGCATGATTTCCAGTCAAATTGATGCAGATCGTATGGACTATTTATTAAGAGATGCGTATTTCACTGGCGTAAAGTATGGAAACTTTGATATGGAACGTATACTACGTGTCATGCGTCCATATGGGAATCAAGTAGTCATTAAAAATAGTGGTATGCATGCTGTTGAGCATTATATTATGAGTCGTTATCAAATGTATTGGCAAGTATATTTCCATCCGGTAACGCGCAGTGCCGAAGTTATTTTAACGAAGATTTTACACCGTGCAAAATCATTGCACGAGAAGTATTATACATTTAAAAATCATCCGGTTCATTTCTATTCTTTATTTGAAGAAGAAGTAACAGTAGAGGATTATTTAAAGTTAGACGAGAACGTTATGTATTATTACTTCCAAGTATGGCAAGACGAAGAAGATCCAATTTTAAGTGACTTATGCCGCCGTTTTATGAATCGAAACCTATTTAAATACGTAGAGTTTACAGATAAGCACGGTTTAGATAATTGGATGGAATTAAGTAGCTTATTCAAAAAGATTGGACTGGATCCAGAATACTATTTAGTAGTTGATTCAACATCAGACTTACCGTATGACTTTTACCGTGCTGGTGAAGAAGAAGAGCGTCTGCCAATCTTACTTCTTATGCCAAATGGAGAGCTTAGAGAGCTTTCACGTGAATCGGATATCGTTGAGGCGATTACTGGTAAGAAGAGAAGGGATCAAAAATTATTCTATCCGCATGATTTAATCTATGAAGATGGAAGAAAAGGAAAATATAAAGAGAGAATCATCGAGTTACTAGAAGGAAAAAAATAAGAAGCAGCTAAGGGCTGCTTCTTATGAAAGAACTTGAAATTATTTGTCGCTTAAGCGTTTTCCGCCAACTGCATAATGGTTTTTAGACATTTCTTCGATGAAAACAACGATGTTTTCTTCAGGAGCACCAGTTGTTTCGCTTACTGCTGCTGTTACTTTCTCAGCAAGAGCTTTCTTTTGTTCCTCTGTGCGTCCTTCTAGCATTTTCACTGTTACGTATGGCATATATAATCGCTCCTTTTATGTAAGTTACACTCTTATTATAGCGGATTATGGGGAAGAACAATCGAAAAAACAAATAATTTCTTTTTTTGACAGATTGAAGAGGAGATGAATCATGGATCAGTTATTTAGATATCCGTTGCACCAAATTCCGTTGGTAGCAATGGCCATTATTATTGCGTTATCAGTGCATGAATTTGCGCATGCATATGTTGCATATAAATTTGGAGACGATACAGCAAAGAAGCAAGGCCGTTTAACATTATCACCGATGGCGCACTTAGATCCTATTGGGATGATCGCTGTATTAATTCTTGGTTTTGGTTGGGCAAGACCTGTTCCTGTTAACCCATATAACTTTAAAAGGCCGCGTCTTGCAGGTATATTAGTTTCAATTGCAGGCCCAATTAGTAACTTAATTTTAAGTGCAATTGGTTTAATCATTTGGTATAGCCTATTAACATTTGGCGTATTAGACTCAATTCCATTTGCAGTAGCGGATACATTGGCTCAATTCTTCCGAATTTTTATTATGCTTAATATCGTATTACTTGTATTTAACTTATTGCCAATTCCGCCACTTGATGGGTATCGAGTTGTGGAAGATCTAGCACCAACAAATATTCGTGCGAAAATGACACAGTATGAAAAGTATGGAGCAATAGCGTTATTAATTCTTGTTATTACACCGCTTAGCAATTATACAATTCAACCCATTTTTAATGTTGTCATTCCATATGTATTTGTATTTTTAGACAGTATCATTTCGCCTATTTTTGGCCTTTTATAATCATTAAGTGAGGAGGAATTTACATATGACAGAGAAAAAGAAAAAAATCGGTTTTAATATCGTGAAAAATGATTCAACAGATGGACATGGTGGTTTTGGTGTTGGAGCATTAAGTCTAGAAAACATTTCACCTGTATTTGTCGATGTACTAGAGAAAACAGCATTTGTTGATATCGGTGCAATGCATGCGCGTAGTACAGTCGAAAAAGGTATTAAGTTTTTAACAAATAAAGATGAAGTTCCAAACGGAAAACCATTTTGGCTTGTGTGGGTAACGATTGAAAGAACGGCGACAGGTGCTTATTATGCAGGTGTAACAGCTTGTGAAATGACAGTTGACCGTGAAATTCGCCGCGGATATAAATCACTTCCAGAGCATGTAAACAAAATGGATAAATCAATGAAGCGTCACATTATGGTTGACCATATGGATGAATCATCTAAAAAAGTACTTGGTACGTTCTTGAAAGAACATAATGAAGCGATTTGGAACGAATCTAGTGAAGAATTGCGCCGTGCATTATTAAGTGAATAAAAAATAGCTGACGGATACCCGTCAGCTATTTTTTTACCAAGGAAGATATTTTTTCCACCAACTTGTTTTCTTCTTTTCGTCAGTTGTCTTTTCAAATTCCTCTTTGTCATCGACATGATCCATACAATATTCAGTTGGTTCTGTACCTTTTGCGAAATACATTTTAACTGAAATGGGACAATTTTTTGTAGCGATTTTTCCGTTTTCAGGGTTAATATCGACTGCAACGACGTCATTTGGTTGTTTAAACTCTTTTTTAGGTTGTCCATCTAAGCCTTTTTCCATCGTATCGGTCCATATTTTTTTCGCATATCCCTGTTCGGCTACATTTGAAATTGATTTAGGTTGATCGTATCCAACCCATACACCAGTTACAATTTGCGGAGTAAATCCAATCATCCAACTATCCGTTTCAGTAGAACCAGACTTTCCAGCATATGTTCTTGATAGCTTTGATAACATCGATTGACCAGTTACAGCAGCATAACTGCTTAGTTTTTTATTAAACATACCCGTCATCATTTCTTCCATCACAAATGCTTTGCTTTTATCAAGAACTTGCTTACTCTCCAAATGAGCATCGTATAACATATTTCCTTCATGGTCCATAATGCGGCGAATAAACATTGGTTTTACTTCTTTTCCACCGTTTGCGAACATGCTATAAGCGTTAACCATTTCAATTGGTTTTACAGGAGATGTACCGAGAGCGAGAGACGGAACATCTTTTAATGCGGTAGTAATACCGAATTGCTTCGCTGTTTTTGTAAGAATGTCTTCGCCTAAAAATAAATTGGTCTTCACGGCATATACGTTATCAGAGACCGCAAGAGCTTGCGCCATTGTTACAAAATCGTCTGCATAATAGTCTTTATAGTTTTTCGGTTTATACTTTGAAACACCGTCACCTAAAGTGAACACAGTGTATTCGCTTTTTAAGCGCGTAGCAGGGGTGAATCCTCGTTCTAATGCCGCGTAATACAGGAATGGCTTAAACGTAGATCCAGGCTGTCGAGCGGCCTGTGTAGCCCTGTTAAATTGACTCGTATTATAATCAGTTCCACCAACAAGGGCAGCTACTTCACCTGTTTTTGGATTCATAGAGACGAGCGCAGTTTGTATGTTTGTTGTGTCAGGTATGTGATCTTTTACAGCTTGATCTGCAACAGATTGTAATTTAGGGTCTAGTGTTGTATAAATACGCAGGCCACCCTTTTGTAAGGCTTGTTCATCTAATCCGATATCACGAAGAAGAGAAGCTTGTACAGCATCTTGGAAATAAGGTGCAATCTCTGCCACTTTTTTTGTATCTAATGAGGCAAAAGTTAGTGGCTCTTTTTTTGCTGACGTTGCTTGTTTCTTCGTAATGTAACCTTGTTCTACCATTTCGTCTAATATGAGAGATTGTCGTCCTTTCGCACGATCCTCTTTTAAAAAGGGAGAGTAGACACTAGGTCCTTTCGGGATACCTGCGAGCATACTAGCTTCCGCTAATGTTAATTCTTTTGCTGTTTTATCGAAATATAGACGAGATGCAGCTTCGATTCCGTAAGCACCATGCCCGTAATAAATTGTATTTAAATATCCTTCTAAAATATGATTTTTATTATAGTTCACTTCAAGGCGGATTGTGTACATTGCTTCTAATAGTTTACGTTTCCACGTTTTATCATGATCTAAGTATAGGTTACGAGCATACTGTTGTGTAATCGTACTAGCACCTTGGACTTTTGCCATCGCTTTTAAATCGGCAACAATAGCACCAGCAATACGTTTCATATCAAAGCCATGATGCTTGTAGAATCGTTGATCTTCGATAGATAGTGTCGCCTCTTTTACATAAGGAGAGATTTCATTGAGAGATACATTGTAACGTTTTTGCATTTCATTACTTTGTCCGATAACAGTGTCATCATTAGCGTAAAAGACACTTGTTTGCGGGACAGCAACAGGGGGAGGTCCCATAATTTTTGCAACTATAATAATAACAAAAAAGGAAAAAACGAAAAAAAGAACAGAAGAAAACATTACGGTGAAGAAAAGACGTTTATATTTTTTAAGTTTCGGATTCATAGTTTGATCCATCTTTTTCAGCCCCTCAATACTAATACAAACATTATTGTATTAGTATTGAGGGTTTTCGGTTATTTTAAACAATGAAATTTCGAAAACAAAAAGCTCCTTTAATTAAGAAAGGAGCTCAAAGGCACGCGCTGGCCAATCGGTAATAATGACATCTACGCCGTAGTCAATCATAGTTTGTAAATCTTTGTATTCGTTAATTGTATAAGGGCGGAAAGCGTACCCTTGATTTTGTGCAAATTGGACAAATTCTTTTGTTAATAATTGAAAGTTTGGGTGTAAACCAGTTGCGTTTCTATTTTTTGCTTCAGCAATAGGATCAGCAAGTGGTGTGTCATATAAAATTGCTCTCGGGATTTCAGGAGCTATTTCTGCTAATAATGAAACAGAGTCGTGGTTAAATGACGAGAATACAATTTGATTAGATAGATGATATTCACGAACGAGAGCGATAGCTTTTTCTTCAATAGTTGGATAGTGGATAACATCTGTCTTCAACTCAATGTTGAGCTGTAAATTTGTCGTAGATAACCAAATGAATACTTCGCGTAACGTTGGAATTTTTGCTTCATGGAAAGAAGGGTCTTTATGGCTACCGGCATCTAAAGCTTGTAATTCCGCTACCGTTTTTTCAGAAACAAGACCTATGCCATTTGTTGTGCGATCTACTGTTTCATCGTGAATCACGACAAGTTCACCATCTTTTGATAGGTGGACATCAAGCTCAATTCCGTGGGCACCAATGCGTTCTGCTTCTTGGAAAGCAATCATCGTATTTTCTGGATGTGTTCCTTTTACCCCGCGGTGGGCGAAAATAAGAGGTTTATTCATACGGAAATCTCCTTATCGTTTCTTTTCTTTCATTATGAAACTGCTTTTGGAAAAATACAATTGAATGGGATAAACATTTACAAAAGTCTAACAGTTGCACAAAAGTTAACGTTAACGTAAAATGTAATAATCAAGTGAAGGGAGGAATAAACATGTATAAAATTGATGAAGTCACAAAGCAAGTTGGTTTAACAAAACGTACACTTCGTTATTATGAGGAAATTGGCTTAATTCATCCCCCTGAACGTAGTGAGGGGAACATTCGCCTGTATACAGACGAGGACATCGCCAGAATTAAAAGGATTGTAGAAGCGAAAGAAGTGTTAGGAATTACGCTTCAAGAAATGCAACATTTCTTATCGTTAAAAGAAAGAATGGAGCAAAGAAGAAATAGTGAGAATCCTCGTGACCGCGAAGTGATTCAAGAAATTAAAGAGATGCTTGAAAAACAAGTGCAAACGCTAGACGAGAAAATGGAGCAAATGCAGCGTGTAAAGGCGGAACTCGAAGATAGCCTACATCGTGCAGCGACATTTTTAGAGAGTACAAAAGGAGAATGATCAAAATGGAGAGCAAACAAAAATTAGGGAGATTGATTACAGTGGTGGCTACCTTCCTTGCCTTTTCGGGTATAGGGGTAGTCGACCCAATCTTACCAAGTATTGCTGAGCAAATTGGTGCATCGCATTGGCAAGTAGAGATGTTATTTACAGCATATATTTTAACGATGGCAATTATGATGTTACCAGCTGGAATATTCGCATCA
The DNA here is from genome assembly GCF_053345335.1 of Bacillus sp. M5A3_1b. Taxonomy (NCBI): domain Bacteria; kingdom Bacillati; phylum Bacillota; class Bacilli; order Caryophanales; family Bacillaceae; genus Bacillus; species Bacillus sp. M5A3_1b. Next base: position 449,867 of record NZ_JBKEZY010000003.1, on the reverse strand, counting down.
AGATTTGGTGATAAACGAATGATGACGATCGGTCTTGCGATTGTAACTGTATTTGCGTTTATATGCGGTATATCGCAAACGATTGCCCAATTATCTATTTTCCGCGCGGGGTGGGGATTAGGAAATGCGATGTTCTTCGCAACGGCGATGACATTATTGATTGCATTAAGTAAAGAAGTTCATGAAGCAGTAGGACTATATGAAGCAGCTATCGGTTTAGGGATGGCAGGCGGACCGTTATTAGGCGGGATATTAGGTGGACATTCTTGGCGTTACCCATTTTTTGCGACGAGTATTTTAATTTTCTTAGCATTTATTTTAGTTTTCTTTTTTGTAAAAGAACCGGAGCGAAAAGTGAAACGTAAAGCGGCAGGCGTAGGGGAATTACTTAACCTGGTGAAATATAAACCGTTTATGCAAGGTGCGATTTCAGGAATGTTATACTACTACGGATTTTTCGTTGTGCTAGCATATTCACCACTTATTATGCATTTATCTGCTATTCAATTAGGGTTTGTATTTTGCGGATGGGGATTAGCGTTAGCTTACGGTTCTGCAATTTTGGCCCATAAGCTAGAAGGGAAATATGAACCGAAAGCATTGTTGAAAGGTAGTTTACTCGTATTTGCGCTTTTCTTAATCGCACTATTCTTCGTGAAAGTTATGTGGTTACAAATTGTATTAATTGTTCTATCGGGATTAGCATCTGGATTAAATAATGCATTATTTACAAGTTATGTAATGGATATTTCACCTTATGAAAGATCTGTTACATCAGGTGTTTATAACTTCGTTCGTTGGTTAGGTGGCGCAATTGCTCCAATCTTATCAGGAATCATTGGCCACACTGTTTCACCGCAAAGTCCGTTTTTAGTCGGTGGAATTGTTGTGTCAGTCGGTTGTGTAATGATTTTAATTCCGGTTCGAAAGCCGGTAGAAATAGAGACAAAAGCCCTTTCTTAAGAAAGGGTTTTCTTTCCTATTACAGAGCAATCCCTTTTCGTACATATGTTAGAACCCTCTGACTAAAATATATTTTCGGTATTTTTGTACTTTTAACTATACTTTTTGGATGTTTTGTTTTATTTTTGTTAGGGGACATTAATGATGTCCCTATTATAAATTTGCATTGAAAGGCGTGATTGTACGATGGAACTATGGTTCACTGAAAAACAAACAAAACATTTTGGGATTACGGCGCGTATTAACCGCACATTACATACGGAGCAAACAGAATTCCAAAAACTTGATATGGTTGAAACGGAAGAGTTCGGAAACATGCTTATTTTAGATGGCATGGTTATGACAACAGAAAAAGATGAGTTCGTTTATCATGAAATGGTAGCGCACGTACCTTTATTTACACATCCAAACCCTGAAAACGTATTAGTTGTAGGTGGTGGCGATGGCGGTGTTATTCGTGAAGTATTAAAACACCCAAGCGTAAAGAAAGCAACTCTTGTTGAAATCGATGGAAAAGTAATTGAGTACTCTAAACAATACTTACCATCAATTGCAGGCGCACTAGATAATGAGCGCGTAGAAGTAAAAGTAGGAGACGGTTTCCTACACATCGCAGAAAGCGAAAATGAATATGACGTAATTATGGTAGATTCTACTGAGCCAGTAGGACCAGCAGTAAACCTATTTACAAAAGGCTTCTACGCTGGAATCTCTAAAGCATTAAAAGAAGATGGTATTTTCGTTGCACAAACGGACAACCCTTGGTTCACACCAGAACTAATTACAACTGTGTTTAAAGACGTAAAGGAGATCTTCCCAATTACTCGTTTATACACAGCGAATATTCCAACTTACCCAAGTGGTCTTTGGACGTTCACAATTGGATCTAAAAAACATGATCCATTAGAAGTGAGTGAAGAGCGTTTCCACGAAATTGAAACGAAATACTACACAAAAGAATTACACAATGCAGCATTCGCATTACCGAAATTTGTTGGCGATTTAATTAAGTAAGAGCGTTAAATTGAAATAAATAAAGTGTAAGTGACTCATTTAAGGTGTTTGTCTAGAAGGCTTGAACATGCTAGTTACTTACACTGCTACAAATGAAGTAGTCTTCTTGTAAGAAGAAGGCACAGGTAAATCGAGAAAGAGGAGTTATAGGCTCCAAATTTGAGAAATAATGAAAGGTTGGGATACCTTAAGTTCCACACAAGGAGGAAAAGAGTATGCGTTTTGATGAAGCTTATTCAGGTAAAGTATTTATTAAAAGTCATCCAAGTTTTGAAGAGTCAGAGGCAGTTATTTACGGGATGCCAATGGATTGGACAGTAAGCTACCGTCCAGGTTCTCGTTTTGGCCCTGCACGTATTCGTGAAGTGTCAATCGGTCTTGAAGAATATAGCCCATATTTAGATCGTGAACTAGAAGAGGTAAAATATTTTGATGCGGGTGATATTCCATTACCATTTGGAAATCCACAGCGTAGCATAGACATGATTGAAGAGTATGTATCAAAACTTTTAGATGCCGATAAGTTTCCACTAGGTCTCGGCGGTGAGCACTTAGTGTCTTGGCCAATTTTTAAGGCAATGGCAAAAAAATATCCGGATTTAGCAATCATCCATATGGATGCCCATACTGATTTACGTGAATCGTATGAAGGGGAGCCTTTATCCCACTCTACACCTATTCGTAAAGTGTGCGATTTAATTGGTCCGGAAAACGTATATTCTTTCGGTATTCGTTCTGGAATGAAGGAAGAATTCGAATGGGCAAAAGAAGTAGGTATGAACTTATATAAATTTGACGTATTAGAACCGTTAAAAGAAGTATTACCGAAACTTGCAGGACGCCCAGTTTATGTCACAATCGACATTGACGTATTAGACCCAGCTCACGCTCCAGGAACAGGAACGTTAGAAGCTGGAGGTATCACATCTAAAGAATTATTAGATTCCATCGTGGCAATTGCAAATTCAAATATAAATGTAGTTGGAGCAGACTTAGTAGAAGTAGCTCCTGTCTACGACCATAGTGATCAAACACCAGTCGCAGCAAGCAAATTCGTGCGGGAAATGCTGCTCGGTTGGGTGAAGTAAAAGCGGAGATTCTAGCTGCTGTAGCTAGATAAAATAAAAGCCTCCTATATGAATAGGGGGCTCTTATTTTGTGTTATGTGTCGGTAAGTCGATATATTAAAAAAATCGCCGATATAATTCGAGTTACGGTCGATATATTAAAAAAATCGCTGATATAATTCGAGTTACGCCGATATATTTGAAAAATCGCTAATATAATTTCATTTACCGTCAGACGACAAGAAAAAGAGCTATTCTCAAACAATGAGAATAGCTCTTTTTCTTATGCAACTTTTTCTTCCGAAGTAATGCCGCGAATTTCATCAGCAGAACGAATTGGATATTTGCGGAATACGATTGATCCGATGTATCCAACAATAGTGGTAACGATTCCACATAATACAGCAGCAATTGTTACTTTTACAACGTCATTAAATCCGAATAAGACAAGAAGCCCTGGAATTGGTGATGCTGTTCCTGGCGCATTATTAACGAGCTGGAACAGAGATGTAATAATACCAGCAAGGGCACCGCCAACGAAGTTTGTCGCATAAATTGGAATTGGATTTGCTGAAACAACATCGGCTTGTGTTAAAGGCTCGATTGCTACAGCGATTGTGTCTTTCTTTGAACAAATTTTTAGTCGTTTAAAGAAAATAAAGTTCATTGGGGCTGAGGCTGCTACGGCAAGACTACCAATTGCCATTGGTAAACCTGTTAATCCTAGCATTGCAGTTAGTGCCATAGAACTTAATGGAGAGGTAGAAATAACTGTTATTAATCCACCAAGCATAATACCCATAATGATAGGACTTTCTGTAGTTGCAACTGAAATCATAGAACCGATTTTACCGAGCGTTGCGTTCACGAGCGGATCCATAAGCATGGCCATTCCGCGTGAGATTGGTGCGGCAATAAATAAAATTGCTAAAAACTCTACACCAGCCGGTAATTTCTTTTCGAGAAATTTCACGACGAAAGCGCAAACGTATCCAGCGAAAAATCCTGGTAAAATACCGAATCCGCTAGTAGCGATACCGATTAAAACAGCATATACGGGTGAAACACCGATTGCTAGTGCGACTAAAATTGCCGCTGCGACACCGCTCATACTACCAGAAGCTTCTCCTACTGATTGTAAAAAGTCATTATGAAACATCTCTCCACCGATATAACGGTGAAATGCTTCAATAAGAAAACTTGCGATTGCTGCATTAGCTAAAGCACCCATTGCTTTCATTCCGTAAGGAGCACGGTAACTAAAAAGTGTAAATAGACAAAGTACAACAAGTAATAGTGCTAAACCTTGCAAGATAGCCATTTGAAAACTGTCTCCTTTGATTTTTGTAATAAAAATTTGTATCATTCAATAATAATATAAAAGTTCATGAAACGGAAAAATTTTTTATTGGGAAATTGCTATAAGTTGAAAAACCCTTACAATAATGTAAGGAAAGTGTAAGACTTTTCAATAGAGTATAGTATGCCTTTTTCCGTATAATACAGGTATAGACATAAGATTAGTGAGAAAGAAGTGCAAACAGGAGGCGCATGTATGAAATTGGTAATTAAAGTTTTAGCTGTATTCGCCATTATTTTAGGTGGAACAGCGTACTATTTAAACACGAAAACAGAAGGTGTGCATGCTTTTGTAGACAACTTCTTTTCAAATAAAGAAATACAAGATTATTATGCGGTTATAAATAAAGGTGAGAAAAAAGACGGTGAATACTTGTATACATTTAAAGGGTATACAGAAGACGGAAAGTTACAAGTTGTGAAAAGAATGATGAACCGTGAATTGCATACGGGGGCGTTTATAAAAATTTATGCAAAAGGTATGCAAGGAAAAGGATGGGCTGAAATCCCAAAAGAATCAATTCCGCAAAAAGCGTTGGAAAAAATAGAAAAACCGTAAAAGGAGCGAATCGTTCGCTCCTTTTTTAGTGCGTTAAAATGGTGATAGCTGAATTCTCTTTATTAGAAAAGATTTTTGCACGTCCACCAATTGGGAAAGTGAAAATCGGGGTTGTATGCCCGAAACTTGCATTTGCAATGATAGGTATGTGTGTAAGTTCAGGCTTTGAAGCAATCATTTCTTGAATGTCTTCTATCGTACATTCTGCACCTTTTTGCATCTTTCCTATAACGATGCCTTTTACATGTTCAAAGTCAGGTTGCTGCATAAGAGAATGTAAATAACGATCAAAAGTGTTAAGGGTAGCTTTTCCAGTTAAACTATCCTCCTCAAGAAATAATATTTTCCCCTGTAAGTTTGGCATATATGGTGTACCTTGTAGTAAATTCAATGTGCTCATATTACCACCGATAATCTCTCCAGTTGCTTCGCCTTCATGAATCGAAATATAACCTTCATTTGTAATGAATTCTCGATTTTCCTGATCTATATACCAAGAATCATCGCTCCACGTTTCAGATGGCAGGACTTCAATGGGCTTATTAGAAGTTAAGCATTGTAAAAAGTAATCAGTCGTATATTCGAGACCTTTCTCCATTCCAAATGAAGAGAAATGGGGTCCTGAATATGTAATAAGTCCTGTTTTTGTGTAAATTGCATTATTTAAAGCGGTAATATCAGAATAGCCACAGAAAAATTTCGAGTTTTCTCGAATTAAATCATAATCGAGATGTTTCAATAAACCATTAGAGTTGTATCCGCCAAGTGTTGTCAAAATGGCTTTTACATTAGGGTCTCTAAATGCTTCATGAAGATCTTGAACACGTGAAGAAATAGAAGAGGAAGCAAAGCGATCTATCTCATCAGCATATGTTGAGAATGTAACTTGAAAGCCCATGTCAGTTAATCTTTTTACAGCAAGCTTTCTGTTTTCAGTTGAGACAATACTTAAGCTACAAGATGGTGAAATAACTCTAATTTCATCACCCTTTTTTAATTTTGTCGGTAGCATATAACTCACCTCTTCGAATGAAAGAATATTTAGATTTAAAAAATATTTTATCATATGAAATAAAGTGAAAGTGAATTATTTTTTGAAATGGAGTTTTCCTGATTTTTCAGCAGACAGACAGAGGTTTTTTTTGATATGATAGGAAAAGTGATTTATTATAAGTAGTATTTAATATCTATAACATTTGAAAGGTGTGCAAGACGTGGAGAAACAACTTGCAGGCTTGCCGGTACACGTTCATTTCGTAACAGAAATCCGTGAAGGGGCGAGGAAGGAAACCGTTGCTTTTGAAGCAAATGGTCAATACTATGTAAAAGGTCAAGGTACATATGTAACATTCCAAGAGCCGAACGAACAGGGCGAAGTGAAAACAATTATTAAAATTCAAGATGAACAAGTTCTCATTATGCGTTCAGGTGCTGTTTCAATGCGTCAAACGCATGTGAAAGGTGAATGGACAACTGGTACGTATACGAGTGAACTTGGTACGTTTGCATTGCAAACGAAAACTGATAACGTTCTTTTTAAATGGTCGGATGAAAAGAAAAAGGGACAACTCTTCTTAACGTACGCATTGCTTCTAAGTGAACAAGAAGCTGGCAGATATACAATTACACTTAATTTGAAGGAGGCAAAATAATGAATTCTTTAGAACAAGTAAAAGGATTGATTAAAGAAGAAATTCAAGCTGCTGTATTAAAGGCAGAATTAGCGACAGAAGAACAGATTCCAAACGTTGTATTAGAATCTCCAAAAGATAAAACAAATGGTGACTTCTCTACAAATATGGCAATGCAACTTGCACGCGTTGCGAAAAAAGCACCTCGTATGATTGCAGAAGAATTAGTTGCAAACTTCGATAAAGCAAAAGCTTCTATTGAAAAAATTGAAATCGCAGGACCTGGTTTCATTAACTTCTACATGGATAATAGCTACTTAACAGACTTAATCCCAACAATCGTTAACGCTGGCGAAGCTTACGGTGAAACGAATACTGGTAAAGGTGAAAAAGTACAAATTGAGTTCGTATCTGCGAACCCAACAGGTGACCTTCACTTAGGACATGCACGTGGTGCGGCAGTAGGTGACACTTTATGTAACGTATTAGCAAAAGCAGGATACGATGTATCTCGTGAGTACTACATTAATGACGCTGGTAACCAAATTCATAACTTAGCTCTTTCTGTTGAAGCTCGTTACATGCAAGCTTTAGGCCTAGAGAAAGAAATGCCAGAAGACGGATACCATGGTGCGGACATCATTGGAATCGGTAAGCGTTTAGCTGAAGAGTTTGGCGATCGTTATGCAAAAGCTGATGCTGAAGAAAGCTATGAGTTCTATCGTTCATACGGTTTAAAATATGAGTTAGCAAAACTTCAAAAAGACTTAGAAAGCTTCCGTGTTAAGTTTGATGTATGGTTCTCAGAAACATCATTATACAAAAACGGAAAAATCGATGCTGCACTTGCAGTATTAAAAGAGCGTGACGAGATCTTTGAAGAAGGCGGTGCAACTTGGTTCCGTTCTATGACTTACGGTGACGACAAAAACCGTGTATTAATTAAAAACGACGGTTCTTACACATACTTAACGCCAGATATCGCTTACCATCGTGATAAATTAGAGCGTGGTTTCGATAAGTTAATCAACATTTGGGGTGCTGACCACCACGGTTACATTCCTCGTATGAAAGCTGCTATTCAAGCGCTAGGTTACGATAAAGAAACACTTGAAGTAGAAATCATCCAAATGGTACAACTGTACCAAAATGGTGAAAAAATGAAGATGAGTAAGCGTACAGGTAAAGCAGTTACACTTCGTGAGCTTATGGAAGAAGTAGGCGTGGACGCAATGCGTTACTTCTTCGCAATGCGTAGCGGTGATTCTCATTTAGACTTTGATATGGACTTAGCTGTATCAAAATCTAATGAAAACCCAGTATACTATGCACAGTATGCTCATGCTCGCGTATGCAGTATCCTTCGTCAAGGTGAAGAGTTAGGACTAGCTGCAGGTGGAGATGTGAACTACAAACTTGTTACTTCTGAGAAAGAAGTAGAGTTACTGAAAAAACTTGGTGAATTCCCAGCTGTAGTTGCGGATGCAGCGCAAAAACGTTTGCCACACCGCATTACAAGCTACGCATTTGAATTAGCAGCAGCATTACACAGCTTCTACAATGCAGAAAAAGTATTAAACCAAGATAACTTAGAATTAAGTAAAGCTCGCTATGAGTTAATGAAAGCAGTACGCACTACACTTCAAAACTCATTAGCAATCGTAGGAGTATCTGCACCAGAAAAAATGTAATAAAAAAAAGCGGAAGCGGCTCGTTCAGAATAGGAAGGCGCGAAGCCACCGAGTATTCTAACCGATTTTTCGTTTTCAGTAAAAGGCAATCACACGATGTTGTGATTGCCTTTTTGTATGGAGATAATAAAAAAATAAAATTTTATCAAACAAAAGGAGAATTTGCGTCGTCTTATATAAATGACAGGAGGTTTCCGATGGAAGAAAAGGCAGAAGAATTAATTGATATATATAAGCAGCAAATATATTCCTTATGCTATAAATTAGCAAAAACGAAAGAAGATGCAGAAGATATTTTTCAAGAGACTTGGATAAAAGTTTTTTCCTCTCGGCACCAGCTTTCTTGCGTGGAAAATTATAAAAAATGGATTACTACAATTTGTGTTCGTGCGTTTTATGACTTTTATCGTAAGAAGAAAAGGTGGAAAGATCGCGTATTGGATTTGTTTCATAAAGATGATGGTGGAGAAATCGATTTCGCAGATGAAGTGAATATATCAGAAGAATTTATTCAAAAAGTGGAAGCGGAAATGATACGGGAAGTTATACAGCTATTGAATGAAAAATATAAAACCGTGCTCGTACTCTACTATTATGAACAATACTCTTATAAAGAAATGAGCGAAATATTAAATATACCGATTGGTACGGTGAAATACCGCCTTAATTATGCGAAGAAGCAAATGCGGGAACATTTGGAGGGGTTCGTTTATGACGGAAGATAAGTTTGATCAGAAGATAAGGAGCAGCTTAGCTGAAGACATGATTCCAAGCGAAGAGCTGATAAATAATACGAAACAGAGCGTACGAAATGCTCGAAAATTAGAGAAGAGATGGGTTATTTGTATTCATGCGATTTGGATTATTTTATTAACAATTGTTATGGAGCAGTTTGTCACTCATTTGAATCATAAAGTCCCTATGTTGATAGCAAGTGTGATTATGATGCATCTATACGTTCCTATATATGTTGTCATACAGTCATTTTTAAAGAAGGAGTATAAATTACATGATAGAGTTCGCTAATCCATTTGTAGTATTTGAGATAGCTGGGATTGCAATGCATTTAACTTTTATAGCACTTTTAGTATGTGTAGCATCATGGGTGTATACAGATGCGAAAACGAGTGGGATAAGTAAGTGGTGGAGTGTTATAGCGATTGTATTTCCATTTTTTATTGGAGTTTTGTTATATATGATACGAAGAAGTAACAAGAAAATAGAAGGAGAACATACGATGAGGGCTATGAAAAAACAAAAGATAACATTAGTTGTCATATTTGCAAGTGCGATGTTTGTATTACTGAGCGGCTTTGCTTTCGTCCAAACGTTAGATGATATGTGGAGAGCTGGTGATATATATTTAGAAAATGAGAAGCAAGGGGAGACCAGTTATGAGGCAAAATTCTCATCATGGGATATTGCTGGGAAAGATATTGAACTTGAGTATGAAAAAGATACAGAAGTAACATTTTTTTATGAGACAGATGCAAAACGTGGGAATTTATGCTTTAGCTTGTATGAAAGACAAGGAAAAGGTATAAGAGAGTTAAAAGAGATCTGTGAATCGAAAAAAGGTACTTTCAAAGCTACCTTAAAGGCAAATGAAAAGTATGTATTTAATATAAGTGGTGTATTGGTGAAAGATGGTTTTGTAAAAGTGAATTGGGAAATAAAATAAAGGGCCTTGAGAAAGGCCCTTTATTTTATCCCGCTTTAATGGGCAGTAAGACCCCCACCTCAAAATTCAGCGAAAGCAAAGAATTTAGGTGGGGGTCGGGCTGCTCATAAAAGTCCGATTGGTTCAACTAATAATCAGTGGTGGATGAAGAAAACCCCCACTGATTAAAGTTTCACTTTATTGGATTGTATACGTAACGGAAAAGCTAACAGGACTATAGTAAACGAAAGGTGCATGAAATTGAACATACATATTTCCATCTGTTTTTGCAGTGAAAATTCGGCCGTAACCATCAGAATAGCGCCCAATAAGGTTATGACTTGAGTCATAAACACTGTAACTAGGAGTTTTACTGTTAGGTTGAATTGTTAGTTCCTGTCCTTTTTGAAGGAAAATAGGTTCTTGTTCAGAACTACTTCCAGTTTGTAAAGAATAAAATTTTGTAAAACTTTGTTCTTGAGTGGCAGCAGCGACTTTTGTTTCAGGAATAAAAGCGGTAGCGCCAGTAATTCCTGCTAAAGTTAAAGCACTGGCTAAAATCATTTTTTTCATAGTAGAAAAAACCTCCTTATTAGTTGTAATCATTTTTGTTACACTTAATATTGTATAGGATAATGAGCAGGAGGAAATATGCTTTTATGCATATATATATTTTCTCAATAAAAGACCACCGATAAAAATCAGTGGTCTTTTAAATGATTAAGCAGCTTTCTGTTCAGTTTGAGCAACAGATTTTTGAAGTGTATTATAAACTCCTGTCCCGATAACTTCTAATGCCATTTTCATACGTTCAGGCGAAATGTTTTCTAACACATTATCTTGAGGCGTATGGTATACCTTCTCAATATGATAGATTAATGGATTCCAACTATCGACACCCATCCAAATAAATAGGGCGGCAGGAATACCAACTTCAGCAAATGGCACGTGATCACTAGAGCCGAATTTCCCTTGCAGTACGAGGTCATTATTTAATTGTTTACCTGCTTGTAAGGCTGCGTCTGTTACAAGGTTTGGAGAACCGTTAGGCGTCATAGCATATAAATTCTTTGCTTTATCGTAATTTGTTGCAACCATGTCTGCGTTAAAGACACCTAAAATTCGATCGCGTTCTTTTTGGGATAAACTATTAACGTAATAATCGGAGCCAAGTAAGCCAGTCTCTTCAGAACCAAAAGCAATAAAACGAATTTCTTTATCAGTTTCTACATTTTGAAAAGCACGAGCTAGTTCTAATACTAATCCTGTACCAGAAGCATTATCATTTGCTCCAGGTGCTCCAACGACACTATCATAGTGCGAACTTACAACGACAGCTTTTTCATTACCTGTGCTGTTTTTTGGTTTCTTTTTAGCGATGACATTAAGTGATGTTAAGTTAGATTCATGTCTCGCTTTTAGAGAAAGAAGAGTGGTCCCTTTTTTAGCGATTTCCTCTTTAAATGCATTTCCTTGTGCATAAGCAAGACCAAAGACAGGGATAGACTGCTTTTTCGTTAGGCGGGGATTGAAGGTTTGTCCATAATTTCCGCGTCCGCCAATTAAACTGTATAAAAGGACACCTTTTGCTCCTTTGCTAACAGCATTTTCAACTTGTTTATTATAGTCTGTAACTGTTGTTCCTCTTTCAAATAGAACAATTTTTCCGTTTACTTCATTTGGGATATCCTCTAATTTTGTTCCACCTTGAACAAAGATAAGAGGAGCTGTAACAGCTTCTGTAGAAATTAGTGCGTTAGCGGCAGCTCCGGCTTGCCAATTACGTTTTGTGGATAATGGTGATTCAATAAATCCAACGTATTGATCCGGCACTTGAAATGGTTGATATTCTACTTCATAGCCCATTGATTTAAGCTGCATACCAACGTAGCGAGAAGCCCATTCTTCTGATTTTGTCCCACCAGGGCGAGGACCAATTGTTTCGGATAAGAAACGGATGTGTTCGATGGCACGGCTTGCATCAACTTGTTTTGTGATAGGTGAAGTCTGTGTGATTTCTGACGTGGAATCAGCTTTGGCTTGTCCAATTGGAGCTAAGCTAACAGCGAGTGATACAGCAAGCAAAGAGCTTACTATTTTTTGTTTCAAAGATTTTTTCATTTTTTCCTCTCCTATTCTTCTATTCTCTCTGACTGACAAAAGAAGACGGATAACGACTTTATTTTACCGTTACCTTTATTATTTTTCAATATTCTGACATTGAGAAATAAAAAAACGCTATATGCATATTTACATATTTTTGATGAAGATATGTATGCTATCATTTTAAATGAAGGTTCGCTTTCTGCTTGGAAAGCTCCTACATTGCATGAATCTAGTGTACCCAAACTTTAGATTATGTAGAGAAAAGAATCCTATAGGGTTTCTTTTCTCATGTTTGAATCATGTGATGATAAATATGTTTCCGCATTTCATACTTATTATCAGTGATATATGTAAGGCATCCATATGAAAATACGAGGCTGTTCAAAGGTTTTCCGTACTTTTGGGCAGCCTCACCCCGTTAAAAGGACAATACTCTATGTATCGTCCTTTTTTGGTATAAAAAAACACCTAATCAAATGTTTACTTGATTAGGTGTGAAAAACTATTAATAATATTTTTTTCGTTTTGTAGCTAAAATACTTAACAAACCAGCTAGTAGAAGTACGATACCTACTGTTTGAGTAGGATCATTTTTGTGACCTGTATTTGGAAGTTCTTTACCCTTATTTCGGTCATCTTGCTGTTTGTTTATTTGTGTGTCAGGGTTTTCTTTTTCTAGTTCTTCAGAAGTTCCTTTACCATGTGTGTCAGGATTTCCTTTTTCTAGTTCTTCAGAAGTTTCTTTCCCTGTTTCCTCTTCTTTATTAGGAGGAGTAATTGGTTTATCATCTCCACCGGATGAAGAATCGATTTTTTTATTTGAAACTGTAATTTGTAGTGGTGCAGCTTGAGCTTTTTCAATTGTAAAATTTATTGGTGATGCATCTAATTGATAGCCTTTAGGAGCCTTTGTTTCCACTAATTGATAATTACCAGGTTTCAAATCATTTACGATTAATTTACCATGCCCGTCTGTTTGTAAACCTTCTCGTACTACTTTTCCGTCGTGATCTAAAATATTGAAAAGGGCACCTTCAAGTGTTCCATGGTGATCAATATCAATTTTAGTTAACTCCATTGAACCTGTTGTTAAACTATTTAAAGCTGTAACAGAAGTAACTTGAGATTGTCCTTTCGTAATTGTGAAAGGAATTGGCTTAGCACTTAAATCGTATCCAATAGGAGCCTTCGTTTCAATAAACTGATAGTCTCCCGGACGTAAATCAGAAACAGAAATTTTTCCATCTTTATTAGTAGTTAAATCAGAACGAACATCAAGGCCGTTATGATCAACGATTTTAAAGATAGCCCCTTCAAGAGTAGAGCCGTCGGTGTCGTCGACTTTAGTTAATTCAACAGCGCCCTTCGTTAAGCTATTCGTAGCGGTAACAGAAGCTTTAGTCGTTTGACTTTTTTCAACAGTAAACTTGATAGGGTTTTGATTTAAGTCGTAATGGTTAGGAGCCTTCGTTTCAACGAACTGATAGTCTCCCGGACGTAAATCAGAAACAGAAATTTTTCCATCTTTATCAGTAGTCAAATCAGAACGAACATCAAGGCCGTTATGATCAACAATTTTAAAGATAGCCCCTTCAAGAGTAGAGCCGTCGGTGTCGTCGACTTTAGTTAATTCAACAGCGCCCTTCGTTAAGCTATTCGTAGCGGTAACAGAAGCTTTAGTCGTTTGACTTTTTTCAACAGTAAACTTGATAGGGTTTTGATTTAAGTCGTAATGCTTAGGAGCCTTCGTTTCAATAAACTGATAGTCTCCTGGATGTAAATCAGAAACAGAAATTTTTCCATCTTTATCAGTAGTCAAATCAGAACGAACATCAAGGCCGTTATGATCAACGATTTTAAAGATAGCCCCTTCAAGAGTAGAGCCGTCGGTGTCATCGACTTTAGTTAATTCAACAGCGCCCTTCGTTAAGCTATTCGTAGCGGTAACAGAAGCTTTAGTCGTTTGACTCTTTTCAACAGTAAACTTGATAGGATTTTGATTTAAGTCGTAATGAGTAGGAGCCTTCGTTTCAATAAACTGATAGTCTCCCGGACGTAAATCAGAAACAGAAACTTTTCCATCTTTATCAGTAGTTAAATCAGAACGAACGTTGTGCCCGTTCATATCGACGATTTTAAATACTGCATCTTTAAGGACAGAACCGTCAACGTCATCCACTTTAGAAAGTTCAACAGCGCCTTTCGTTAAGCTATTCGTAGCAGTAACGGAAGCGATTTTTTCTTGTCCTTTTTTAACTGTGAACTTAATAGGTGTTTCGTTTAAGTCATAGTGATTAGGAGCTTTTGTTTCGATAAACTCATAGTCTCCTGGTGGTAATTCATCCACAACTAAACGGCCGTTTTTATCAGTAGTTAAATCAGTACGGACGTCGTGTCCATCCTTATTAACAATTTTAAATACCGCACCTTCAAGTGTTGTGTTTTCTTCAACATCGTCAACTTTAATTAACTCCACACTACCTTTCGTTAAGCTGTTCGTAGCTGTAACGAAGACATGTTTTGTTTGACTTCTTTCAATTGTGAACTTAATCGGCTCTTCATTTAAGTCATAATGTTTCGGAGCTTTCGTTTCAATAAACTGATAGTCTCCAGGTTGTAAGTCTTTAGCGATGATTTTTCCGTCTTTATTGGTAACTAAATTCGTACGAATGTCGTTACCGTTCATATCAGTAATTTTAAATACCGCACCTTCCAGCGTTTCTTTCGCATCTAGAGAGTCAACTTTCGTTAATTCCACGCCACCTTTAGTTAAGCCATTTTTAGCAGTAACGGAAACGTGAGCTGGTTGGCTTTTCTCAATAGTGAAAGAAATCGGTGTTTTATTTAAATCATAATCTTTAGGAGCTTTCGTTTCAACGAATTGATAATCTCCTGGTCGTAAATTAGAAGCAGAAACTTTCCCGTCTTTATCAGTAGTTAAATTCGTGCGAACAACTTTACCTTTCGCATCAATGATGTTAAATACTGCATCAGAAAGTTTTGTATCTGGATTTATATCATCCACTTTAATTAATTCAACAGCACCTTCAATTAAGCTGTTACTAGCGGTGACTTGTAGTTTCTCTGCTTGGCTTTTCTTAATTGTAAATTTAAGCGGTGTACTGTCTAATTTGTAGTGTTCAGGAGCTTTTATTTCAATGAACTGATAGTCCCCTGGACGTAAATCGGGAACAGAGATTTTTCCATCTTTAACAGTAGTTAAGTCAGTACGAACATCATTGTTTTTGTCATCAACAATTTTAAATACTGCACCTTCAAGAGCTGTACCGTCGATATCATCCACTTTAGAAAGCTCTACCGCACCTTTTGTTAAACTATTTTTAGCAGTAACAGAAATCGGTTCAGCTTGTCCTTTTTCAATAGTAAAAGGAATTGGTTCTTTATTTAAATCGTAGTGTTTCGGAGCTTTCGTCTCGATAAATTGATAATCACCCGGACGTAAGTCAGAAACGCTAATTTTACCTTGTGAATTTGTAGTAAGATTCTTGCGGATTACAGTCCCATTCATATCAACAATGTTGAATACTGCGCCTTCAAGAGCTGTACCGTCGATATCATCCACTTTAGTAAGTTCAACGCCGCCTTTTGTTAAACTATTTTTCATAGTAACAGTAGCAATATCTTTTTGGCTTTTTTCAACTGTAACTACAATTGGTTTTTTGTCTAAATCATAATGTTTCGGAGCCGTTGTTTCGATAAATTGATACGTACCAGGACGTAAATTTTCAACAACGATTTTTCCTTCACTGTTCGTTTTTAAATCTGTTTTAAGCACTTTCCCGTTTTGGTCTAGTAAATTAAATACCGCATCAGAAAGTTTCATTTGATCGTTTAGATCATCTACTTTAAGTAGTTCGATACTACCCGGTTGTAAGCTATTTTTAGCAGTTAAAGTAATAGCCTTCTTCTGTCCTTTTTCAATAGTGAAATGGATTGGTGTTTCATCTAAAACATAATGCTTAGGAGCTTTCGTTTCGATGAATTGGTAATCACCCGGACGTAGGTCGTCGATTTCGATTTTCCCTTTACTATTTGTAACAAGATCTTTATGAATTACAGTACCCTTCATATCAACAATGTTAAATACTGCGCCTTCAAGTTTAGTGCCATCGATGTCATCTACTTTAGAAAGTTCCACTGCACCTTTTGTTAGAGCGTTTTTAGCTGTAACATGAAGCGTTTCAGTTTGGCTTTTCTTAATTGTAAATTCGATCGGTTTTTTATTTAAATCGTAATGTTCAGGAGCAACTGTTTCAATAAACTTATACGTACCAGGACGTAGATTTTCAACAACAATTTTTCCTTCAGCATTTGTTTTTAAGCCTTCTTCAACTATCTCTCCATCTGCATCTAATAAATTAAATACAGCATTAGCGAGCTTCGTATCAGTATCAATATCGTCAATTTTTGTTAATTCCACGCTACCTTTTTTCAACATATTTTTACCTGTAACAGTAATTTTTTCCGTTTGACTTCTTTCAATTGTAAATGGAATCGCTGTTTCGTCTAACACATAATGTTCAGGAGCCTGAGTTTCAATAAATTGATAGTCTCCAGGGCGTAAGTCAGAAACCGAAATTTCGCCTTTGTCGTCTGTAACAAGGTTTGTGCGAACTTCGTTACCCTTCATATCAACAATTTTAAATACAGCACCTTTCAGCATTGTACGATCGATGTCATCAATTTTCGTTAATGTGACTGCACCTTTCTTTAAGCTGTTAGTAGCGGTAACGTTAATATTTTCTTTTTGACTTTTTCCGATGGTGAACGGAATAGGATCGTTGCTTAACGTATAGTCTTTAGGAGCTTTTACTTCAATAAATTGATAGTCACCTGGGCGTAAATCAGAAGCAGAAACTTTACCATGTTCATCAGTAGTTAATCCTTTACGAACCACCTTTGTCGTATCATGAGCATCAACAATGATAAATTCTGCACCTTCAAGAGTAACGCCATCAATGTCATCAACTTTTGTTAAAGTAACGCCACCTGTAAGTAAACTGTTTGTTACAGTGACAGGGAATGGAAGATCATCCTTGCTACCTTTTTTAATCGTGAACTTAATCGGTGTTTGATCTAATTTATAATGTTCAGGGGCTTCTGTTTCAATAAATTGATAATCCCCTGGTGCTAAATCAGGAATAACTAGTACTCCATAATCATCTGTTTTTAAATCTTTCATAATGTCAGTGCCAGTTGCGTCTTGTAATTTGAATACAGCGCCAGCAAGAGCTATTTTGCTATCCACATCATCTTCTTTAATAAGTTTAACTTTTCCTTTCGTTAAACTATTTTTAAATGTAAGTGGAAGAAGTTTTTGTTGTCCTTTTTGGATTGTAAATTCAATAGGTTCTACATTTACATCGTAATAAGTTGGAGCCTTTGTTTCGATAAGTTTATAGTTACCGGGACGTAAGTCATCTACGACTAGTATTCCTTTACTATTCGTAACAAGTTCCGTACGAACATCTTCATTCGTATCTCTATTAACGATTTTAAATACAGCACCTTCAAGTGTTTCTTTTTCATCTGCGGCATTTACTTTTGTTAATTCAATACCGCCTTTTGTTAAGCTGTTTTTAGCAGTAACAGTAGCCGACGTTGTTTGACTTTCTGTAATCGTGAACTTGATTGGCTTTGTATTTTTATCGTAATACTTCGGTGCTGTTACTTCGATAAATTTATAATCGCCAGGGCGTAAGCCAGTAGCGATAGCTTTACCATCCGCACCAGTTTTCACATTTTCGCGAATGACTTTCTTTTCATCGTTAGCATCAACAATTTTAAATACAGCACCTTCAAGAGCTGTACCATCGATATCATCAACTTTTGTTAATTCAACATCTCCTGGTTTTAAAGCATTTTCAGCTTTCACAAGTAGAGTTTCTTTTTGACTTCTATCGATTTTAAATGGAATCGGTGTCTCGTCTAGTACATAATGCTCAGGAGCCTTTGTTTCAATAAACTTATAGTTACCAGGGCGTAACTTATCAGCTTTTGTTTTTCCATCAGCATCTGTAGTTAAGTCAGTACGAACGTCATTATTATTTAAATCGACAATTTTAAATACGGCACCTTCTAGAGGTTTTTTATCACCAAATTCATCAACTTTTAATAATTCGACTTCGCCTGTTTTTAAACTGTTTGTTGCCGTAACAGTAGCAAAAGACTGTTGGCTTTTATCGATTGTAAACTCAATAGGGTTTGCATTTAACACATAATCCTTAGGAGCTTCCGTTTCAATAAATTTATACGTGCCAGGCTCTAAGTCTTTAACAGTTACTTTACCATCTGCACCAGTTTTTACATTTTCGCGAATGACTTTCTTTTCATCATTAGCATCAACAATTTTAAATACAGCACCTGCAAGAGTAGTTTTATCATCGATATCATCAGTTTTTGTTAAAATGACGCCACCTTTAATGAGGTGATTCGTTGCTGTAACAGTAACTGCTTTCTTTTGACTTTTGACAATTGTAAACTCAATTGGTTTTTTATCTATGTCATAGTGTTCAGGTGCTTTTTCTTCAACAAATTGATAGTCTCCAGGACGTAAATCTTTTGCTTCGATTTGTCCTTGATCATTTGTCGTTAATTTTCTATAGCCAGGGATTATTTTGTTATTTCGGTCTCTTACACTGAACTCCGCGCCTGCTAAAGTTTTTCCATCTTTATCGACTTTTGTTAAAATGGCCGATCCTGGAATCAAACTGTTTGTTGCAGTTCGGTTTATTACTGTTGTTTGATCTTCCTCGATTTTAACCTCAATCAGTCGATCATCTAATTTATAATGTTCAGGAGCCTTTGTTTCTTTTAAGTAGTACGTTCCTGGTTTTAAATTATCTACAGTAATTTGTCCTTTGTCATTTGTTGTTAATTCTTTATGTTCAGGAATGACTTGTTTGTTTTGATCTAGTAAAGAGAAAACAGCATGTTCAAGTTTTTCCCTACTCTTAGCATCAGTCTTTGTAAGTACTACTTTCCCGACAAACTTCTTATTTGTAAGGGTATATTTTGTAATTTCGTCAGAACCTAGCTCAACAAGTATACCTTCTCTTAATTCTTTACTAATTACATAACCTTTAGGAGCTTTCGTTTCTTTAATCATATATTTATCGCGTCGTAAGTTGTTAAACTTAGCGACACCGTCATCATCTGTTGTAATTGGTCGAATAGCGGTTGTACCTGTTTGATCATATAAAGTAAATTCTGCTCCGGCTAATGGCACTTTTTGATCTTTATCATCAACCTTTATAATTTGAAGGCTTCCGCGTCCTTTACTAGCAGAACCACCTCCAGATCCAGAAGATACTTTAACTTCAACGAACTTAACATCTTCCACTTTCGTTAATGTTAAACGATGACCAGTAATCGTCGCTTTATTACTTACCCTTTCATTATGGTCTGCATTAATGAGTGAGCGGTATTCTAAAATATAAGCTTGATCAATGGTATGAAGGAATTCAACTTTAAACTGTTGTTTCCCCGTATCGTTGTCTGTTATTACTTTGAGTTTATAGTCTGTTCCTTCTTTTAATTCATTTGCTGTATCTTTTGTTAAAGTTCCATCTACGGCTACCGTTGTCGGATATAGATGGAATGACTTTTCATCTAGCATTTGATTGTCTGTCGGCTCATCTGTTACGACAGCATTTTCAATAGTTGACTGACTGGCATTAATAGAAACACTCCAATCAATATACTTGTCATTTTGTTTCGCTGTTTTCGTAACACCGCTACCACCGTTTGTAATCTCAAATGCACCATGGATAGTAGTAACAGTTTTCGATCCATCTTTTAAATCGGCATAATTATCGTAGCGCTTATTAATTTGTTCACCTGCAAGTGAAGTTTTAAAGCTAATATGGTAAGCCGTTTTAATTTCATTTTTAAAATGAATCGTTAATGTATTGTTATTATCTTTTGTTGGAGTTTCTATCGTATATTCGCTAGATGGAACAGGATCACCTACTTCAAATCCATGTGCACCACCAGTTAATTTCATATGTCGAACTTCAATAGATTCCGGTATTAATTTTTGGTTATCTCTTAATACATCAACGATAGAAGGGTCCTTAATCGTCATATTATTATAGTTAAAACCTATGTCCCATTTAATTTCTTTCGTTTGGGCATTGTAAGAACCGTATTTAAAGCCGTTTCCTTTTGTATAACCGTCAGGATTGAATGTATCATCGGATGAACTCTTTTTATTGTCACCATTTACATCTTTCCATGATAAATTTGCTGTATTTTTGAACGATTTATTATCCTTCTCTTTGGATAGATTCTCGTAATTAAAGTCTGTTGTGTATGTGATAGTTAAAGTTTTATCCATATTAGACTTGTAAATACCAGCTAGTTTCACTTCGAATCCTTTATCGGTTACATGAAGTGTGTAGTCATGCCCTAATTTAAGTTCATTTGATCCGTCAGTAATCTTGAAACTATTTTCCTGTAACGTTAGACCACCAAAGTCAAACGTATCTTTGATAACAGCATCGTTTAACACGTAGTTGTTATCATTTACAATAATTGTCCATTTTGTTGTTTTCGCATTGTAATCTGTATCGCCTGCATTTTTATTATGTTTCTTTATGATGTTTTGTTGTTGTAATGTAACTTTGTTTGTTTTACTTGAACCACCATCTGCAATAATTTTATTTTCGATTTCGCCATCTGCGATGACATCACCCGCGGCCTTTGATGTGTAAGTAATTACGTAGGCACTATCAATATCAGTAGTAAACTGTAAATCAAATCCCTCAGTCGTTTCTTTTACTGTGAAGTTTGTAGCATCGTCACCAGTGACAATTTGTCCACTATCATTATAAGAAGCGTTTTTTACAACGATAGAACTTTGATCAATTTTATGATCCTTATCTAGAATATCTTTTAAAAGAGCAGCCTCTTTTTTGATTTTTCTTTGGTCACCGTTGTAAGTGATTGTCCATTCAATTGTTTGTGTTTTTGGGTTGTACTTACTAGTTTTCTCTAGATGTGTCCCACGTGAAACAGTTACAGTGGCATTTGCTGATACACTATTTTGATTATCACTAGTTACTTTTGCGTTGTTTTTGAAAGTTGTAACACTTTCATCTGTAATCTTTGTCGCATATTCAATTTCATATGCTTTATTCGTTTCTTTTTTAAAGGCGATATTTAATTTATCAGAGGATGAAGTAAGTTCATATTCTTCCTTAGGAACTTCTGCTCCCCGAGTTGTCTTCCCGTTAATATCTACCTCTAAATAATAAACCTTAATAGAATCTTCATTGAGACTCGCTCCATTTGGAATGTTATCTTGAAAGACTGCATTTGTAAGCTTATCTTTTGTCTTGTTCATTTCTACTTTCCAATTAATTTGATTCGTATTAATTGGTCTATCAGGTACACCTTTTTTATCTATAGATTGTGTTACTTTAGGTTTGAAATCAAGTTCGATAATAACGTCTTTTTCTTTAATAGGGAATGGGATTTGTTTTTCGGTAGTCCCTGTAATTTTTACTTCATTAAACTCCGTACGAATGTTTAAATGTCCAGCTATATCAGGATGATCTTCAACATATTCGTTAAAAGTCATCGTTACTTTGCCATCTGGCGTAACAACGAACGATCCAATCGTATGTCCTTTTCCATCTATTAAATCTTGTGTAATTGTATTGTGGACAATAAAGTATTCTGGGAGTTGGAAAGTAAAGTAATCACCTTCTTTGACGTTCAGTGATTTCAAGACTTCCCATGTAAAATCGATTTGGGTAATAGAATTTGGATCTGGACGATTATCCGTATCATTAAATGGCTTACCGTCTTTATCCGTTAATGTGACACCTGTTAAAATATTTTCTGTAATTTGCTTAGGTGATGGATCTGGATTCTCAACGGGCTGTTCTGTTGTTTTATCATCAGGATTCTCCGTAGGCTGCTCTGCATCACCGTTCTTTTGCTCTACCACAGGTTGTTGAGCATCACCGTTCTTTTGCTCTACCACAGGTTGTTGAGCATCGCCATTCTTTTGCTCTACCACAGGTTGTTGAGCATCGCCATTCTTTTGCTCTACCGCAGTTTGCTGAGCATCACTATTCTTTTGCTCTTCCATAGGTTGCTGGGCCGTATCCTTATTCGTAGTAGGGGAAGCTGGGTTATCTACTTGAACAGGGACTGAAATAGACTTAGCTGTTATACCTAGAGGGAATGAGAGTTGAACAGATTTTGCACCAGGTTTTAAATCAGGATTGAATACTGTATCAAAATTGATTTTTCCGTTAGCGCCTTTGGAATCTTTTACTTGATCGTTAAATACTAGTCTCATTTTGTTATCGTTTGCTGTAACAAAATATTGACCAATAATTTGCTGATCTGCCATCAGATTTCCTTGTTGATTATTTTTAACTTTTAATGCGTTAGGTATTTGGAACACTGCTGAGTCTGTTTGATGATCTTTTATTGACCAAGCATATTCTAGGTGAATGTTTGATCCTACGTGTATTAAGTTTTTAGGATTTGTTGCTTCGTCAATAATCTGATTCGTTGCATCTTTCATTTCAACAGTGTCAAATAATGAATTGCCTGTTAATGTTTCCGCTTTTACTTGATTGTATGGAAAACTAGCAAGCTGCGAAAATAGTACGAATACAATTAAACATATATTGAAAAGTTTTTTCATTGTGCCTCCTTTATGAATCCTTCTATTGTATAGAAATGCTTTGTGAAGGGATTATTTGTCATGGATCAATAGGACTTACGTTATGCCTCCTTTACTACGTATACTCTCTAGAGAAAATATTCATATTCAATGCTTTGTAACGTAAAACAAATGTATATTTTAATAATATAGGGAATGAATATACAAATTTCGACAAAAAATGTCGAATGAAATACTGATAAGGAATGATATCAGACCTTTATAGAGTGTGACTTGTTATGTGGTTCTTTGTAAAATAGGTTCATACAAAAAATATGCAGTGAAATCCTTAACCTACTTTATATTGATTTGTATTCTTGCAATGTAAAAAGAGTCTTTATAAAGGTGAGTTTTACGATACATGCTAACCAAAATAATGTATCCTATTGTAAAAAAATCTTATTGAGGTAGTAATAAAATGTAGCTTGGATTTGGTCAGGATGAAGAAAATATGTACTGTCTAAAAGAGTATACAATTTGTAGATTAAAGCGAAGATAGCGTTTTATAATAAATAGAACGCATTACTTTAATCGATGCTATTAAATAAAAAAGAAGGTACTCCCTTGATCATCTTTTATTAGAGATAATCATCAATCACCTTCGTTAAAAATTATATACGTAAATGAAAAAGAGTTCAACCGTATTGCCTCTTTTCAAAAAAGTATGTAAAAAGAACCGCTTCCTACTAAGAAGCGGTTCTTTTTTATATTTCTGTTAAGATTATCGGCTCGCCGCGTGTTACGACAACTGTATGTTCACATTGTGCAACAAGGCTTTTATCAGGTGTAACAAATGTCCAACCATCATCGCCACGTTCGATAATGTGATCAGCCTTCATAGAAATGAATGGTTCTACAGCGATAACAAGACCGTCTTTTAGAAGCGCATTATCCATTGGGTCAAAGTAGCTTAAAATGTGGTTTGGTGCTTCGTGTAAGCTAAGACCAATACCGTGACCAGTTAAGTTTTGAATTACATTATATCCATTTTTATGTGCAAAGTTTGAAACAGCACGACCAATTTGGTTTTGTTTGGAACCAGCTTTCACCTTTTTCATTGCTGCCCAAAATGCATCAACCGCTGCTTGGCAAAGCTTTTCTTTTGCTTCATCTTCTCCAAGTACAAATGAAATACCTGTATCTGCATAATAGCCATCAAGTGCAGCAGATACGTCGACATTTACTAAGTCGCCTTCTTTTAATACGCGATCTCCTGGAATACCGTGAGCAACTTCTTCGTTTACACTGATGCAAGTTACACCTGGGAAATCATATTCTTTTTCAGGTGCAGAAATAGCACCATGCTCATCTAATACTTTTTTACCGATCAAATCAAGCTCTTTCGTTGTCATACCTGGCTTCGCTTCTTTTTTCATTTCTTCACGTGCAAGTGCAACGATGCGGCCGATTTTTCGTAAGCCTTCTAAATCTTGTTCATTACGAATAATCATGAAAACCACTGTCCTTCCTCGAATGTATATCTTACCCGATTGTATCATGTTTATTTTTGTCCTGCTACTAGCTTGCGGTATGTAGGTTGATTCCTCTCATAAGGAATACATGACAATTGTCATATCGATGTCATGACGCATCATACTGTTTCCTAAGTTTTCCAACACGTACAATGTAAATATAAGAAACAGCGGGGGTGGAGAGATGGAAAAGATTATAGAAGTAAATAGTGTTTCTAAAACATTTAAATATAAAAAGGCAGTAAATAACGTTTCATTTCATGTGAATAAAGGAGAAATAGTAGCACTACTTGGACCGAATGGTGCAGGAAAAACAACGACGATGTCGATGATGCTTGGATTAAAGGATCCGACGGAAGGAACTGTTTCTATATTTGGAAAGAGTCCCAAACATAGAGATGTTCGTAATAGCCTCGGTGCGATGTTACAAGAAGTAAGTGTCATTGATAGCATTACGGTGGAAGAGGCAATTGAGTTATTTCGTAGTTATTATACGAATCCGGTAGCGAAAGAAACGTTACTACAGTTATCAAATTTAGAATCAGAGCGAAAGCAAAGATGTGAGAAATTATCAGGTGGTCAAAAGAGAAGGTTAAATTTTGCGCTCGCACTTGCAGGAAATCCTGATTTGTTATTTTTAGATGAGCCGACAGTTGGAATGGATATTACGTCTCGAAGAACGTTTTGGGAAACAATTCGAAAGTTAGCAAGTGAAGGAAAAACAATTATTTTAACGACGCACTATTTAGAAGAAGCGGATGCATTGGCGAATCGTATTTTATTGTTTGCGAATGGAAAGATTATCGCAGATGGTACACCAGATGAGATGAAAGCGACGATTTCACGAAAAACAATCAAGTTTTATTCGAAGGAAAGTATTCCTGCAAAATTACTAAAAGAATTACCAAACGTAACCGAAGTACAGTCAAACGAAGGGCACTTTACTTTAATAACTGAAGATACAGATGAAACTTTAAAAGCAATTTATCAAAAGAACTTACCTGTAACAGATGTTTCAGTTGAACGTGGAAGTCTTGATGAAGCATTTGAACAGTTTGTCGCAAATCAGAAGGAGGAAATCGCATGAGAGCTTTATGGATGCAATGCAAAATAGAAATTTTACGTACATTTCGTAATAAATTATTTATCTTTTTCTCATTATTAATGCCAGTTATGTTTTATTACATTTTTACCAATGTTGTTCAAGTTCCACAAAATGGAGATGCATGGAAAGCACATTATTTAATTTCAATGGCGACGTTCAGTATTGTAGGTACAGCACTTTTTAGTTTCGGTGTAAGAATCTCTCAGGAAAAGGGGCAAGGGTGGACGCATTTATTAAAAATTACGCCACTTCCAGAGGGGGCATATATAACAGCTAAGATTATCTCTCAAACAGTAGTAAATGCTTTTTCAATCTTAGTGATCTTTATCGCAGGAATATTAATTAATCATGTTGAGTTAACTGTAGGGCAATGGATTGGTGCTGGATTATGGTTATTGTTAGGTGTGACACCATTTTTAGCATTAGGGACAGTAATAGGTTCTATTAAGAAAGCGGATGCGGCAGCAGGATTAGCAAACATTTTAAATATGTGTTTAGCAATTCTTGGTGGTCTATGGATGCCCATCGAAGTATTCCCGAAGATATTAAGAACGATTGGTGAATGGACGCCAACATATCATTTCGGAAGCGGTGCATGGGATATTGTAGCTGGGAAATCAGTTGGTTGGGAAAATATCGCGGTATTAGGAGGTTATTTCCTTATATTTGTTGTAATATCAATATATATAAGAAAAAGACAGGAAGCGGTATAAATGATAGAAAAGAAGAGGATTGAGATTTTTCCGAAACAGATGGGTTTCTTCCCGTATATGTGGCTTGTGTATCTGTTATTTCCAATTTACCATCTAGCACAAGCATCGGGATGGAAGCTTGTAATGGGGAGCGGTATGTTGATACTTTTTGTTATCACATACCGTCAACTTTATTTTGTTAATAAGACTTTCGTTTTATGGGCATGTATGCAAATGATACTCACACTGTTATTTGCTTTTTATTATAATGCCTTCATGATATTCTTTGGTTTTTTCACAGCAAGTGCGATAGGGTTTGCGCCAAATAAGAAAGAGTTTCGAGTGTTGTTAAGTTTGTTAGCTGTAATGCTTGGAATTTTTATATTTGTAAATATGAATGAAATATCAACTACAAGTTTAGTGAATATCGTTCCGATGTTTATTTTAATGCTTATTACACCATTCGGGATGCGCAACTTTAATCAAAAAAAGATATTAAGAAATCAATTAAACGAAGCGAATGAGCAAATTAAAGACTTAGTAAAACGTGAAGAAAGGCAGCGAATTGCAAGAGATCTTCATGATACGTTAGGGCACACGTTATCACTCATTACTTTAAAAAGCCAGCTCGTGGAGAAGTTAATTGTTAAAAATCCGGAGCGTGCAAGTGCGGAAGCAAAGGAAATTACACAAACATCTCGTACCGCTTTAAAGCAGCTAAGGGAACTAATTTCTGATATGCGTATGATTACAGTAGAAGAAGAGCTTGAGCAAATAAAAGCGATCTTACAAGCGGCTACTATTGAATTAGAAATAAAACAAGAAACGAGTGCAAGTTCGTTATCACCCATTGAACAAAATATTTTAGGAATGTGTTTACGTGAGGCTGTGACGAATGTTGTAAAGCATAGTAAGGCGACGCGTTGCACAGTTTCTGTACTAGAATCACAAGGTGAATTAATTTTGACAGTAGAAGATAATGGAGTTGGTTTAGCAGATCAAAACCATGATGGAAATGGCATTCGTGGTATGAAGGAGCGCATCGCTCTTATTGATGGGTTTGTTGAACTGGGTACGATCAATCCAGGGACACTATTAACAGTAAAAGTTCCAGTTGTTATTAGAACAGGAAAAGATGAGGTGAGGGCATGATTCGAATTATTATTGCAGAAGATCAGCGGATGCTTCGTGGTGCATTAGGGGCCTTACTTGATCTAGAAGATGATATTGAAGTAATTGGGCAAGCTGCGAACGGGGAAGAAGCGCTAAAACTAATTGAATCGCTACAACCTGATGTAAGCATTATGGATATTGAAATGCCAATTCAAACCGGATTAGATGTTGCGGAAACGTTACAGAAAGAAAAATCAGAATGCAAAGTAATGATTTTAACAACATTTGCGCGCCCTGGATATTTTGAACGAGCAATGAAAGCTGGCGTGCACGGATACTTATTAAAAGATAGCCCAAGTGAAGATTTAGCTGCGTCGATTCGTAATGTAATGAAAGGCAAACGAGAGATTTCTCAAGATTTAATGTTCGGCTTATGGCAGGAGCAAAATCCGTTATCAGATCGTGAAAAAGAAGTATTGCTACTTGCGAAAGAAGGAAAGACGGCAAATGAAATTGCGAAGGCACTTTATCTTTCGCCTGGTACAGTACGTAATTATATTTCTGAAGTATTAACGAAGCTAGATGCGAAAAATAGAATTGAGGCAATTACAATTGCGGAAGAAAAGGGATGGATATGAAAAGAAGTTTACCTATGAGTGGTAAACTTCTTTTTTTCTTATAAACAAGTATTTCAATAGAGAGTTTCGTCGCAGTCGCATCGCTCAGAATTTGAAGTATATCGCGTAATTTAGATTTTACTTCATTTTTCGACAAAAAATTTGTTATAGTAAGATTAGGTTGTTGGTCTGAATTTTGGGCAATTTTACCACTAACAGTTGTAATTACTCCATTTTTATCTACTTTTACAATAAGATCTTGAGCATATACTTTATAATTTTTGTAAGTTTGTGCAAGGCGAACTTCGGTTTGATTTTCTTTTGTTTCTTTATCTGTAGGTTGGGAATCTACATTCATTTCAGTTGTCACTCACTCTTGTTGAGCTTTAGCCTCGTTTATCTCACCCTTTAAATACTTTTTCGCAATATTCTCTTTCGTATCATTTTGAGGTTTTGTTAATTTTTAAATCGTTAAACTAGGCTGAGCGATTTCAACTTTTACTTCATTTCTATCTAGTTCTTGGGTGTAAATAGCTTCTGCTGATAAAGGATAAAGAAGACCGAATGTAACGAAAGCACGGGCAAATTTTCTATAATTTATCTATAAAATTACTAGTCTATTATATTATGTGAGATGGATTGTATGAAAAATTTGCCGAATTTTATATATATTATGCATTATTTCATATCAAAAATTGTCGAATTCACATTATTGTAGTGGTATGACAACTCAAAAAATTAGATTGTTATAATGGGATGGTGAGTAAGTATGCACGCAGAAAAACTAGGAAGTGAAATTAAAAAAATTAGGGTAATGAGGGGATTAACACAAAAACAGTTATCCGATAACATATGTCATCAATCGGAAGTGAGCCGAATTGAATCGGGCGCAGTATACCCAAGTATGGATATATTGCAAGGTATTGCAGCAAAGTTACAAGTTCCCATTATTCATTTTTATGAGGTACTCATTTATTCGAATATTGAGAGAAAAAAACAGTTTAAAGATCAAGTCATTATGCTGTGTAAGCAAAAAAAATATAAAGAGATTTATAATAGAGTATGGAATGAGCTAAAAAAGGAAGAATATCATCCTGAATTCCAACAGTTTCTTCAATGGCAATATCATGTAGCAGCTTACATATTGAAGAAAATCGATTACGAATATTGTATTTTAGAATTAAAAAAACTGTTAAACCAACAATTAGCTGGAATAGATGTATACCAAAATCTCTATATAGAGAATGCAATTGCAAATATTTATGCTGAAAATAATTATTTTAAGAAAAGTATTGAGTTATTTGAAGATATATTAAAACAATTAGAGACATTGCATGATAATGAAGAATTCGACGTGAAGGTAAGATATAATCATGCAAAAGCATTATACTTAGACGAGCAATATGAAGGGTCACTTTATCAAGTAAATAAGGCAATTGAAATATCATGCCGAATTAATAGTATGGCATTAATTGGACAGTTATATTATCAAAGGGGCGAATGCCTAGGAAAATTGGGGTATGATGAGGCAGAGATTGAAGATGCATATAAAAAGGCAAGTTTCTTTTTTGATATATTAGAGATGCATGCATATAAAGAAGCGCTCGCAGATAAAATCAGCAGATAAATAACCCAAAAAATGGATATGCATAATTGCATAGGATATGGATAAAATTTCATGATATATTAAAATAAAAAATGTGGGTGATGGAATATGAAGAAACTACTTATTGGTAGCCTATTAACGTTAGCAATGGCATGGGGTATTTCATTAGGTGATACAGCATTAGAGAAAAGCCAAGTAATTTCTCATAATGATCAAGAGGTACAATTAGCAGGAGATCTACCTTTTGAATATTAAAAAACAACCGTCTTACTTAGACGGTTGTTTTTTTGTGGAGTAACCTCCAAACATCTTTACTAGAAACAGGCTTGCTAATAAGGAATCCTTGAATGTGGTCACAGTTTTGTTCATATAAAAACTTCCATTGTTCTTCCGTCTCTACACCTTCTGCAATAACTTCTAAATTTAGTTCTTTAGATAGTGTAATGATGGAGGAGATAATCGCTTCCTCTAAAGGGCTATTTGTAATTCCACAAATAAACTCTCGAGCAATTTTTAATGTATTGATTGGATATTTTGTTAAATAAGCTAAAGAGCTATAGCCAGTTCCAAAGTCATCAATTGAAATTTGAATACCGAGATTTTGAAGCTGTTCTAGTTTTGCAACTACAGATTGATTTTGATTAATGGCGATACTTTCTGTAATTTCGATATCTAGTGCTTCTGATTTTAGTTCGGTTTCTTCTAACACCTTTGAAATAGTAGGGATTAAATCTGTATGGTTAAATTGAACAACAGATAAATTTACACCAACTTTCAAGTGAGAAAAACCTTGATTATGCCATCTTTTTGCCTCTAAGCAAGCGGTACGTAAAATCCAATTTCCAAGTTCAATAATAAATCCTGTTTCCTCCGCTAGCGGAATGAATTGAGCAGGAGATACGATGCCGAGTTTTGGATGCTTCCAACGAATTAATGCTTCAAAACCGATAATTTGTTTTGTTACTGTGCTTACTTGTGGCTGGTATTCAAGGAAAAATTCATTTTGTTGTAATGCTTTTGAAAGTTCTCCTTCTAAGAAGTTACTCTCATTTTGGGCGATACTCATTTCTTTTGAGAAGAAAACAAATCTGTTTTTCCCATTTGCTTTCGCGCGATACATAGCCATATCGGCATTTTTCATTAATTCAGTAACATCGGTTCCGTAATCAGGATACATGGCAATACCGATACTCGGTGTAATAGATAGTTCTTCGTCTTTAATGAAGAATGGTTTGTTTAAAATGGTTAAAATTTGGTCAGCTATAAAAGCAGCACTTTTTTCTGAGTACATATCTGGTAATAGAATTGTAAACTCATCTCCGCCTTGGCGAGCAACGATATCCTTCGAACGCAAGCAACTGCGTAACCTTTTTGCTACTTCAATTAATAATAGATCTCCGACGTCGTGACCAAGTCTATCGTTAATTTTTTTGAATCGATCTAAATCAAGGAACATGACGGCAACATCATTTGCGCTAGTTTGAGCTATATTTAAAATGTCCTTTAAATCTTTTTCAAACTTTCGGCGATTTGGTAATCCAGTCAGTGCATCATGAAAGGCTAAATGTTCTACTTGTTTTTGTTTTTCATATAAAGTTGTAATATCACGTGCTATGCCGAACATCCCAACAACTTCTTTGTTTATGAAAGTAGGGATGAGTGTAACGTGAAGGTAATAGTAGTAGCCTTCTTTTTCTTTTGTGCGAACTTCTAAAGTTTGTGGTCTACCTTCTTTTGTTATTTGTAAAGCTTTCTTTAGTAGATCATGGTCTTTTGAGTCAATAAAGTGTAGAAGAGAATAGCTTTCTACTTCACAATAGTAGGCAGTAAATAAGCTTTCACAAGCTGTATTAGATTGTTGGAAAATACCATCCATATTTAAAGAGAAAACGGCATCAGGATGATCTTCGAATAATGATTTATAGCGTTGTTCACTCTTTGATAACGCAGATGCACCCTCTTCTACTTTGCCTTCTAGTTGTGTAGTCAACTGTTCATATGTATCGATTAGTGCTTGATTATCTTTCCACATGTAAAGTTGTCGTAGGAATAATAAGATGAGTGATAATACTAGACCGATTAGCATGAACTTATCATCCCAAGGTTGAATAAGAATAAAGGAAAAAGTAATGATTATACTGAAATAGGGTAATATAAAGCGCACATAATCAAATCGATAATACTTTGTTTTCGTTTCATGCTGCATTGGTTTGTCCAAAATGTATAGTATGGAAGATAAACCAATTAATAAAATTGAAGCAGTATGTACTAAATAAGAGACTTCAGAAGAAGTTTTCATCCCCATGTTTAGTTGGAACAGATGTATATATCCGTACACAAGTATGATAGTAAAACCGATAATTAATGAAATTCTGCTAGCAGAATATTGTTCTCGTCTATATAGGCTAATAACGGCGTAAATTACTAATGCTTGTGCAATAAAGTATCCAATTAAAACCCAGTGATCTATTGTTAACATACGAAAGCTTGAGAGGTCCAAAATAAAAGTTAAGGTAAAATAAATATTCATAATAACAATAAAGATGCTATCGAATGAAAATTGAGCAAGGCCTCTAATAGAGTAATGTTTTATGAATTTGATAGCAAACCCAGAAAAGAGCAAAATATATTGTATGATGAAAAAGGGCAATGCCTTATATGAGAATATGACTTGATCATATATAGAAAGTGAATGAAGGAATAAAGTTATTTCCATAGTTAGTCCGCATATGCAAGTGCAGAGTAATAAAACCCAAAATAATTTATCACTACGCTTCATTTTCTTAATAGCTTTATATAAGCAATAGCAAGAAAAGAGTGCAGCAAAACAAAATAAGAAGAGAATTCCAATTTCTTTTATATTCAAGTCCTTAGGGATAAGGAATATCCAAAGGGAAAATATAATTATATACATCGTGACAAAGTGTACATATTTTTTTTGATTAATCATATTATGGCTCCGTTTCAATAAAGTTGAATCGCAGGTGGAAAATGCTAATTCCAATCATAGCATATACAATAGGTTGTTTTTTACTATAAAAATTACTTTTTTTGAAAAAAATAGCTCAACATTACAATTTACCATTGTAATGTTGAGCTATTTACTCTTTTTATCCCTCTTATAGAGGATAATTCATGTATTAATTGCAGCATTGCTAAATCTTTCTGTTTACTTTCAATCATAATATCGAAATTATGGTTGATTTTTTTTGCAATGTGTAAGAAAGGCTTAATAAACTCTAAATCAATATATTCAGAGTGAGCCCTAAATTCTTTTTTTGATTTAGGGGAGGAAATGTGAACTTTAGGAGGGACATTTGTATGTGACCAAGTTTCAAAAATTGCAGGGAGTAATACTTCTAGCGGTTCTTCGCAAAGGTTTGCCATGTGATGATGATAATCAAATACGAATGGAATCTTTTCTTTTTGGCAAATCGATAAAGTTTCAGCAGTTGTATATGTTTTATCATCATTTTCAAGCGTCATTTGCTCTTTTATATGTGCAGGAAGTTTTTTTATGTTTTCATGGAAACGTCCAACCGCCTGTTCTTTATTTCCATAGGCACCACCTACATGGATGTTAATATAAGAAGAATCTGCAATTCCTATTGCATCTAATATTTTATAATGATAGGCCATATCTGTAATAGCGTTAGTTGTAATATGTGGCTTGTCGCTTGTAAATAGCGTAAATTGATTTGGATGAAAACTTACTCGTAAATTGTGTTCTTTAATTAATGCCCCAATTTTACGCCAAAGCGGTGTAAATGCCCCGATATAATCAAACTCGACTTCGGGATGCGTTGCAAGTGGGACGATGGAAGAAGATAAGCGATATAATGGAATTTCATGCGCTATATTGTAATGAAGAATACGTATTGTATGCTCGAGATTTTGCCGTGTAACATCGTATAATTTATCTTCTCGTTCTTGTTTATTAAGCTTTTGAAAGCTTGTAAATGTCATCGTTTTAGCCGGAGAACAGTCCCAGAGTGCCATTGCATGCGAGACATATCCGAAACGCATAATCATAATGAATACATCTCCTTTATCCATTATCTTTCCTATAGAAAGAAAGCAAGTATCGTTCCTACCCATTCTTTTCCCCTATCAATAAGAGAATGCGGGCTAACATCTTTAAAGGAAAGTAATGACGCATTTTCTAGATCTTCATGGAATTTGTTTTTTACTGTTTGTATAAAATGTTTATCATATAAAAGGCAGTTGATTTCATGGTTAATATATAAACTTCTCATATCAAAGTTTGCAGTTCCAATATCACAAATATAATCATCGACTATAATAACTTTAGCGTGAAAAAAACCTTGTTGAAATGCGTAAATATTACACCCAGCTTGTATTAACTTTCGGCAATATGGGAATTTTGCTTCGCGAACAAGGGCGTGATCCGCTTTTTCTGGAACGAGAACCGTGATTTGGACCCCACGTTTTCGCGCTTTTAATAATGCATTCATAATTTTCTTCCCAGGAATGAAATATGGTGTACCGATAAAGAGTTCTTTTTCCGCACTTTCGATTAAATGTAAAAATGTATTTTGCAAATAGGCACCATCAGTAGGGATAAAACGATGTAGAATGATTCCTGGTTGTTGCTTAGGAAAATAAAGAGGTGAATCTAATAAATTTTGGTTCGTATCGTCGAGCCAATCATGTAAAAATTGCTTTTGTAAATCTTGTATTCCTTCTCCTGTAAGGCGTAAATGATAATCGCGCCATAATCCTAATTTTTGATTATGCCCTAAATATTCTTCTCCAATATTAAACCCACCAATATAACCAATTTTCCCGTCAATAACTGTAATTTTTCTATGGTTTCTTTGATTTGCAGAAAAGAGCGGAAAAGGAAATTTCACTTTATGACAAAATGAAAAAGAGACGCCGTGTTTTTGTAGGGAACGAATTGCCTCGTTTGATAAATAATGGCTTCCCAATTGATCGAGTAAAAGTCTTACTTCAATTCCTTCCTGTGCCTTATCGATAAGTAACTTTAAAAATTCACGACTGATTTTATCGTTTTTTACAATGAAGAATAAAACGTGCACATGGTGCTTTGCTTGTTGTATATCAGTAAATAAAGCATCATATAAATCTTGCCCGTATGTATAAAGGTGAAAATTACTTTGACGTAAAGGGAAAGTACGAGAGCGCACACGCTTTAAATGAAGAATCCTCCCATATAAAAGGTCAATTGTGATCCAAAGAGTAACGCATATTAACAAGAGAGATAAGAAGAACATAAGTGAATTCCCTCCTTTGCATTCTTTTCGCCTTCATTTTACTGGCTGCCCGGAAAATCCCGATTGGCTTCACCTTATCCCATATTAAGGGGCGGTAAGCCTCCTACTTAAAAATTAGGCTTACTTAAAGGAATCAGGCGAGAGGAAACAACCCCCTACGGATTAAAGTTTCACTTTATAGTTTCACCGAAATAAACAGCTTTATTAAAAAATATGTTGTTGTATAACAAAAAAACTGTTGACTGAATGCTCACTCATTATATAATGAAGACAGGGGATAAAATTCAGAAAATTATATGTTTTCGAAGATTCTAAAAAAAGAAAGAGGGCTTACAAAGAGAGGGGTAGCATAAAAATGAATAGCTTACTGATCATTAATTGGCTGGCTGCCATTGCTGTTATTGCTTATGCGGGATATTTGTTTGTGTATCTTATACGGACGAGGATGGCCTACATACAGTTAGGAAAAAAGATTGAATTTGACCGTCGTTTTAAAGAGCGTTGGGATCTCCTTAAGGTCAATGTTTTCGGTCAGAAAAAGCTGCTGAAAGATAAGAAGAGCGGCATTATTCACGTTATGTTCTTTTACGGATTTATTCTTGTCCAATTTGGAGCAATTGACTTCGTTTGGAAAGGACTCGCACCAGGATCACATCTTCCACTTGGACCACTATACCCTGCATTTACATTCTTCCAGGAAATTGTCACACTTGTTATTTTAATTGCAGTCTTTTGGGCTTTTCATAGACGTTATGTTGAGAAGCTAGTTCGTTTAAAACGTAATTTCAAATCAGGCCTTGTTCTTATCTTTATTGGTGGCTTAATGATTTCTGTGCTACTTGGTAATGGGATGGGAATTATATGGCACGGCGAGGAGCTTTCATGGAGTGAACCAATCGCTTCTGCAATCGCTTACGTTTTCTCGGGAATAAATGAAACCGCAGCCATTTCTGTGTTCTATTTCTCTTGGTGGGTGCATCTACTAATTTTGTTAACGTTTTTAGTGTATGTTCCACAATCAAAACACGCGCATTTAATTGCGGGACCAGTTAACGTTTTCTTCGGACGTCTTTCAAATCCAGGGAAACTTGAAAAGATTGACTTTGAAGATGAAACGCAAGAAACATTTGGTGTTGGTAAAATCGAAGACTTTAGACAAAATCAGCTTATTGATTTATACGCTTGCGTAGAGTGTGGTCGCTGTACAAATATGTGCCCGGCAACAGGGACAGGGAAAATGTTATCGCCGATGGATTTAATTTTAAAACTTCGCGATCATTTAACTGATAAAGGAGCAGCAGTGACATCAAAAGCACCGTGGGTTCCAGTAGTTGCTTTTAATAATACACAAGGAAATCAGTTAGCGATGATGGCAGCTGGGAAAGGGCAACAAGAATCAGCAGCTACAACGCTTGCTTACGATCCGAGTTTAATCGGAGATGTTATTACAGAGGAAGAGATTTGGGCTTGTACAACGTGCCGTAACTGTGAAGATCAGTGTCCGGTTATGAATGAGCATGTTGACAAAATTATTGATTTACGCCGCTATCTCGTTCTAACAGAAGGAAAGATGGACGCGGAAGCGCAGCGTGCGATGACAAATATCGAGCGTCAAGGGAATCCGTGGGGACTGAACCGTAAAGAGCGTGAAACTTGGCGCCAAGGTGATGATGAAGTAACGGTTCCAACTGTAAAAGAAAAATCGAAAGCTGGCGAGGAGTTCGAATATTTATTCTGGGTTGGTTCAATGGGATCATATGATAATCGTAGTCAGAAGATTGCGATATCGTTTGCGAAGTTAATGAACGAAGCAGGCATTTCATTCGCGATACTTGGTAATAAAGAAAAGAATTCTGGAGATACACCGCGACGTCTTGGAAATGAATTTGTCTTCCAAGAAATGGCGACAAAGAATATCGAGGAATTTGAAAAAGCAGGGGTGAAGAAAATCGTTACGATTGATCCTCACGCTTATAACACATTTAAAAATGAGTATCCAGACTTTGGCTTGCAAGCAGAAGTCTATCATCATACAGAATTGTTAGCTCAGTGGGTGAAAGAAGGGCGCTTAAAACCTGTTCACGCTATTGAGGAAACAGTTACGTACCATGATTCCTGTTACTTAGGAAGATACAACGAAGTATACGAAGCGCCACGCGATATTTTGAAAGCAATTCCTGGTGTGAATCTTGTAGAAATGGCACGTAACCGTGAAACCGGAATGTGCTGTGGCGCAGGTGGTGGCTTAATGTGGATGGAAGAGACGGCAGGTTCACGTATTAACGTTGCTCGTACAGAACAAGCACTAGCTGTAGAGCCATCCATTATCGGTACAGGTTGTCCATATTGCTTAACGATGATTAGCGATGGGACGAAAGCGAAAGAAGTAGAAGAGAAGGTTCAAACTCTTGATGTAACAGAGATTTTAGAACGCTCTGTTATCGGACAGAAGAAAGAAGCGATGTAATCTGCAAGCATGAATACAACTTTAGAGAGAGGTGCAATCGTTGCACCTCTTCTCAACGTAAGAACACCGAGCGAGCGCTCGGTGCTAAAAAAAAGAGATGGGGGAAATTGATATGAGTAAAACAGTTATTTTAAGTGCTGCAAGAACACCGGTTGGGAAATTTGGAGGATCTTTAAAAGACGTGAAGGCGACAGAACTTGGGGGAATTGCAATTAAAGCAGCGCTTGAGAGAGCAAATGTTTCTGCTAGTGATGTTGAGGAAGTTATATTTGGAACGGTTATTCAAGGGGGGCAGGGGCAAATTCCATCGCGCCAAGCTGCGAGGGCTGCTGGAATCCCTTGGGAAGTACAGACGGAAACAGTGAATAAAGTTTGTGCATCAGGGCTTCGTGCGGTTACGTTAGCGGATCAAATTATTCGTACTGGCGATCAATCACTAATTGTAGCTGGCGGTATGGAGTCGATGAGTAACAGTCCTTACATTTTACGAGGTGCAAGATGGGGATACAGAATGGGGAACAACGAAATCATCGATTTAAACGTTGCTGACGGCTTGACATGCGCATTTTCAGGTACACACATGGGTGTTTATGGCGGAGAAGTTGCGAAGGAAGATGGAATCTCTCGCGAAGCGCAAGATGAATGGGCATATCGTAGCCATCAGCGTGCGGTTTCAGCGCATAAAGAAGGACGTTTTGAAGAGGAAATCGTGCCAGTAACGATTCCGCAAAGAAAAGGCGATCCTATTGTCGTTGCAAAAGATGAGGCGCCACGCGCGGATACAACGATTGAAAAATTAGCGAAATTAAAACCTGTATTTGATAAGACGTCGGCAGTGACAGCGGGTAATGCTCCTGGACTAAATGATGGCGGTGCTGCGCTCGTATTAATGAGCGAAGACAGAGCAAAGCAAGAAGGAAGAAAGCCATTAGCGACAATTTTGGCACATACAGCAATTGCAGTGGAGTCTAAAGATTTCCCAAGAACGCCAGGTTATGCAATTAACGAATTGTTGAAAAAAACAGGCAAGACAATTGAAGATATCGATTTATTCGAGATTAATGAAGCATTTGCAGCGGTAGCAATTGCAAGTACAGAGATTGCAGGAATTGACCCAGATAAATTGAATGTAAACGGCGGCGCAGTGGCAATGGGACATCCAATTGGAGCAAGTGGAGCGCGTATTATCGTTACACTTATCCACGCACTGAAGCAGCGCGGCGGTGGAATTGGAATTGCTTCTATTTGTAGCGGTGGCGGTCAAGGTGACGCAATTATGATTGAAGTTTGTTAATTTACGTGTAGGTGATTTTTGATTTATTAACATTTTATATTAAGGGGGAAGAAAGAATGGGTGTGCAAAAAATAGTTGTAATTGGTGCAGGACAAATGGGTTCGGGAATCGCACAAGTATGTGCAATGGCAGGATATGATGTGAAGGTACAAGATTTAAAACAAGAGCAATTAGACAGAGGATTGGCTATTATTACGAAAAACTTAGCGCGTCAAGTAGAAAAAGGGCGCATGAAGGAAGAAGAAAAGGAAGCGACGTTAAATCGCCTTACAGTAACGCTTGATTTAGATTGTGTGAAGGAAGCGGATCTTGTTATTGAAGCGGCTGTTGAGAAAATGGAAATTAAAAAGAAAATTTTCGCGAATCTAGATGAAATCGCTCCAGAACACGCAATTTTAGCGACGAATACGTCCTCTCTACCAATTACTGAAATTGCAGCAGTAACGAAACGCCCAGAAAAAGTAATTGGCATGCATTTTATGAATCCAGTTCCAGTTATGAAACTTGTTGAAATTATTCGTGGTTTAGCTACAGATGATGAGGTGTATGAAACAATTGAAGATATTACGAAAAAAATCGGGAAAGTGCCAGTTGAAGTAAATGATTTCCCAGGATTTGTATCGAACCGTATTTTATTACCGATGATTAACGAAGCGATCTATACGTTATATGAAGGTGTAGCGACGAAAGAAGCGATTGATGAAGTAATGAAACTAGGTATGAATCATCCGATGGGACCACTTACATTAGCTGATTTTATCGGTTTAGATACATGTTTATACATTATGGAAGTGTTGCATGAAGGATTAGGAGATAGTAAATATCGCCCATGTCCATTATTACGCAAGTATGTGAACGCAGGATGGTTAGGACGTAAAACAGGCCGTGGTTTCTACGTTTACGAATAAAGTCCTCCTTTTATTAAAATAGTGGTCTTACCAAATTATTAAAAAGATATATAGCAAACGGAGGCGGAGTACATGAACTTTCATTTTACTGAAGAGCAACAAATGATGAGGAAAATGGTTCGCGATTTTGCGCAGAAGGAAATAGCTCCCTTTGTTCCTAGTATGGAACAAGGGGTGTTCCCGAAAGAGATTTTGCAGAAGATGGGTGAGCTTGGACTAATGGGTATTCCAGCGCCTGCAAAATATGGTGGGGCAGAAATGGATTTTATTTCTTACATTTTAGCAATTGAGGAAATTTCAAAGGTAAGTGCAACGGTTGGTGTAATTTTAGCTGTACATACGTCAGTTGGAATGAACCCGATTTTATATTTTGGAACAGAAGAACAGAAGCAGAAATATGTTTCTAAACTTGCGACTGGTGAATATTTAGGTGCATTTGCATTAACAGAACCAAATGCAGGATCAGATGCAGGGAGTTTGAAATCAAGAGCTGTAAAGAAAGGCAATCACTACATTATTAATGGATCGAAAGTGTTTATTACAAATGGCGGTGAAGCAAGTACATACATTATATTCGCTTCTACAAATCCAGAGGCAGGAAAAAGTGGGATTTCTGCATTTATAGTAGAGAAAGATACACCAGGCTTAGTTATCGGCAAAGATGAGCATAAAATGGGACTTCTTGGTTCTCGCACGGTACAACTTACGTTTGAAGATATGAAAGTGCCGGCCGAGAATTTGCTTGGTGAAGAAGGACAAGGATTTAAGGTGGCAATGGCGAATTTAGATGTTGGACGAATTGGAATCGGAGCGCAGGCATTAGGAATCGCGGAAGCGGCGCTTGCATGTGCGATTGATTATGCGAAAGAGCGTGAGCAATTCGGCAAGCCAATTGCGGCGCAGCAAGGAATCGGATTCAAACTTGCAGATATGGCGACTAGTGTAGAAGCAGCGCGATTACTTGTATACAGAGCGGCATCGCTAAGAGCGCAAGGATTACCATGCGGTAAAGAAGCTTCTATTGCGAAATTATTCGCTTCTAAGACGGCTGTTGAAGTTGCGATTGAAGCGGTGCAAGTATTTGGTGGTTACGGTTATACGAAAGACTATCCGGTAGAACGATTTTTCCGTGATGCGAAAATCACGCAAATATATGAAGGAACGAGTGAGATACAGAAACTTGTTATTAGTCGAGC
The DNA here is from genome assembly GCF_053345335.1 of Bacillus sp. M5A3_1b. Lineage (NCBI taxonomy): Bacteria > Bacillati > Bacillota > Bacilli > Caryophanales > Bacillaceae > Bacillus > Bacillus sp. M5A3_1b. The sequence goes on along the minus strand of NZ_JBKEZY010000003.1, from coordinate 409,384 downwards.
TTTATAAAAGGACAAGGGGGAGACGGAAATGCATTTTAAACTATCAGAAGAACATGAAATGATAAGAAAAATGGTTCGGGATTTTGCTAAGAACGAAGTAGCACCGACGGCAGCTGAGCGTGATGAAGAAGAGAGATTTGATCGTGCACTATTTGATCAAATGGCAGAGCTTGGTTTAACCGGCATTCCGTGGCCTGAAGAATACGGTGGAATTGGAAGCGATTACTTAGCGTATGTAATTGCTATCGAAGAATTATCTCGTGTTTGTGCTTCAACAGGTGTAACGCTGTCTGCACACACTTCACTTGCTGGTTGGCCAATTTTTAAATTTGGAACGGAAGAACAAAAGCAAAAGTTTTTACGACCGATGGCAGAAGGAACGAAAATTGGTGCATACGGTTTAACGGAACCAAGTTCTGGTTCAGATGCTGGCGGAATGAGGACAACTGCGAAACGAGATGGAGACCATTACATTCTAAATGGATCGAAAATCTTTATTACAAATGGCGGTATTGCTGATATTTATGTTGTTTTCGCGTTAACTGATCCCGAATCGAAGCAGCGTGGTACGAGCGCGTTTATTGTGGAAAGTGATACACCAGGATTTTCAGTTGGGAAGAAGGAAAGCAAGTTAGGGATTCGCTCTTCACCAACAACTGAAATTATGTTCGAAGATTGCCGTATTCCTGTAGAGAACCTACTAGGGGAAGAGGGGCAAGGATTTAAAGTTGCGATGCAAACATTAGATGGCGGCCGTAATGGTATTGCCGCGCAAGCAGTCGGTATTGCGCAAGGCGCTTTAGATGCGTCTGTAGAATATGCAAGAGAGCGTCATCAGTTTGGGAAACCTATTGCGGCGCAGCAAGGAATTGGCTTTAAACTTGCAGATATGGCAACGGATGTGGAGGCGGCGCGTCTTCTAACATACCAAGCGGCTTGGCTTGAATCGGAAGGGCTTCCGTATGGGAAAGAGTCAGCGATGTCAAAGGTATTTGCAGGCGATACAGCGATGAAGGTGACGACTGAAGCGGTACAAGTATTTGGTGGTTACGGTTATACGAAAGATTATCCAGTAGAGCGTTATATGCGCGATGCAAAGATTACACAAATATATGAGGGAACACAAGAGATTCAAAGGCTTGTAATTTCTCGTATGTTAACGAAGTAGGAGCAAAGGCGTAGGTATTTTCCTACGCTTTTTCCTTCCAAAAAATAATAGAGAGAGGTGAAGGGGATGGTTAAACATAATGTACATGCGTCCGTGAAAGATGAAAAATTAGTTGCGTTAAGACGTGAACAAATGATTAAAGGTGCGGTGCAATTGTTTAAGCAAAAAGGGTTCCCACGTACAACAACGAGAGAGATTGCGAAGGCGGCTGGGTTTAGTATTGGAACACTTTATGAGTACATTCGTACAAAAGATGATGTTTTATATTTAGTTTGTGATAGTATTTATGAACATGTAAAAGAAAGATTAGAGGAAGTAGTGTGTACAGAGAAGGGAAGTATAGAAAGCTTAAAGATAGCGATAAAGAATTATTTTAAAGTGATGGATGAATTGCAAGAAGAAGTATTAATTATGTATCAAGAGGTACGTTTTTTACCGAAAGAATCACTCCCATATGTATTAGAAAAAGAGTTTCAAATGGTCGGAATGTTTGAGAATATTTTAGAGCAGTGTACAGAAAATGGGACATTTACATTAAATAAAAAAGAGATACAGCTTCTTGCACATAACATTTTCATACAAGGACAAATGTGGGGATTTAGACGTTGGGCCCTGCAAAAACTGTATACGCTGGAAGAATATACAGAAATGCAAATTAGGTATGTACTGCAAGGAGCGCATATGTTTCCGAAATAAGGAATAGACAAATTATAATTTTATTATCATATTAAAGTTTCCCGTTTTTTTTGTAGCATATTTGTGCGACTTTTGTTTATAATGAATAGTATGGATTTTTTTAAGCAGACCGTTATATATAAGGTTATATTTGAAGAAAGGAAGTGCCGCATAAGTGAATTTTAAGCAATATTCACCAGAAGAGCTAAAAGAATGTTCAATGATTGAAGTTGTACATAGCGTTTTAGGGGATAAAAGACAAGCAACGACATTCAACGAGTTGGTTCGAGAAATCGCTCAAGTGCTGGGACTATCTCAAGAGCAAGTTAATGCGAAACTCGCACAATTTTATACAGATTTAAACATCGATGGACGTTTCATTAATTTAGGAGAAAATCGTTGGGGACTACGTAGCTGGTACCCATATGAGCAAATTGATGAAGAAATCTTACCTCAGCCAAAACCGAAGAAGAAACGTAAAGTTGAAGAGGACGGTTTTGACGACTACATCGAAGAAGATGAAGACTTCGACGATGCAGACGCAAATGAAGAAGAGGTAGAAGATTTGGACAAGGTTCTTGAAGAAGAAGACGGAGACGACGATGATCTTGATGATTTAGATGAAGATGATGACGATGACTTCGCCGAAGAAGAACTTGAGTACGATGAAGCTGAAGCTGAAGAAGAAGAAGAGGAAGAACTGTAGTTCTTGACTTTTCATTATCGTCCATGTAGAATCATTTTTGGGCTCTTTAAAAAAGGACGATAATACTTTTAAAGTGTAAATATAAAAGAAAATTGCTCCCTACTTATTACTTTATGTGATGAGGGGAGCAATTTTCTTTTTTGTTTTTTGTTTAGAAAATAAAAAGAGTCTAACAATAAGATGGATACAGTGTTATCTACATACGTTGCGCTTTGCAACGGTGATTATATAACAGCAAAATAGGAGGGAGCTTTTTCATGACTAAGTATATTTTTGTAACAGGCGGTGTAGTATCGTCTTTAGGAAAAGGTATTACAGCAGCATCTCTTGGAAGACTTTTAAAAAATCGTGGTTTAAACGTAACGATTCAAAAGTTTGATCCATACATTAACGTAGACCCAGGGACTATGAGCCCATACCAACACGGTGAGGTATTCGTAACAGATGATGGTGCAGAAACTGATTTAGACCTTGGTCACTATGAGCGTTTCATCGACATCAACTTAAACAAATACAGCAACGTAACAACAGGTAAAATTTACTCTTCAGTTCTTCAAAAAGAGCGTCGTGGTGAATACCTAGGAGGAACAGTTCAGGTTATTCCTCACATTACTAACGAAATTAAAGAGCGTGTATACCGTTCTGGTCGCGAAACAAACGCGGACGTTGTTATTACAGAAATTGGTGGAACTGTTGGTGACATCGAGTCTCTACCATTCTTAGAAGCAATCCGTCAAATTAAGAGCGACATCGGTCGTGACAATGTAATGTACATTCACTGTACGTTAATCCCGTACTTAAAAGCAGCGGGTGAAATGAAAACAAAACCAACGCAACATAGCGTTAAAGAGCTTCGCAGCTTAGGTATTCAACCAAATATTATCGTTGTTCGTACAGAATTGCCTGTTTCTCAAGATATGAAAGACAAGCTTGCATTATTCTGTGACATTGATACAAAAGCAGTTATCGAAGCACGCGATGCAGATACTTTATATGCGGTTCCATTATCTCTTCAAGAGCAAAATATGGACCAAATCGTTTGCGATCACTTAAAATTAGACAATCCAGCTGCAGATATGACAGAGTGGACTGCGCTAGTTAATAAAGTACGTAACCTTTCTAAGAAAACAAAAATTGCTCTTGTTGGTAAATACGTAGAACTTCAAGATGCATATATTTCTGTTGTAGAAGCACTTCGTCATGCGGGTTATTCATTCGACACAGATGTAGAAGTGAAATGGGTAAACGCTGAGCACGTAACACCAGAGAACGTACAAGAATTAGTTGGTGACACAGATGGTATCCTTGTACCTGGTGGATTCGGCGATCGTGGTGTAGAAGGTAAAATCGTTGCAATTCAATATGCTCGTGAAAACAAAGTTCCATTCTTAGGAATTTGCCTAGGTATGCAACTTGCATCAATCGAATTCGCACGTAACGTATTAGGATTAGAAGGAGCTAACTCTTCTGAAATTAATCCTGACACACCTTATGCAATCATTGACTTATTACCAGAACAAAAAGATGTAGAAGACTTAGGTGGCACACTTCGTCTTGGTCTATACCCATGTAAGCTTGCTGAAGAAACAAATGCTTACAATGCTTACAACGAGCCGGTTGTATATGAGCGTCATCGTCATCGTTATGAGTTCAACAATCAATTCCGTCCGGATATGGAAAAAGCAGGATTTGTATTCTCTGGTACAAGCCCAGACGGTCGTCTAGTTGAAATCATTGAATTAAAAGACCACCCTTGGTTCGTGGCGGCACAGTTCCATCCAGAACTTGTATCTCGTCCAAACCGTCCACAACCATTGTTCCATGACTTCGTAAGTGCTTCTATTACGAATAAAGAGAGCAAGTAATAAAAAAAAGCGCCTGAAATAGGGCGCTTTTTTTAATATTCATTTAACATTTCATCGATTGTAAATTTGATCCCATGATATGCAAATAAAGCTATCATTAAACTTGGGAATCCGTAGCGATTGCCTTCATCGTCTGGAATAAGGCCTTTTAACAGCTTAGTATCAATATGTACATCTGTATATTGTTCTAGTGATTCAGTACCTTCTTGAATAGCAGAGATGCCGACAATAGAGTGTCCATCAGCTTGAAGTTTTTTTGCCATTGCTACAACTTCTTCATCTGTTGAAAAACGGCTAATAAGAAGTACACGGTCTGCAGAAGTTACTTCTACTTCTTTACCATTTTCAAATAATCGTTTTGCTTGCTTCATTGGCTCAGCACCGAATAATGCTTCAGCGACAACGCCCTCCATTTCATTTGTACCATGTAAATAAATGAAACCGTCGCCAACTAATGCTTGAGCAAGTAGACGGGCGCTATCTTCTATATTCATTTCTTCTTTTTGAGAAACTCTGGAGAAATAACCACTTAATTGAGTTGAAAAAATTTTTAACATAATGTTACTCCCTTTCGTACGTGTTTACCGGCTTTCATTATAGTTTATTTTTTTAGAAAGGTGAAATCGAAGGGTAGCATAACAAAATAGGAAACGGTAAAATAAGAAAGAATAGGAAGGAATTTGCCAAAGAATAGCGAAAATTAATCGTTAAGATATAAGAAGCTTTAAATCTTGTATTTACACAGAAAGGTTGGGAGTTATGGAAGGTAAAATTTTAATCGTTGATGATCAATATGGCATTCGTGTGTTATTACATGAAGTGTTCCAAAAAGAAGGTTATCAGACATTCCAAGCAGCGAATGGATTTCAAGCTTTAGATATCGTGAAAAAAGATAATCCAGATTTAGTAGTGTTAGATATGAAAATTCCAGGTATGGATGGTATAGAGATTTTAAAACATGTAAAGGAAATTGATGAGAGTATTAAAGTAATTTTAATGACTGCTTATGGAGAGCTTGATATGATCCAAGAAGCGAAAGATTTAGGAGCTTTAATGCACTTTGCTAAACCGTTTGATATTGATGAGATTCGTCAAGCGGTGAGAGAACAGCTTGCTGTAGAGGCGTAAAAAATGAATTTTTTATAAAAAATATGGAAAAAAGCGTTTACATGGACTATTGAGCAGGTGAATACGGTTGAGTTTTTGAGTACAAGTTGTTATCCTATTGAGTGTAGAAAAAAGTCCGGTATGTAAATATACATATTTTACCTTATTCTGGTCATACTACCAGCGATAAGAACTTATCGGATACAAAAAACGTTTTTTAGGAGGATTCACCATGCCTTTAGTTTCTATGAAAGAAATGCTAAACACAGCACTAGAAGGAAAATACGCAGTTGGTCAATTCAACATGAACAACTTAGAGTGGACTCAAGCTATCTTAGCTGCTGCGGAAGAAGAAAAGTCTCCTGTAATCCTAGGTGTATCTGAGGGTGCAGCTCGTCATATGACTGGTTTCAAAACAGTTGTAGCTATGGTTAAAGCTTTAATCGAAGAAATGAACATCACTGTTCCTGTAGCGATTCACCTTGACCATGGTTCAAGCTTCGAAAAATGTAAAGAAGCAATCGATGCAGGTTTCACATCTGTAATGATCGACGCTTCTCACCACCCATTCGAAGAAAACGTTGAAACTACTAAAAAAGTAGTAGAATACGCACACGCTCGTAACGTATCTGTTGAAGCTGAGCTTGGAACAGTTGGCGGACAAGAAGACGACATCATCGCTGAAGGCGTAATTTACGCTGATCCAGCAGAGTGTAAGCACCTTGTTGAAGCAACAGGTATCGATTGCCTAGCTCCAGCTTTAGGTTCTGTACACGGTCCTTACAAAGGTGAGCCTAACTTAGGATTCGCTGAAATGGAACAAGTTCGTGACTTCACTGGCGTACCTTTAGTATTACACGGTGGTACTGGTATCCCAACTGCTGATATCGTAAAAGCTATTTCTTTAGGTACTTCAAAAATTAACGTAAACACTGAGAACCAAATTGAGTTTACAAAAGCTGTTCGTGAAGCATTAAGCAAAGACCAAGAAGTTTACGATCCTCGTAAATATATTGGACCTGGCCGCGAAGCTATTAAAGCAACTGTTGCTGGTAAAATGCGTGAATTCGGTTCTAACGGTAAAGCGTAAGAATAAAATTCCGTTTTGGAAACCGTCTAGTCTTTTAGACGGTTTCCTTTCGTTGTATAATGAAAGCGTGAACAAGTCTAAAGATTTTTATCATTTTGTTTTTGAAATAGAAAATAATGTGCATAGTCCTATTAATAAATGTGATAATGTATCTAAATTGATAATGTAAATTCGATGAATAGTTAATCTTTATCTATTCGTACTACGGGAGAAATGAAGATAATGGTTTCCTATTCATTGAGTGTTAGGGTGGAAAGAGTGATTGAGATTCTTAAGGGGAGCTTTCTATAAGGATATAGAAAGTAAATACATTCATAAGAAGGGAGCTCAATATGGAAAAATTGCTAATTGAAGGCGGAAGAGCTTTAAATGGAACAATTCGAGTGAGTGGTGCAAAGAACAGCGCCGTTGCACTAATTCCAGCGACAATTTTAGCAGATACTCCAGTAACTATTGGTGGTGTCCCTAATATTTCGGACGTGAAAATGTTAGGAGACTTGCTAGAGGAAATTGGAGGAAGAGTAGCTTATGGACAGGAGGAAGAGATGATAGTCGATCCTTCTAACATGGTTGCAATGCCTTTACCGAATGGAAAAGTGAAAAAATTGCGTGCTTCTTATTATTTAATGGGTGCGATGCTTGGCCGTTTTAAAAAAGCTGTTATTGGGCTTCCAGGTGGATGTCATTTAGGACCGAGGCCTATTGATCAGCATATTAAAGGATTTGAAGCGTTAGGTGCACATGTTACGAATGAACAGGGTGCGATTTATTTAAGAGCAGATGAATTGCGCGGGGCACGTATTTATTTAGATGTTGTTAGTGTAGGAGCTACAATTAATATTATGCTAGCAGCTGTGCGAGCGAAAGGTAGAACTGTTATTGAAAACGCAGCGAAAGAACCAGAGATTATTGATGTAGCTACATTGTTAACAAGCATGGGTGCACGCATTAAAGGTGCGGGCACAGATGTAATCCGAATTGATGGTGTGGATTCACTGCACGGTTGTCACCATACGATCATTCCGGATCGTATTGAAGCGGGTACGTATATGATTTTAGGAGCTGCATCAGGAGGAGAAATAACGGTTGATAATGTGATTCCTCAGCATTTAGAGTCAGTTACAGCGAAGTTAAGAGAAGCTGGTGTCCAAGTTGAAACGAACGATGACCAAATTACAGTGAACGGTAATAGAAGGTTAAAAGTAGTTGATATAAAAACGCTTGTATATCCAGGATTCCCAACAGATTTACAACAACCATTTACAACGCTTTTAACAAAGGCGCACGGAACGGGTGTTGTAACGGATACGATTTACGGCGCACGCTTTAAACACATTGATGAATTACGTCGTATGAATGCACAAATTAAAGTGGAAGGTCGTTCGGCAATTGTAACTGGTCCTGTTTTATTGCAAGGCGCAAAAGTGAAAGCAAGTGATTTGCGAGCTGGAGCGGCTCTTGTTATTGCAGGGTTAATGGCGGATGGAATTACGGAAGTAACCGGACTTGAGCATATTGATCGAGGTTATGAAAATATAGTAGACAAGCTTAAAGGTCTTGGCGCAAATATTTGGCGAGAACAAATGACAAGCCAAGAAATTGAAGAGATGAAGAACGCATAAGTGATACTTCCGCAAGGGGGAAGCGAAGCATCACTACTTGCGGAAGTATACTTTGTAGAGAAACACGGTTCACAAAATACGGCAGAAATATAAAGACTTAAAGGAGAGGGATTATCGTGGAAAGAAGTTTATCTATGGAGTTAGTACGTGTAACAGAGGCTGCAGCATTATCATCAGCGCGTTGGATGGGGCGCGGGAAAAAGGATGAGGCAGACGGTGCAGCAACATCAGCTATGCGTGATGTATTTGATACAATCCCGATGAAAGGTACAGTTGTAATTGGTGAAGGCGAGATGGACGAAGCACCAATGCTGTATATCGGAGAGAAATTAGGTACAGGATATGGACCACGTGTAGACGTTGCGGTTGATCCTTTAGAAGGGACAAACATCGTAGCAGCTGGTGGATGGAATGCTCTTGCTGTTATTGCAATTGCAGATCATGGTAATTTGTTACATGCTCCTGACATGTACATGGATAAAATCGCGGTTGGCCCAGAAGCGGTTGGGGCGGTCGATATTGATGCGCCTATTATCGATAACTTACGTGCGGTTGCGAAAGCGAAAAATAAAGATATTGAAGATGTTGTAGCGACAGTTTTAAACCGTCCACGTCATCAAGCGATTATCGAAGAAATTCGTAAAGCTGGTGCTCGTATTAAATTAATTAACGATGGCGATGTGGCTGGAGCAATTAACACTGCATTTGATCGCACAGGTGTAGATATTTTATTCGGCTCTGGTGGAGCACCTGAGGGTGTATTAGCAGCAGTTGCATTAAAATGTTTAGGTGGAGAAATCCACGGAAAGCTTCTGCCTCAAAATGAAGCTGAATTAGCTCGTTGTAAAAAAATGGGTATTGAAGACATAAATCGTATCCTTCGCATGGAAGACTTAGTAAAAGGTGACGATGCAATCTTTGCGGCAACAGGCGTAACAGACGGAGAACTATTACGCGGCGTTCAATTTAAAGGTAGCGTAGGAACAACACAATCCCTTGTTATGCGTGCAAAATCAGGCACAGTACGCTTCGTAGACGGACGTCATAGCTTGAATAAAAAACCAAACTTGGTTATTAAATAAAAAGTGGAAGCGGCTCGTTCAGAATCGCAGGGTATTGGAACTCTCGACCTTGAAGCGCTTTTTGCTTCGAGCGAGAGAGTGAAATGACCGGAGATTCTAGCCGCTGGAACTGGATTAAATAAAAGTGGAAGCGGCTCGTTCAGAATCGCAGGGCATTGTAGCTACTGACCATTCTAGTTACTGGAACTAGGTTAAATAAAAGCGAAGACAAATTTTCTTGTCTTCGCTTCTTGTATTTGTGTTTCAACGTATTGATTAAAACTAGATAAAAGGGTTACAATAGTGAATATTACCCTACTTGAACTTATTGCCTTTCATTATTAATTATTTGCCTTCCGTATTTTTTCCCTTTACCCATGTGAAAAGAGAATAACGTTAAAGTGTGGTGTCTGAATGAATTTGTCAATTGCAGCATTAGAAAACATGAAATTAAAAGAGTTATACGAGCTTGCGAAAGAATTTAAGATTTCGTATTATAGCAAATTAACGAAAAAAGAGTTAATCTTCGCTATCCTAAAAGCTCGAGCAGAAAAAGAAGGTTTCTTCTTCATGGAAGGCGTATTAGAAATTATTCAATCAGAAGGATTTGGATTCCTACGTCCTATCAACTATTCTCCAAGCTCAGAAGATATTTATATCTCAGCTTCGCAAATTCGTCGTTTCGATTTACGTAATGGAGACAAGGTTTCTGGTAAAGTACGACCTCCGAAAGAAAATGAACGCTATTTTGGATTATTACAAGTTGAAGCTGTAAACGGAGATGATCCAGAGTCAGCAAAAGAGCGTGTGCATTTCCCTGCATTAACACCATTATACCCAGATCGCCAAATGAAATTGGAAACGGAACCGAAAAAGTTACCGACACGCATCATGGATTTAATCGCACCAGTTGGATTTGGACAACGTGGTTTAATTGTCGCGCCTCCAAAGGCTGGTAAAACAAGTCTATTAAAAGAAATCGCACACAGTGTTACAACAAATCACCCGGAAGCTGAATTAATTGTACTTTTAATTGATGAGCGTCCAGAGGAAGTAACAGACATTGAACGTTCTGTTAAAGGAGATGTTGTAAGCTCTACTTTTGATGAAGTGCCAGAAAATCATATTAAAGTAGCGGAACTTGTGTTAGAACGTGCAATGCGTCTTGTAGAGCACAAAAAAGATGTTATCATTTTAATGGATAGTATTACCCGTTTAGCGCGAGCTTACAACCTTGTTATTCCGCCAAGTGGTAGAACATTATCGGGTGGTATCGACCCAGCTGCCTTCCATAGACCGAAGCGTTTCTTTGGAGCTGCACGTAATATTGAAGAAGGCGGTAGCTTAACGATTTTAGCAACAGCGCTTGTTGATACAGGATCTCGTATGGACGATGTAATTTACGAAGAATTTAAAGGAACTGGAAATATGGAACTTCACTTAGATCGTTCATTAGCTGAGCGTCGTATCTTCCCGGCAATTGATATTCGCCGTTCTGGTACACGTAAAGAAGATCTATTAATTCCGAAAGAACATTTAGACAAGCTATGGGGTATTCGTAAAACAATGCGTGATACACCAGACTTTGTCGAAGGTTTCTTACGTAAACTTCGTCAAACAAAGACAAATGAAGAATTTTTACAAAACATTGTTGCAGACTCAAAAAGATATGTAACAACTAAGTAAAGGGAAAAGATTGGGACTCGCTTATTTTGTGGTAAGCGAGTTTTTTATGTTTTTTTAAGGGAATATTAGAGAGAGTAATATATGGGAAAAATTTTATTTTTTGAGATGAAAATTATATTTGGGTCGAGAGTTTGAAGTGTCCCGGATTCTGAACGAGCTGCTTGCGCTTTTAATTATATCCAGCTCCAGCGGCTAGAATCTCTGGCCATTTCGCTCTCTCGGTCGAAGCAAAAAGCGCTTCTTGGTCGAGAGCTCCAATGTCCTGCGATTCTGAACGAGCCGCTTGCGCTTTTAAATTTTAAAAAGACAAAAACAGGTAGTTGCAAAATGGAGTTAGCCTTGTTATAATTTCATCATATGTGTTTCATCAATATAGTTGTGTAAGCAGCTGAAGATGAAAAACTCTGTTTCGAAAATGATTCAGGGCGGAAGGAGATGAAAAGAATGAAAGCAGGAATCCATCCAAATTACAATAAAGTTGTATTTATGGACACGAACACAGGCTTCAAATTCTTAAGCGGGTCTACTAAAGGCTCTAGCGAAACTGTTGAGTGGGAAGATGGTAACACTTATCCATTACTAAAAATTGAGATCAGTTCTGATTCTCACCCATTCTACACTGGACGTCAGAAGTTTGCTACTGCAGACGGACGTGTTGACCGCTTCAATAAGAAATACGGTATCAAGTAATAAAGAACATAAAACAGGCAAGTGTATGTATTCGCTTGTCTGTTTTTTTTGCAAAAATATTAAACCTTTACCCTACTTTGGATTAGGAAAGTAGATGAAAGGAGAGCTCAATGTACTTAATGAATCAAAATGGTTGGATTGAAGTGATTTGCGGGAGTATGTTTTCTGGAAAATCAGAAGAGCTCATCCGCCGTATACGCCGTACGCAATTTGCGAAACAACATGCGATTGTATTTAAACCATGTATTGATAATCGTTATAGTGAAGAAGATGTTGTATCACATAATGGATTAAAGGTTAAAGCAGTTCCTGTTTCAGCTTCAAAAGATATATTTAACCATGTAGCAGAAGAAATGGATGTTATTGCAATCGATGAGGTACAATTTTTTGATGGGGACATTGTGGAAGTGGTGCAAGTATTGGCAAATCGTGGCTATCGTGTCATTGTAGCTGGATTAGACCAAGATTTCCGTGGTCTACCATTTGGACAAGTTCCTCAGCTGATGGCGATTGCTGAACATGTAACTAAGTTGCAGGCAGTGTGTTCTGCATGCGGATCTCCTGCAAGTCGTACGCAACGTTTAATCGATGGAGAACCAGCGGCATTTGATGATCCAATTATTTTAGTTGGGGCTTCAGAATCGTATGAACCACGTTGTCGTCATTGTCATGCAGTACCTACAAAACAAAGATAAATGAAACTCGCTATGTAGAGCGGGTTTTTTTCGAAAATAGATGAAGATTGGTGGCCGGCTCTTCGTACAGCTAAGAACTTTAGCAGTCAGAGCTGAGCAAGCCGCTTACGCTTTTAAATATTATCTAGCTCCAGCGGCTAGAATCCCCAGCCATTTCACTCTCTCGCTCGAAGCAAAGAGCGCTTCAAGGTCGAGAGTTCCAAATAGCCTGCGATTCTGAGCGAGCCGCTTACGCTTTTAAATATAATTTGCGTTTTTTTGATTAAGTACCATATACTATTTGTATTAGATACTAGGATGTAGAGGTGAATGGTGTGTTAGATCGTTTGCAGGCTGTAGAAGATCGTTATGAGAAGTTAAATGAATTGTTAAGTGATCCAGAGGTTATTAGCGATACGAATAAGCTTCGTGAGTATTCAAAGGAACAATCTGATATGCAGGAAACGGTAGAGGTGTACCGTGAGTATAAAGATGTTCGTGAGCAATTAAGAGATGCAAAAGCAATGTTAGAAGATAAGTTAGACGCTGATATGCGTGACATGGTAAAAGAAGAGGTTTCTGAATTAGAAGGGCAAGATAAAGAATTGTCAGAGCGTCTGAAAATTTTACTTGTTCCAAAAGACCCTAATGATGATAAAAACGTTATCGTTGAGGTTCGTGGTGCTGCTGGTGGTGACGAGGCCGCTTTATTTGCTGGTGATTTATATCGTATGTATAGCCGTTATGCTGAGGTACAAGGTTGGAAAACTGAAATTATTGAAGCGAGCTATACAGAGTTAGGTGGATATAAAGAGATTATCTTTATGATTAACGGTAAAGGTGCGTTTGCGAAGCTGAAATTCGAGAATGGTGCTCACCGTGTACAACGTGTTCCTGAAACGGAATCTGGTGGACGTATTCATACATCTACAGCAACTGTAGCTGTATTACCAGAGGCAGAAGAAGTAGAAATTAGTATTCATGAAAAAGATGTTCGTGTTGATACGTTTGCTTCTAGTGGTCCTGGTGGACAAAGTGTTAATACAACGATGTCAGCGGTACGTTTAACGCATTTACCGACTGGTGTAGTTGTATCGTGTCAGGATGAGAAATCACAAATCAAGAATAAAGAAAAAGCGATGAAAGTATTACGCGCACGTGTTTATGATAAGTTTAGACAAGAAGCGCAAGCTGAGTATGATCAAAACCGTAAACAAGCTGTTGGTACGGGTGATCGTTCAGAGCGTATTCGTACGTATAATTTCCCGCAAAACCGCGTTACAGACCATCGAATCGGTTTAACGATTCAAAAGCTAGATCAAATCTTACAAGGTAAGTTAGATGATTTCATCAATGCCTTAGTGATGGAAGATCAGGCTCAAAAGATGGAGGCAGCTGAGTAATGCGTGTCTATGAAGCCCTGAAATGGGCTTCTTCTTTTTTACAGGAAAATGGACGAGATGAAAATGCGGGAGAACTTGTCCTTTGTCATGTATTAAAGACGAACAGAACCGGAATGCTCATGAATATGCGTGAAGAAATAACTGTGGAACAAGAAACAAGTTTTACGGAGTTTATTCACAAACATGTAGAAGGTATTCCTATTCAATATATGATTGGTTATGAAATGTTTTATGGACGGTCGTTCTTTGTGAATGAAGAAGTATTAATACCCAGACCGGAAACAGAAGAGCTTATAGTGGGAGTGTTAGAAAGAATCGAGCGTCATTTTGGCGATGAGAAACTACATGTGGCGGACATTGGTACAGGTAGTGGAGCGATTTCTATTACGCTTGCTTTAGAAAATAAAAATCTTCATGTGTATACGGTAGATATTGCACAAGAGTCGATTGAAGTTGCAAAAGAAAATGCAAAAACTTTAGGCGCAGAAGTAACGTTCTATCATGGTGATTTATTGTCACCATTTTATAAAACAGGTCAAAAGTTAGATGTTGTTGTTTCAAACCCTCCATATATACCGGAAGAGGATTGGCGTGGTCTTTCTCCTGTGGTGAAAGAGCATGAGCCAAAGAGAGCACTTGTTGGCGGTGAAGACGGATTAGATTTCTATCGCCGTTTTATGGAAGAGTTGCCGAATGTGTTGCAGAAGAAAGCAATTGTGGCATTTGAAATTGGAGTAGGGCAAGGCGAGGATGTAAAAGGGTTGTTACAACAAGCTTTTCCACATGCCCATGTTGAGGTTGTTTTTGATATTAATGGAAAAGATCGTATGGTATTTGCAGAGATGGAGTAAGGTTCACACCTTACTCTATTTTTTTGTGGAAAAATTTATATAGATTTTGAATTTAATAGTTTAGAAAGATGAAAGTCTGTCCACACTGTTTGTAGAAGGGACGGTGGAGGAAATGAAAAAACAAGTTATTGCTTATCTTCTTCTATTATTAATTGGTGCACAGTTGCTTGTGCAGTTTGGATATATGAAAGCTGATGCGAAAGGGCCTTCAGTTATTCCGAAAGAGGCCGTTCGATTACGGATTTTAGCAAATAGTGATTCAGATAAAGATCAGGCTTTAAAGCGCAAAGTGCGTGATGAAGTAAAAGCACAAATTGATGGATGGGTAGCAGATTTAACTTCATTTGAAGAGGCACGTAAAGTCATTCAAAGTCATATTCCAGAAATCGAAAAAACAGTGGCAAATACGTTGAAAAAAGAAGGAAGTAAAGATTCATTTCAAGTGAAATTTAGTAAGAATGTAAAGTTCCCTACAAAGGTATATGGTAATTTTATTTATCCAGCAGGGGAATATGAGGCGGTATTGATTACAATTGGGGAAGGGGAAGGGGCAAACTGGTGGTGTGTATTATTTCCACCGATGTGTTTCTTAGATTTTTCAAGTGGTACAGCTGTAAGGAAAGAAGAACATGTTGTGAAGGCTGAATCTCCTGAAGAGGGGGAAGTTAAGGAGCAAGATGAGGAAGTAGTGGATGTACCAGAGAAGAAAGAGGATAAGGTGAAAGAAAAGAAAGCTGTAAAGCAGGAAGTTGCAAAAAAAGTAACAGCTTCTGAAAAGAAAGTAGTAAAAAATGAAACGAAAGTAGAAGAACAACCTGTAAGTAAAGAAGAAACAAAAACTGTTGAAAAAGTGGAGAAACCTGTGGAACAAAAGCAAGAAAAACAAAATGAGTATGTAAAAGTAGAGGAGGAAGAAAAGCCAGAAGTTAAATTATTTATTGTAGAAGCTTTTACATCTTTATTCTCTAAATAGTACTATTAGTAGGTCCCTTCTCATATATAACAAAGAGGAGGGATTTACTATGAAGAAAGTATATTTTGCTACGAAAGCAGATGTGGAAAGATTGCATTCTTTTTTCGGACAAGCTAATAAAAAAGATGATAAAATAAATGAGTTGTACGCGCAATTTATGATTTTGGAAGAGGCGGAAGAAATACGGGCTGTCATCGGATATGAACAAAGTGAAGAACACGCACTGATTCGTTCTTGTTTATTCACACCTAATGTGGATAAACAGACTTTCTTATATTTTTTTGAAATGTTTTTGCAGTATATGAACGAAAAAAATATTCGACAATTGTACTTACTAACAAATCATCCACAATCTATAACAATCTTTCAGTTTTTTGACTTTGTTACTATAGAGAAAGAAAACGTACCAGAGGGAATTCGACAGTTAGAACACTTTTGTAAAAATATAAAAGAGCCAAATGCAATAATACTAAATTGTCAGCTATTCACAAAGTTATCCACGGATTAATTAGGTTTATCCACATTTTGTGGATAAACCTTGTTTGTCTTTTGGATAAATCTCATAGTAAACTAAAAATAGACAAGTATTTCAGGGTAGAAAAGGACGTGGGAAAAAATGCATACAAATATGTGGGTTGTGGATAATGTTGTGGAAAGAAAAAAATATTATCCACAGTTACAAGAAGCAGCAAAATTATTAAGGGAAAATGAGGCGATTGCCTTCCCTACAGAAACGGTATATGGACTAGGTGCAAACGCGATGAATGATGAAGCAATCGCGAAAATTTTTGAAGCGAAAGGAAGACCGAGTGATAATCCACTTATTGTCCACATCGGTACAAAATCACAGTTAGATGGGATTGTGAAAGAAATCCCGCCAGTTGCAGAGAAGTTAATGGAGCATTTTTGGCCAGGCCCGTTAACAATTATTTTACCTAGAAAAGAAGGGATTTCAGAGAAGGTGACGGCAGGACTTAATACGGTTGGAGTAAGAATGCCTGATCATCCAGTAGCGCTTGCTCTTATTGAAGAGGCAAATGTGCCTGTTGCAGCACCGAGTGCGAATCGCTCTGGGCGCCCAAGTCCGACACTAGCTTCTCACGTATATGAAGATTTAAATGAGAAAATTGCAGGTATTGTAGATGGTGGTGCGACGGGAGTAGGTGTTGAATCGACTGTAATTGATTGTACGAGCGAGGTTCCAACGATATTACGCCCAGGTGGGATTACGAAAGAACAATTAGAAGCGGTAATCGGTACTGTTTCTTTAGATCCGGCTTTAAAGGACGAGAAGGAAAAACCGAAATCACCTGGAATGAAATATACACATTATGCACCGAAAGCGCCGCTTAGTATTGTTGAGGGCTCACGTGAATTTATTCAGCTTATTGTGGATAAGAAAAAGGAAGAAGGATTTAAAGTAGGTGTATTAACGACGGAAGAATATCAGCATGTATATAGCGCGGATGTTGTATTATCTTGTGGTGTTCGAAGTGATTTAGCTAGCGTTGCGACTAAATTATATGATGTACTTAGAACGTTTGATGCAAGTGAAGTGGATGTTATTTTTAGTGAATCATTCCCGAATGAAGGAATAGGGAATGCCATTATGAATCGCTTAACGAAAGCGGCAGGCCATCAGGTTATTACTGAATCGTAAGGTACGATTAGCAAACCGAATATTTCTCCTCGGATAAGCATATTTTGAAGTAGCACGTCCGAGGAGGGACATGAATGACGTTTGAACAGCTAATACCTTTAATAATTATGGCATTCGCTTTAGGAATGGATGCGTTCTCGGTGAGTCTTGGTATGGGGATGATGACCTTAAAGTTAAGACAAATCCTGTATATCGGTATGACTATAGGGATATTTCATATTATCATGCCATTTATAGGGATGGTATTAGGTCGTTTTTTATCAGAACAGTATGGAGACATTGCACATTTTGCAGGTGCTATTTTATTAATTGGACTAGGATTCTATATTGTGTATTCATCTATTTTGGAGAATGAAGAGACTAGAACGGCCCCTATTGGAATTAGTTTATTCGTATTTGCATTTGGCGTTAGTATAGATAGTTTTTCAGTAGGCCTTAGTCTTGGTATTTACGGGGCGCAGACAATTATTACGATATTACTTTTTGGATTTGTTAGTATGTTATTAGCGTGGATTGGTTTATTAATTGGTAGACATGCAAAAGATATGCTCGGCACATATGGCGAGATAGTAGGTGGTATCATTCTCGTTGGATTTGGATTATATCTCCTTTTTCCTATATAATTTTAAATAGGAGGGAGTTATGAATAAATTATTGGAATGGTATATTCGATTTTTAACTTTTTTTCCTAGGTGGTTAAGACGGCTTGTTATTTGGGGTATTATTTTGCAAATTTCAATTTTAGGTTGGATGAAGTTAATTCGCGAATGGTAAGATAGCTCCTTTCTGTGCATAGTTTTATTTATACTATACTGATTGCGCTAAAAAATTATAGATATAGAAAGGATGAGATGAATGACGAGATTGAAGCAAGTTTTTGGTATTATTATTAGTTTTTTTGTTTTTTGGTTTAGTATGCTCGGTGTACAAATGTTTGCTGAGTTTTTAGATATTGAGTCATTGAAGTTTGTTGCGGGAAAAACGGAGGCAGCGCGTGCCTTTTATTCTCCGTATCCGTTTATAATTGTTTTTCTTATTACATTGCTTTCCCTATATTTCTTAGTAATTAAGCTTGGGAAACCGAAAAAAGAGAAAGTATCTACTTTAGAGGAAAAAAAGGAAGAATTACAATGATAAAATCCCTTGCTAAATAGCAGGGGATTTTATGTTTGAGTGATGGAAGTAATTGAGTTACATTCGCTCTCTCGCTCGAAGCAAAAAGCGCTTCAAGATCGAGAGCTCCAATGCCCTGCGATTCTGAACGAGCCGCCTCTGCCTTTAGATATATCCAGTTCCAGCGGCCAGCTCTTCGCATCTAAGAACCTCCCGCACGAAAGGTAAAAAGCACCTTTTGTGCGAGAGAACCTTAGCCGGTCAGAGCTAAGCGGGCCACTTCCACTTTTAGATAGGCCTTACCAATTCAAATTGTTCTCCTAGTTTTGCGTAGTTGTGTCCTGCTAGACGGCTTACTGGTTTTAGTACTTCTGCATGAATGCGGCCGTTTTCGTATAGGTGTTCTGCGACGTGGAAACGAACGACGCGTCCGATTAGTAGATCGCAAGCTGGTGAGTCTTCTGTTCCGCCAAGAGGGATAGCGCGTTCTAGTACGCACTCCATTCGAATATTTGCTTCTTTTACACCTGGAACGGAGATAACATCACTTTCAATTGGTGTTAGTTTTGCTAGTTCAATTTCGCTTTCATTTGGCGGGAGGTTAGCCGCTGTTTCGTTAATTGCTTTTACGTAAGATTCATCAGAAATATGTACGACAAACTCACCCTTTTCGATTGCGTTTCGAGAAGTATCTTTCGGTGTTCCTGCTTTTCGTTGTACAGAAACTGAGATAAGTGGTGGATTAGCAGCGACAATATTGAAATAGCTATACGGTGCTCCGTTTAATACGCCGTCTTTTGTTACAGAAGTAACGAATGCGACAGGGCGTGGAATGATACTTCCCGTTAATAATTTGTAATTCTCTTTTTCCGTTTGTTCATTTGGATTAATGGATAACATGCGTAAAATCCCCTTTCTAAATATGACGACTTATTGTTTGTTTACAAGATGTTAGTGGAAAACTCCTGCTGAAAATAATATTTTTATTACATAAAAAGAACTTACTTCATTGTGATTGAAGTAAGTTCCGTCTAAATAATCTCGAATTCAAGATAAAAATTATAATAAAACGTATGCCCCAGGTCCGATTAAAGCTACTCCGACAGCAACAGCGATTAACATTAAGTTGTATTCATATCCGTTTTGTGTTACCCAGTAACCATTTTTTCCGTGAACAGTGAAGATTGCCATTAACATTGTTCCAACGATAAATAATGAACCAATTGCAGTGAAAATACCTGATGCGAATAAGAAGCCACCTAATAATTCAGTTGCGCCAGCCATAAATGCCATGAATACACCAGGACGTAAACCGATTGACTCCATCCAGCCGCCTGTTCCTTTTAAACCGTAACCGCCGAACCAACCAAATAATTTTTGAGCACCATGACCCATGAATGTAATACCTATAATAAGACGAATAATAAGAAGACCGATATCCATCATTTCAAAAAACCTCCTAAAAGTTATTAACTTACCTTATGTAAGTAATAATAAAATAGTTACTTACTTTAGTCAAGTGGATTTTGAAAAAAGTTTGAAAAAAATTTTACAAATTAACAACAAAAAACAAAATGTAGTAAAGACCTCTAGACAAGTTGGGTAAAAAAAGAGAAAATATAAGTAGAAGTTAACTTCTTATTGTTATTCAGACAATCAGAATTGACTGGAATTTTGCAAAGAGCTACAATAAGAGTCTATTAGTAATGACGTAATTTATTTCGAAAGCGTTTTTACAGTATAATATTCGAAGTATGAAGTCTTACATGTATCCCGAGTTTTACTAGGGATTGCCCTATAAACTTTTAGGTAAATTATGAGGAGGACTATCCTATGTTTAAAAAATTATTCGGTTTTGGTTCAAAAACAAATGAAGAAACAATCGTAGCTCCATTAACTGGAGCAGTGAAAAATATTGAAGAAGTACCAGACCCAGTATTCGCTGGTCGTATGATGGGTGAAGGTGTTGCAATCGATCCTACTGAAGGTGTAGTTGTATCTCCAGTTGATGGTGAAATCGTACAATTATTCCACACAAAACATGCTGTAGGAATTAAAGCGAAAAACGGTACAGAAATTTTAATCCACGTTGGATTAGAAACTGTAAAAATGGAAGGCGAAGGTTTCGAAGCTCACGTTTCTGAAGGCCAAGCTGTAAAAGCTGGAGATAAATTAATCTCATTCGACTTAGAATTAATCCGTGAAAAAGCGAAAAGTACAATTACTCCAATCGTTATTACAAACACAGATGCAGCTGAGTCTATTAAAACAACTGTAGGGGTAACAGCTACAAAAGGTTCAACAGAAGTAATGAAAGTTACAATGAAATAATTATTGTATAAGAGGAATCCGTTTCATATGAAATGGATTCCTTCTTTTGTTTTGTAGTACGCTTGCTATGTATGTTAAAATACTCTAGGCACTTGGAAATAGGGTTTCACATATATGTGGATAAGGCGCATTTTTCTTAGAAAAAATATAAGAGAAATGCGCCTTTCGTATATTCACATTTCTTTTGTTCTATTCTTATGTACGTTATGATGAAAGATAGGAAAAAGAAGAAAAGGGGTGGGTTTGGATGGAACGAGTGTTATTTATTTGCACTGGAAATACATGCCGTAGCCCGATGGCTGAGGCGTTACTTCGTCATCATGGAGAAGGGAAGTTTGAAGTGCAATCTGCTGGTGTTTTCGCCTATCCTGGAAGTGATGCGTCGATATATGCAAAGGAAGCTTTAGCTGAAAAGGGAATTACAATCGATCATGCTTCGCAACAGATAAATGAAGCTTTGATTGATTGGGCAGATATTGTAGTAACAATGACGGAAAACCATAAGCAAATTGTACTTGGGCATTATCCGAGTGTTGAAAAGAAAGTGGATACATTATATGGAGTAACTGAGGGGATAAGTAAGGATATTTCAGATCCATTTGGCGGTTCGCTTTCTATTTATAAAGAAACGTTAGAAGAGATGGAAAAACTTGTACAAACTTTACTGAAAAAACATTCAGAAGGTTGATGTTTCGTGTATAATACGATATTGGAGATTACTTCGTTCCGTTAAGGTAACGAGTGAGAAATGAAGATAATTGATTAAAACTTTGGAGGGGTAAAAATGAAAGTAGTAGTAGCATCTGATCACGGCGGTATGAATATCCGTAAAGAACTTGTAAGTTTATTAGAAGAGTTAAATATTGAATATATTGATTTAGGTTGTGAATGTGAAGCTGGTTCTGTTGATTACCCTGATTTTGCGTTTCCAGCAGCGGAAATGGTAGCGAATGGCGAAGTAGATCGTGGTATTTTAGTTTGTGGGACAGGCATCGGTATGTCAATTGCAGCAAACAAAGTAAATGGTATTCGTTGTGCATTAGTTCATGATACTTTCAGTGCGAAAGCAACGAGAGAACATAATGATACGAACATGTTAGCAATGGGCGAGCGTGTAATTGGTGCAGGTCTAGCACGTGACATCGCAAAAATTTGGTTAACAACTGACTATGAAGGTGGTCGTCACGAAAACCGCGTAGGAAAAATTAAAACATACGAAACAAAGTAATAGATTCTAACTAGAAGTAGTATGAAATATAATTTGGTGAACCAACCTGTGAAAGGAAGAGGCGTAATGACAGAAATCGTAAAGGTAAGAGAACAGTTACAAATTTCGCTTGCTGATTTCCAAGAACAAGCTTCATTACAAAGTGGACAAATTTTTGTAGTGGGGTGTAGCACGAGCGAAGTGCTAGGAGAAAGAATTGGGACATCAGGAACGATGGAAGTAGCAGAGGCGATTTTTTCTGAGTTAAAACAATTTCAAGAACAAACAGGTATTGAGTTGGCGTTTCAATGTTGTGAGCATTTAAACCGTGCTTTAGTAGTTGAGAGAGAGTTGGCGATGAAATATCAATTTGAAATTGTAACAGTTACGCCTGTTAGATCAGCAGGTGGTGCATTAGCAACATATGCGTATCACAATTTGAAAGATCCGGTAGTAATTGAGTTTATTAAAGCAGATGCAGGAATGGATATTGGTGATACATTTATCGGTATGCATTTAAAGCATGTAGCTGTTCCGGTTCGTACAGGTGTGAAGGAAATTGGAAGTGCGCATGTAACGATGGCAACGACACGTGGAAAACTAATTGGTGGAGCACGTGCTGTTTATGCGGCGAAGGAAGAGACTATAACTTGCCGTTAGACATGAAAAATTATAAAGTCGCATAATAGCTTTATATCGAAAGATAAAAGGTATGTAGTCTGACTTTATAATAGAAGAAAGAAAAGACCGATTTTCGGTCTTTTTTTTCTTTTATGATATAGAAAGTCATGTTAGAATGTAGTTGAAAACATGAAGGTTCGAAAGAATTACAACCTGAATTTTCGTTTTTTCTGAATAAATGAGAAAAAACTATTGGGAATCGATGTAATTCGTTCAGAAAAGGGGGATTTTGGTGGATCATTTAAAACGTCAAGATGAAAAGGTATTTGCTGCAATTGAGGCAGAACTAGGAAGGCAGCGTTCAAAGATTGAGTTAATTGCTTCGGAAAACTTCGTAAGTGAAGCAGTAATGGAGGCGCAAGGTTCTGTTTTAACGAATAAGTATGCTGAGGGATATCCTGGAAAACGTTACTATGGTGGCTGTGAGCACGTAGACGTAGTGGAAGATATCGCACGTGATCGCGCGAAAGAAATTTTTGGCGCAGAGCATGTAAATGTTCAACCGCATTCTGGTGCACAAGCGAACATGGCAGTATACTTCACGATTTTAGAGCAAGGCGATACAGTACTTGGTATGAATTTATCTCATGGTGGTCACTTAACACACGGAAGCCCTGTTAACTTCAGTGGAGTACAATATAATTTCGTAGAATATGGCGTGGATGCTGAGTCTCACCGTATTAATTACGATGATGTATTAGCAAAAGCGAAAGAACATAAACCAAAATTAATCGTTGCAGGTGCAAGTGCATATCCTCGTGTTATCGATTTCAAACGATTCCGTGAGATTGCAGATGAAGTGGGTGCATACTTTATGGTTGATATGGCACATATCGCTGGTTTAGTAGCTGCTGGTTTACATCCAAACCCAGTACCACATGCACATTTCGTTACAACGACAACACATAAAACATTACGTGGTCCACGTGGTGGTATGATTTTATGTGAAGAGCAATTTGCAAAACAAATTGATAAATCAATCTTCCCTGGTATTCAAGGTGGTCCACTTATGCACGTAATCGCTGCAAAAGCTGTTGCATTTGGTGAGACACTACAAGATGATTTTAAAACATATGCACAAAATATCATTAATAATGCGAATCGCTTAGCTGAAGGTCTTCAAAAAGAAGGACTTACACTTGTATCTGGTGGAACAGACAATCATTTAATCCTGATTGATGTTCGTAACTTAGAAATCACAGGTAAAGTAGCAGAGCACGTGTTAGATGAAGTTGGTATTACAGTGAACAAAAATACAATTCCATTTGAAACAGCAAGCCCATTTGTAACAAGCGGTGTACGTATCGGTACGGCAGCTGTAACATCTCGTGGTTTCGGTTTAGAAGAAATGGATGAAATTGCGTCACTTATTGCTTACACATTAAAAAATCATGAAAATGAAGCTGCATTAGAAGAAGCAAGTAAGCGTGTAGAAGCGTTAACGAGCAAATTCCCAATGTACACAGACCTATAATAGATTAAAGAAGACTGCTGAGACGTAATTGTTTTGGCAGTTTTTTTTGGACATATATTGTTCTTTAAGTATGTATACAAATGATGAATAAATTTTGGCGATATAATGAAGGATACAGCTCCCATAATTGGTAAAGATACTAGATAGATTCATCGTAAAATCATGATTTTGCCAAATTTGCCCTTGAATATTAGTAGCGTTTTCTTTACAATCGTAAATAGTGTAAAAAAGCGTGCAAACGCATGAATATCATCTAAAGGAGAGATTCACATGGGAAAACTGTATGTATTTGATCACCCGTTAATTCAACATAAGATTACATATATTCGCGATAAGAATACAGGTACGAAAGATTTTCGTGAATTAGTGGACGAAGTAGCAAGTTTAATGGCTTTCGAAATTACTCGCGATCTTCCACTTAAAGACATTGAAATTGAAACACCTGTAAGCAAAGCGACAACAAAAGTGATCGCTGGTAAAAAGCTTGGTTTAATTCCGATTTTACGTGCAGGTTTAGGAATGGTTGATGGAATTCTGAAATTAATTCCAGCAGCAAAAGTAGGACACGTTGGTTTATACCGTGACCCTAAAACATTACAACCGGTAGAATACTATGTGAAACTTCCAACGGATGTAGAAGAACGTGACTTTATCGTACTAGATCCGATGCTAGCAACAGGTGGTTCTGCAGCTGAAGCAATTAACTCTCTGAAAAAGCGCGGTGCAAAACAAATTAAATTAATGTGTATCGTTGCAGCTCCAGAAGGAGTAAAAGTAGTACAAGAAGAACATCCTGATGTTGATATTTATGTAGCAGCATTAGATGAGAAATTAAATGATCACGGATATGTAGTACCAGGTCTTGGTGATGCTGGTGACCGTTTATTCGGAACGAAGTAAGACAACTGACGAGAGGGGATTCCCCTCTCGTTTTTTTGTACTCTGATGAGGTAGGGGAGGGGGGGATAAATATACATAGTATATACAACATAAGTTGAATACACACCACATATAATATAGAAGTCTTACGTCTAAAGAGCACTATATTATGGAAGGAAAGCGTTATATCGTAAAAATATAATAGTGACAAACTTGTGAACATTTCCTTCTATTATAATGAGAAAACTGCTAGAAATTGCATATCTCTAACCAGTATTTAGAAGGGGAACGTTTTCATTTTTGGGAGGAAATGACTAATACTCAAATTTTTTGATTTTTTACGATTTCTCGTTGACACTGTTAATACCCTATTGTATGCTAACAACGGGGATAGATGGTAGGGCTTTCAGTGACAAAAATACATCTATTCCGTGACGAAAATGTAAACTTTTTAATTTGTATAGGATTTATGCAAAAAAATGAGTTATTATTAACACATCGTGAATGAGGGTTACATATTGGAGGGATGAATCCTTGCAAAAAAACGATCGCAGCCATATAAAAGCTTATGCTTTAATGTCAGGTATTCTTGCTCAGTTAGTCGGTTCTATTCTTATTGGAATCTTTGGTGGGCAGTGGATTGATAGTAAGGTTGGAACGTTTCCATTGTTTCTTATTATAGGGTTATTACTCGGATTAGGAACAGGGATATACGCAATGATTCGACTCATTCGACATTACTATTCGGGAGAGCAATGATGATAGACGTACATGGACTTGTCCAAAGACAAAAGAAATATATGTACTACTTGCTTGCGCTTCTAGTGCTAGGATGGGGATTCACCTCTTACAAGGATGTATTTCTTGGGCTGATTATCGGAACGATTTTCAGTTTTCTTAGTTTGCGCATCATTGCACGTAGAACAGACAAGCTGTTGGATCGCGTAACAAATGGAGAAAACGTGAAGTTTAAGGCGACAGCGGTAAGTACATATTCGAGATTCGCCACGATTGGATTATTAATTTTATTTGCAGCCAAATATCAAGAGTTAATCGCGATGTGGGGCCTAGGTGTAGGATTGCTGACAGGATACCTTGTCATGATCATAGATTTTCTTTATTTAGAGTATAAGAGCAGGGAAGAGAGGTGAATTACTAGTGGAACACGGTAAATTAGTTAAATTTCTAGGTTTAACGTTCGATTTGTCATCAGTTATGATGGTTACTGTAGCAGCAGTTATAGTTTTCTTAATCGCTGTTATCGGAACTCGCAGTTTAGCCCTTCGCCCAACCGGGATGCAAAACTTCATGGAATGGGTGTTTGACTTCGTGAAAGGGATTATCAATAGTACGATGGACTGGAAAACAGGTGGGCGTTTCTTAACGCTTGGCGTTACGCTTATCATGTTTATCATCGTATCGAACTTCCTTGGTTTACCATTCATGTATTCAACAGTTGAGGCTGGCGAACATATTGCATGGTGGAGATCACCAACGTCTGATCCAGCAGTTACATTAACATTAGCCGTGATGGTAGTTACCCTCACCCATTATTATGGAATTAAGATGAAGGGTACGAAAGAATACGTAAAAGGTTATTTCCAACCTATGAAATTCTTATTCCCATTAAAGGTTATTGAGGAGTTTGCTAACACACTAACGTTAGGTCTTCGTTTATTCGGTAACATTTATGCAGGTGAGATCTTATTAGGATTACTTGCTAAGTTAGGTGGGGCATCATTCCTTGGAGCATTAGGTGCGCTTGTACCAATGTTAGCATGGATGGGATTCAGTGTATTCGTTGGATCAATCCAGTCATTTATTTTCGTTATGTTAACGATGGTTTATATGGCTCATAAAGTAAGCCATGACCATTAATATAATTTAAGTAAGAAAAAATTTATTTTTTTATAATACAAAGGAGGACAAATTAAATGAGTTTAGGTGTAATCGCAGCTGCAATTGCAATTGGTTTATCAGCATTAGGTGCAGGTATTGGTAACGGTCTTATCGTATCACGTACAATCGAAGGTGTTGCTCGTCAACCAGAATTAAAAGGCGCGCTTCAAACAATTATGTTCATCGGGGTTGCTTTAGTTGAGGCACTTCCAATCATCGGTGTAGTTATTGCATTCATCGTAATGAACAAATAAGGGAGACTCCCCTTACATAGATGGCGAAGAGTGTTTTTCCGAACTTTCTTCGCCATTGCTTTATGAACGAAACGTATGTCTTTTTTTTTCATATGATCAATTTAGATATTTTGAAGGGAGTGAATCCTTGTGCCAACTTTATTATTAGGGGCTTCCATTCCATTTGGAACGATTGCTTATACATTGTTCATTTTCTTACTTCTATTAGTAATGCTACGCAAATTCGCGTGGGGCCCTTTAATGGGAATTATGAAAGAACGTGAAGAGCATGTTACTAATGAAATCGACGCTGCAGAAAGAAGTAACGCTGAAGCGAAGAAATTAGTAGAAGAACAACGTGAAATGTTAAAACAATCGCGTGTTGAAGCACAAGAGTTAATCGAAAGAGCGAAAAAACAAGCTGTAGATCAAAAAGATGTTATTGTTGCTGCTGCGAAAGAAGAAGCAGAATCAATTAAAGCATCTGCTGTACAAGAAATTCAACGCGAAAAAGAGCAAGCGATTGCTGCTTTACAAGAACAAGTCGCTTCTTTATCTGTTCAAATTGCTTCTAAAGTAATTGAAAAAGAGTTAAAAGAAGAAGATCAAGTTAAGTTAATTCGCGATTATATTAAAGAAGTAGGAGAAGCGCGATGAGCAATGGGATTGTAGCAAAACGTTATGCTGTCGCTCTTTTTAAAATTGCAAAAGAAAAACACGTATTAGAAATGTTTGAAGAGGAATTACGCCTTGTACAAAACGTTTATGTAAAGAACGGAGAACTACATAGCTTTTTAACGCAACCGAACATTTCAAAAGAGCAGAAGAAAACGTTTCTTGCGAACGTATTCGGATCTGTTTCTGAATCTATTTTAAATACGTTATATATTTTAATTGATAACAAACGCATTGATATCTTACCTGAAATTGCAGATGAATATGTTGTTCTTGCTAATGAAGAACGTAACGTAGCCGACGCAACTGTATATTCTACTCGTCTTCTATCAGAAGAAGAGAAGCTTAACATTGCAGAAGCATTTGCAAAGAGAACGGGAAAAGACGCAATTCGCGTAAAAAATGTTGTAGATGAAGATTTACTAGGCGGCATTAAAGTACGTATTGGAAATCGCATTTACGACGGAAGCTTGCAAGGAAAATTAGCACGTATTCAGCGTGAATTAATGAAGAATAGATAGGGGTGAAGCACATGAGCATCAGAGCTGAAGAAATTAGCGCACTGATAAAGCAACAAATCGAGAACTATCAGTCTGAAATCGAAGTTAGTGATGTTGGTACAGTTATCCAAGTTGGTGACGGTATTGCGCGTGCTCATGGTCTTGATAACGTTATGGCTGGTGAACTTGTAGAGTTCTCTAACGGCGTTATGGGACTAGCACAAAACTTAGAGGAAAACAACGTAGGTATCATTATTTTAGGACCTTACACAGAAATTCGTGAAGGTGATGAAGTTCGTCGTACTGGTCGCATCATGCAAGTACCAGTAGGAAAAGAACTAATCGGTCGTGTTGTAAACCCATTAGGTCAACCAGTTGATGGTTTAGGCCCAATCAATACAACAAACACTCGTCCAATCGAAAGTCCAGCACCAGGTGTAATGGATCGTAAATCTGTTCATGAGCCACTTCAAACAGGTATTAAAGCGATCGATGCTCTTGTACCAATTGGCCGTGGTCAACGTGAGTTAATCATTGGTGACCGTCAAACAGGTAAAACAGCAGTTGCACTTGATACAATCATTAACCAAAAAGATGAAGATATGATTTGTATCTATGTAGCTATCGGACAAAAAGAATCAACTGTACGTAACGTAGTAGAAACACTACGTAAGCACGGTGCATTAGATTACACAATCGTTGTAACTGCATCAGCTTCTCAACCAGCTCCATTATTATACTTAGCTGCTTATGCTGGTGTAACAATGGGTGAAGAGTTCATGTACAATGGTAAACACGTATTAGTAGTATATGATGACTTATCAAAACAAGCAGCGGCTTACCGTGAGCTTTCATTACTATTACGTCGTCCTCCAGGTCGTGAAGCATATCCAGGGGATGTATTCTACTTACATTCTCGCTTATTAGAGCGTGCAGCAAAATTAAGTGATGCAAGAGGCGGCGGTTCTTTAACTGCACTACCTTTCATCGAAACACAAGCAGGGGACGTATCAGCTTACATCCCAACAAACGTAATTTCTATTACGGACGGACAAATCTTCTTACAATCTGACCTATTCTTCTCTGGCGTACGTCCAGCGATCGATGCGGGTACTTCTGTATCTCGTGTAGGTGGATCTGCTCAGATTAAAGCAATGAGTAAAGTATCAGGTACACTTCGTCTTGACCTTGCATCTTACCGTGAGTTAGAAGCGTTCGCTCAGTTCGGTTCTGATCTTGATAAAGCAACTCAAGCGAAACTAAACCGTGGTGCTCGTACTGTTGAGGTATTAAAACAAGGATTACACAAACCATTACGTGTAGAGAAACAAGTTATCATTCTTTACGCTTTAACACGTGGATTCCTAGATGATATCCCAGTAGTAGATATCACTCGTTTCGAAGAAGAATTCCATGCTTGGTTAGATTCTAATGCGACTGACTTATTAGAAGAAATCCGCACAACTAAGAAACTTGCGGATGACGACAAATTTGCAGCAGCTATTAATGGATTTAAAAAAGTATTCGTAGCTTCTGAATAATAATTGAAAGTGAAGTCGACTGTTCAGCCCCATCGGCTAAGGTTCTTTCCCACAAAAGGTGCTTTCTACCTTTTGGTGGGGAAGGTTCTTAGACGAAAGGGGCTAGGAGATGGAACTAGATAAATAAAAGCGGAAGCGGCTCGTCCTGAATGTGAGGGGGGGGGAGCTTCTGACGAAGAGGCGGTCTTTGCCTCGTAGGAAGAAGTGAAGCCACCGAACATTCAAGCCGCTGGAGCTAGATAATATATAAAAGGCATCTCAAGTTTTGAGATTGCTGACGGTTATGTAAAGGAAAAGAGTAGGTGCACCTATTCTTTTCCTTCAATCATGAGCAAGAATATCTTGCAACGTAGATTAGGAAGAGAATTCTTACTAATCGTGCCAACTTCCGGAAAAAAGGTGGTGAAAACCTGTGGCATCTTTACGCGATATAAAAGCGAAGATTAACTCGACAAAGAAAACGAGTCAAATTACGAAAGCGATGGAGATGGTATCTGCATCTAAGTTAAACCGTGCAGAGCAAAATGCTAAATCTTTCGTTCCGTATATGGAAAAGATTCAAGAAGTAGTAGCGAGCATTGCGCAAGGAAGTAAAGGAATTAATCATCCGATGCTAAATGCGCGTCCTGTAAAGCGTACAGGGTACATCGTTATTACATCTGATCGCGGACTAGCAGGTGGTTATAACAGTAACGTATTACGTACAGTAAGTAACGTAATTCGTGAACGTCATAATATGGATTCAAACCAATATTCAATTATTGTGCTTGGCCGACTAGGACGTGATTATTTAAAACGTCGCGGCTTTAATATCATTGATGAAGTAGTTGGACTATCTGACCACCCATCATTTACTGATATTAAAGATCTTGCTTCTCGAGCAATTGCGATGTTTGCAGATGGTGCTTATGATGAGCTGTATATTTACTACAACCATTACGTAAGTAAAATTTCACAAGAAGTAACGGAAAATAAAATTTTACCGCTTACTGATGTGGCGTCTGACAAACCGACGACAGCTTATGAATTCGAACCTTCTGAAGAAGAAATTTTAAAAGTACTATTGCCACAATACGCAGAAAGCTTAGTGTACGGTGCATTACTAGACGGTAAAGCAAGTGAACACGCAGCGCGTATGACAGCAATGAAGAGTGCTACAGACAACGCAATGGAAGTTATCGATTCACTTACACTTTCATTCAACCGTGCGCGTCAGGCAGCGATTACGCAAGAAATTACGGAAATCGTTGGTGGAGCAGCAGCGTTAGAGTAGTAATAAAAAGCGTAGGCGGCTCTTTCAAAAGAGTCGCGTAAGCTATAAACCAATAAAAAATTAAAAGCTAACTGCTCGTAGAAAGTTGGCTAATTAAAAGAAAGCTAGGAGGGAACCCGATGAATAAAGGGCGCGTTACGCAAATCATGGGTCCGGTTGTAGACGTTAAGTTTGATGGCGGAAAGCTACCAGAAATCTACAACGCCCTTACGGTAAAACAAAGCAACGAAAACGGAGCAAGCATTAACTTAACATTTGAAGTTGCACTTCATTTAGGTGATGATACAGTTCGTACAGTTGCAATGTCTTCCACAGACGGACTTGTTCGTGGCACAGAAGTAGAAGATACTGGTAAAGCAATCTCTGTACCAGTTGGTGATGTAACACTTGGTCGCGTATTTAACGTATTAGGTGATGCAATTGACTTAGATGGTGAAGTTCCTGCGGATGTACGTCGTGATCCAATTCACCGTCAAGCACCTGCATTCGAAGAATTATCTACTAAAGTAGAAATTCTTGAAACTGGTATTAAAGTAGTAGACTTACTTGCTCCTTACATTAAGGGTGGTAAGATCGGTCTATTCGGTGGTGCCGGTGTAGGTAAAACTGTATTAATTCAGGAATTAATTAACAACATCGCACAAGAACACGGTGGTATCTCTGTATTCGCTGGTGTAGGTGAGCGTACTCGTGAGGGTAACGATTTATACCACGAAATGAGCGATTCTGGCGTAATTAAGAAAACTGCGATGGTATTCGGACAAATGAATGAGCCACCTGGAGCACGTCAACGTGTTGCATTAACAGGTTTAACAATGGCTGAACATTTCCGTGATGAGCAAGGACAAGACGTACTATTGTTCATCGATAATATCTTCCGTTTCACGCAAGCAGGTTCTGAAGTATCTGCCCTTCTTGGTCGTATGCCATCTGCGGTAGGTTACCAACCGACACTTGCAACAGAAATGGGTCAATTACAAGAGCGTATTACATCTACAAATAAAGGGTCTATCACGTCTATCCAAGCGGTATATGTACCAGCCGATGACTATACGGATCCAGCACCAGCTACAACGTTCGCTCACTTAGATGCAACAACAAACTTAGAGCGTCGTTTAACACAAATGGGTATTTACCCAGCCGTAGATCCATTAGCATCTACATCTCGTGCACTTTCTCCAGAAATCGTAGGAGAAGAGCATTATGAAGTAGCTCGTCAAGTACAGCAAACTTTACAACGTTATAAAGAGCTTCAAGATATCATCGCTATCTTAGGTATGGATGAGTTATCTGAAGAAGATAAGTTAGTTGTACATCGTGCTCGTCGTATTCAATTCTTCTTATCTCAAAACTTCCACGTAGCTGAGCAGTTTACAGGTCAAAAAGGTTCTTACGTACCTGTAAAAAATACAGTTAGCGGATTTAAAGAAATTCTAGAAGGAAAATATGATGACCTTCCAGAAGATGCATTCCGTCTTGTAGGTGGTATTGAAGAAGTTATTGAAAACGCGAAGAAAATGATGGCGTAAGGCCTTAGGAGGGACGAATTATGAAGACATTTCCAGTCAGTATTGTAACTCCTGATGGACCGGTTTACGAAAAAGAAGTAGAAATGGTAAGCGTAAAAGCAGAGAGTGGGGAAATGGGGATCTTACCAGGTCACATTCCAACTGTTGCACCATTAAAAATTAGTGCAGTTCGTCTGAAACATGGTGGACACACTGATTATGTAGCAGTAAGCGGTGGCTTTATCGAAGTTCGTCCAGATAAAGTAACTGTATTATCATCATCTGCTGAAGAAGCAAACCATATCGATATCCATCGTGCAAATGAAGCGAAGCGTCGCGCTGAGCAACGTATGCAAGATAAACAAGCACATGTTGACTTTAGACGTGCAGAAATGGCATTACAACGTGCTGTGAACCGTTTAAACGTTTCCGACATGAAATAAAAAATCCGTAAAGGCTTTGCCTTTACGGATTTTTTTATGTAGTTCATGGATAATTTTACAAAAATGGTATAATTATATTGATGCTTGTATAAGTAGAGAATGTACAACAATTTATAAAGGGGATGAAGAAATGATCGGTGAAATGAAACGAGAAGCGTTGCACTCTTTAAAGGGAAAATGGGGGCTAGGTGTTGGATCAACGATTTTATATTTTATTTTAAGTTATGTTGTTTCAATGGCTGCAATGCTTATAATGTTAATTCCAGGAATTATTATATTTTTCTTAGTTGTTAGCTTAACTGGATCAGTTGAAGAGGAAACGATGTCAATCGGAGCAGGTATTACATTTGGTATTTTTTATTGCATCATAATAATTTTGAGTAACGCATCGTATGGAATTACATCATACGGTTATACAAATGTATTTTTACAGATTAGTAAACGGGAAGGTGCTAAAGTAGATCACTTATTCGAAGGATTTCGTGGCTTTAAAAGAATGATGAAAACGATGTGGGCAATGCTTGCGATTTTATTATATACAGGTACATGGATTCCAATGTTGCTAGTAGCCTTATTCGCATTTTTCGGTGAAGAAGGAAATACGTCGTTTACTATCGCTTTCTTTGTACTATTAGCTATTTCAATCGTTGTTATGATTGTGATGTATTTTTCTTATGCGATGACGTACTATGTAATGATTGAAAATCCAGAGTATAGTGTGTCACGAGCAATGAAAGAAAGTAAGCATCTTATGAAGGGACATAAGTTAGATTTGTTTCTTTTATGGCTTAGTTTTATAGGATGGGGTATTTTAGCGATTCTTACACTCGGAATAGGATTTCTTTGGCTTAGTCCGTATATGAGTACAACGACAGCGCATTTTTATCGCTATCTTTCAAAAGATGAATTGTAGTAGGAACATGCTATACTAATAGAGTTATTACGTATAGGAGGAACAATATGATTAGTGATTTAAAAGGAGAAGCGCTAGATTCATTAGAAGGGAAATGGGGATTAGCTGTCGGGGCAACATTACTGATTTCGATTCTTATTTCAGCTTTTAGTTTTAGTATTGATTTCATTTTCTTTCAATTTTGGGATTGGAAAGAAGTAAATAACTCACTTTCAGTAGACGTTATTACAATATTGATGGTAGGTCCATTAACGCTAGGTGGTTATCATTTAGCACTACATATCATTCGTGAAAAAGAAGCGAGTATTGGGCATATATTCAGATGGTTTACAGAAGGAAGTAAGTTTATAAAGTCATTTTTATTATATATAGTAGTGAACATTTATATTTTCTTATGGTTTTTATTATTTATTATTCCAGGCATTATTAAATCATTTTCTTATGCGATGACGTACTTTATAATAAATGATCATCCTGAGTATTCCATAAATCAAGCTATTACAGAAAGTCGTCGTATGATGAATGGACATAAGATGGAGTATTTCATTTTATGTTTAAGCTTTATTGGTTGGTTTATATTAAGTTGTATTACGTTAGGGATTGGATTCCTATGGCTAATTCCATATTTTTATACGACGTCAGCAGCTTTTTATGAAGAAATTGCAGAGGAGTATTACGAGAAAACAATTCCGACACTATAAAAACACCCAGTATGAGCTATTGGTTCATACTGGGTGTTTTTTGTAGAAATTTTATAAATTGATGACTAGTAAGTGGTTTACTGAAATAGTAACCTTGCATATATTTACAGTTGTTCTTTTGTAGAAACTTAAGTTGTTTTTCTGTTTCAATTCCTTCAGCAACGACAGAGAGGTTTAAAGTATTTGCAAGGGAAAGGATAGTGGAAACGATAGCTCGTTCCTCAGGCCGATGATCGGCTAGTTGTGTAAATTCTCTCGGTACTTTTAACGTATCGATAGGGAAAATTGATAAATAAGCGAGAGAGGAATAGCCGGTACCGAAGTCATCAATGGACGTTTGAATACCATATTCCTTTAATTGTTTTAGTCTTGATAATGTTTCTTTTTCGTTGATCATTGCAATTCGTTCTGTTAGCTCAAGTGTTACATGCTTTGGATCGACTTTAATGTCTGTTAGTATTTGTGAAATGTTCTCGATTAAATAATCTTGCTGGAACTCCTTTGCTGATAAGTTCACACTTATTTTTAAATCTGTGTAGCCGAAAGTATGCCATATTTTTAACTGGCGACAAGATTCTTTTAATACCCAATGACCGAGTGGAATAACCTGCGGAGTCTCCTCTACAATTGGAATGAACTCACATGGTGGAATGTCACCTAGGAGTGGATGTTTCCAGCGTATTAATGCTTCAGCACCAATAAATTTTTTCGTCGTAATATCAATTTGTGGTTGATAAACGAGATAAAATTCTTCATTTACTAAAGCGAGTGGTAAATCTTTTTCAATTCGAGCTTTTCGTTCCATTTTTTTATACAATTCTTTCGTGTACAGAGAGCTACCATTTTTTCCTTTGTTTTTTGCTTCGTACATGGCCATATCAGCATGCTGTAAAATGGACAATGGATCTTCACCTGCTTCAGGATATATTGCAATCCCGATGCTCGGTGAGATTTGTAAATGTTGACTTTCAATTTCGAATGGTTCGTTCATGGCTGCTACAATCGTATCAGCCATTTTTTTTACATCGGGTCTTTTTTTATAATTTTCGATAAGGATTGTGAACTCATCCCCAGCTAGCCGGGCGAGTTTCATATTTGGTGTCGATAGTCTTTCTAGTCTTTTTGCTACTGCAATTAATAGAAGGTCTCCTACCCTATGACCGAGGGTGTCGTTAATAACTTTAAAGCGGTCTAGGTCGAGAAACATAACAGCAAAAGGCCTTTTTGATATTTCGGATCGAGCAATTGCTTGTTCTACATATTGATGAAATGCACGGCGATTTGCAAGCTCTGTTAAAGTATCATGATATGCTAGAAAATTAATTTGTTCTTGTTGTTGTTTGCTTTCCGTAATATCTTTAATCATTAAATAAACACCAGAAATATGATCCTTTAAAAAGATAGGAACTGCTGTAACATGCAAGTAGTAAATATCCCTATTCTTATGATATGCCCGTACTTCTAAAGAAATAGATTTCCCCTTTTTTACCCGATGAAAGGCACTAATGATTTCTTCCAAATCTTCTTCATACATAAGTGAATAGTAAGGTTGATTTAATAATTCATTCGTTTGATAACCGAGCAAAGTAGTACCAGCGTTATTCACTTTGAGAAAATTACCGTACAAATCTAAGGTGAAGATTGGATCTGGATGATGCTCATATAAAGATTTAAACATCTGTTGGTTATGATATAGTTCATTTTTTTGTTCTACTAAATCTTCTGTACGTAGTTCAATTTGTTTTTCGAGTTCCGAGTTGAATTGCATTTGAGCTAGTAATAATATTTTATTTTGTTTTCGAACTAAACTATGGCGTATGAGAACGAAGGAGAAAGTTATGATCAGCCCGATTACTACAATAGGTGCAAAAACATATTCAACTAGTATAAAAACAATAAGCATTACTACAGAAATATAAGGTAATGACAATCTGATCGATTCCCCAAGTTTAGGTGTTAATAGTACTTGCTCTTGTCTTTCGGGTTCTTTTGTATGCAGAATACAGGCGATTGCTACTAGTACTAAAGTTACTTGATAGAGAGGAGTAACTGTAAACATAGAATACTCGGGTATAAAGTATTTAATATAAGCATAAATCGCATCTGTAGTAGCATATAAAATTAAAGCACTGCCAAGAAGCGCACCAACTTTTTTGGATAATAAGGATAATGGCTTGAATAACAGATTGATTCCTATGAGAAGAAAGAGCAAATCGGCCATTGGATAGGTAAGTTGAACAAATATGTCGATATAGGATGTTGAAGAAACGTGAATGGTGCGTTCAATAAGTAAGTAGTAACTTAAAGTGAATTGTGCTGTAACAATAATACAAATATCACATATCATAAAAAGCTTTTCTAATAAATCGCGGTTATAGATGATTTCATATAGAAACGCAAATGCAAAGCTAATTAAAAAAAGTAAGTAAAAAAAATCGGACGGATCAACGAATGTATAATAGTCCTTTAAAATTAAACGTTGATAGGCAACGACCATATCACCAATGAAATAAGAGAGGGTTCCAACAGATAAAATGGTCCAAAATAAACGAGGTAACCCTTCTTTCCTATTTGAAAAATAAAGTATATAACTACAAGCGATAATATCAATGAATAAGGTACTCATTCCAATTAATATTTGAAAAGGAAATGAGTATTCATATAGAAAAGGCATTGCCACGTAATGAATCGCTATAGATAACAATATAATGCTTATAAGAATACTTACATGTGTTTGTTTTTTCATTTATCTCACCCACGGTATATACATATAAATTCCTCTTTTTATTTTTTATTGTTTCTTGAAACATATATATAATTTCTATACTTATTTTACACAGGTATAGCGAGTTATAAAAATAGATTTTAATAATTCTCGTTTCGGTCCCCAATATATCGACATAGGAATTTGAAGTTTGCTATAATGATTAAAATAGTTGCATTATTTAGAAAAATTTAAAAATAATAATTACTGCAACTAGGACATATTGTTTACTAAGTGAACTTGTTCTTAATTCAGGGGGGAGGGTTTCACAATGGCAAGTGTATATGAAAATAGTTATATGATCGTTTTGATTTTCTTGCTATTAGGTATATTGCTGCCGGTAGTGGCTCTTACATTAGGAAAGATGCTGCGTCCAAACAAACCAAGTGCAGCGAAAGCGACGACGTATGAGAGTGGGATTGAGCCTTTTCATAATGCAAATATTCGGTTTCATGCTCGTTATTATATTTTTGCTTTATTGTTTGTCATCTTTGATGTAGAAACTTTATTTTTATATCCATGGGCTGTTGCATATGACAAGCTCGGTTTATTTGCACTGATTGAAATGCTCATCTTTGTTGTAATGTTGCTAGTTGGATTAGCGTATGCTTGGAAAAAGAAGGTGTTACAATGGTTATAAATTTTGAGGAATTACATCCAAATGAGCGGGCGGAATTAGAACGAAATATCTTTTTTTCTACATTGGAGCAGTTAAAAGGATGGGCACGAAGCAATTCTTTATGGCCGATGACATTCGGACTGGCATGCTGTGCAATTGAAATGATGGGAGTAGGTTCATCACATTACGATTTAGATCGATTTGGGTCATTTTTTCGGACATCGCCAAGGCAATCGGACGTTATGATTGTGTCGGGAACAGTAACGAAGAAGATGGCTCCTATTGTTCGGCGTTTATATGATCAAATGCCCGAACCAAAATGGGTTATTGCAATGGGATCTTGTGCGACAGCAGGTGGCCCATATGTAAATTCGTACGCTGTTGTGAAAGGTGTGGATCAAATTGTACCAGTTGATGTGTATATTCCTGGTTGCCCACCCAATCCTGCTGCTTTAATTTATGGAATTAATAAATTGAAAGAAAAAATTCGTTACGAGGCAAAGACGGGAAAGCAGGTGACGAATAAATGAGTGATCCAAATAAAAATCTAGAGGATTTGAAAAGAGAAGCGGCTAGGCATGCGAAAGAAGAGGCGAGAAAGCGTCTCGTTGCGAAACATGATGCGGAAATAAGTAAACTTGAGGAAGAAAATCGAGAAAAAGAGAAAGCGCTACCAAAAAATGATGATATAACTGTGGAAGAAACAAAACGACGTGCAGCCGCAGCCGCAAAAGCAAAAGCGGCAGCGTTAGCAAAGCAAAAAAAAGAAGGAACAGAAGAGGTAACGGAAGAAGAAAGGGCCAAAGTGAAAGCGAAGGCAGCCGCAGCCGCGAAAGCAAAAGCGGCAGCGTTAGCAAAGCAAAAAAAAGAAGGAACGGAAGAGGTAACGGAAGAAGAAAGGGCCAAAGCGAAGGCGAAGGCAGCCGCAGCCGCGAAAGCAAAAGCGGCAGCGTTAGCAAAGCAAAAAAGAGAAGGAACAGAAGAGGTAACGGAAGAAGAAAGGGCCAAAGCGAAGGCGAAGGCAGCCGCAGCCGCGAAAGCAAAAGCGGCAGCATTAGCGAAGCAAAAAAGAGAAGGAACCGAAGAGGTAACGGAAGAAGAAAAGGCAAAAGCAAAGGCGAAGGCCGTGGCGGTAGCAAAGGCAAAAGCGGCGGCTTTAGCGAAGCAGAAGGCCTCGCAAGGTAATGAGGATTCAGAAGATGAAAAGGCGAAGGCAATTGCAGCAGCGAAGGCAAAAGCGGCAGCGGCAGCAAGGGCGAAGACAAGGGGCGCTGAAGGTAAAGCGGAAGAGGAGCCGAAGCAGGAAGAGCCATCCGTGAATCAGCCGTATTTAAATCAGTATGTTGAATTTATTAAGGGGGAAAAAGGCGAAGGTGCATTAGTAGATTCCTACATTAATAAACTTTCAAAAGACGTGCCAACTCTTGTTGTGGATCCCGCAAAATATTATGAAGTAATGGAGTTACTGCGATTTCATGAGGGACTTGCTTTTGATTATATGTCAGAGCTACATGCGACGGATTTTGTGACACATATGGAAGTGTATGTTCATTTATTTTCATATGGAAAGAAACAGTCAGTAGCGGTGAAGGTGAAGTTGGATAGGGAAGCACCAGAAGTAGAGTCGGTTGCAGCGCTTTGGAAAGGAGCGGACTGGCCAGAGCGAGAAGCGTATGATTTGCTCGGCATTGTATTTAAGGGACATCCGAATTTATCACGTATTTTAATGCCTGATGATTGGATAGGGTATCCGCTTCGGAAAGATTATGAACCGTATGATGTGGAGGTGTAGCTTATGATCCGTACGGAAGAAATGCTTTTGAATGTAGGGCCTCAGCATCCGAGTACACATGGTGTGTTCAGGCTTGTTATTAAGATTGACGGGGAAATTATTAAAGAAGCTACACCAGTTATTGGATATTTGCATCGCGGGACCGAAAAGATTGCCGAGAGCTTACAGTATACGCAAATTATCCCTTATACAGATCGAATGGACTATTTATCGGCCATGACGAATAATTACGTCATTTGCCATGCTGTAGAGACGATGATGGGGCTTGAAATCCCGGAGCGGGCTGAATACTTACGAGTACTTGCAATGGAGCTTGGAAGGATTGCGAGCCACCTCGTTTGGTGGGGGACAAATCTTCTTGATATAGGAGCGGTCAGCCCGTTTTTATACGCGTTTCGTGAACGAGAGATGATTATAAATTTATTAAACGAATTATGCGGTGCCCGTCTTACTTTTAACTATATGAGAGTCGGGGGTGTAAAGTGGGATGCGCCGGACGGTTGGATTGAAAAAGTGGAAGAGTTTGTTCCGTATATGCGAGAGCAATTGGCAGGTTATCATGATCTCGTTAGCGGTAATGAGATTTTCTTAAATCGCGTAAAAGGCGTTGGTATATATAGCGCGGAAGAAGCGATTTCGTATTCTTTAAGCGGAGCGAATTTGCGGTGTACCGGAGTAAACTGGGATCTTCGCAAGGATGAACCGTACTCCATTTATGATCGTTTTGATTTCGATATTCCTGTTGGGAGTGTGGGAGATGCTTGGGATCGTTACGTTTGCCGCATGCAAGAGATTGAGGAGTCATTAAAAATTGTTGAGCAAGCTGTCCAGCAGTTCCCGAAAGACGGAGCTGTGCTAGCGAAAGTGCCG
The DNA here is from genome assembly GCF_053345335.1 of Bacillus sp. M5A3_1b. Classification (NCBI taxonomy): domain Bacteria; kingdom Bacillati; phylum Bacillota; class Bacilli; order Caryophanales; family Bacillaceae; genus Bacillus; species Bacillus sp. M5A3_1b. The sequence continues at coordinate 368,737 of NZ_JBKEZY010000003.1, read as the reverse complement.
AAAATCATTAAGGCGCCTAAAGGGGAAGCGTTCGTCCGTATAGAATCGCCGCGAGGAGAGATTGGTTGCTATATTGCTAGTGATGGAAAGAAAGAGCCGTACCGCTTGAAGTTTCGTAGGCCGTCTTTTTACAATTTGCAAATTTTACCGAAGTTATTGAAAGGTGAAAACATCGCCAATTTAATTACGATTTTAGGTGGAGTTGATATTGTACTTGGGGAGGTTGATGGCTAATGATTGAAACGCTCTTACAATCACCTTCAAGCTGGACGAATTTCTTCATTTTTTTCGGATTAGCGGTGCTTTTATTATTTGCAGTCCTTGGCTTCGTTACATATGGTATTTTGGCAGAACGGAAAGTAATGGGTTTTATGCAAGGGCGGATTGGACCAAACCAAGTTGGGGGCCGGTTCGGTTTACTGCAAACGGTAGCTGATGTTTTAAAACTATTATTGAAAGAAGATAGTATTCCGAAAGCGGCAGATAAACCGTTGTTTATATTAGCGCCTGTCATTGCATTCGCACCGGCATTTATGGTGCTTGCAGTCATCCCGTTTACTGATAAATTTCAGTTCGCGGATATTGGCGTAGGCTTACTGTATTACATTGCTGTTTCTGGCATTACGACGATTGGTGTCGTAACCGGGGGGTGGGCATCAAATAACAAATATTCCCTTTTAGGAGGGATGCGTGCGGCGGCGCAAATGATTTCTTATGAAATTCCGCTCGTAATGAGTGTAATTGGCGTCGTTTTGTTAGCTGGTAGCCTGAATTTAAATGAAATTGTAGCAGCGCAGGAGAATGTTTGGTACATTTTCGTGCAGCCAATCGGTTTCGTCGTTTTCTTAATCGCGGCGGTAGCAGAGTTAAATAGGACGCCGTTTGATTTACCAGAAGCAGAGTCGGAACTTGTTTCTGGATATCATACGGAATACTCAGGGTTTCGATGGGCGTTTTTCATGCTTTCAGAGTACGTATATTTCTTCGGAATGGCATCTTTAATTACAGTGCTCTTTTTAGGCGGATGGAATCCAGTTATGTTCCTTGGATTTATCCCAGGAGCTGTATGGTTTGCTTTGAAATTTAGCAGTGTAGTCTTTCTATTAATTTGGTTCCGCGTTACGTTTCCGCGTATAAGAGGTGACCAGTTAATGGAGTTTGGCTGGAAAGTATTATTGCCAATTGCACTTGCGAATATTTTCTTAACGGCATTGATTAAGGAGTTATTCTTCTAATCTATGAGGGGGGTGCCAGTAAGAGATGAAAGGACTATTTAAAGGATTAAAATATACATTAAGCAATTTGAGTAAGAAGAAGGTGACTTACGATTATCCGAATCAACCGTTGCCGTTGCCAGACCGCTTTCGAGGCATTCAAAAGTTTTATCCAGAAAAGTGTATTGTTTGTAACCAATGCTCCAACATTTGTCCGACAGACTGTATTCAGTTAACAGGAAAAAAACATCCGGATCCTACGAAAAAAGGAAAAATTATCGACACGTATGATATTAATTTTGAAATTTGTATTCTGTGTGATTTATGTACAGAAGTTTGTCCGACAGAGGCGATTGTTATGACAAATAACTTTGAGCTCGCGGAATATTCACGTGATGATTTATTTAAAAATTTGCAGTGGCTTGACGAAAACGACGAAAACGTCAGGAAGGAGAATAAAGCATGAATGGCGAGTTTGTAGCATTCTTCATACTATCCTTGTCTGCAATTATCGGCGGTGTTCTTATGTTGAACTTAACGAAAGTCATGCATATGATGCTAGCTCTCGTTCTGACATTTCTTAGTATCGCAGGTTTGTACTTTCTTTTATCGGCCGAATTTATCGGAGTTGCACAAATTTTACTTTACTCCGGTGCGATTACAATTATTATGATTTTTGGCATTATGTTAACGCAACATAACGCAGAAAATGAATCGCGTCTTACTCTTCGAAAATGGATTATCTTCTTTGCGGTTGTAGCATTTGGGGCAGTTATGTATTTTGCTGTTAACAATATTGATTTTGCAAATGAAAGCACACAAGGAAGTTTACCTCTCCATGAAAAAAACACACTTCAAATCGGTACACTTCTCTATTCGAAATATATTATTCCATTTGAGTTAACCTCAGTCATTTTACTTGTAGCACTTGTTGGCGCGATTGTACTTGCGAAGAAGGATGAGAAAGAGGAGGATTCCAATGAGTAGCGTTCCAGCTTCTGCATATTTAACGCTTGCGATTATTTTGTTTTGCATCGGTTTGTTTGGAGCTTTAACGAAGCGAAATACAGTGATTGTATTAGTTTGTATTGAATTAATGCTTAACGCGGCCAATTTAAATTTAGTCGCGTTTAGTAAATTAGGTTTGTTCCCAAATTTAACAGGGCAAATTTTCTCTCTGTTTACGATGGCTGTAGCAGCAGCGGAGGCGGCGGTAGGACTCGCCATTTTAATTGCTTTGTATCGTAATCGTACGACGGTTCATGTAGATGAAATGGATACGCTCAAAGGATAACATTGTGACCGAAAAGGGGGAAGGAAACAATGATCGATTATGCATGGCTCATACCGCTTTTCCCGCTTGTTTCGTTTTTTTTATTACTTATATTCGGGAAGAAAATTAGAGAAGGAAGCAGTGTACTTAGTATTTTCCTCGTCTTTCTCTCCTTTATATTTGCGGTACTTGTATTAATAGAACGGTTTTCGAAAGTAGGATTGAAGCATAAGTGGGTATGGCTTAGAACGGGAGATATTGATATATCATTTGGCTTTGAAGTGACTGCATTAGGGGCTTTAATGCTGTTTATCGTTACACTTGTGAGTTTACTTGTACATGTGTATTCGAAAGGTTATATGAAAGGTGATGAAAGATTACCAACTTTCTATGCCTATTTAGGGCTCTTTACATTTGCAATGCTCGGGCTCGTTATATCACCGAATTTATTACAGCTTTATATATTTTGGGAGCTAGTCGGCCTTGGTTCATTTTTACTCATCGGTTTTTATTTCTTTAAAGAAGAAGCGAAGGCTGCTGCGAAAAAGGCTTTTATTATGACTCGTATTGGAGATGTCGGTTTATTTATTGGGATGATCTTAATTTTCTGGCATGCAGGTAGTTTTGAATATGACGCAATATTTAGGGCGATTCATACGGGGGATCTTACCCCTACGATGATTACAATAACAGCGATATTAATTTTTATCGGGGCGATGGGGAAGTCGGGTCAGTTCCCGCTTCATACGTGGTTACCAGATGCGATGGAAGGGCCGACTCCTGTTTCGGCACTTATTCATGCGGCGACGATGGTCGCAGCTGGCGTGTATTTAGTGGCGACGATGTTCCCACTATTTTCAGCAAGTACGGTGGCGATGCAGACGGTGGCAATCGTTGGAGCTTTCACCGCAATCTTTGCGGCTTCTATCGGTCTTGTTCAAACGGATATAAAGAGAGTGCTTGCTTATTCTACAGTTAGCCAGCTAGGTTATATGATGCTCGCATTAGGATCTGCTGGTTATGTAGCTGGTGTTTTCCATTTAACGACACACGCTTTTTTTAAAGCGCTACTATTTTTGGCGGCAGGAAGTGTCATTCATGCAGTGCATACGCAAGACATTAATAAAATGGGCGGTTTACAGAAGAAGATGAAAGTAACGGGTGCACTATTTTTAATCGGTACACTTGCAATTAGTGGGGTGCCACTCCTTTCTGGTTTCTTTAGTAAAGATGAAATTTTAGCGGTGACTTGGATGAATGGCAATTACGTTTTATTCATATTAGCAGTAATTGCAGCATTTTTAACAGCATTCTACATGTTCCGGCTCTACTTCCTTGTTTTTACTGGGGAAGCAAAGACAAAGGAAGATGTGCATGAATCGCCCCGCATTATGACGTATCCGATGATCGTTCTCGGGGTCCTTGCAGTAGTGGCAGGTTATATAAATACACCGTGGTTTGGGACGTTTCTCGGGGATTGGCTTACGAAAGATGTAGCATTTAAAGCGCGAGAGGCACATGGACCAGTTTGGATTATGATTGTTGCGACGCTCGTTTCCTTGGCTGGGATTGCTCTCGCATATTTCATATATGGTAAGAAATCTATTTCTAGAGATTGGGCAGGTGGCGATGGAACACCTCTTTATAACCTTTTGAAAGAAAAATATTATGTGGATGAACTATACAATATGACGGTGATCCCTATTACGAAGGGAATCGCCCATGTGCTTCGCTTATTTGAGGCGTATGTAGTCGAAGGAATTGCCGTTTTAATAGGGAGTCTAATTAAAGGGCTAAGCGGACTCGGTTCTAGACTCCAAAACGGAAATGTACAAGTGTACGGCACTGTAACAGCTGTTTCACTTGCATTACTCGTCATTATTTTGCTCTATACGGGAGGGGATTTACGATGAATGATTTGTTATTAACGTTCTTCATTTTTTCCCCGCTTTTAGGAATTCTCTTACTTGTATTAACGTCAAAAAAAGAATCGCGTACTGTGCGAGCGCTTGGTTTATTTGGGACGGCGCTTCCATTTGGAATCGCTATCGTCCTCGCTTGTACATATGCTTCTGGAAAGAGTTTGTCGCTATTCGATGAAAAAGTGAAATGGATTAAATTTGGGGATTTTGCAGCGGTGGATAAAAGATGGTTTTCCATTTATTACGAGCTCGGTATTGATGGTTTATCGCTCGTTATGATGGTGCTGACAGCTCTTCTAGCGATGCTTGCAGCAATTGCGGCATTTACTATTAAAAGAAACTTGAAAGCTTTTTATATGCTGCTACTCATGTTAGAAATAGGGATGCTCGGCGTCTTCGCTGCTCAAAATTTAATGTTGTTCTTTATCTTCTTTGAAATTACTTTGCCTCCAATGTTTTTATTAATTGGAAAGTGGGGGAAATTGTCGAGTGAAAAGGCTGCTTATAGTTATTTAATATATAACGGTATTGGCTCCGCTATTTTACTCATCGTTTTCTCAGTTTTATTTGCAAAAACAGGTACAACAAATATTACAGAGCTTAAAGAAATATTAACGAGTGTAGGTGCTGGGGGAGGAATGACTGTCTCAAGCAGCTTACAGTTCGGTTTGTTTCTTGCCATAATGATTGCCTTTGCGATTAAACTACCCGTTTTCCCGCTACATCGCTGGATGGTCAATGTGCATGTTGAAGCGCATCCAGCTGTAGTTATGCTTCACGCGGGCGTTTTACTGAAGATTGGGGCATACGGTATGATTCGTTTCGGAAAGGGGCTATTCCCGGAATACTTTCGCGAGTTTGCAACGCTTATTGCGATTTTAGGAGTCATCAATTTATTGTACGGAGCCTTCTTAGCGCTCATTCAAACGGACTTTCGGAAGGTGCTTGCTTACTCTAGTATTTCGCATATGGGCATCGTATTAATGGGCCTTGCGGTGTTAAATGCACCAGGTACACAAGGGGCACTATTCCAAGTTGTCTCTCACGGTTTAATTGCGGCCTTACTCTTCTTCTTACTTGGCGTTATAGAACAGCGCTTTGGAACGTCGGACATTACAGCGCTTGGCGGACTCGCAAAAAGTGTCCCGGTACTTAGCGGATTCTTCTTAGCAGGAGGAATGGCATCGCTTGGATTGCCAGGAATGTCTGGATTTGTTAGCGAGTTTCTTGCCTTTCTCGGTTTATTCCAAGGGGAGCCAGTCATTGCTGCAGTCGGTGTACTTGGCATCATTTTAACCGCTGTATACGTATTAAGAGCAACGCTTCAAGTAACATTTGGTAAGAAAGAGTGGGAGGCGAAAGCTGATATACACGGTTGGGAGTATGTGCCTATATTGCTACTTATCTTCTGCATTATTGCAATTGGAGTAATGCCAGAAATACTAGGGGATCCGCTTCAAAATACATTGAAAACATTGGGGGTGAAGTAGGATGGATATGAATACGTTACTTAGCTTATCATGGCATCTCATGGTGCCAGAATTCATTATTCTCGGAGCAGCCATCCTTCTTTCCATATGTGATTTATTTTTTAAGCTGAACCATAGATATGTAGCGCTTAGTGCAATCGCAGCCGTCATATTAGCAATCGTGTCGTTAATCACGCTATACGGTGAACCGACAGGAGATATTTTAAATGGATCGTTTGTGTTAGATGGGTTTTCAAAAGGGTTTAAAACGTTGTTATTAGGCGGAGCGGCCCTCATCTTATGCACCGCCATGAGCGATGATAAGAAGAATCCAATTGAAGATAAGGGAGAATATTATTACTTATTTTTAATGGCACTTCTTGGGGCTATGTTTATGGCCTCTAGTGTTGACTTCATTACACTTTTCGTCGGTTTAGAATTGCTTTCACTTTCTTCATATATTTTAGTAGGAATACGAAAAAGGAACCGTGCGTCAAACGAGGCGGCCATGAAATATGTCATTAATGGCGGTATTGGCACGGCAATTACGCTCTTTGGAATGAGTTATTTATACGGTATTACAGGATCAACTAATATCGTGGACATGCAAAAAGTATTCGCAGGGGAGCTTGCTGGTGGTATTCAGTTATTGTTAGCTCTCGCATTTCTACTATTGCTCGTTGGACTCTCGTTTAAAATTGCGACAGTGCCGTTTCATATGTGGGCACCAGATGTGTATGAGGGAGCGGCTACACCTGTTACTGCTTTTCTCGGGACGATTTCTAAAATTGCTGGATTCTTACTCATTATTCGTCTGTTTCTCATGGTTTTTGCAAGTGTATCGGTGCAAGGAGACGTGCAATCTTTATACGGACGTATGAGCATATACATTGCAGTACTAGCGAGTATTACGATGATTATTGGAAACGTAGTAGCGTTAAAGCAATATAACGTAAAACGCCTATTTGCCTATTCGGGAATCGCACATGCGGGGTATTTACTCGTTCCGCTTGTAGCATTATCACCATTTACGATGGATAGCATGTGGTTTTACATGCTTGCGTATATGCTTATGAATATAGGTGCATTTGCAATTATTCACGGCTTAATCTTACAAAGCGACAAAGAAAACATTACCATTTTCACCGGATTATATAAAAGGTCGCCATTTACAGCGATAGTGATGACGATTTTTATATTATCGTTGGCCGGAATACCAGGAACAGCTGGTTTCATCGGGAAAATTAACATCTTTTTAGGTGCACTGCATGTAGAGCCAGCTCATTACGTACTAGCTTCTATTATGATGGGGACGACAGTCATCTCATTTGTATATTATTTCCGTATTCTACAGCAAATGTTTTTCCGGACGGGAGAAGTGGAAGAGAAAATTCGTTTGCCATTGAATATAAAGGTTGTTATGAGCCTTTGTGCAATCTCGATTGTAATACTAGGGATTATGCCGATGATTGGATACAATTTCTTTTATGAATATTTTCCATTAATGAAGGATTTCTTCTTCTTAGGGAACGTGGTACAATAAGTGAAAATAAAAGGTGTGGAGTTGTTACTCTGCGCTTTTTATTTTGTGTGAATTACAATTGAAAATGCATGTAGGTATATGTTTTTTTTTGAGAGCAAATTACGATGTGAAATGTAAGATGCTTATTTGTATTTGAAAAAGTGTGGCTCCTACTTATCATGGTATCGTTTTTATAGTATTTCGTAAGTAGTAGCTGGGTAAAAAGGGGTCGATTTTTTGGCACATCTTTTAGGGCAACAAGCACTGATTGCCATTGTTTCGCATTTATTGTTTATTACCATTACGTGGTGGGCCTTACAAGGTGTTCACATTGAGCGTTTAATGAAGTCTGGAAAAGTGATGCAGACGCGAGTGTTACTCATCCTAATTACAATTGCAATTGGGACATCTGTAAGTAACTTTTTCCTTGATTATTTAGGCTATTCAAAGAGTTTAACGTATTTAGTAAAGTAAGTGTATAGAACCTCATATCTCCGTTAACAATGGGGATAGGAGGGGATGAAATTGAAGCTTAAAGCCATTCTTATTGTTGTGATAAGTGTTGTTTTATTTTTGGTTGGATATATAGAGATGAAACCGATCAGCGATGAACAGAAAATGGAGAGCATGATTGCAACTTTAGAGAAAAATGATGCTAAAGTAGAGAAGTGGTCATGGTTAGCGCGAGAAACAAAAACAATTTCTAATATACATACGTTTCAAAAGTTGTTAAACGATGTGAAGGACAAGGCGAATATTCAAAAGTGGGAATTAGAGCAATCTCCAGATGGATATAAAGCTACATCCTATAAAAAGTTTTCTTCTTATGAAGAACGAGTAGTAGTAACATGGAGTAAGGAAAATACTAAAGAAAACACTTTCATTATTTTTGAAGTAAGCGGGGCGAAATGGGACCCGAAGTACATTCAGAAAACAAATAAAATTTTTAGTGAAAAACCTATAATTTACACTTGTGTTCAAGGTGTACTGAATGATAAGATTGAAGGTGTTTTGCAAAATAAAACCAATCAGTTTTTGAAAGATCTTTCAGCAAGAGCGATCGAACAGATAGAAGAAAGAGCATTTGTGTCAGTCTCCGCATACAATAAAAAGTGGGATGACGCTCTTTCAACAAATAGAGAGAAAATAAATGTGCAAATAGCAATACGTTCTACAGACAACAAAGATACAATTGTGGTTGGCACACCGATCATAACTTCTGAGTATTGAGTGAATAGATACTGAAAAAAGGACACGGAGGGGAATAATTTGGAAAAGATCATCGTCCGTGGCGGAAAGCGGTTAAACGGCACAGTGCGTGTTGAGGGCGCAAAAAATGCTGTATTACCTATAATCGCTGCAGCCCTATTAGCGAGTGATGGAAAGAATGTACTATCTGAAGTACCAGTTTTGTCTGATGTATACACAATTAATGAGGTATTACGTCATTTAAATGCTGAAGTCGTATTTGAAAATAACCAAGTAACAATCGATGCTTCTAAAGAACTAAACATTGAAGCACCATTTGAATATGTACGTAAAATGCGTGCATCTGTTCAAGTAATGGGACCATTACTTGCACGTAACGGCCGTGCTCGTATTGCACTTCCTGGTGGATGTGCAATTGGTTCACGTCCAATTGACCAACATTTAAAAGGCTTCGAAGCAATGGGAGCAAAAGTACAGGTTGGTAATGGTTTTGTTGAGGCATACGTTGAGGGAGAACTAAAAGGAGCTAAAATTTATTTGGACTTCCCAAGCGTGGGCGCGACAGAAAACATTATGTCTGCAGCTACATTAGCAAAAGGGACAACAATCCTTGAAAACGCAGCGAAAGAACCAGAAATCGTTGACTTAGCTAACTTCTTAAATGCGATGGGAGCGAAAGTACGCGGAGCTGGAACTGGAACGATTCGTATCGAAGGCGTTGATAAATTATATGGTGGAAACCACTCTATTATTCCTGACCGTATTGAAGCGGGAACATTCATGGTTGCAGCGGCAATTACTGGTGGAGACATCTTAATTGAAAATGCTGTACCTGAACATTTACGCTCAATTACAGCGAAAATGGAAGAAATGGGTGTTAAAGTTATTGAGGAAAATGAAGGTGTACGTGTTATCGGCCCAGATAAGTTAAAAGCGGTTGATATTAAAACTATGCCTCACCCAGGTTTCCCAACAGACATGCAATCACAAATGATGGCATTATTACTACAAGCTGATGGAACAAGTATGATTACAGAAACGGTATTCGAAAACCGCTTTATGCACGTTGAAGAATTCCGTCGTATGAATGCTGATATTAAAATCGAAGGTCGTTCTGTTATTATGAACGGTCCAAACAGCTTACAAGGTGCTGAAGTAGGCGCAACTGACTTACGTGCTGCTGCTGCATTAATCTTAGCTGGTTTAGTATCTGAAGGTTACACTCGTGTAACTGAGTTAAAGCATCTTGACCGTGGTTATGTAGATTTCCATAAGAAATTAGCTGCATTAGGTGCAACTATTGAACGTGTAAACGAAAAAGTAGAAGAAGTGAAAGAACAAGAAGTTTCTGATCTTCACGCTTAATTGAAATAGTCTCTACGTCTTTTGACGTAGGGACTATTTTTTTGGGTTATTACTGTTATAGTCAATAAATTCTATACTTATGCACGTACCAGTAAAAATATTTAGAAAATTTTCGTTTTAGCTACTTCCCCCTTAAGTATGTTCTAAAAGGAAGAGTTGTTCCATAAGAATGAATGGAGTAAAGCTTTTGGATATTGGGGGAAATAAGATGAAATTTTCAAAGCCACTTTTTATCACAGTAGCGCTTCTCATAGCGCTCGTTATCATTGTACCTGCTGCTCTTGTTATTCCGTTTGCGAAAGCAAAAGTAGGGGAAGAAGCAGCTTCTAAAACTCCTCCAGCAATAGAAAGTATACCAGCTCCAGGGAAAGTGGATACAGCGGTTCAAGTTGCTGTATATCGTGATCGGCAAAAGAAGGTAGATACATTACCTATGGAGGAGTATGTGACCGGTGTAGTAGCTTCTGAGATGAATGCCAGTTTTGAAATAGAGGCGCTAAAGGCGCAGGCATTAGCAGCGAGAACATTTGTGGTACAGCGTATGCTAAGCGGAGGAAAGAAAAACAATGCGGACGTGACAGATACGGTGAAAGATCAAGTGTACAAAAGTAAAGAAGAATTGAAGAAACAATGGGGTAATAACTACGAAAATAACTTGAAAAAAATCGAAGAAGCCGTTTCGAAAACCGCAGGACAAGTTTTAACGTATGATGGAAAACCAATCTCAGCATCCTTCTTCTCAACGAGTAATGGCCGGACAGAAAATGCGGCTGATTATTGGGGAAATGATTATCCGTACTTAAAGAGCGTAGATAGTCCGTGGGATCAAGCCTCTCCAAAATTTACGAGCGAGCAAACCTTTACAGTAGCTGACTTTCAAAAGCGTCTCGGTGTGAAAGTACTAGCAGACGGAAAAGTTGGTGATATTAAAGGACGTACAGAAGGAAAACGTGTAAAAGACGTAGCGTTTCAAGGTAAAACATTAACCGGAAGAGATGTGCGTGACAAATTAGATTTACGCTCTTCTGACTTCACGTGGAAACAAGATGGAGATAAAATCGTTGTTACGACGAAAGGCTTCGGCCACGGCGTTGGTATGAGTCAATATGGAGCGAATGGCATGGCAGCGGAAGGTAAGAAATATACAGATATCGTTGCTCATTATTATAAGGGTGTCGAAATAAAGTCGATGAATGATTATGAAGGAAAGTTAATGGTGAAGAAGTAGAGGGAAAAGAGACCGTTCCAAGAGGTATGTTGGGACGGTTTTCTTTTGTTTGTGGATAGGTTAATAGATATATTAAAAAAATCGTCAATGTTCAGTGGTGACAGAACTCTGTTTAAAGGGCCCATGGATTGCTTGAAGCTATTATAAGGATGAACGTACAGAAGAATCAATGAAAGACGGTTGGCTCTATACAGGAGACATTGTCACGGTTGATTCGGAAGGATGTATTAAGATTGCTGATCGTACGAAAGATTTAATTAAAAGTGGAGGCGAATAGATTTCTTCCTTAGATTTAGAAAACGCTTTAATGTCACATGATAAAGTGTTAGAAGCATCTGTTGTGGCGGTGCCGCATGAAAAGTGGCAAGAACGTCCCGTTGCTTGCGTTGTACTAAAAGAGGGACAAGCAGTAGAAAGAGAAGATCTGTATGCTTTACTAAAAGCAGAATTTCCGAAAACATCTGTAGGGAAATTCTTAAAGAAAGCGCTGCGTGATCAGCTCAAGACGTATATAGAGCAAAACTAGAGAAGAAGGCTATCCTTTCATTTGGATAGCCTTCTTTTTATAGTACTTCATAAAATATCAAAAATTTCCATTAATTGTTTGGTATAATGTGATAAAAAGCATTCGGGGGAGACGAAATGGCACTACTGGAGTTAAAACAGTTAGGAAAGACGAATCAGTTACCGGCAGTTGAACTGAAGGTTGAGAAGGGACAATGCGTTGTTTTGCAATGTAATAACCATACAGCTAAAGTATTGCACCGCATCATTATTGGTGCGAAAGAAGCTTCAACTGGCAATGTACTATTTGAGGGCGAAGCAATTGGAAAGAAACATTATTCTCGCATCGGTTTTTGTTTTTTGAAAGATGAGGCATATGATCGTTTGAAGGTAAAGGAATACTTCAAGTTCTTAATAGGAATTTATGAGTCAAATATGAGTACGGAAGAAGTAGTACAATATGTCGGTCTCTTAGATAAGTTAAACGTTAAAATAGAAAAATTATCATTTTCAGAGAAACGTCGGCTGCATATTGGGCGAGTGATGATTCATAATCCAGATTTAGTTATTTTGGAAGAACCGGAGCAAAATGTAGATACAGAGAGTACGATTATTATTCGAAAAGCGATTATGGCAATGAAGGAGAAAGGAAAGGCGATTTTTATAACGTCATCCTTTCTATCGGACGCCCTTTCGTTAACAGAAGATGTATACATATTAAACAATGATGGTGTGAAGAAAATAGAAATCGAACAAGAAGAAATTGAAGAGGTGGATGAAGAAAAGGTTGTTCAAATGATTCCGCAAATGAAACTTGAAAGAATTCCAGCGAAAGTGAACGATAAAATCATTTTACTTGATCCGATGGAAATTCATTTTATTGAAACGCAAAACGGAGTGACACATATTCATGTGCGCGAAGGTGATTTCGTATGTGCATTAACATTAAGTGAATTAGAAACGAGATTAACAGGTTTTGGTTTCTTTAGATGTCATCGCTCGTACCTTGTGAATTTACAAAGAGTACGAGAAGTCATTACGTGGACTCGTAATAGCTTTAGTTTAATTTTGGATGATGAAAGAAAAAGTTCAATTCCGCTTTCAAAAGGACGAATGGATGAATTAAAAGGTGTGATTGGGCTATAAAAATTACTCCAATAAGCTCAAAATATGATTCATTCACCGGTAAAAATACTCCTTTTACCGGTATTTTACTGCGTAACCCTCTTGTTTTTCATATGATTGAGTCAAGAAAAGCAAAACAAGTAAACGAAAAGCGCTAAAGCGACTTTCATCTATAAAAGAAAAAACAAAGGGGATGACGAGATGACATTGGCAATTGAAATGAAAGATGTAATGAAAAGCTTCAATGAAAAAACAGCACTTCGAAATGTAAATATTGAGGTAAAGCAAGGAGAGATTTTCGGATTCCTCGGACCGAGTGGATCTGGAAAAACAACAACAGTAAAGATTTTAACTTCTCAATTACTTCATAGCGTTGGAACAGTGAGGGTACTAGGCAGAGATATTACAGGACCAAGCAGCATCGATTATAAACGAATTGGTATTTTAACAGACAACAGCGGTTTATATGAGAGACTTAGCATTTATGATAACTTACTATTATTTTGTGACTTATACGATTGTAAAAAAGAACGAATCGATGAAGTACTAGCGCAAGTGAATCTATTAGATGATAAAAAAACACCAGTAAAGAAACTATCAAAAGGAATGAAGCAGCGCGTTACATTAGCTAGAGCAATCCTTCATAAACCAGATATCCTCTTCTTAGATGAACCAACATCTGCACTCGATCCAGTAAACGTACAAAACATTCATAAAATCTTAAAAGACTTAAATAAAGAAGGAACGACGATTTTTTTAACGACGCACAACATGGACGAAGCAGAAACGCTTTGTAACCGCATTGCCTTTCTATGTAGCGGAGAAATTGTAGCGCTTGATACACCGGAGAACCTTCGCTTACAATACGCGAAAGATCAAATACAAGTCGTGTTAAAGGATAAGAAGAAAGAAACGGTACAAAAAGATGAATTAGGTGCAAAACGCATTTCAGAGTGGATGAAAAAAGGAGAACTATTATCCATTCATTCTTATGAGCCAACGTTAGGCGATATCTTTATTGAAGTTACTGGGAGGGGATTATAATGACATTTTCAATGAGACGTGTATCAGCTATTTTTAGAAAAGAAGTACAGGATTTTAAGACAAATTCACAAGTGTTGTTAATGGCATCTTTACCAATTATATTTGCATTTATATTTAGCCGATTTGGAGAAGGACAGGCAGGAGTTGGAATTATTACTTTAATGTCCTTTCTATTTGTAGCAGGGTTTGTTCAATCAATGGTAATTGCAGAAGAGAAAGAAAAACATACGTTACGTGTGTTAATGCTATCACCAGCTTCTTCTGTTGAAGTTCTTCTTGGGAAAAGTATATTAACAGCATGTTTAACGTTAGGTATTTCCATTGTAAACTTATTCATCTTAGATCAATTAAGTGGCAATCTCTTATTGCTAGCATTTATTTTCTTATGTGGAACAATTCTATTCATTTTAATTGGAACAGTGATTGGATTATTAGCTGAGTCTGTCCCGCAAACATCACTAATTGGAATGCCAATATTAATGACGATGTATTTAGCTGTACAATTTGAGCCAATGGTTGAAAATAAAGTAATTAAGACGATGATTAGTTATCTTCCAACATCTCATCTTGAAAAAGCGATTAAAATCTTAGTGGAGGGTGCTGGGTTTAGTAGTATTAGTGGGCATATGCTAAATGTTGGAGTGTGGCTCGTTATTTCACTTATTGCATGTTTAATCGTATATAAAAAGAAACAATTGGACTAAAAACTGAGCCGAAAGTACTCAGTTTTTTCTTTTTTCTATCATTTCCTCGGAAATTTTACAATTACTATACATATTTTTACAGATTTTGTCGAAAAGTAATTAGTTATACGTTGTATAGGATACGTGAATATTGTTCAAAATGATTGCTGAGGTGATGATGGAATGCGAGGAAGAAATAATAAAAAGTCGCAAAAGGTAGTACATTTATTTCAAAAAAGATGGGTGTTTCCGGCACTATACATTGCTTGTGCAGCGGTGATTTTAATGGTTGCGCTATGGTTCCAAGGAGCTAATCCGAAAAAGACTCCGAACCAAGATCAAGCAACACCGTATACACAATCGGAAGATCCAGCAGTACCAGTAACGAAATCTTCAGAAGTAGTGAAAATGCCAGCAGCCGCGAGTGCGGAGGTAGTCGTACAGAAGAAATTCTATGAAGATGCAGCAACTGAGGCGGAACAAGAAAAAGCACTTGTCTTTTATAACAACACATATTCCCCAAATAAAGGAATTGACATTGCTGCGAAGAATGGAAAAGAATTCGATGTAGCTGCTGCTTTAAGTGGTACAGTAACGAAAGCTGAAAAAGATTCACTTCTTGGTTATGTTGTAACAGTTGATAGTGGAAATGGTGTAGCAGTTTCTTATCAAAGCTTAGGCAGTGTGAAAGTAGAAAAAGGTGCACGAGTTGCACAAGGTGAAGTATTAGGAAAATCCGGTCTAAGTGCAATGAATAAAGAAGCAGGTTCTCACGTTCACTTTGAAGTACGTAAAGACAACGTGGCTGTGAACCCTGAGCGCTACTTAAATAAGTCAGTAGCAGAAATTAAAGCTGATGCAGGTGCTGCAAAGGCAACGAACGCTTCTGGTAAAAAAGCTGAAGACAAATCTCAAAAAGAAGAGAAGTCAACGAGCACGAAACCAGAAAATAAAACAGAAGACAAGTCTCAAAAAGAAGAGAAATCAACAAGCGGTTCGACTAGTGACAAAAAAGAAGAGCCGAAGAAAGAAGAAAAATCAACAAATGGTTCTACAGAATCATCTAACAGTTCTTCTTCACAAGAATAAGAAAGTGAAAAAATCAGTTCTCACTAGGAGAGCTGATTTTTTTACTTTTACCCCGCATTAACGGGCAGTAAGACCCCTACTTCCAAATTCAGTGAAAGCTAAGAAGTTAGGCCTGGGGTCAACTGCCCGTAAAAGCCCGATTGGTTCAACTAATAATCAGTGGGAAATGGCGCCCACTGATTAAAGTTTCACTTTATATAAAAATACTCAATTTCGAGAAAAAAGTTGCAATAACAAGGAAATATGACGAGATTCTCGAATATATATTACAAAAGGGAGGGGATACTGTGTCATTTTTGTTTGTTCTGTCGACTGCTATTATTTTATTGTTTGTTTTATTCACTTTATATTATTACATTGCTGGTAAGAAAGAGGTTCCCCACCATCAGTTATTAGAAGAAGAGTTGGAACGAGAAGAATGACGCCTTATATACAAGGTGTCATTTTTTTTCGTCAAAATAGTCAATGTTAACGTATTTCTCACAAAAAAACGTAATTTTTCTTAACTTAGTCCGCAAAAATAGTGAACATGTAGCATATATCAGTAGTGCGGGCAATACAATGGTATAAACCAAAGCAAAGAGAGTGTTTGAGGTGAGAAATCGTGAATCATTTCATTATAAATCCAAGAATGTTTAACGCTTACAAACAGCACTCACACTTACTTCTTAGTCGTATGCAGCGAGGCTCATTTCACACTTCTCACATCCAATTTAGGGAGGCGAGTGGTGTGCACGATTACATCAAAGAGAGAACTATCAAGATTGGTAAGTATATCGTGGAGACAAGAAAGACAGTGCGTGTCATTGCAAAGGAATTTGGGGTATCAAAAAGTACAGTCCATAAAGATTTAACGGAACGTCTACCAGAAATTAATCCAGAGCTCGCAAATGAAGTGAAAGAAATTCTTGATTATCATAAGTCTATTCGTCATTTAAGAGGCGGAGAAGCAACAAAGCAAAAGTATAGAAAAGAAGATGTAGAAAAGCCGGTCCGTCAATAAATATGCGATTGCAAACATTCCGTTTCAATTCGGTAATATTTTTCAGAAGAATTCTTTTTGCGAATATTACGTTTCTGTTAAATTTATGATAAAATCAGAAATTAGGTGTAAAAGAATTCGGGTGTAACCTGATTTTAAATATCGAGGAGGAAATGACGGGAATGTTTGCGCGAGATATCGGAATTGACCTAGGTACGGCTAATGTATTAATTCATGTTAAAGGCAAAGGTATTGTATTAAATGAGCCATCTGTTGTGGCAATTGATCGTAACACAGGTAAAGTATTAGCAGTAGGTGAAGAAGCAAGAAGTATGGTGGGACGTACACCTGGTAATATTGTAGCAATTCGTCCGCTTAAAGATGGTGTAATCGCAGATTTCGAAATTACAGAAGCAATGTTAAAGTATTTCATTAACAAATTGGACGTGAAGAGCTTCTTTTCAAAACCTCGCATTTTAATTTGTTGTCCAACAAATATCACATCAGTAGAACAAAAAGCAATTCGTGAGGCTGCTGAACGTTCAGGTGGTAAAACAGTATTTTTAGAAGAAGAACCAAAAGTAGCCGCAGTTGGTGCTGGTATGGAAATCTTCCAACCAAGCGGTAACATGGTTGTTGATATTGGTGGAGGTACAACGGATATCGCTGTACTATCTATGGGTGATATTGTTACCTCTTCCTCTATCAAAATGGCTGGCGATAAGTTTGATATGGAGATCTTAAACTACGTTAAACGTAAGTATAAGCTATTAATTGGAGAACGTACTTCAGAAAATATTAAAATTAAAGTTGGTACAGTATTCCCAGGTGCACGTAGCGAAGAGCTTGAAATTCGCGGACGTGACATGGTAACGGGCTTACCACGTACAATTACAGTATGCTCTGAAGAAATTACAGAAGCACTAAAAGAAGACGCGGCTATCATTGTACAAGCTGCAAAAGGCGTACTAGAGCGCACGCCACCAGAACTATCTGCGGACATTATCGACCGCGGTGTTATTCTAACAGGCGGTGGAGCTTTACTACACGGTATCGACATGCTTCTAGCAGAAGAACTAAAAGTACCAGTATTAATTGCTGAAAACCCAATGCAATGTGTTGCGGTTGGTACAGGTATTATGTTAGAGAATATCGATAAATTACCAAAGCGTGCTTTACGATAAAAAATAAATTCAATTGTAAATAAAAAACCAGAAAGAAGCAATTCTTTTCTGGTTTTTTTATATAATAAGATATACTGGAAAAACACTTACAAATAAGCATTGTTAGCGCTTTCTTTATGTATATATTACATAAAATGCATATTAATTGTAATAGTTGGTCAATAAAAAGTATGTTATAATCGCTAGTGTGAATTTCGTGTGAACTTAATGTAAATAATTTGTAAATCTTATTGGTTTACATAGGGCTTTTGTTATTTGAATAATGATGCGGGGAAGGTCCTATTGTTTTTTTTATTCTTAGAAAAATTCGCAGGAGGACAATTAAATTATGAAAAAAGTAATTACATATGGAACATTTGACTTATTACACTGGGGACATATCAATCTGCTAAAGAGAGCAAAAGACTTGGGAGATTACCTTATCGTGGCTATATCTTCAGATGAATTTAATAAATTAAAGGGAAAAAAAGCTTATCATAGTTATGAAAATCGCAAAATGATTTTAGAAGCGGTTCGTTACGTAGATGAAGTAATTCCTGAACATGAATGGGAACAAAAAGAAAAAGATGTTCAAGAGCATGACGTTGATTTATTTGTTATGGGTGATGATTGGAAAGGTGAATTTGATTTCCTACAGTCCCATTGCGAGGTTAAGTATTTACCACGTACAGCGGGAATTTCAACGACGAAGATTAAACAGGAATTATTATTGGTGGCTAGATAATTCTTATGATTAGAGAAATACAAATTGCTATATACCTTACAATATTTAGACTACTATTTAATCTTTTTAGAGTGTTTCCAATTCAAAAAAAAGCGACATTTATTATGTCATATGGGGAGAATGTACTCTCTATATACGAAGAAATGAGAGAGAAAGAAATTGATTTAGATGTCGTGTTCTTATATAAATCTACTTGTAAATATAAATTAAAAGATTATCCTGAAGTGAAGTCTTATCAATTTGAAACACTAAGTATAGTGAATATGATTGAAGCTGTTTATCATTTGACAACATCTAAACATGTTATTATTGACAATTACTTTGGCTTTTTGTCTACTATTAAATTTAGAAAAGGAACTGAGTGCATTCAACTTTGGCATGCGGCAGGAGCTATTAAAAAGTTTGGTTTATTAGCTACTATATTTAAAAAGAGAAATAAACGAGCCCAGAAACGTTTTGTTAAAGTCTACAATAACTTTCACAAAATTGTTGTGGGCTCAGATGCGTTAGCGACTGTTTATGCGGATGCATTTAATTTGAGTCAGGATCAAATGTTGAGTACAGGAATACCTCGTACAGATTTATTTTTCAATAAGATGAAGAAAAAACAAATTACAAATAATTTTTTGAATGAAAATCAATTTTTGAGAGACAAAAAAATAATATTATATGCTCCCACATTTAGAGATGGGGAGATCGAGCATTTTAATTTAAATCTAAATCTAGAGGAAATTTATAAAGAGTTGCATCAAGAATATATATTTCTTATTAAGTTGCATCCAGCAGTTAGAAATAAAATCAACTATCTAAAACAATATAGTGATTTTATATTTGATTATTCTCTTTATCCTAATGTTAATGAATTGCTTTTAATAACTGACATTTTAATAACCGATTATTCTTCAATTCCATTTGAATTTTGTTTATTAAATAAACCTATGATTTTTTACCCATATGATTTGGAACATTATAAAAAACAACGGGGGTTTATAGAGGATTATCATGCAACTGTTCCTGGGCCAGTTGTATATTCAACAAAAGAATTAATTGAGGTTATCAAAAAAAATAATTTCAACATGAACGATATAAAAAACTTTTCTCAGAAATGGAATCAGTATTCAAAAGGCAATTCAAGTGGAAATTTTGTAGAAAAAATTTTTAAGTAGAGATATAAATTTAATTTAGCTTTGAGAGGTGTAGGATGAATTTAGTTGGTTTTTTATGGAAGTATAAAGAAAAGGTAGTTTGCTCGTTAAATTCAATAATTTGTGATAATAAATTTAATATAAAATTGAGATTGGATTTTAATGATGAAACTGATCAAACTATGTACAATACTAATCTGGTATTAATAAATAGAAAAAATAAAGAAGAATTAATCTATCCATTAAAGCAGGAACATTCATTAGGTTATTGGGATTTAATGGGTGACATTAATCTTAAAAATTTATTTAAAGCTATTTCATATGGTACTTGGGATGCGTACTTATTGTTGGAGAGTGAAAAAGGGAGTGAAAAGTATAGAATAAAAAATTTGACAAGTGAATTTCCAGAAATAATTGGTTTGAATGAGTATGTTATTTATCCATACGCAACAGTAAAAGGAAATCTATCCTTTAAATGTGAAATGACTGATGGAATTTCTAAGTTAGAATCATGCTACTTGAATGAAGAGGGGCAACTATGTTTAGATGGTTATTCATTTATCCCAGGATTAGATATTAGTAGTAAAAATACAAAAAAACAGATAATAATACGGACGGAAGAGGATACTAAGGAGTATTACTTATCTTGTAAAAATGTAAAAAGAAAAGATATTACACAAAAATATAGTATATTAAAACAAAATTATGATGGATCAGGATTTTCGATTTCCATTGATCTCCATGGGGAATTAAAACAAATAGAAAATAAACCATTTAAAATTTTTATTGATTTAGAATTTAAGACAGATAAAAATGAGCTTGTGAAGAAACTTATTCCTTTTAAAGCTGAGGGTAAAATAATTGATCATTTGAAGGATGGTGAATTTTTCGAAACTAATAAAGGTGTAAGAAAAATTTCTTTAAATACTGAGCCCGATACTAGTGAGTTCATAGTCTATATTAATAATTTTGATTTACATGCAGAGGCAAAAGTAATATATGCAGAAAAAAACAGAATAGATATATATGGAGAATTAGTCTTAACTAAGAATACTATTGTGAATTTAGATGGTGAAAATTCTTTAATGATAAAAAAAAGGTTTGTTGATGTCTACTTACACTTACCAATAGAAATAGAAAATGAAAAATTTAGTTGTTCAATAGATATTGAAAAATTAACCCTAAAAGATGAATTAAGAGAGGGAATTTGGGATTTATATGTACGAATTAATGGGAAGAATTATCGCTTAGCAACTTGCTTAGATGAGATAAAGGATAAACAAAAGTGTATGGTGTTTCCTCAACAAATAGCACCAAATTCGATTAATAAAGCATTGGCGATTAAACCGTACTATACCTTGCATAATGAGGTATCTATTCTTATTAGGAATTACATTTTTCACAAAAATGTTCAAGGGATTTTTATTAGTCCTAAGGAAATGAAGTTAATTGGTAAAATAAATATCATGAAAACAACAGAAGAAAGAGTGCCTGAGTGTACAAAAGGTAGAGTATCTATAAAAGGTTCACATGGAATTTTATATGAGATACCTTTAGTATGGAATTTAAGACCAACAGGGAAGACACTTGTAGAATTTGAATTTGAAGCAAGTGCTAGTCCAAACTATGAAGATTTGCCTATAGTCTATAAAGAAATAGTTAAAAATATTCGTTTTGATTCTATTGAATGTGAAATAGAATTTGAAGATTATATTTCAAAGTTTGTTTTAAATGTAAATCCTGAAAGAGTTCATGTAAATAAAAAAGGTAGAGCGAGCCGAAAATCATTTGTGAAAAATATGGTTGAAAAAAATAAAGAAACTGTTTACCGTGTCATAAATAAAATTTTACCAATTAATAAAAAAATAGTAGTATTCCAAAGTTATTATGGCAATAGCTATGCATGTAATCCAAAAGCTATATATGAAGAGATGATAAATCAGAATAGAGATATAAAGGCAATTTGGATTGTTAAAAATTTAGAAACAGAAATTGTAGGAAATCCTATAAAGGTTCAACCACATTCCCTTAAATATTACTATTATATGGCGATTGCGAAGTTTTTTGTTAATAATGGTAATTTCCCGGATTTTTATGACAAGCGTAAGGGTACAGTTCATTTGCAAACTTGGCATGGTACACCTTTGAAGAAATTGGGGCTAGATATAGACCCTAGTTCACCTGCATATGTGGAAAACACTTCACCTGAATTAATAAGAAGAAATAAGAGATGGGACTATTTGATTGGTCCAAATGCCTATACATCTAAAATACTTCAAAGAGCCTATAATTTTAAGGGGAATACGTTAGAAGTGGGTTATCCTCGTAATGATATGTTTTATAGGGGAAATAACGATGAACGTGTTAGTCGTATTAAAAAATTATTAAACATTGATCCAAAGAAAAAGGTGATTTTATATGCACCAACTTGGAGAGATTATGAGAAAAGACACGAACCGTTTGCATTTAGATTTGATTTAGATAAGTTTCAAAAAGAATTTGGAGATGATTATGTTTTATTATTGAGACTTCATTATTTCGATGCAGCAAGAGTATCTATAACTGGATATGAAAAATTTGTATATAATGTAACTTATTACAACGATATTCAAGATTTGTATTTGATATCTGATATTTTAGTGACAGATTATTCTTCAGTGATGTTCGATTATGCTAATTTGAATAGGCCAATGATTTTCTTTACTTATGATTTATTAAGGTATGGATCCGAAATCAGGGGTTTTTATATGAATTTTAAAGATGAAGCCCCAGGGCCATTAGTTCAAAATGAAAGGGAATTATTTAAAGCACTTCGACAAATAGATACTGTACAAAAGAATTATGAATTAAAGTATAACAAATTTAGAGAGAAGTTTTGTCATTTAGAAGATGGCAAAGCATCGAAACGGACTATAGATGCTGTATTTGGAGTAGAAAAATAAGATAGGAGTCATTTTAATGAAGATTCACTTTTTAGTTTTTGATATATTTGGAATGGGTGGAACAGGCCGTACCGTACTTAATGTAGCTAATTATTTAGCTCAACAACAATATGATATTGAGATTATTAGTGTATTTAGACATCGTAATAAAGGTTTTTTTGAAATAGATCCAAGAATAAAGGTTACAGTTCTACATGATTTAGTCGAAAGAGATAAAAATCAATTAGGTTTAAAGACTAAAATTGCAAACAAATTATCAAAAATGAAAAGTCGTTTAATACATCCAGATGATGAAGCGCATCATTTCTTTTCTTTATTAACGGATATTAAGATGTATAGCTATATAAAAAGTATTAATTCGGGAATTCTGATTACAACCCGTCCTAGTTTTAATATTTTTGCCACAAAATATGCTAATAAAGGAATTCCAATAGTGGGACAGGAACATCTCAATTTTCAAATATATCCTGATAGATTAAAGGAATCTATAATGAAGAGTTATCCTAAATTAAATTATTTAATTACTCTAACTGATGATGATACAGACGATTATCAGAAATTATTTGAAGGTACACCATTAAAAATTAAAAAAATTACGAATTCGGTACCACCTTTAAATGGTAAAATTTCTAATCTAGAAGAAAAGGTAATTATGGCGGCGGGGAGATTGGCCCCCCAAAAGGGTTTTGATTTACTAATTGAATCATTTAGGCCTGTTGTTGCTAAGCATCCGGATTGGAAACTGAAGATATTTGGATTTGGTCGAGAAAAGAATAATTTACAAGATTTAATTCATCATTATGGGCTATACAATAATGTATTTTTAATGGGGCCCACTAAAAATATTGACGTTGAACTCTCAAATTCCTCTATTTATGCATTAAGCTCTCGTTTTGAAGGGTTTGGTATGGTTATAGTGGAAGCTATGCAATGTGGGGTACCAGTTATTAGTTTTGATTGCCCAAAGGGTCCAGCGGAAATTATTAAAAACAATCAAGACGGCTTATTAATCAAAGATGGAGATGTAGACGCTTTTACAGAGGGACTAATGACTTTAATTGAAGATAAAGAAAAACAGAAGAGATTTGCTAGATTAGGCCTAAAAAATGTTAAGAGATACGAAATTAAGAATATCGGTAGACTTTGGGAAGAATTAGTCAAAGAATTAGAGGGAAGTGTAAAGTAAATTAGTTATGAGAAGGAGTAATCAGATTTTATGATTACTCCTTCTCATATCAATCTTGCTTAAAATAAATATTTGAATTGATAGAGGAGAAATTATATTGAATAAAATAACAGTAATAGGAGCCGGAAGTTGGGGAACTGCTCTCTCTATGGTACTAACAGATAACGGACATGAAGTACGGATTTTTGGGAATAATAAGAAACAGATTCAAGAGATTAATGAGAAACATACAAATGAAACTTACTTACCAGGAATTCAATTATCCAAAGGAATAAAAGGATACGAATCTTTAGAAGAGGCGATGGATGGAGTCAATACAGTGCTACTAGTTGTACCAACCAAAGCAATTCGTGGTGTTATGAGAAACTTGAAATCTATTGTAAAACAGCCAATAACAGTTATCCATGCAAGTAAGGGGATTGAGCCGGGATCATTTAAGCGCATTTCAGAAATGATTGAAGAAGAGATGCCAAAAGGATTAGTTGAGAGCATTGTTGTTCTTTCAGGGCCAAGTCATGCAGAAGAAGTAAGTCTTCGTCACCCTACGACAGTAACTGCTGCTTCGTATCATTTACAAGCTGCTGAGGAAACACAACGATTATTTATGAATAATAATTTCCGAGTATATACAAATCGAGATGTAATTGGTGTTGAATTAGGTGGAGCATTGAAAAATATTATTGCTCTGGGAGCCGGCATTTCAGATGGACTTGATTACGGAGATAACGCAAAGGCAGCTTTGATTTCACGTGGTTTAACAGAGATTACACGTTTGGGATGTGAAATGGGAGCGAATCCGCTTACCTTTGCAGGTTTAACAGGTGTTGGTGATTTGATTGTGACCTGTACGAGTATTCATAGCCGAAATTGGAGAGCAGGAAATTTACTTGGAAAAGGTCATAATTTAGAAGAAGTATTAGAAAATATGGGTATGGTCGTTGAAGGGGTACGTACAGCGGAAGCAGCATACCATTTAGCTAAAAAAGTTAATGTTGACATGCCCATTACTAATGCTATATACAATGTTCTTTTTAATGGAAAGAGTGCAAAAGAAGAAGTAGATCTACTTATGGGAAGAAACGGAAAAGGTGAGATTTTACAATAATAGAATTATAGTTATATGAGATAAATGAATTAGAAGGTGTGCAAAAAAGATGGGTTTTATAAGAAAAATAAAAAATCATCGGATAGTTAAAAAGATATGTAAAGCAATCTTTTTATTTTGTAGTTATTTACCGCCAAGAAAAAAAACGATCTTGTTTGAAAGTTATTCTGGAAAACAATATAGTTGTAATCCAAGGGCTATATATGAATATATGTTAAAAAATAATATGGATTTTGAAATGGTATGGAGTGTGAATAAAACATATAAGGACAAATTTGAAAAAGATGGAATTCCATATGTAAAAAGGTTCTCGATTCGTTGGTTTATTTTGTTGGCACGTTCAAAGTATTGGGTTACAAATAGTAGAATGCCTTTATGGTTACCTAAACCAAAACATACGGTATATGTCCAAACTTGGCATGGTACGCCATTAAAGAAACTAGCTGGTGATATGAAAGAGGTACATATGCCAGGTACAACAACAGAAAAATATAAGCATAATTTTCATTTAGAAGCACAAAATTGGGATTACCTACTTTCGCCCAATAACTATTCTACGGACATCTTTAGAAGAGCATTCCAATTTGAAAAGGAAGTTGTAGAAGTTGGTTATCCACGTAACGATTTTTTATATCAGAGTAATAATTCTTCAGTAGTGGAGTCCTTAAAGAAAAAGAATAACTTACCGATAGATAAAAAAATTATTTTATATGCACCAACATGGAGAGATGATCAATTTTATAGTAAGGGCCAATATAAATTGGATTTGCAATTAGATTTGGATCTCTTACAAAGTAAATTAGGAACGGATTATATTATTTTATTACGTATGCATTATTTAATAGCTGAAAAATTTGATTTAGTTAAATATAAAGGATTTGTTTATGATTTTTCTAAGCATGTTGATATTAATGAACTATATGTAATATCTGATATGTTAATTACAGATTATTCTTCAGTCTTTTTTGATTATGCAAATTTAAAACGCCCAATTATTTTCTATACGTATGATATTGATTCTTATCGAGATAAATTAAGGGGATTTTACTTTAATTTGGAGGAAGAAGCACCTGGTCCAATTGTAAAGAATACAAGAGAAGTATTAAGAGAAATAGTAAAGTATGAATCGAATGGATTAGGAGAATTTGCAGCGAAATACGATAGTTTCTATAATAAGTATTGTTATTTAGAAGATGGTGGTGCTTCTAAACGAACTGTAAGGAAAATATTTTTCGGAGAGGCATAGTAAAGATGAAATCGATGGTCATGGTATGGAAAGAACAGATAAGTAGTTTATATTTAATTAAACGCTTATCTATTTATCAAGTGAAAAGTACAAATAATAATAATTATTTAGGGCTCTTTTGGGAATTTTTGAATCCAATAATACAGATGAGTATTTATTGGTTTGTTTTTGGCTTAGGTATTAGAGGGGGACAAGGTGTTAATGGAGTTCCTTTCGTTTATTGGTTATCTGCAGGATTAGTTGTATGGTTTTTTATAAACCCAGCAATGATGCAAGCTTCTAAATCGATTTATACAAGGCTAAACATGGTTTCAAAAATGAATTTCCCCATGAGTGTTATTCCAAGCTTTGTAATCATGTCTAATTTCTATTCACATGTAATCCTCGTAGGAGTTATAACAATTTTATTTTTAGTAACAGGACAAGGAATTTCTATTCACTATATTCAGCTCATTTATTATATGTTTGCGACGCTTATGCTAGTATTCTCATTGTCTTTAATCACATCCACTTTAGCGACAATAGTTAGGGATACTCAAATGATTGTGCAATCAATTATGAGAATGTTATTATACTTGACTCCTATATTATGGACTCCTGAGAGATTACCAACTATTTTCCAAAAAATTATGCAATTAAATCCATTCTGTTATATTGTTGATGGATACCGAGCATCTTTATTAGGGACAAATTGGTTCTTTCAAGATGTAAATTATACATTGTATTTTTGGGGATTTGTTTTTATTACTTTTTTAATTGGCTCAACATTACATGTGAAATTTAGAAAGCATTTTGCAGATTATCTATAATGAGGGTTGTAAAAAAATGAATGAATCAGTCAGGTTTCATAATGTAACAAAAAAATACAAAATGCACAGTAAAAATTCAGATAAACTTAAGGACATCATGTATCCTGGAGGGTTTGGTGAAGATTTCTATGCATTAAGAAATTTAGAGTTTGTAGCTCAAAAAGGTGATGTAATTGGTATTGTCGGGGTGAATGGTTCAGGAAAATCGACGATGTCAAATTTAATTGCTGGAATTACACCTCCTACAAAAGGGAAAATTGATATTAAAGGAAAAGTTGCACTTATTGCTATTGCAGCTGGGCTGAACAATCAACTTTCCGGTAGGGAGAATATTGAATTAAAATGCTTGATGATGGGATTAAGTAAAGAAAAAATTGAGAAGTTGACACCGGAAATCATTGAATTTGCTGATATTGGAAAATTTATTGATATGCCAGTCAAGAAGTATTCAAGTGGAATGAAATCTCGTTTAGGTTTTGCTATTTCAGTAAGTATTAATCCAGATGTTCTTGTAATTGATGAAGCACTTTCAGTAGGTGATCAAACATTTGCCGATAAATGTTTGACACGTATGAATGAGTTTAAAGAACAAGGGAAAACTATCTTCTTTGTAAGTCACTCTTCGGGACAAGTGAAAAAGTTCTGTACAAAGGCTTTATGGTTAGAATATGGAGAAATTAAAGATTATGGTCCAATTCAAGAAATTGTGCCGAAATATGAGAACTTCTTAAAAGAGTACAAGGCTATGAGTAAAGAAGAACAGCAGAAGTTTAAAAAGGAATCAATGGAGAAACAGGCAGGTAAAATTTTAATAAAAAATGAAGCTGCGAAAAGTGAGAATGAAGCTCAAGCTGTAGATTATGTATCATTATTAAGAAAACAAAGCTCACATCATATAAAAAAGAAAAAGGGTCGAAAGTTCTTAAGTGTTTTTATATTATTGATGATGCTTGGTGGGATAACTTACTGGCAAAAGGATAATATTTTACATTCTCTACAGGCGAAAGAACAGAAAAAAGAGTCAATAGATAAGGTGGAGGTTCCTAAAAAAGAGGAGAACCCGCTTGCAACTTTAGACGTCCGTTATGTAAATTCTGCAAAAGGTCGTGTTAGAAGTAAGCCGAATTTAGATGGACAGGTAGTAGGAACGATATTATTTGGAACGCCGTTTATTGTAAAAGAGCAACAAAAAGAGATAGAATCAGATATTAATTGGTTAAAACTCACATTAGAAAACGGGGAAGAGGGATGGATTAGTGAATCCATAGTTAAATCAATCCCATATAATCAAGCGATATCTTATAACAAGTTTTTAGGGGAATTAAAAGAAATAGAGGGAATCACTCCAAATTTAGAAGAGTACCTTGCTTTTTTAGGAAAGACTAAAGAAGAGATAATCAATACATTAGGTAATTCACAAAATGAGAAACAATTAGCAGCTGGAACATTAGTTCAATATAAAGATATTGATATAGTATATAACAATCAATCGATTGTTCAGAAAATAAATATTAAAAATATGAAAATACCAAAAGAAAGTTTATTTGAAAAATTAGGTGAAGCACAATTAAAAGCTGAGGATGATTCACTATTTATTTACCGATCAAATAAATTTGATTTTAATTTTTCATTAATAGGTTCTACAATTAATTCAATATCAATCTTTGATGTTTCAAAGTATTAAATTTTATTACTATAATTAAATGTGAAATATTTATTAGATATTATTAGGAGGATTATCATTGAAAACAGTAAAAAAAGCTATCATCCCAGCAGCTGGATTAGGAACTCGTTTCCTACCAGCAACTAAAGCAATGCCAAAGGAAATGTTACCAATTGTTGATAAACCAACAATTCAATACATTGTAGAAGAAGCGATTCAATCTGGAATTGAAGATATTATTATTGTAACTGGAAAAGGAAAGCGTGCTATCGAAGATCACTTTGATCATTCTTTTGAGTTGGAACAGAACTTGCTAGAAAAGGGTAAGCATGAAATCCTTAAGAAGGTGCAAGAGTCTTCTAAAATTAATATCCACTATATTCGTCAAAAAGAACCGAAAGGTTTAGGTCATGCTGTATGGTGTGCTCGTAAGTTTATTGGTAATGAGCCATTCGCTGTTTTACTTGGTGATGATATTGTACAAGCTGAAACACCATGCTTACGTCAATTAATGTATCAATATGAGGCAACACAATCATCGGTAATTGGTGTTCAAACTGTTCCAGAGACGGAAACACATCGCTATGGTATTATTGATCCACTAGCACAAAATGGTCGTAGTTATCAAGTTAGTCAGTTTGTAGAAAAACCAGATCAAGGAACAGCACCATCTAACTTAGCAATTATGGGGCGCTATGTATTAACACCTGAGATTTTCACGTTCTTAGAGAATCAACAAACAGGAGCAGGTGGGGAGATTCAGTTGACGGATGCTATTCAGCGTTTAAATGAGATACAAAGAGTATTTGCTTATGATTTCGAAGGAAAGCGATACGACGTTGGAGAGAAGCTTGGATTCATTCAAACAACAATTGAAATGGCATTACAACATGATGAGTTAAAACATGAATTATTAAGCTATATGGAGAAATTATCAAAAAAAGAAATGGTTAATAATTAACTTCCATAAAAACCATCTCAGAAATTTATTACAATAAATTTCTGAGATGGTTTTTTATAATTGCTTCATTAATTTATCTGCCACTTTTTTAGAAAGTTGCTTTGTCATTTTAGGTACAAATGGTATAATTGCGCCGTTAAAAACAAAAGCTCCTTTACCAGTCGTTCGCAATTCTAACTGACTTGTTACTTTTGTAGTAGAAGGAGAGGTTGATTCAGCAAGAAAAAATCCGCTACCAATTAACTTTTTAGTTGGAGAAGCCATCGTAAAGCTAATTTTATTAGGTATTTGCCATTCAATGATTTCAACATTTAGACTAACGTCTCGTTTAATAAATCCTAAATCACCGTGCAAACGCCAAGTTGAATGTTTGTCATCAATAATTTTATGTTTAACATAGCCAGTGACCAGTGGAGCCCAATTGTTTATATCACTAATAAATTTCCAAATTTGATCTGGTGAAGTAGTTAACTCTATAGTATGTATACCTTTTGCCATTTTTGGATTCCTTTCTAAAAATAGAGGTATCTGAATAATTAGGGTAAAACCCTTTATTCATTCTATTATAATATTGTTATGTAAATTCTATTACAAGCGTTTTATGCTTTTATTTTAATAATTTTTTATTAAAATTCATATTTCTAAATATCACATTTAAGAGAATGTAAGGAAAATAGAGAAATCCTGAGTAATATTGGGGAATTAATACGAAAAAGGTCGAAAATTAGGTTTTAATTTCTTATTTTTGTCATATATAATAAATCTTGAATACGACATTAAGGCTTAATATATTTGATATAATATGCCTTTCCCTAACTTGGGTATACACTCTTTTCAACCTCCGTGTCAGTAATAATACATATTGAAAAGAGTGTATACATTTTTTTATTTCGAAGAGAAATCTTGAAATCCTTTTTTATAATGACAAATAAGATTTAAAATGGGATAATGATAGTATAACTTCTGGTGGTATGACCAATCTTGTTTAAGGAGAGAAGTGTATGCTAGATATTCAACAAATTAAAGAAATAATTCCTCATCGCTATCCATTTCTACTAGTGGATAAAGTTTTAGAAGTAGAAGAAGGAAAGCGTGCTATTGGAATAAAGAATGTTACAGCTAATGAAGAATTTTTTAATGGACATTTTCCAGATTATCCTGTAATGCCAGGTGTTTTAATTGTAGAGGCTTTAGCACAAGTTGGTGCTGTTGCTATGTTGAAGAAAGAAGAGAATCGTGGTCGCTTAGCATTCTTCGCAGGCATTGATAATTGCCGCTTTAAACGACAAGTCCGTCCAGGTGATCAACTTCGTTTAGAAGTTGAAATGACGCGTGTACGTGGAGCAATTGGAAAAGGAAAAGCAATTGCTACTGTAGATGGTGAAATTGCTTGTGAGACAGAAATCACGTTTGCGCTTGGTGACAAGAAAGAATAAATATATTAAGATATGTGATAGACAAATAACAATATATAATTGTTGTTTGTCTATTTTTTGTGGATTGCTATATTATTTGGTTTTATTAAGTTTTTTTTTTGTATAATAGGATTTATATGTATTGTAAGTTAGGCTTAAGAAAGAAGGTTACAATAATGAAAAAGAAAATTTTATTTTGGGTACTTGGTATTCTTGGGGTACTAATCATAGGTGGAGGAATTTATGCCTATAATGTATATTCTTCTGTATCTAATACATTAAAGGAAGTTCATCAACCTTTAAAACGTGATCAAAACAACAATAAAGTTGGAGAAAAAGTTAGCAAGAGTGAACCAGTTTCAATTTTACTGCTAGGGGCAGACGAGCGCGGTAATGATAAAGGGCGTTCAGATTCTTTAATGGTGATTACATTAAATCCTAAAAATAACTCTATGAAAACAGTAAGTATTCCTCGTGATACTTATACAGAAATTGTTGGAAAAGGTAAAAGCGATAAAATCAATCATGCTTATGCATTCGGCGGAGTAGATATGTCTGTAGCGACTGTAGAAAACTTCTTGAATGTTCCTATTAATTATTATATTGAAGTGAACATGGAAGGATTTAAAGATATAGTTGATGTAGTCGGTGGGGTAGATGTAAATAACGACTTGGAGTTCTCTCTAGAAGGGAAGCACTTCCAAAAAGGGAATATTCATTTAACAGGTGACCAAGCTCTAGCATACACACGTATGCGTAAAGAAGACCCACGTGGTGACTTTGGACGTCAAATGCGTCAGCGTCAAGTAATGCAGGCTGTTATTAAGAAGGGCGCAAGCTTCTCTTCTTTAACAGGTTATGGAGATGTATTAGCAGCAATTCAAAAGAATGTGAAGACAAACTTAACGCAAGATCAAATGTTTGATATGCAAAAGAACTATAAAGATTGCTTAAAAAATAGTGAGGATATTCAAATCCCAGGTGACGGTCACAAGGCTGCTGATGGCATTTGGTACTACTATGTTCCAGATGCAGTAAAACAAGATTTAACGAATAAATTAAGAGGGCATCTTGAAGTAACGAAGTAATAACCAAACTTCTTTAGACAGAATTCGGTTTCCCAAGTGCTAAAGGGCATGAAGTTTGGGCACAATATGTAACGGATTATTTCGTTGCTAAGTAATAAAGGTACACAAAAGGTATACGAGCAATCGTATACCTTTTATAATTAAGAGAGTGAATAAGAAATCCTAATATATGTAGGAGGACGACAATGAACTCAATTCTAATCTGCGGCGGAGCTGGTTATATCGGTTCTCACGCTGTGAAAAAATTAGTAGACGAAGGTTTATCTGTAGTAGTAGTAGATAACTTACAAACTGGTCATGAGGATGCAATTACGGAAGGTGCGAAGTTTTATAATGGAGATCTTCGTGATAAAGCATTTTTAAGAGATGTTTTTAAACAAGAGAGTATTGAGGCGGTTATGCATTTCGCAGCGGATTCTTTAGTTGGAGTTAGTATGGAGAAGCCTCTTCAATATTACAATAACAATGTGTATGGTGCACTTTGCTTATTAGAGGTAATGGATGAGTTTAAGGTAGATAAGTTTATTTTCTCTTCTACTGCGGCAACGTATGGTGAGGTAGATGTAGACCTTATTACTGAGGAAACGATGACAAATCCAACGAATACGTATGGAGAGACGAAGTTAGCAATCGAGAAGATGCTTCATTGGTATAGCCAAGCTTCTAATTTACGTTATAAGATTTTCAGATACTTTAACGTGGCTGGTGCAACTCCAAATGGTATTATTGGGGAAGATCACCGTCCAGAGACGCATTTAATTCCTCTTGTACTGCAAGTGGCGTTAGGTCAACGTGAGAAGATTATGATGTTTGGTGATGATTATAATACACCAGACGGTACTTGTATCCGTGATTATATTCATGTTGAAGATTTAGTAGCGGCTCACTTCTTAGGTCTTAAGGACCTACAGAACGGCGGAGAGAGTGATTTCTATAATTTAGGAAATGGTAATGGTTTCAGCGTGAAAGAAATCGTTGATGCAGTTCGTGAAGTTACAAATCATGAAATTCCAGCTGAAGTAGCACCGCGCCGTGCGGGAGATCCAGCACGTTTAGTTGCTTCTTCTCAGAAAGCGAAAGAGAAGTTAGGATGGGATCCTAAGTATGTAAATGTGAAAACAATCATTGAGCATGCTTGGAATTGGCATCAGAAGCAACCTAACGGGTATGCTAAATAAAATATAATAAGTGAAAGAGAGGGGATTGTCGTTCAACATATGTTCGACAATACCCTCTCTTTTTTTGTATGATTTTTGCTATACTAAACTGTACTATAATACGAGATGGAAGGAGGAGAATAATGAAAATACTTGTAGTTGATGATGAATCGAGTATTCGTAATTTGATTCGGATGCAGTTGGAGATGGAAGGATATGAAGTGCTCACGGCGGCTGATGGAAGAGAAGCTTTAGAGAAATGGAATGAAGGACCGGATGTATTAATTTTGGATGTTATGCTTCCAGATACAGATGGGTACGAGTTGCTTCGTTTGTTCCGTGAGAAGAATAGGGATATTCCAGTACTCATGTTAACTGCAAAGAGTCAGATGAATGATAAATTGCTTGGTCTGCAGCTTGGTGCGGATGATTATGTGACGAAGCCATTTAATTATGCTGAGCTTATTCTTCGGATTAAGAATATGACGCGGCGTGTGATGAAGGCAGAGGTAACGGTAAGTCATGAAGTAATTGGGGCAGGAGAGATAACGATTTGTCCTAAGGAAAGAAAGGTACATGTTAGGGGACAAGAAATTCAGTTAACGTACAGAGAGTTTAATTTATGTCAGTTGTTTGTTTCCAATCCGCAGCGTGTATTTATGAGAGATGAGTTACTTGAGAAAGTATGGGGGTTTGAGTATATCGGAAATACGAGAGCGGTTGATATTATGGTGCAAAGACTGCGGAAGAAGCTAGGGAATAGCGGGGAATATATTAAGACAATTTATGGCGTTGGCTATAAACTAGATTGTTAAGTGGTGATGGTATGTCTTTAAAAAGGAATATGGTGTTTGGAATAGTGGGACTGTTAATCCCGATTTTTGTTCTTTTGTACGCAGTTGTTTATATTACGTTAGAAAAGAATATGTATCATAACGCGGCAAATTCTTTAGAGAAATTAAGTGTAGAAGCACAAATTTATACGATGAATTATTTAGAGAAGGAAGCAGAGGTAGAGACGCTCGGTCCGAATTCACTTTTAATTGCTTCGTATTTAGCGAAGCGCATGGATGTACGTGTACAGATGATTGGGAAGAATGGAGATGTTGTTGCGGATACGCAAAAAGGAGCACTCCTTCATCGGAACATTGATATTGAGAGCTCTTTGAAGGGGAAGAAGTCTTATGTTTTTGAAGAGGGAGATCCAGCTCCAATTCTTTTGTTTTCAAGCCCAGTTTATTATGGAAACGATGTCATCGGAAGTGTTCGTTTTATAAATGAGTTAAAGGGTGAGAAGGAAGTTTTAACAAATGTTGGTTGGACGTTCTTAATGACGTCTCTTTGTCTAGTAGCTGCGGGTATTTTCTTTGCAATTCGTTTGGCGAAGTCTCTTCATAAGCCAATCGATCAGTTAAGACAAATGGCAAAGCGGCTTGCGAATGGGGATTATAAAAGCAAGATTGAGCTAAATGAATATGTGGAAATTGCTCAGCTTTCAGCATCTTTTAATTCGATGGCTGATGGAATTGAACTGCATATTAAGCAATTGAAAGAGGAGAAAGAGAAGCAGAAAGATTTCTTAGACCGTATTACGCATGAGCTAAAAACACCGTTAACGGCGATTATTGGCTATGTGGATTTAATTCCGAAGTTAAAGGCGAAGGAAGATGTAAAAGAGAGCCTGCGATATGTGGCTGTAGAGAGTGAGCGTTTATTATCGCTTGTAGAGGAATTACTTAAGTCTTCAAAGTACGGGACGAGTACGTTTGAAGTATCACCTACAGTTGTGAACATAAAGGAATTAGCAGAAGAAGCAGTTTCAATTGTGAAACCTCGTCTGCAGAAATTTGAGATTGAAGTGATAAATGAGTTAACAGATGTACATGTTGTTGCCGATTTCGATAAGACGAAACAGATTTTCTTAAACGTGCTTGATAATGCGATAAAATATAGCGATGCTACACAAATTCGTATGAATGTAATTGTAAATGAATGCGAGGCAAAGGTTTTTGTTCATGATGATGGCATTGGTATAGATGAAGGTGTGCTTGCAGAGTGGAATGAAGTACCAGAAGGGAAGGTACTGCCTTCTAGTTACGGGAATGGTTACGGTTTGTATATTTGTCAGGAGATTATGAATAAGCAGGGCGGAAGTATGCGAATTGAGAGTAGTGAAGAGATTGGTACTACAATATTTATTACATTTTTGCTTCCGAGACGGATGGAAGACATAAAAAACTTGAAAGCGGTTAAATGATACATTTATGAAACAATTATGCGGTATTTTCGAAACAACGTTTTTTTATCTTGGAGGTAGGCAGAAATGAAAAGGCTATCATTTCAAATTCTTATGTTTGTTCTTTGTATAATTGTTTCTCTTATTTTGTTTTATGTGATGGAGAAGCAAATATATAATCGGATCACAATAGTGAATGATAAACAAACTGTTTTACAAAGAGTGAATGAATCCCTGCCTACTGAAATGAAGGTTAGGCATGAAAAGTGGGGAGAAATTGTTATAACGGATGAAGTTCGTTTGCATACGATTGTTTCATTCTTTGACCGAATTCAAATAGAACCGAGAGAAGCTAAGAATCAAGAACAAGTATTTACTGGAGAAGTAACGTACTTGAATGGAAATAAACGTACTTTTGCAGTAGGTGACTTGTTCCAGTACGGGGCTGATATGTACGGAAAGAATGGTACAGATCCAATGATTTCAGCATTTCAAACGTATTTGTTAAGCCTGTATTATACACCAGAACGTATTAGTGATTTTTTTGCGTCAGCGCAGGATGTCATAGTGCGCCAAGGTGATGTAGAACGTGCGATGAATCTTACGCACATACTTGATTCGATTCGGTACGCAAAGCAAATTACAGATTACGGAGAAATACAGAAATTATTACAATCACAGAATGAACCGATTGCTTATATTACCGCTTATAAAACAAGGAAGCGTATAAAGAATGAGCGGGAAGACATTCTTACTATTTCTGTATATCCATCGTACTTTGTTGTGCAATATCTCGGTGATAATAACGGGAATGTTATGTATATGAAAAGCTCCCTCGCAAATTTATTTGTAAAGGAGAATGTGTCATGAGAAAGATAGCCTTTTTCTTCTTTTTGCTAGTAATTGGAGGAGCGATGTCTAGTTGCTCTCGAGATACAACCTCTATTAAATATAATAAAAGTGGTCTCCCTGTTTTGGATGATCGTCATCTTGTTGCGTATGTAGCAGCTCGTGAGGAAGTTGGTGAAGCTTTGCTTTCATCATTTTGTAAACCACGCGGCTGTACGTATGAATTTATTCGTCTTTCGACAGAAGAGCTTCTTCGGAGGGTAGAAGAGGAAGCTGGAAATCCGAAAGCAGATATTATTATTGGCGGTACGGTAGACGCGCATCAAATGATGAAGCAAAAAAATCTATCTATTCCTGTTATGAGTCAGCATGCGAACCGTATTTCAAAAACTGTTAAAGATAAAGACGGTTATTGGTACGGTTATGAAGTGGAGAAGCTGGCAATGGCGATCAATAAAGAGCGGTGGAATGAAGAAATAGCGCCGCTCGGACTTCCTTATCCATCAAGGTGGCAAGATTTATTAAATCCAGTATATAAGGGAAAGATTGTAATGCCAGATCCAAATGTCTCAGGAACAGCATATACGTTTTTTCAATCACTTATTGATACTGTAGGTGAAGTAGAAGCGAAGGAATATGTGAGGAACCTTGCAGGGCAAGTTGGTGAAGTAACAGTGAATGGTTACATACCAGTGGAACTTGTTGCAAGCGGTGAGTATATGATAGGCATCAATTTCATGGGAGATCAGAGAATGCTTCAAAAACAAGGCTTTCCAATTGTAAGTATTGTACCTGAGCAAACAGGGTTATCTGTTAATGCGATTTCGAAACTAAAACGTGCACCGAATGGTATTATTGCGGATTTATTTATTGATTATTGTTTATCAGAAGAAGCGGGTCACATTTTAGAAAAGGTTTCGTTTGGCGTACCAACGATGTTTGCGAAGAATGAGAAAGAAATAGAAGGGCAGCCGGTTAGAAGAACAAACAAAAATATATCAAATAGCGGAATAATCGAGATATGGAATAGACAGCGTCTCTCTCAGAAGTGAGAAAAGGAGACGAAAGAATATGTTTAAATGGCTTAAGCCAGCACCTGCAATTGAGAGATTGCCAGCGGATATGATTGATCGAGTATATAAATTATTACGTATTCGTGTGTTAATCGGGATTTCAGTTGGGTACGCTGCTTATTATTTAGTTCGTAGTAACTTTAATTTATCTACTACATATTTAGTAGATGAGTTCGGATTTAGCACGACACAAATTGGATTATTAGGCGCAGTAATGGCTGTTGTTTACGGACTTAGTAAATTCTTTATGGGTAATTTATCGGATAAAGCATTTGCTCAACGATTTATTGCAGTAGGTTTATTTTTATCTGGGCTTGTTAATATTTGTTTCGGTTATGCATCTTCCTTTGGGATGATTTTAACATTACTTGTTCTAAACGGTATTGTACAAGGTATGGGAGCACCACCTTGTAGTATTGTTATGACGAAATGGTTTTCAAAGAAAGAACGTGGCACGAAAACAGGTCTTTGGAATATTTCACATAACGTTGGTGCACTACTTGTTCCACCATTCATTGGAATAGGTGTAGGTATTTTCGGTGAAAGCCATTGGCAAGGCGGCGTATTTATTTTCCCAGCGATAATCGCTATGGTAATTGCAGTTCTAGTATGGATTAATGCGAAGGATACGCCAGAATCTGAAGGTCTTCCGCCAATTGATGAATATCGTAATGACTATGAAGATCTTGAAAAAGCAGATAATGCTAATAAGATGTCACCAAAAGAAATTTTAATGAAATATGTAGTGAAAAATAAATTTGTTTGGTTTTTATGTATTGCGAATGCATTTGTTTACTTAATTCGTTTCGGTGTTATTAACTGGGTACCAATTTACTTAACAACAGTGAAAGGTTTTACAAAAACAGAAGCGCATTTTGCGTATTCAATATTTGAAACAGCAGCGATTCCAAGTTCTTTAATTGTCGGCCTCTTAAGCGATAAATTATTCAAAGGAAAACGTATGCCATTATGTGTTATGAGTATGGCTGGGGTTGTTGTTGGAACAATCGTCTATTGGCAGGCAACTAATATTATTGTTGTGAGTGTTGCAGTTTCTATTATCGGTTGTTTAATTTATGTACCACAGTTCTTAATTGGTTTAAGTGCGATGGAATTAGTACCGAAATTTGCAGTAGGTACGACAGTTGGTATGTGTGGTCTGTTCGGTTATGTTGGAGGAAGTTTCATAGCAAACGCAGCAATTGGTATCATTGTTGATCGTTCTGGCTGGGATGGTTGCTTCATGTTACTGTTGGCAGGTGGCGTATTAGCAACGATATTCTTACTGATTGTTCAAATGGGACATGAGAGAAAAGCTTCTAAAGTTGCGTAATATTTTGTCTGAAAAGCTATCCAATTGTTATATTGGATAGCTTTTATATTAGCAAAAATAAAAAGTATGTAAAATTGCAGTTTTATGTGTAAGTGATTTTTGTTAATTAGTATAATTTTTTTAGGTTTAATAAACCAATCATGTACATAGTTACACCGAAAAATATACCGCCGCAACTCCAAAGCCCAACATCAAATAAAGAAATAGAGATTTCTTCTGAACCTACATAGGGAAGGATATAATTCATAAAAACAAACATTTGAAAGCCCCAAAGTACACCTGCTTTTAAGCCCGCTTTTCTTAATTTTTTCTTATGTTGCAAATACTCTTCTTTTGTTGCACATTCAGTCTCATTTAAACCTTTTTTCTTAAGCTTAAATGTTAAATAATTAGCATAAATCATATTAGATAGAAAAACTAATATAGTTCCTATAGATATTGTGTGGTTCATAGTATCAACAAGTAACATAATAAGCATTACCAACATATTTAACCACCATAAACCAATTCCAGCTACAGATAATTCTTTATTGATTTCTTGTTTTTGATATTCATCTCTCTCACTCATTGTTCCAACAAAACTATTATAAACTCTTTCTTTCCATTCAATTTTCATCATTTAATCTCCCTCCCAAAATAGACTGTTTAAATCTGTTTTTAGTGCTTTTGCTAATTCGATACATAAGGCTAAAGAGGGGTTATATTTATTGTTTTCAATTAAGTTTATTGTCTGTCTCGCTACATTAACTTTTTTAGCTAATTCTAGCTGCGATAGACCTTCAGATTTTCGATATTGTTTAACGTTATTCAAATATAAACCTCCTATTAATAATTGTAGACCTCGTGCATTAGAAATGTCATTTATATATGACATTTTATAATTGAATAAATGAAATGTCAAATATATGTGACAAAAATGATAATGGTGCAATTAGGAAAATGATTTTAATAATTTATCTTGGTAAGGAGTTTATTAATAAGGAATGGCTTTTCTTATATTAATATAATCTTTCCTTAAATCTATCTTAAAAGACAATATGTCATATTTCTAATCATTGGAATTTTTGTTACAATATAAATGGATGTGTAAAACTTTGTAAAAAGAATGTAATAATATGTAATTTATTTTCAGAAAGTTTTATACAATTTTTATATTAAACTATTAAGTTATAAAGGGAGCGAGAAAATGATACCAAATACGGTTCGTACTCCAAGCAAGAAGAAATGGATTATTATCGGGGTTATTGCACTAATTGTTATTGTAGCGGCGGTTAATATTTTTATTATGCAAGGCAAGAAGAAGGGGGCATCAACATCTGCTGATGCTGTGAGCTTTGAGAAGGTAACGGAGCGAAAGCTTAATAATACGAAGTTAATTTCTGGTCAGGTGAAGCCTGGGAATATTGAAAGTTTTTATGCAGATCCAACTAAAGGAAAAGTGAAAGATATTGAGGTAAAAGAAGGACAAGAGGTTGAGAAAGGTGCGAAGTTATTCTCTTATGATAATGAAGAGATTAATTTGCAAATGAAGCAAGCTGAGCTTGATCAAAAGATGGCAGATATGCGTTATGATCAAGGAAAGAAGAAAATTGATTCGTTGAAGAAAGAAATTAAGAAGGCAAAGGATAGCGGAGCTGGGAAAGAAGTAACAGATCCGATGGACGAGCAAGTAAGTGAATTAGAGATGGCGCAAAAGACAACTGATCTTGAGAAGGAAAAAGGGAAGTTGCAAAAAGAAGAGTTAAGTAAAAAGCAGAAAGAGCTTACGATTTATAGTAATTTTACTGGTGTCGTTCAAAAGTTAGATAAAGATGCGGCGCAAAGTTCATCTCAAGCGTTAGGTGGTCAAGGGAAAGCATTTTTACAAGTGGCGTCTAAAGATCCATTCCAAGTTCAAGGGACGCTAACTGAGCTTCAGAAGTCACAAATTCAACCAGATCAAACATTTACTGTAACTGCGAAAGCGAATAATAAGAAGAAGTGGACAGGTAAAATTACAGAGGTAAGTGAATTCCCAACGAGTGCAGAGATGGCTCAAGCTGGTGGTATGGGTGAAGCGACTCAAAATATGTCCCAATATACATATAAAGCAAGTCTTGATAGTCAAGATGGTTTATCTCCGGGTTATCACGTTTCATTGCAAGTAAATTTAGAGAATAAGACGATGATTGCTGTTCCAACTAAGAGCATTGTAGAAAAGGGTGATGATGCATTTGTTTATATTGAAGAGAAAGGGAAGCTTCGTAAACAAAATGTGAAAAAAGGTTCTACTGATGGAGATTGGACAGAGATTGTTGAAGGCGCAAAAGTGGGGCAAAAGGTGGTTAAAAATCCTTCCGACGACGTGTATGACGGAATGGAAGTGAAAGAGAAATGATTACGTTAAATAATAT
This sequence comes from Bacillus sp. M5A3_1b, assembly GCF_053345335.1. Classification (NCBI taxonomy): domain Bacteria; kingdom Bacillati; phylum Bacillota; class Bacilli; order Caryophanales; family Bacillaceae; genus Bacillus; species Bacillus sp. M5A3_1b. Next base: position 327,599 of record NZ_JBKEZY010000003.1, on the reverse strand, counting down.
TGCTAAAACGTATTATCAAGGAAAATTGGCAGTGCCGATCTTACATGATATTAGTTTAACAATTCAAAGCGGTGAGTTCGTTTCGATTATGGGACCGTCTGGTTCTGGTAAATCAACGCTTATGAATATTATCGGTTGTTTAGATCGTCCAACAGAAGGCGAATATATGCTGAATGATGTGAATATCTTAACAGCAGACGAGTCAAAGCTTGCTTTAATTCGTAATGAATATATTGGCTTTGTGTTTCAGCACTTTAATTTGCTTCCGCGTCTTTCGGCAGTAGAAAATGTTGAACTTCCGCTCGTATACGGTGGTGTGAAGAAAGCAGAGCGTCGTCAAAGGGCTCTGGACGCGCTTGGTAAAGTCGGTTTGTCAGATAGGGTTCACCATTTGCCGAATGAATTATCAGGTGGACAGAAGCAGCGTGTAGCGATTGCAAGGTCGATTGCGAATAATCCAACGTTCATTATGGCTGATGAGCCTACTGGCGCGCTTGATACGAAGTCTGGTGAACAAGTGATGAATATTTTCACGAAGCTTAATGCAGAAGGTACAACGATTGTTATGGTTACGCATGAAGAGGAAGTAGCAGCGTATTCTTCCCGCCGTATTGTACTGCGAGATGGGAAAATTACAGAAGATAGAAGGTGTGCGGTATGAGTTTACTAGATAGTATAAAAATTGCCCTATCTTCTATTTTAGCTCATAAACTACGTTCAGCTCTTACGATGCTCGGTATTATTATCGGCGTTGGTTCTATTATTACTGTCGTTGCGATTGGGCAAGGCGGGGAAGCAATGCTGAAGTCGAAATTCGCAGGTTCTGGTGGTAATAACCTTATGCCAATTCAATTTAAACCAGATATGAATGATGAGTTTGCTATAGGCGGATTTGAAATACCGAAGTTAACGGAAGAGGATATTTTAGAAGTAAAACAAGTGAAAGATGTTTCACATGTTATTACGACAAATTCGACGACAGAGATACTAGATGTAAATGATAAAAAAGCAAATCTGAATGTTATTGGTCTTGATAATGAATATTTTGCGGTTAATAAAGTAAAGGTCGTAAAGGGACGTACTTTAAATGAATCAGATATTTCTCATGCAAATAACGTTGTGATGATTAGTACAAAAACAGAAAAGACGTTATTTAAGGACGTAAACCCAGTTGGGCAAATTATTGAGATGAAAGGACAACCGATGCAGATTGTCGGTGTGTATACATCTGATAATGAGTTTATGGGATTTGAAATGGAAGAAGCGTTAATCCCCCTTACATTATGGCCTGTTTTATTCGGAACAGATGATATTCAAAATATCGCAATTCAAGCTAAAAATGTAGACGATTTAGAAGCAGCTGGGAAACAAGCTGTTGATGTATTAAATAATCGTAAGCCAAGTGAAATTCCAGGTAAATATGAACTAGTGAATTTAAAAGAATTCCAAGAAAATGTTTCTAAAGTAACTGGTATTATGACGATGATTATCGGTGGTATTGCGGGTATTTCATTAGTCGTTGGTGGTATTGGTGTTATGAACATTATGCTCGTATCTGTAACGGAGCGTACGCGTGAAATTGGGATACGTAAAGCGCTTGGGGCAACACGTAGTAAAATTTTATTACAGTTTTTAATTGAAGCAGTTATGTTAACGCTTCTAGGTGGTTTGATCGGAATTGGTCTTGGATATGGTGGGGCATATATCGTTTCCACATTTGCGAAATGGCCACCGCTCGTGTCATGGGAAGTTGTCGTTGGTGGCGTACTATTCTCTATGACACTCGGTATTATTTTCGGATTAATTCCAGCAAATAAAGCTGCGAAATTAGATCCAATTGAAGCATTACGTTATGAATAAGTTAGTAGTGTAGTAGAGAGGGGGGCTCTCTACTACACATTACCGTTCTAGTGGGCGGTTCGTAGCCTCTATGTTGAGGAAGTGAACCGCCCGTTAGAACGGGTTATATAAATAGAAGGAGGCGTTATAATGGAAGCAAATATTAATACGCAAGATGTAGGTTCGAAAAAGCCGTCATTATTAGGGATGATTACATCTCCTGGTGAACAGTTTGAGAGAATGAAGAACAGTAATGCGGTTTGGGGTGCGTTTTGGATACTTTCTTTATTATCAGGGATTACTGGAGGTATTGGTGCTTATGTATATTCTTTAACACCTGAATCAATTAAGCTCAATCAAGAATTAGGGGTCAATGTTACACCTGTGATGACTTTCGGTGCTGGTTTTGTATTTGGTATTCTCGGTATGATAATAGGTTTCTTCATTAGTGCTGCTGTATACAAAGTGTTAATGATGTTAATGAGTAATGATACTTCTTATAAGAAATTATTAACGATTACTGTATATTCAAGCATTATTTCATTACTTGGTTTATTAATAAATACAGTTTTAGCACTTATTCTAGGTGGTTCAGGGAAAGAATTTTACACTGGTTTAGGTCCGATTTTTAATTCAAGTGGAGGTACTGTAAAAGGTATTGCAAATAGTATTGAAGTATTTACAATTTGGGGATTTGTGATCACATGGTTAGGTCTTCAAATTACAGCTGGTTTAAGCAAAAAGAAAGCAACGATTCTTATGGTTATTTTCTTTATCTTAACAATTGGCTTTGGTGCGCTAAGAGGACTAGTGCAATAATTTTGATATTTCATGTCGCTAGAAAGAAATGCAGCAATTATAAAAGTAATTGCTGCATTTTTGTTATAAGGAGTAGATACATATGTTTAAGAAGCTATTAGCAAATTTTTTGTTCATGTTAGTTGTATTATTGTTAGCGGTAGAATATATGCCGAATAAGAATCCTTATATATTTGTTGGCGTTATAAGTTGTATTTTATCTACAGGTTTATATGCAATCGATAGATCTTTCAAACGTATAACTACAGAATAGTATAAATCGAAAATGTATAAAAAAAAGATTCCTTCTCACTTATAGAAGGAATCTTTTTTATTTTTACCCTTATTTCAAATACGACCAGCAGAATTTCAAATTCTACTTCGTGTAATTTCAAATTTCGGCGGTAGTATTTGAAATTACTCACAGTGAAGTCGCTTCTTTATTTTTATATTGTGGAGGTACCGGCGGAATAACAAAGAGGTATACCTTTTAGAAACAGGTACTGTGTGAAGCCAGAGACTTTTACAGAGACAGTTGTTTTGTATGAAGGAATGATTGTAAATCAAATAAAGAAGCTAGGTATTTATCAAGATCATGAAGAGTATTATCAATGTGGTTTAATTGGTCTTTGGCATGCTTATGAAAGATTTGATGCGGAGAAAGGAAGTTTTCCTGCATATGCAGTTATAACTGTGCGTGGTTATATATTGGAAAGGTTGAAGAAAGAGTCTGCCTTGCAAGAAAGGAATGTTTACGTAGGTGAGTATGAGGAGATTTTTACGTTTGAAGATGCTGAAATAAGAGCAAAGGATTTTATGAGTGTATTAGATGAGAAGGAGAAGTATATTATTTTCGAACGTTTTTTTGTAGGGAAGACGATGGGGGAAATCGCTAGCGAGATGGAAATGACTTATTATCAAGTGAGGTGGGTGTATCGGCAAGCACTTGAGAAAATGCGAAATAGCTTAAGAGGATAAATAGGATTATAAGAATGGAAGGCAAGGGATATTGCCTTCCATTCTACTTATTCTGTTAAGGTAGTAAATGTAATAAGAGGTTTTTAAATTGTAGTGAATCTTGCATGTTCATACGTGATAATACGTATCCAGCTTTTAATAATTGTTGTTTTAACTTATGGGGACTGATATGTATTGTTGTAGTAGTGCCATTTGAAAAATGAATGTTAGCTTTTTTGCTCTTTTTGAAAAATTCTATGTCATCTATATGGTTATAAAATAGCCATATACAGTTTGGAGAAGAAGGAGATTCTGTCGGGAAAGCACAAATATATTCTCGATGATTAATTGGAATTGGGACATTTTGTTTGAATTTAAAGTTTGTTTGGACTGCATTACGTCTACCTTGATAAGTAGAGTGAACATTGGTTAGACAAGATTGCTTGATGAGTTGGAGAGCAGTTTGACAGGAGTAAAGATGGTTCCTGCTACTGTCGATAATTTTGGTGCGATAATAAGGGTGCTTGTAAGGTTCCAGCATCATTGTAGAATTAGAAATAATAATATCATTTTCTTCATTCATAAATTTGATTCCTCCCTTATAAATGATAGTAATACCAAATATAATTATATACGAATTAAGTAAATTAATTATTAATATTCTGTTTCATATTGTAAATTTTGACTATTCGTTTACAATCAATAGATGTTAGTCTTTCTAATTTGCATCGCTTGTACATATATATGAAAATAGAAAAGAGTAGGCGGTGAGATAGTATGAAGAAAAAGTACATTATTATGGCTCTAGTTGTTGTTCTTCTAGTATATTTAGCAAATAGTAATCCGAGTAAAGGTGAATATACGGATTGGGCAGCGAAGCAGTTTATGAAACGTAATGATGTAAGTAAGAAGCTAGACGAAGTTCAAAAGGAAAATGAAGAAGGTCTCCTTGGCGATTTAGCATCGGCTGGTAAGAAGTTGGCGAAAAAATATGTTGAGCCACAAGTTGGATTATTAATCGAGAATTATACAAAGCGAAATGATTATATTTTCTTCTCAACATATACGACCGAGTTTGATATAGGCGGAGAACATTATAAATATGTATGCGTCGGTTTTTCAAAAATCTTTATTCCGATTGAAATGCCGAAGAAAAAAGACGAATCTGCAAAATGATGCAGATTCGTCTTTTTGTTTATAAGTTAATTGGAACTTCAGATACTTTCTTTTCTACGAGACGGGCTCCTTTTTTTCGGGTATTTTCATTAATTGATGAAAATACAGATGAGGCAAGGATGGTATCCATTACTTGATTTACGACTTGTGCATCGACGGGTGTGATAGGTTTCTCGATAGAAAAAACAACTGTTTTTCCATCTTCTTTCGCAAAAATTAATTCTAGTACTTGCATACTTTATTTCCTCCTTTTTATTTATCGTGTTATATGCGGGTAGGGCGATCGGTGTAATCAGCGGAGGATGCCCGACACTGATTAAAGTTCCACCTTATAGGGTAGAAAGATCTGATGTGCTAACAAGCTGTATAGCGTGAAGCGGTGATGCTTGTAAAGAAGCAAGAGCACGTGCTACGTTTTGTACTTGCTCTAAGTTTGCGTTTGTTTTAACACGCTTAAATTGTTTTTGCTTAAAAGCTGTTTTTCCGTTCTGATCTAATCCATTGTTTAAGACAAGACGTAAAGTTAAGTCCGTTACGATTGTTTCGACTGCCATGTTTATCACCCCCTTTCACTTTATAAATAGGGTGCAAATGTCATGTTTTGGCGTGAAATTTATTCTTTTTTTTGGTACGCTTAAAAGACTAAGAGAGGGGTTTCGGAAGAATGAATCGTAAATGGTTATTTTGGATTCCTGTTTTACTATGGATGGGGTTGATTTTCTATTCCTCGGCACAACCATATAAAAAGCAGGATATGCGTTCGGATATTGAACAATATGTAAATGTTGAGTTTGTGAAAGAGCATTTCTCGTGGGTATCTATCGATTATGGTGGTGGTACACCTGTTAGCATTGCAAATAAAGGTGTAGGCGGATTTATTGAGTTTTTCCTTCGTAAAGGTGCTCATTTTATGGTGTTCTTTATGCTCGGTTCATTGACGTATTATGCTTTTCATCGATCGGGTTATTCGAGAAAAAGGTGCTTCCTATACGCTCTTCTATTCGTTGCGGGATATGCAACATTTGATGAAATTCATCAATGGACTACGGGAGATCGTACACCGATGTGGCAAGATTCATTACTGGATACGTGCGGCGGATTAACAGGAATTATAATAAGCAATTGGTTTTGGAGTAGAAAAAGGAGCTAATCTTTTGAGATTAGCTCCTTTTGTTTATCCCGCTTTAATGGGCAGTAAGACCCCCACCTCAAAATGCAGCGAGAGCAAAGAAGTTAGGTGGGGGATCAACTGCTCATAAAAGTCCGATTGGTTCAACTAATAATCAGTGTGGGATGAAGAAAACCCCCACTGATTAAAGTTGCACTTTATACACCAAGCAATTCTTTTAGTTCATCTGTAGATAGTTCGGTCATCCAACTATCGGTTGTAATGACAGCGTTGTTTAATGATTGTTTTCTTTCTAACATTTCATCAATTTTCTCTTCGAGTGTCCCCGTTGTAATAAGTTTATGAACGTGAACGAAGCGTTTTTGACCAATACGATATGCGCGGTCTGTTGCTTGGTTTTCTACAGCTGGATTCCACCAACGGTCGTAGTGAATGACATGGTTGGCAGCGGTTAAGTTTAAGCCAGTTCCACCTGCTTTTAACGATAAGATGAAAATGTCATACGTTCCGTTTTGGAACTGCTCGATCATTTTGTCACGTTCCTTCTTCGGTACACTACCGTTTAAGAAGAGGACGCGCTGACCGAAATGTTCTTCTAACACATTTTTTAGCATGTTCCCCATACCGATGTATTGTGTGAAGATTAAACAACTTTCATTTTGATCTTTTATATTTTCAATTAGCTCCATTAGCGTGCTCGTTTTCATGGAACGTTCGATGATGTCTTTTGGTTCTGTTTCTTTTAAATAAAGAGCAGGATGGTTACAAATTTGTTTAAGTTTGTTCAGCATGAGTAATATAAATCCGCGTCTTTCAATCCCGCTTAATCCTTCTACATTTTGCAATGTATCTTGAACAAGTTGCTCATATAAGGAAGCTTGTTCACCAGTGAGTGGACAGTACGCTTTCTGTTCTTGTTTATCAGGCAAGTTTAATGCGACTGTTTGATCTTTCTTCGTACGACGCAGTAAAAACGGCGAGATAAAACGTTGAACTTGTTGGATTTTTCCTTCATCACGGTCCTTTTCAATTGGTGAGACGAAGCGGCGCTGGAATTGTCCTAAGCTGCCGAGATATCCGTGATTAATGAAGTCGAAAATAGACCAAAGCTCGGCAAGTCGGTTTTCCATCGGTGTACCGGTTAAAGCGATTTTGTGATTTGCTGGCAAGTTTCGTACTGCTTTCGACTGTTTCGTATGTGGGTTTTTAATATTTTGTGCTTCATCCAAAATAACAGCATCCCAGCATAACGTACTAAGTTCTTCTTCATCAAGCTGAGCTAATGCATAAGATGTTAATACAACATCTGCTGATTGAAGGAAGTCTTTAAATGATTCGCCTTTCGCTCGGTTACTTCCATAATGTAACTGAACACGTAAATTTGGTGCGAAACGCTCAAATTCTTTTTGCCAATTTCCAAGAACAGATGTCGGTGCCACGATTAAAGCAGGGCCTGTTTGGAGATTGTTCTCTTTTATATATAGTAAGTAAGTGATCGTTTGAATGCTTTTTCCAAGTCCCATGTCGTCAGCTAATAATGCTCCGAATCCAAGCGTTCTTAAATATAATAACCACTCAATGCCATGTTGTTGATACGGACGGAGTGTTGCGTTTAGTGCAGAAGGGACATCTACTTTTGGAATATCTCCAATGTGCAATAGTTTTTGGAATAGCTCTTCATAATATCCATCTAGCTCGATTTCAATATCGGTAAATGGATTATCTTCTTCTACAATTTCTGTTTCAGCAGTGTTTGATAAATGTTGCTGAAGGACATCTTTCATTTCGAGTCCATATTTATCGGCACGGTTCATAAGCTTTCGTACTTCTTCGATAAAGGCTGGGTCCAGTCTCATCCATTGACCATTTATATTGAATAATCGTTTGTTTTGTTCAACGAGTTCGAAAAATTCGTTTTCTGATAAATCAATGCCGTTCGTTGAAATTCGCCAGTCAAAATTAACGAGTGTATTCATGCCAAAGAAAGATTGCGTTTGCGTGGCATTTTGCTTCAGTTGCACACGTAATTTTGGTTTTGTCGCTTTTAAATTTTGCCACCAGGATGGCAGTAAAATCGTAATACCTGCAGCGAGTAATTCGTTACTTGCTTCTGTTAAGAAGTTCCACGCTTCTGTTTCAAAGAGCTCACTTCGGAATGCATCGCCTTCTTTTAACCACGGTACGAGCTTACTGAATCCTTCTTGTGTTTCAAGAATACGTTCTTCATAATCGTGCCATCGTTTTGGCAAAGAATCGATACTTTCATATACATATATGCGATGTGCCCCGCGCTTTGGTGTAACAATTGTCTCAAGCTTCCACATTTCAAATTCTTCTTGCGGCTCTTGTAGCCGTAGTCCAATTGTAAAGGGAAGGTCATCTTCAATGTAACCGATTTTTCGAAGCCAATCTTCTTCATGTAGTGCTGCATCCAATTGTCTTTTCGTAAAGTCGTAATGTTCATAAAGTCTCTTTGCATCTTCCCATCCATCGTTTGAACGGTTATCTTGTAATATGCTTTCATTTACCGCGGCCGAGAAAAGAGATGCCAATGTGTCATCTTCGATTGGGGTATTTTGCACTTTCCAAGATGGTTGTTTGGGCCAACGCTCCATATCAGGTACGAAGCTACCGCTTGTGAAGGCATCCCATAATTCGTTCGCATCTTTCGTAAGTGCTGTAATAGGGCCATTCATTTGAATATAGGCAAAGGAGTTCATCGGTTTATTAGCGATGTATTCAAATGCTTGTGCGTTTGTTAGCATAACACCTTGTTTTCCTTCAAAGGTTGCTTCCTTTAGAAACGTGCCGTAGAAGGAAGTGGAGTGCCACGTAAATGCATTTCGTTTCCAACTTGTTACGGATAATGGAGTACCGCTGTCATCTTCTCCCCAAAGGAACCAACCTTGACTAACGTGCTGGAGCCTAATTGTTACTTCAGTTTGATTGATCATCGATTAATTTTCCTTTCCGTAATTCCTCTTGTAGTGCACGCAGACGTGAATGTAAGTTTGCGATGTGAATAATGAAAGCATCCCATTCATCAGTGCGCTTTAATCGTTTATATAATGTACGTAATTTCTTTAAGTAACGAACTGCACGTCTATATGATTTGCGGTTTCGCTCTTCAATGGCCTCGGTAGCAGCAAGGTGATAAAGAGGAAGGGCTGCTTCTGGTGCTTCCTTTTCAATATCTTTCAGCGGCTCTTTCAAAAGTTCAATTGCTTCAAACCCATGTAAGAGCTGAAGTTCTGCCCATGTACGATATTGCTTTTTCGCGAGTACGTATTGCTCATAGTTTGCGAAACTATAGGGTAGTAGCTCTTGCAAAATCATTTCGAGTCCGGCTTGTTCATTTGTATGGGTTGCATACGTTTCATACATGATGACAAATAAGCGAACGATATCTTTTATGAAAATCGTATTTTCGTGCTCATGTATCGTTTTCTTCACTTGTTTATACGTAAAGGAAAGCCAGTTTTTCGCACGATCCCACTGCATTGTATTTAATAGCTCTTCTAACCAATAGAAGTACAGACTTACAACAGAAGCAGGCTGTTTTTTTAGTAAGTCCATCGCTAATAGGTCTTCGTCATTTAAAAAGAGTAGGTGAGAAGATGCTAATGCTTTGGAAAGTGGATTGATTTTCGTATCGATTCGCTTTTCTTCTTCTTGCAGTTTCTCTTTATTGTGTAAGAGTTCACTCCATATGTGACGATAAATAAAAAATCTTTCTTGCGTATAGGCGTCAGTGGAGAAGAATACTTCGTGAACGAGACGAGCTGTTTCTTGCAAAATTGCTTCAGACTCTGAAGGAATCGCTTCTGATTGTAAGTCCCGAACGATGGATTCCACTTTATCTACAAATAAGCGAACGACGTTAACAGGCTGGTGATAAGAATACGTTTTATTTGCTTCGAAGTCCTGAATTTCTTTTAATAATTTTTGAAAGCAATAAAGCGCTGCGTGTAGCCTGAACAACTCATGTATCGCAACGATACGCGGAGCTTTCCGCTCGAGTTTCGTATAGAAGTCTGTAAAAATACTCATAAGAAAATACATTTGTTTATAAGTAAGCCGAGCTTGTTCTTTTTTAAATGATTCATATTCGTTGTCAAAATACGATTGCCAACTTTTATAATCCGTTTCTTCAAACGCTGATGATTGCAATACTTGTCTTGCAGTTCGAATAGGAGGAAGGGAAGGTTTCGTATTATTTTTAAATAAAGTTAATACATCCCCTACTTGCCCGAAACTAGATGCTGCAGATAGTAAAACAGCGAGCATATGCTCACATTGCGTTGGTGCAAAGCAATCGCAATAGCTTTCAGCGACGTTACGAATCGGGATATGGACGCTATATACGCTGCCTGCAGCATCTACAGTTCCTGATAGCGTATAACCATCAAAGTCAACGTTGTAGACAACACCACTACGATATAGGTGCCGAGCTGTAGCGACATGTTCCTGATCAGCTGTTTGCTGTGGATCTAGTCCTTGAACGAACTCATTCGCAATCATCATAATTTCATCTTTCGTAATTGAGTGTTGCAGCATAATATTCCTCCGTACACATATTTCTTTCCTTTACCATTATAAACAAAAAATGCTCAAAACAGAAAAAATGAAATTTGGATTATTATATTGTAACTGTGAATGGAGATGGAAAGGTGTTTTTCAATATTTTTGAACGGCATCTTTTTTGTAGTTTACTTCTCTTGTCAATCTTTGTCGGTAAATCGATATTTCGTGTCGAACCGTTAATATATTTTTCTCTACTCTTGTTTACGAAGGGGAAATAAAAAGGATATCACTTAGCCGAAAAAATCCGGTGAGGTGATATCCTTTTTTACAATTATGAGCGCGTTTCCTTTAATATCGCTTGCACATATGGATCATGTAATATTTGTTCTATAATTGGTAACATGTTTTGTTCGAATGGAATATCGATAGGAAATGGCTTTTGTGAGCCGGGTTTGATTCCATATTGGACAATTTTGTAATGTGTATTTTCTTCAAAGCTGAGCACAATTAATTTATATCGATTGTCATCGCCAGCGAGTGAAAAGTCGATGGAAGTAGCGTCGTATGTTACTTCATCTTTATATATATACGGTTTTGGTGTACCGATCCAGTCTATTTTTGCTTGTACATTCATGAACATAACCTCCTTATAGTTATTATAAAAAAATAAAAGCCAGCTCTCAACAAAGAGAACCGGCTTTAGCAGTCATTGGTTATTTTAAAATTTTCACTTTAACAGTTTTGCGTCCCCATTTTTGAGCAGCGCTATCTGATCCAAGTAGGATGTCGATACGGTTACCTTTAATTGCACCGCCAGTATCTCCAGCGATAGCTTCTCCGTAACCTTCAACCCATACTTTAGATCCTAATGGGATTACTTTCGGGTCAACAGCGATCATTTTCATGTTTGGGTTCGCTGTTAAGTCATGACCCATTGCAGTTAATACACGGCCACCGTATGTGCCACCGTTTTCGCTTGGGTGAGCTGTATATGCTGTAGCTACAACTGTTAACTCACGACCACCAGAAGGTGTGCTAGTTTCAGCAGCTTTCACAGCAGGCTTAGCAGCTGGTTTTGCTTGTGCTGCAGGTGCTTGCGCTTTAGCTGGTGCTACAGTTTTAGCAGGAGCAGGTTGTTCTTGTTTCTCGATAACAGGTGCTGTACCTGTTAAGAAAGGAACGTGAACATAAGCTGTTTTCCCGTTATATTCAAATTGTAACCACTCATTTTGTACTTGGTTCGTTGTTTCGATCATATCGTCTTTCTTCAACGTTCCAAGAATTTCTGAGTTTGTGTTCGCTTCAGCACGTACGTTTAATACGTTAGCTGTTACGTAGTAGATGCTTTTTGTAAACTCTGTACTTACGAATGCGTCTTTACCATCTAAAGTGATTTTTGACCATCCGTTCTCTGTATTTTGAACATCTATTTTATTCCCGTTTAGTAATTTACCGACAACTTTTGATTCCGTAGTAGGGTTTTCGCGTACATTTAGTACGTCTGTTGTTACAACAGTTTCTGCATTAGCAGATGATGTGAAAATCCCAAGACCAAAAACTGCTGCTGTTGCTATTCCAATTAATTTTTTCATGATAGCCTCCATTGCGTTTGTTTTCGTGTCCTCATTATAGCAACAGATTTTTTCGGATTTCGGGAAAACACACAATTACAAACCATTCGTAATCAGTCGTTAACATCCTGTAATATAACAAAAAATATAGGAAAGCGTTTTTCATTCTATGTGATTAGTAGGTTTCTACTTATATTCAAAATATTTAATACAACATATATTTTTCGGCGTAAATAAAAATATTACAGGAGTGTTACATAATGTTTACTAAACAGTTACATTCCTTGAGTATTTTGCCGTTTTATGGGTAATATAGTTATATAAACATAAACATTTCGTTTGTGAAACTATAAACACGTGCTATATACTAGCAAAAAAACCGCATAATTGTTACAAAAAGAAAGGGTTGCAAGGAAGAAAAATGCCCTTTTTTACATCTGTAACACATCCTTTTTTGGGAAAACACATTCCCATCCACATTTTTCTCGCACAATTTGACAGCAGTATTTCGATCTTATAGCTCTTGCAGAGTAAAAAGATTATACGGAAGGTAAGGCTGTCCATAAGAATTCTAGTTGGTGAAGGTGAAAGTAAGAAAATCACCGTAAAATTATAGTTTTCTATCCGATTTTACATATCGGAATTTATGTTATTTACAAAAGTGAAACCTACGAAGGGGGATTTGATGAGGAAACTGACAAAAACATTCATCGTTTCATTAACATTATGTATTGCATTTACAATTTGGGGGATTATTCCCGAATCTATTATTGGAAAAGGTAGCCTAGGAAATGTGACGACTGCGATTCAAACGGTATTGGTTAGTAAGTTTGGATGGTTCTATATTATTTCTGTTTCTATTATTTTAGGTGTGTCTATCTTTTTAATTGTTTCGAAATACGGTTCTATTCGTTTAGGTAAAGATGATGATGAACCTGATTATAGTTATATGACATGGTTTGCTATGCTATTTAGCGCTGGTATGGGTATCGGTTTAGTTTTCTGGGGCGTTGCTGAACCATTAAACCATTTGTACGCACCTCCGTTTGGAGAAGGTGCAACTGAGGAAAGTGCGCGTCTTGCACTACGTTTTTCATTTTTCCATTGGGGATTACATCCGTGGGGACTATATGCATTTGTAGCGCTGTGTATTGCTTACTTTACTTTTAGAAAAGGAAAAGCAAGTACGATTAGTGCGACAGTAGGTCCGTTATTTAAAGGCGGGGAACATGGACGTATTGCTCATTCATTTGATGTGTTAGCTGTTTTCGCAACTGTGTTTGGTGTTGCAACATCATTAGGTCTTGGTGCGAAACAAATTGCTGGTGGTGTTAGTTATTTAACATCTATCCCGAATTCATTGCCGACACAGTTAGTTATTATTGCAATCGTAACCGTGTTATTTATGTTATCTGCGCAAACAGGTCTTGATAAAGGAATTAAATATTTAAGTAATGCGAATATTATTTTGGCGTTTGCACTTATGATTATTGTATTATTTGCAGGTCCAACAAACTTTATTATGAATTACTTCACTTCAACAATCGGTTCTTATATTCAGGAATTGCCAAGCATGAGCTTCCGTTTAAGTCCATTAGATGAAGGCGGAAATCAATGGGTTCAGTCATGGACAATTTTCTATTGGGCATGGTGGATTGCATGGTCACCATTTGTAGGTACGTTTATTGCCCGTGTTTCACGAGGACGTACGATTCGCGAGTTTGTTATCGGTGTGTTACTCGTACCGACTGTAATCGGTGCGCTTTGGTTCTCTGTTTTCGGCGGGACTGGTATTCATATGGAACTGTTTGGTGATGCACATATCTTTGAAAAAATTAAAGAGATGGGAACAGAAGTAGGGTTATTCGCTATGTTTGATCAGATGGGAAGCTTTGGATCGGCTTTATCTGTGCTAGCAATTCTTCTTATTTCTACATTCTTTATTACATCTGCAGATTCTGCGACATTCGTTTTAGGAATGTTAACGACACATGGTAGTTTAAATCCACCAAACCGCATTAAAATGATCTGGGGTATCGTTCTAGCAGCGTTAGCTTCTATCTTATTATATGTAGGGGGATTAGAAGCCTTACAAACGGCAGCTATCATTGCAGCATTCCCATTCGTCTTCGTTATTTTCTTCATGATGGCAGCATTGTTTAAAGAGTTACAAAAAGAAGGACGTATGAAGCGTCATTAATAATAGAAGGAAAAGGAGCTGATTATGTATCAGCTCTTTTTTATATAGAAGGAATTTGAACTCCACGTAAGGGAAATAAAATACTTTACTATATAAGTAGTATGCCTTTTATGCGAAGATAAATCGATGAATTTCGACAATGTTCGATATCTTACGGATTCTATTTGTATTTTTGACAAAAAATTGTCGGAAATGTGTTGTCACGTTTATGTATATGTGCTATATTATTTCCTGTAAGCGATTTCAAATAGTTTTAAAGCGCATTCAAGGGGGACATCTAGAATAATGAAACGTTACGAAAGAAAGTGGAAGCATATTTGTTTGAAACGTGTGGCACATCGTAGTGTCCAAGAAAGCACGGAACCTAAGACTGAAACGCGCAAAGAACAGCAAGAGAAGCAATTGGTTCTACAAAAATAGCAATCACTTTTTCGTATATAAATGAAGGTCAATCGTTCGTTGGGGGATGGACGTGAAATTACTTTCAGCTAAGGGGTATTGTCTGATATATATAATTTATACGGCAATAAATCAGCACAGAGCATACGGCGCTCTGTGCTGATTTTTATTTACAAAATAAAAATCAGTGGGAGTTCTCCCACTGATTAAAGTTTTACTTTTCTTTTTTGAATCGAACTGTTTTATCCCAGCCAATGACTTGTTTCTTGCTTTTTGCACGTAAGTATAAAATTAAGCTGCGAATGAATAAGTACGTAAAGAGCTGTGCGTACGTAAAGTACATGATAACACTAATAAAAATATTAGTTGGTGTAAAGGTTCGTTCCACACTCTGGGCACTAAATAATTGAGAAACATATGTAATATATGCGACATACCACATAAATAGTAGCGGAATGCTATATTGAATTTGGAATATCCCGAGTAACCCAATTACAAACCAAACGTTCGAAATGATTAAGAATAGCCAAAATACAACATACACTAAAACTTGTTGTAAGGAATGGACGAGAAGTTTTCCTTTAAAGAAACTTAAGGAAGAAAACATTTTTTCTAAAATGTACAAGTTCCCTTGGAGCCAACGTGTACGCTGCTTAATAAGGATTTTTAAATGCTCAGGTTCTTGTTCCCATGTAATTGATTCTGGAACGATCGGTAAGAGATAGCCTTTTTGTGTAATTCGTAATGTTAATTCAGCGTCTTCTGCAATTGCATACGGGTCATAGCCGCCAAGTTCTTCTAATGCAGAGCGACGAAGAAGCATATTTGTTCCTGTTAGTGAACCTGTTTGGAATAGTAACCAACGTCCTGATTGCATAAGGAGCTGGAAGATTTGAAATTCTAATGAAATCATTCGTGTTAGCCAGTTTCTGTTTTCATTTACAGTACGAACGTGACCAACAGCTCCAACAGCATCCTCGGTTGTTTCAGCGTGTTCTACAAGCATTCGCAGTGCATGTGGTTCAGGCTGGTTATCTGCATCATACACACAGAAGTATTCACCATCTGAAATACTAAGACCATAGTTTAATACACGCGATTTCCCTTTTGGTTCACCCGCCGGAACACGAATGTGACGAATATGAGCATAAGCTTTGTCAAAATCGTCACCAATTTCAGGTGTCTCATCTTGAGAGTTATCGTTTAATAAATAAACAGTTAGTTTACCTGGATATTCAATCTTTGCCATCGCCTCTAAAGTATCTTTAATAACGACCCCTTCATTGTGGGCTGGTATTAAAATGTCGACGCTTGGATAATGTTCTAGCGTACGATCCTTTCGTTTACTATTTCGGTGAACTAAACCTGCGAGTGTTAAGAAAGAATAGTAAACAAGTAAGGCAGAGAATAGAAAGGCTGTAAAGATAAGTATATACTTAATCGAAAATGTGATACTAATCCAAAAAACGAGTACGCAAAACAGAAGGAATAAAAGCAGTATAACGAGTGTCATCATAATAACGTCTTTCCTTTGTTCCCAATTTGCTCGCGTGAAATTTGTATATCTTGGATCGCTTCAGCAGCAAGCCATTGCTCCATTTTTGGCTTTAGACGGTTCATTACAATGTCAGCACCGGCTTCATTTGTGTTTTGTAATAAAATAACTAGCTTATTATTATCGTATTCAGCAGCAAGATCAAAGTCATCTCTTATCGTTTCAACTAATAATGAAGCTACACGGTTCATAACACTTTCCTTTGTATATTTACTAAAGGAATTGAAATCAAAGTAAATAATAACACCTGTTTCATTACGACGATTCATTGCAGTGATTAATAATGCTTGTCGTCTTTCGAATTCTTGTCTTGTTAATAATTTTGATTCTCCAATGTATTGTTCTAATATTCTCACACGTTCGGTTAATTCTTTATTTTCATGAATAACCTTCTTTAATAAATGAGTGGAGATATATACGATGAAGAAGTTTGCTGCCATTAGGAAGTGAGTAATAATGTATTCCCATTGTTCTGATGTACTCCATAAGTAAAGCCATGCTTGGTAGAACAGATAGAATACCGAAGTAATGGTTCCTAATATAAAAAAAACAAATGCGGTTTTATCAGTTAATAATAGAAATAGTACATTAACAATTACATATATAATTGTAAAAATGAGAGCATGCTCATATTGCGTTACATGTACAGTTGTAAAATAAAATAAAATTTGTAAAATCCACATAGAGAGGACTTTATAGAAATTATTTTTCACAAAATTTTCCTCCTTAAAGGTAATTCATGCAAGGATACTTGTAGTATGCGCAATTATTAAGAAATAGACCGGATGACTAGGTTATTTTGGAGAGCAACAACAAGTAGTATCTCTCTTTTGCAAGAAAAAATAAACAGACTTACTAATTATTGTATCATAATGTTCTTATATTTAAGCATAAAGTATTTAATATATAACAAAAAAATATAAAACATATAATAAAAAGCCCCCTCTTTAGAAAGAGGAGACTTTGCGTCATTTTATAGGAACATCATACCTGCAACTGCTGCATTTAAGAAGTTTGCTAATGTACCAGCGATAACTGCTTTAATCCCTAACTGTGCAATTTGTTTACGGCGAGTAGGAGCTAACGTTCCTGTTACACCTAATTGAATTGCGATAGAAGAGAAGTTTGCGAATCCACAGATTGCGAATGTTAAAATTAAGTTTGTTTTTGCAGAGAACTCTGCCATGTGTGGTCCTAAGTTTGCATATGCAACGAATTCGTTGATTGCAAGTTTTTGACCGATAAAGCTTGCTGCTTGTACAGCTTCACCAGGAGAAACCCCGATTAAGATTGCAAATGGTGATAATAAGTAACCGAAGATTAAATCTAGGCTAAGTTTAATATCGAACCAAGAACCAACCCATCCTAATAATCCATTTAATAAAGCGATTAATGCGATGAAAGCCATTAACATTGCTGCTACGTTAATAACAAGCTGCATACCTTCAGATGCACCACGTGCAGCTGCATCAATAACGTTTGCATCTTCACGTTCTGTAGAAAGCTCAACGTTATTATCTACTTCTTCTGTTTCTGGCATAATTAGTTTTGCAATTAATAAACTTGATGGAGCTGCCATAATTGCTGCTGCTAATAAGTGTTCTAACGGAATACCCATTGCTGCATAGCCGACAAGAACTGATCCGGCAACAGCTGTCATACCGCTTACCATAATAGTGAAGAATTCACTATTTGTTAAACGTGCTAAGTAAGGTTTAATTAAGATTGGAGCTTCAGTTTGTCCTAAAAATACAGTTGTTACTGAGTTTAAACTTTCTGCTTTAGAAGTTCCAAGAAGTTTACTTAATGCGCCACCAACGACACTAACAAATCTCTGCATAATACCGAAATGATATAAGATTGCAACTAATGAACTAATAAATACGATTGGAAGTAGTGCTTGAATGAAGAAAACAAATCCCCAAGGGCCTTTTGCGTTGACTAAATCCCCAGCAACGAACTTAATTCCCTCGTAAGAAAAATTAATTAATCCTTGAACGCCATCTGCAGCGTATTTTAAACCTGCTTTTCCGGCATCCCATCGTAATACGATAAATGAAAATGACATTTGTAATGCTAGCGCGATTAAAATTGTGCGCCAATTAATAGCTTTGCGGTTGGAAGATAGTAAGAAAGCAATTGCTAATACTCCAATCACGCCGCCAATTCCCCATAAAAGATTCATGCAGTGTATGCTCCTTCCTCATAGTAAAAAAAGTGTATAAACCAGTTGTCTATACGTTTACGAATATAACATCTTAAGTAACTTATCATAATGGACATCGGAGGTCAAACGTCTAACGAAAAGTTTAAATAAAAAGAAAATTCTTTAAAAAAACACATATAAAATGATTAAACATGAAATAGGTTATGTTTTTTATGTAAAAATATACATTATGATAACGTTATGGAGTGTTTTTGTAGAATATAGTGTATGAAATAGGGAAATAGATACATTATTTTTTTCGGGGATATAGGTGACATATATTAAAAAGAGCCTTCTAGTAATCTAGAAGGCTCTAAAATATAACTTAAGGTGCTTTCGTATAACCTAAGAAGTGCTTACTCCAATAAGAATTGCTTAATGAAGCGATTGCGACACCTTTATCTCCGGCTTGGATAAATGATCCGCCCCCAAGATAAATACCGATGTGAGAAGGTCCTGCTGTATAAGTATTTTGGAAATAAATTAAGTCACCTGGTTGTGGATTTGAAGTTTTCGGTAAGCTATTCCAATATCCTGCAACATTTGTACGGCTCATTTTATGACCAAATTTCTTATATACGTGGTAGATATAACCACTGCAGTCAACACCGTTAGCAGAACTACCGCCCCAAACGTATGGTACGCCTTGCATTGATTTTGCATATGCAAGAATGGCAGAAACATCACCGCTGTTATTACCTGTATTGTTGTTATTGCTTGTATTATTGTTATTTTGATTAGTATTGTTGTTAGGTTTATTATTTACAGCGCCGCCAACTGGTGTTTTTGATAGGAACTGTGTTCCGATGTAACCAGTTTTACCACTGTAGTTAATTTTACTCCATCCAGAGTTTTCAGAGATTACTTGCACCTTCTGTCCTTGTGAAAGTGCTCCTATGATTCTATAATTTGTACCTTCGCCACTACGTACATTTAGTGCAGAAGCATTAATGTAGTAGTCACCAATTGCGCCTTGGTTAGGCTTTTCAGGTTGTTTTGGTTGTTCAGGAGTAGCAGTGCCACCTTTAACGAATTTTACAAACTCGCTACTAACGAAACCTGTTTTTCCTTGATAGTTTACTTTAAACCAACCGTTTTCAGATCCAACTACGTTTAATGTAGTCCCATTTAACACGCCACCAATTACACTATGGTAAGCAGCAGGGCCTGTACGAACGCGTAGAGATGTTGCGTTAACAACATAAGTACCACCAGTTTGAACGGTTACATTATTATTTTGTTCTTGTTTGTTACCTTGTGTAACGTTGTCGCTAGAACCGCCTTTTGTTACGTAGTCTTTGCTTACGTAAGCAGCTTGTCCAGCGTAATTGATTTTGAACCAATCTTGAACTTCGCCAACAACTTGTACAACTTGTCCTTTTGTAACAGACCCTACAGTTGTGTGAGAAGTGCTAGGACCTGTACGAACACGAAGGGAAGATACATTTACTGTATAGTTTCCGCTTGCTGGTTTTACAGATTCTTGGTTGTTATTATTCGTATTGTTGTTTGAAGAACCTGCATTAGAAGAAACACCAGATACGAATTCGCCACTTACATAGCCAACTTGTCCATTATGGTTGATTTTCACCCAACCATTTTCTTGACCAATTACGTTTAATGCTTGTCCTTCATATACACGTCCTGAAACAGAACTAGAAGTGTTAGGAGCGGTACGTACACGTAATACATCAGCAGTAACTTTATTGTTTCCACCTGTTGTACTTACATTGGAATTGCTTGCACCATTTTTTGATACAAATTCACCGCTAACAAAGCCTGTTTTTCCATTAATGTTAATTTTGAACCAACCATTTTCTTCGCCAATCACGTTTAGTGATTGACCGTTATAAACGCGAGAGATGATGTCGTGAGAAGTACTTGATCCTGCACGAACATGTAATACGCTAGCGTTTACCGTATAAGATGAGCTGTTTGATGCAGAAGCTAGGACAGTTGTAGCAGCTTTTTGTGTATTTTGTTCAGGGGCAGCTTGAACACTATCAAGTGTAGGTGCTGCTCCTCCTGCTACAGACACTGCCGCAAGACCGGCAAGGTATTTTTTCATAATTTGTCGATTCCTTTCTGTCTGTAATGTAGTTAAGAAATATTTACCAACTGTTAAAAATTCTAAAGAGCATGTCGATTACTGTCAAGACTTATGCGGGAATCTGAATATGACAAAAAGATTACAAGAAAAAATCAAGGCATAAATTACACCTTGATTTCCATTTAAATACATATATTGAATGTAGAAAGGTTAGAAATTATTCGTATTTAAGAAGATGACATATTGGATTGTAACAAGCTTTGAGAAAATGACCTTTGTAGCATTTTTGTGATAGGGCCAACTTGACCATCTTGAATTGCAGTTCCATCAAGGTGAGTCATCGGCAAAATTTCAATCGTCGTTCCTGTAAAGAAACATTCATCCGCTTGATAAACATCGCGAATGCTAAACAGTTCTTCTTTTACCGGAATGCGAAGGGTTTTCGCTAAAGAAAGGACATACTGACGAATGATGCCATTTAAAATAAGGTGATTGGCTGGATGTGTGTAGAGAGTTCCGTTTTTTATGAGAAAGAAATTAGAACAGCTTCCCTCAGTTACAGTACCATTTCGTACGAAAAGAGCCTCTTTACAACCTTTACGTTCAGCTTTCGTAGCGGCTAATACATTAGGTAATAAATTTAATGATTTGATATCACAGCGTAGCCAGCGCGTATCTGGTTCTGATATAGCACGTACACCATATTCAATCCATAACGCTGGTCTTTCTTTCTTCGTAATATAGGCATAGATTGTCGGAGGGACGTCATATGAGAATGTGTGGGTACGAGCTTGTACACCGCGAGATACTTGCAAATAAATCGTTCCATCTTCGTAGAAATTATTATTTTCAATTAGTTTGTAAAGTAGGATAATAAGTTCTGCTTTTGAGAAAGGGAGTGATAATTCTATTTCTTCCATGGAGCGATATAGTCTTGTGATATGCGGATCTAATAAGTGAAAGTTTCCTTTATATAGGCGAATAACTTCGTAGACACCATCTCCAAACTGCAAGCCTCTTTCTTCAAGTTCTATGTACGTTTTTTGTTTCGTTGTATCAATAACTGCATCATTCCAAAGTACAAATCTTTCATATGCCAATTTCCGTCCCATCCTTTCGTAAGTGCATAAGTAAAGTGAAGCTTTCATTCGGAATAAAAATCACTATAGTAATTTCTATGTGAGTACTTCTTTACATATGACGTATATGTATTTGTAAATGGTAGAGAAGTAGTAATGATTTACCTCGCTATTTGTGGGCAGTAAAACTCCTGCTAAAAATTCGGCTGGAGCAAAGAAGTGAAGAGGGCGAATAACGGCCCGTAAATGCCCGATTGGTGAGGGCTGATTAAAGTTTCACTTTTACAGCATTTTGTATATACAAATTCGAAAATGAGAAATAAGAATCCTGCTTTTGAATAAAAAAAAGCAACATTCTGATGGAATGCTGCACAAGGAGGGTAGCTATCTTTCATAGGGACATCGTCTTATTGAATGTTTTGTGTATGGAAACAAAACATATTGAAAGACAATTATAAGAAAGTAGAAATAAACGATTCATATATTTCTTTAAGGGATCTTATTACAAATGAGAGATAAGAAATATATAGAACCTTGCTTACATATTTTATTATAGAGATGTTTCGTTAATCCTATGTGAATATTTGGTAAAGGTTATGTAATGTTAAAGTTAATGAATATAAGTGATTGTATGGAGAAATATAAAAAAAAGAGGCTGAGATTACTCAGCGCTCTTCTTTTCTTCTTTAATAGCCGTCTTTACTTCACCAGTTTTGGTCTTGTTACTTTCAGAGAAGCGAAGTAAGTCACCTTCAATGATTTTGTCAGACATGTTCAATTCATTTTGGGCACGATCAATGAGTGGTTGAGATTCTTCTTTTGGTAATTGTACAACTTCGCCAGTAGTACGGTCGTAGAATGTACTGTTCGTGTACATGTACTTATCTGTAACGAAGCTACCGTCACGAAGAACAACGAATCCTTTATTATCAGGTGAGAATACATCATGACCGAATTGAACTTGATTCGTAGAATCTACACCAAGTAAGTTTAGAATTGTTGGTTTAATGTCAATTTCACCAGTTGGTTTTGAAATTGTTTTACCTTCTTTTTGACCTGGAACGTGAATAAACATCGGTGTTTTTTGTAAGTTCATATGGTCAAATGCAGTGATTTCTTCTTTTCCTAAGAACTGTGCCATTGCACGGTTATGGTTTTCAGAAATACCGTAGTGATCACCGTAGAATACGATAACTGAGTTGTCGTAAATGCCTTCTGCTTTTAGACGCTCAATAAAGTGTTTCATTGCTTCGTCTAAATAGCGAGCAGTTACCATGTAACGGTCAAATACGCCATCACCAGAATTGTATTCATCGATTAATTTCGTGCTGTCATCATAAGTGAATGGGTAATGGTTTGTTAAAGTAAGGAAGCGAGTATAGAACGGTTGCTTCACTTCTTTTAACATATCGATAGATTGATCGAAGTATTCGATATCTTTTAATCCCCAATTTAATTTCGTTTCTGGCGTAATCTTGTAGTCAAGCTCGTTGTAGTAACGATCATAACCAAGTGCCGGATACATAATGTTACGGTTCCAGAATGTTGCGTTGTTCGCGTGGAATACCGATGTGTGATATCCTTGCTCACGTAAAATTTCTGGTGTTGCTGTATATTCGTTATTACCGTGTGTGAAGAATACAGCACCACGGTCTAGTGGATACATGGAAGTATCTACTAAGAATTCAGCATCAGATGTTTTTCCTTGCCCAGTTTGATGGAAGAAGTTATCAAAGTAATAACTTTCTTTCGTAAATTGGTTTAAGAATGGTGTAACTTCTTGTCCGTTAACTGTTGCACCAATTAAGAATGTTTGTAATGACTCAAGAGAGACAACAATTACGTTTTTCCCTTTTGCAGTACCAAACATATTTGGATCTGGTTTGCTTTGCGTTGTTTTTACGTAGTTCTCTGTTTCCTGTAATTTACTACCGTCAGCAAAAGCTTTTTGTGAACTTGATTTTGCTTGTAAGCCAAGATCATACACTTGGTGTACATATAAACCTAAGTTTTTAACAAGCATAACGCGGTCGAATGAACGTGTTAATAGTTCAGGACGCTCAGCTTCTGCAAGTCCTAAGTTTGCGAAGAAAATAGCAACTGTTGACACGAAGTATAGGGAACGCATTGGGCGTGCTACACGTTCTGTCGGTGCAAAATTCTTCATCTTCTTCAATAAAATGAAGAATACAATAATGTCAGCAAATGCAAGGATAATTTTGTAGTTAAACAATTCTTTCACACTAGAACCTAAACTTCCAAAGTTAGATGTTTGTCCTAGTACTGGTAAAGTAACGAAGTCATTGTAGAATCCGTAGAACATTACGTTACCAACAAGAACGATTGTTAAAACAAAATTAATTCCAAGTGCTATATAGTTACGTTTTTTCCCTTTTGCAAATAATGCAAGACCAACCAGCAGTAATGATGCTGCTAATGGGCTAAGGAATAAAATGAATTCTTGCATGAAAGATTCAAGTTTTAAATCAAAGCTTGTGCGTGTAATAAGATACGTCTTCAGCCATAAAGCTAAAGCTACGAATACAGTGAAACGCACATTTTGAAATTGTGATTTCAAGGTTTCTTTCATTCATTTCCACCCTTTCTCTATCAGGCTTGGTCGATTTTGGAGCGAAAAATGCTAAAATAAAAAATACATAGTTTTCTTGGCCATAATTAGAGGTTCTATATTCACCCATATACGACTATAACTATGCATACCCTTTTGGTTTCTTGTGCTGCTCATAAGCATAACGTCATTTCTGTATTATACAACAAAATTCATTTCTGAGAAACACTATAACATTTTACATTTTTTGTATGAGATTTGTCACTACCAGAGAAAACTTTAACATTCGTTTATATGTCCGTCAACTAGAAAATATAACAAAGGTAGAGCAGAATGTTCAGTGAAAGTGAAAATTTTCTTGTTGAGAAATAAGAAATGACAATGGGTGAGTGGTTATCTAGAAACCTATTATATGAAGGGAAGTATGTAAAAATTAACGAACACTTGTTCTTTTTTAGTTTGTTTGTTACAATGAAAGTTCATTGATAGATTATGTGTAATTTTGATGAACTTTTACTGATAACATATTGTAGCTTATTTCTTTAAAAAAATAGGGAGGCTTTTACATGGAACAAAAATTTTCAGTTGAAGCGTTTTGGAAGAAAGCAAAACATGTTGCAAAGCAAGCGGGACAGTCGGTCATTTATGCAAGTCTATTATTGTTTTATGTTTTGCAAAGACCTGATGTTCCAAAGCGAGTGAAAATTATTGTGATTGGAGCACTTGCTTATTTTATTGCACCAATTGATGCCATCCCAGATTTCATTGCTGGGGTTGGTTATACAGATGATTTAGGGGCGTTAATGGCTGCTCTATTACAAGCGTCGTTATACGTCAATGAAGAGGTGAAAGATAAGGCACGAGTGAAGTTGGCAGAATGGTTTGGTTCGGATATAGACACATCCTTTATCGATCAGAAATTAGATCAATAGGTGAGAACTGTCATATGGTGACAGGGCGAACGTAAGCGAGGAAGTGCATTATGCCATCAGGAAGAACGCATACGAAAATAAACTTAATATCCCTTCCGGTTGTTTTGTTTCTGCTCTTTTCGTATGGATTAACAAACTTGGATTTTTTATTAACTTTTGCAATTGGCTTTTTAGTAGGTACTTCATTTTTAACGCCGGATTTAGATACATATAGTAATGCGTATAATAAATGGGGGTTCCTACGTATATTTTGGTATCCGTATAAGAAGGTCATGCCGCATCGATCCTTCTTTACACATACAATTATACTTGGTGATGTGATTCGTATTGCATATATGTTAATTGTGTTTTCTCCGTTTTTATTCCTATTAAATGTAATCGCGCTTGATGGGAATTTAATAGAAATTGCGAAGGAACATGAAGTTGAAATTGTAACGTTCATAATGGGAATTGTTGTGGCAAGTACGCTTCACATTATAGCGGATAAAGTGAATACGCGCCGCAAGAAAATGATGAGAAAAAAGAAGAAACGCAGAAGATAAAAAAACCGTCCCAAAAGGTATTTTGGGACGGTTTTTTCTTATTAAAAGATTGTCGTATTGCCGATAAAATTTCATTTATTATGATGCGTGCTGTTTTAATCAAACGTTTGTTTAAACTTAAGCTTTCAGCACTTTAATACCTTTTACGATGTTCCAAATGAAGTAGTATAAGCTAATAATTCCGCAAATACATAAGACAATCATTGCTCCAATTCCAAGTGTTACATCTGGCTGGTCAGATCCGATACCCATAATTCCTAGAATAGTTACGCCGATGAATGTAGCGATACTTGGAATAATGTGTGTCCATAGAGCACGTTTTGCATGTGGTTTTGTTTCAGCATCGCCTACAATCCAAACGATAATAGGGAATAAGATAGGGGCAAATAGTACACTAAAGTATGATAAAGCAGCTAATATTTTGTTTCCATTCATATATATCACCTCATGAATAATGTCTGTTGTTATACTATTATTATGCAATAGTTTTGGCAAGCTTTCTATCGATGAACATTACAGGAACGTGACGATTTTGTAAGATTTCCTGTTAAATAATAAAATTTTCAAAAAAATCTTTTTAAATGAAAATTGTTATGGTAGAATTAATGAAAACGTTTTCTTGGGCGTTTTTTTATTTTAGACTTAAAGGTATGATGACCTGATAGTCTATTGATGAGGTTATTCTATTTAAAAGGGGATTCTTTAGGGGGAGAGAACAATGAACACATGGACACAAGTTTATGATCCGTTCGGAAACATTTGGATTTCGGCAGTGGTCGCACTTATTCCGATTATCTTTTTTTTCTTAGCGTTAGCAGTTTTCCGCATGAAGGGGTATGTGGCAGGATTTATTACAGTTGTACTTACAATTTTAGTTGCATTATTCGCTTATAAGATGCCGTTCACGATGGCGATGGCAGCGACGGGATATGGTTTCTTATACGGACTATGGCCAATTGCTTGGATTATCATTATGTCGGTATTTTTATATAAAATATCTGTGAAAACAGGTCAATTCGATGTGATTCGTGCATCTGTATTATCCATTACGAATGACCATCGTTTACTCGTTATTTTAATCGGTTTTTCATTTGGAGCATTTTTGGAAGGGGCAGCAGGATTTGGTGCACCAGTAGCGATTACCGCAGCGCTTCTTGCAGGTCTTGGGTTAAATCCTTTATATGCAGCGGGTCTTTGTTTAATCGCAAATACGGCACCCGTAGCGTTCGGAGCGATGGGAATTCCGATTACAGTTGCTGGACAAGTAACAGGTATTGATCCGCATAAAATTGGACAAATGGCTGGGCATCAATTACCGTTCTTATCATTATTTGTTCCGTTCTTTATCGTATTTTTAATGGATGGATTTAAAGGGGTAAGACAAACATGGCCTGCTCTATTTGTAGCAGGTAGCTCATTTGCAATTACGCAGTTCATTACAGCGACATTCTTAGGACCAGAACTTCCGGATATTACGTCAGCACTAGTAAGTTTAGTGAGTTTATCGCTATTCTTAAAAGTTTGGCAGCCGAAAGAAATTTATCAGTCTAAACAAGCAAATAGTGAAGTAGCTGCGACAACGACGGCAACATCTATGCCAAAACTAACGGTAGGAAAAGTAGTAAAAGCATGGTCTCCATTCATTATTTTAACTGTGATGGTAGTCATTTGGAGCCAAAGTTTCTTTAAAGCGTTATTTGCTCCAGGCGGTGCTTTGGAAAGCCTTGTGTTTAAGTTTGAAGTTCCAGGCTTACACAATTTAGTAATGAAAGCAGAGCCAATTGTAAATAAACCGACGCCTTATGAAGCAATCTTGAAATTAGATATTTTATCAGCGACGGGAACAGCAATTTTAATTGCTTGTATCATTTCTATCTTTATTTTGAAAATGAGTGCAAAAGATGCAGTAGTAACATTTAAAGAAACGTTAAATGAGCTTAAGATGCCAATTCTATCTATCGGATTCGTATTAGGATTTGCGTTTATCGCAAACTATTCTGGTCTATCTTCTACATTAGCATTAGCACTTGCAGGAACTGGCGGACTATTCCCGTTCTTCTCACCATTCCTAGGCTGGATCGGTGTATTTTTAACAGGATCCGATACGTCAGCGAATGCACTGTTCTCGAATTTACAAGCGATTACAGCGCAGCAAGTCGGTGTATCTGAAGTACTTCTCGTTGCAGCAAATACAACGGGCGGTGTAACAGGAAAAATGATTTCTCCGCAATCGATTGCAATTGCTTGTGCGGCAGTTGGACTTGCTGGAAAAGAATCAGATTTATTCCGCTTTACAGTGAAGCATAGTTTATTCTTCGTAATTATTGTTGGTATTATGACGTATGTACAGGCATATTATTTAACGTGGATGATTCCATAAACAACAAAAGAAATAAACTTTGCATTTTTCAGATTATCGTGTATGATGGGAAAGTATTGAAAATTAAATCAGTGATAAACTAGGGGTGCCTAACGTATGCGTAGGCTGAGAGAGAAGCGTGTGAACTTCTTAACCCTTTGGACCTGATCTGGCTCGTACCAGCGTAGGGAAGTTAACGGCTTTACATAATGATGTCTTTATGAGCCAGGTCCTTATTTTTTTATGGACCTGGCTCTTTTTATTTTGGCATACGCTGGCCATATCTCGTCCTTGTCACGTACAGGGGGGCAACAAAGGTTATGAAACAGTCTGTTTCAGCTGAGCAAATTGAATTGAAATCGAGTTTACCAGGAAGTAAGAAAGTGTATGTGGATGGACCACGTGCGGGTATGAAAGTGCCGATGCGCGAGATTGAACAAAGTGAAACGAATGGCATTCCGAATCCGCCAATTCGTGTATATGATACGAGCGGTCCTTATACAGATCCTGCGTATAAGGTGGAGCTGGAAAAGGGGATTCCAACGCCGCGCCACTCTTGGATTATAGAGCGCGGGGATGTAGAAGCATATGAAGGGCGCGAAGTGAAACCAGAGGATGACGGTGTG
The DNA here is from genome assembly GCF_053345335.1 of Bacillus sp. M5A3_1b. Classification (NCBI taxonomy): domain Bacteria; kingdom Bacillati; phylum Bacillota; class Bacilli; order Caryophanales; family Bacillaceae; genus Bacillus; species Bacillus sp. M5A3_1b. The sequence continues at coordinate 299,088 of NZ_JBKEZY010000003.1, read as the reverse complement.
AAGGTTGCTTCAAAACATACACCTGTTTTTCCGCAAATGGATCGCCAGCCGCTTAGAGCAAAGCAAGGGGCAAACGTTACGCAAATGCATTATGCGCGTAATGGCATCATTACGTCTGAGATGGAATATGTTGCGATTCGTGAAGGAGTAGAGCCTGAGTTTGTTCGTAAGGAAATCGCGGAAGGTCGTGCCATTTTACCGGCGAATATTAACCATCCGGAAGCAGAACCGATGATTATCGGCCGTAACTTTCACGTGAAGGTCAATGCAAATATCGGAAACTCTGCTGTATCTTCTTCAATTGCAGAAGAAGTAGAGAAGATGACGTGGGCAACGCGCTGGGGTGCAGATACGATTATGGATTTATCTACAGGTAAAAATATTCATACGACGCGTGAGTGGATTATTCGTAACGCGCCTGTACCAGTTGGAACTGTACCGATCTATCAAGCGCTGGAGAAAGTAAATGGAATTGCAGAAGATTTAACGTGGGAAGTGTATCGTGATACGTTAATTGAGCAAGCTGAGCAAGGCGTTGATTACTTTACAATTCACGCGGGCGTATTACTTCGCTACATTCCGATTACTGCAAAGCGTACGACAGGTATCGTTTCACGTGGTGGTTCAATTATGGCACAGTGGTGTTTATTCCATCATAAAGAAAACTTCTTATACACTCATTTTGAAGAGATATGTGAAATTATGAAGCAGTACGACGTTTCGTTCTCTCTTGGAGATGGATTACGTCCAGGTTCGATTGCAGATGCAAATGACGAAGCACAGTTTTCTGAGCTTGAAACACTTGGTGAATTAACGAAGATTGCTTGGAAACATGATGTGCAAGTGATGATTGAAGGACCTGGGCATGTACCGATGCATTTAATTAAAGAGAATATGGAGAAAGAGCTTGATATTTGTCAGGGCGCGCCGTTCTATACACTTGGGCCGTTAACGACAGATATTGCACCAGGTTATGACCATATTACATCGGCAATTGGAGCGGCGATGATTGGCTGGTTCGGAACGGCGATGCTTTGTTATGTAACGCCGAAAGAACATTTAGGTTTGCCGAATAAAGATGATGTTCGCACGGGGGTTATTACGTACAAAATTGCTGCACATGCAGCTGATCTTGCGAAAGGGCACAAAACGGCTCATCAGCGTGATGATGCACTTTCAAAAGCTCGCTTTGAATTCCGTTGGCGCGATCAATTTAATTTATCTTTAGACCCTGAACGTGCGATGGAATATCACGATGAAACATTGCCAGCAGAAGGCGCGAAAACGGCTCATTTCTGTTCAATGTGTGGACCGAAGTTTTGTAGTATGAGAATTTCACATGATATTCGTGAATATGCGAAAGACAATGATTTAGAAACGACAGAAGCAATTGAAAAAGGGATGAAAGAGAAAGCGAAAGAATTTAAAGACACTGGTAGTCATTTATACCAATAACACGTTACACCTCTTTACTTGATTGATCACACTGTAGTACCTAACTTAAATATAGAAGAAGCCCCCTTTGCTAAGACGGTAGCAAAGGGGGCTTCTATTTTCTATAAGGCGAAGAATAATTGTACCCAGTAGTATAAGAGGAATAATGTGACGGCTGTTGTAAGTGGGATTACGATGAGAGATACGCTTAAATAATCTTTCCATTTCACTTTAATTTTGTTTTGTCTTAGGATATACATCCAAATGAGGGAAGCTAGCGTACCGATTGGTAATAATAGTGAACCGATGTCACTACCAATGATATTTGCGAGATAGATAGTTTTTAATGTGACTGGATCTAGGCCCATTTCTGTTAACGTAATGGTACCAATCATAAGTGCAGGGTGATTATTAAAGACGTTAGAGAGGATAGATACAAGTCCGCCCATTGCAAAGCTAGCATAGAGTAGATGCTGACTTACAACTGGTTCGAGCCAACTTACAAGCGCCGCTGTTAACCCTGCATTGTGAAGCCCGTAAATAATTACATACATAGAGAATGCGAAAATTAAAATGTGCCACGGTGTCTTTTTCAAAATATCGACTGGGTTTGTTCGTAAGTAGTACCATCTCCAGATGAGAAGAACGAGTGAACCGAGTACAGCAACAATTTCGATTGGAATCGATAAGAAGGATGCAACGAATAGAAGACAGCGCATAAGAAAGACGAAACCTAATACTTTTAACATGAATTTTGTACGTTTTTGTTTCGTATTAACAGATTTTGTTCCTTTAAGTGGATGGAAGTTTTTTGTGAAGAAAATCTCTTCAATGTCATAAGAAGAAACAGGTAGTTTTTTCGGAAGCTTTTTCTTTAACACTGTATACATGAGCCATGACATAAATAATAAACCTAGTGTTGCAGGTACAAACATCATAGCAGTATGCATGTAAAGAGTCATATTCACGATATTTAATGCGATTAAGTTTACGATATTACTTACACCAATTGGTGCACTAGATGCAGTAGCGATTAAAGCACCACTTAATAAATAAGGAATTTGTTGATGTGGTTTTAATTGAAGATTTTTTAGAAGAAGAATTAAAATTGGAGTTGTAATTAAAATACTACCGTCGTTATTAAATAAAAGAGTCATAAGAAAACATAATAATTGAATATACCAGTATAGACGGCGACCAGAGCCTTTTGCTAAATTTGCAAGTTTCGCTGCGGACCAGTGGAAGAAGCCGAAGCTTTCTAATATAACCGCCATAACGATGGTCGCTAATATTGTTATAGAGGCACCGCCAATTTTACTAATAATATCTATGACGTCTGGTCTTGATACAAGTCCAGTAATCAAGATAATGCCAGCGCCAATTGCTGCCGGCCAAGCCTCATTTAAGCCACGGGGTCGCCAAAAGATAACAATCATCGTTAAGAAGAATACAATAATAGTAATCCATATTTCAATGCTCATATTTTACCTACCTTTCTACTTTTCCTTAAACCAATGTAGCTTGTCTCAAGGTTTGTATTAGTAGTATATTCAGCGAAAAATAGGAAGAACTAGACATATAATGGAATAAAGTGAATATGTGTTTTTCAAGCGAAAGGACAAGTGTCACGAATAGTGAAATAACTATAATGAGAGGAGTCTATAAATTAGAGTGGCAGTAAGATAGTAAATGGAATTTATATGGGCGATTATGGAGATATATTGGCGCAACTCAAAATATATTAGCGATTTTTAAAATATATCGACTTATCGACAAAACATGACAAAAGGAGCCCATCCCAAATGCCTTTTGGAACAGACTCCCCCGAATATATTATTTTTCCTTCAAAAAAGTTCGATCCTTCAAGAATAAATTCCAGAAGAAAATAAATCCTGGTAGTAAAATTGCGATTCCAATTGCGTATAGGATAAGCAATGCATAGAATGTTTCTGTCGTTGTAAAACTTGTAAATACAGTTACATCAGGATAAATAATATAAGGTAAATGCGCGACACCGTAAGCGTAACTTGCAAATGCATATTGAGCGACAACCGCTAAAACGGCGATGCGAGGGTATCCTAGTGTGCCGTACTTCTTGTTTGTCCACCAAAGAGAAGAGTATCCGATAACGAATAAAACGATAGAAACTGTAAACCATGGGAATTGCTTTATTAGTCCTTGCATAAGCCAGTGTGTTTCCGGATCCATTACAACGAGGGCGATAATCGCCGTAACGAGTGTTGCAGGACCGAGGATGATGGCGTTTCTTCTATAAATTCTATACGAATCTTCTGAACCTTGCTCTCTCGCAAAATCAGCAAGAAAGAGAGAGGAGAGAAATAGTTCCGAAGTTAGCCCAAAGAGCATATAGCAGTAGATAACCGGGCTAGAAAGAAGTTTTCCATACAGGAGTACTTCTTTTCCTTCAGAGATTGTAATATAAGCCCCCTCTGTAACGGGTAAAACAGTAATTAATAAGGCTGGAATTAAGAGCCCAGTAATACCTGAAATCACCCGAAGGAGGAATTGATACTTTGGCAGAGAGTAAGCAAATACCATGAATGTACTGCGAATTGCAATGAGTATTAAAATTAACATAACTGGCACGAACATCACTGTCGCAAGGGTGAAAGCAGCTTTCGGAAAGAAACCGAGAAAAGCGACAACGACAAAAACGAGAAATGTATTTGTTACTTCCCAAGTTGGTGATAAGTATCGATTGGCAAGTTTGGCAGCGAGCGTTGGATGTTTTGCGTATACCATGCCCCAAAAACCTGCTCCAAAATCGATGGACCCTAATATACTGTATACGAAAATAAGAGCCCATAAGATGATGATTGCAATACTTTCCTCATGCACGAGAATCGCCTCCTTCGTGATGTAAATCATTTGTAAGCGGATGTTTCTTAAAGAATGTCCGTAGTACAAAAACTGTTAAAATGCCGAGTCCAATATATAAAATGATGAATAGAATAAATAAAGGACCGACAAAATCAGCGCGTGTAGAAGCGTCCACTGTCCGTTGCATACCATAAATGGTCCACGGTTGACGACCACTACAGCTGAAAATCCACCCAAATTCAATACCGAGCATCATAATCGGTCCACATGCTGCAGCTCCCCAAAGAAGCCACTTCGGTAATTCTGCACCTTTTTTTCGGTAAACAAAGTACCAATATAAGAGGGCGATTGCTGCAACTGCAAAAGTAAAGGCAGCGGTGCCGACCATTAAGTTGAATAGTGTATGTGTGTAAAATGGTGGCCATGTTTCTTGTGGAAATTCCTTTAGTCCTTTTACGACGGTGCTAGGGTCGAGTCCCACTAGTAGGCTAAGCATGTTCGGAATTTCTAGTGCATAGTTTAGTTCAAGTGTGTTAGGGTCTACAACTCCGCCAATTGATAACGGTGCATGTGATGTCGTTTCAAATAAAGCTTCAGCAGATGCAAGTTTTTCAGGAGAATGCTTATGTAAGGCAATCGCCGATTCGTGTCCTGAAAGCCACATCGTAGCACCTGTAATAAATGTCACGACGAGTCCTAGCAGTAGTCCCTTTTTATGATAAGCAATTTCACGTTTACTTAAGTTCTTCTTTAATAATTTAAATCCAGCGATAGAGGCAATGACGGCAGCTCCAGTTGTATAGGCTGTAATCACAACGTGGAATGCGCTTGTACCAAAACTCGGATTAAAGAAGGCTTTCCATGGATCAACGTTAAAAACTGATCCATCTGGCCCCATTGAAAAGCCTGCGGGTGTATTCATCCATGTATTTGCTGATGTAATAAGCACGGCAGATGCCGTGGCACCAATCATGACGAAGAATAGCGAGATTAATCTCATGAATGGAGGTAGTTTGTCAGCTGCATATACATAAATAGACATGAACAACGCCTCTAAAAAGAAGGCGAAAATCTCAATTTGAAAGGGAACAGAAATAACCTGCCCAACAATTTTGGCAAAACCAGGCCAAAGAAGTGAGATTTGCACACCAACAATTGTTCCAGTTGGAATTGCTACACCGAGAAGGATGGCAAAAGCCTTCGTCCATCTTTTCGCCATAATGGCGTAATCGGAATCTTTCTTCCAGTGATAGAGTATTTCACTTATAAAAATCATTAATGAAAGTCCGACACCAAGTGTTGCAAAGATAATGTGGAATGCTAATGAAGAACCAAAAAATGCTCTTGCTAATGTTACCGTATCCATATGTAAACTCCTCTTCTTTTTGCCATTATTTTCTGATTGAATTGGAAGATTTATTCAGAAAAACTACCAAAAATATATATGTATTTAAAAAGTGGATATGGTAATATAATGTTTGAATATTCTAAATAGAAAGAAGTTAATGTTTAATAATATTTTGTTTGTTTTTTAGTAAGGAATATTTTATAATCTTTTATGCGAACATAAGTTCTGTTTTTCGAGGTGAAGAAGTTTATGTGAAATGGAGAGGATGTTTTATGTATCCTGAAGTCATTAAAAAGATGGCATTTTCAAAAGAGCATAGAGATTTATTATTGAAGCTGTATAATAAAGAGATTACGCGTCGTGAATATGATCGACTTGTGGCATCGCTATATAGACCTTCTAAAGAGGCGTGTGAGGGATAGAGGCAAGGGAGACAATCTAATAGATTGTCTTTTTTAATTTTACGTATGTTCTGGTAAAATTAAGGCTAGCCTTATTAGGGAGGTGAAAAGATTGCGGAAACGTTTATATATAGGGATTGGAGTTATTCTCTTAATCGCTTTAGGTGGCATTGTATTTTGGTCAGCTATACAAGGAAACCGTACAGAACATTTTATTTTAAGACATATGGTGAATGAAAATGGGACGCTTGCCACATATCGTTTAGCGGATACAAAGGCAGGTACGGGTGAAGCGAAAGGCCGTGAAGCTTTATCGGAATCAGCAGGACTGTGGCTACAATATACATTGGATAAAGACGATCAAGCGTTATTCGATGAACAAGTTAAGGTTATTCAAAATAACTTTGTACATAAGGACCAAATTGTTTTATGGAAAATCTCTGAAAAGGGAGAAATGCAGTCAGCTACAAATGCACTTATAGATGATCTTCGTATTATAGAACAATTATATCGCGCTTATGAAATGTACAAGGAAGAGCGTTATAAAAACTTGGCAGATCAATTGAGTGACGCTGTAATTCGTTATAATAAGAAAGATAATTATTACGTTGATTATTATGATGCAGATGCAGGTAAACAAAATAATTTTGCAACAACATCATACTTAAATCCGCACGCATTCTCGTATATGAAAAAGTACGGGAAAGTTTCTGATCAGCAATATCAGGACGTGGTTCAATTTTTAGCGGATTACCCAAGGCATGGCTGGGCATTCCCGAAAGAGTATAAAGAAGATGGTACTTTTACGTACGATAAAGAAGTGAATCTTATTGACCAATCATACGTTGCATATCATCGTAGTTTAGGTGGCCTTTCATCAGATGCTTACATGGAATTTATAAAGAAAAAATTCCATGAGGATGGAAAGCTATACGGTCGTTACAATTTAGAAACGGGAAAACAAACTGTGAATTATGAATCGCCAGCTGCATACGGACTAACGATCTTGTACGTACTACAAACAGGTGATACAAAGTTTGCAAAGGAATTATATGATCATATGGCCACATTCCGAAATGACAACGTATTTAGTAGATATTACGGTGGATACGTAACAGGCGAAAATAATAATACACATATTTTCGATAACGTATTGCCACTTTTAGCGGAAATGGAATTGGAGAAGAGTAAGAAATAGAAGGTGCTATCCTCTGAAGGTGGCACCTTTTATTTTTTACTAAGTCGATATAATTTTACGTTCTAATATTGGAGAAGTAGTCAATTACGAATTTACGGAATTGCTGAGCGGTTTTTGATAAGTAGCGTTTCTTCGACCAACTTAATCCGATAGTTCGCTCGCAATTCGGTTCAATAATACGTAACTTATTTAATGCTAAAGTAGAGTTTTTTAATAAAGTTAAACTTGGGACGAAAGCGATGCCGAGACCTTGCTTAATAAGGTCGCTAATTACGGTTGGTTCATCTACTTCAAAAGCGATATGTGGAGTGAACCCAGCTTCCTTGCAAAATTCATCTGTTAAGTGCCGAAATCCGTAACCAGTGTTCATACTAATAAATGGTTCATCTTTTACTTCATGCAGGTGAATACTGTCGCGTTCTGATAAACGATGACCTGAAGGGACGACTAAGAAAATTTCTTCTGTAATAAGTGGTTCCCACATAATTTCCTCGCCTTCAATTGGCACAGAAGAAATGCAAAAGTCAATTTCTATATTATCTAGTTGTCGTTTCATAGAAGGAGTAGATGCGAGAAACTGTTGGAATCGAACGTTAGGATGTTCTAGTAAAAAAGAACCGAGTAGTTCTGGTAATATTCTCGGGATAGAAACTGCCAGTGTAATAGAGCGTTGTTGTAATTCAGCTAAGTCTTTAATTTCTCGTTCGCCTTCACTTAATTCATGAAAAATGCGCTCTACTCGTTTTAAAAATACTTTTCCAAAAGAGTTTAATGTAATGTGTCGACCTTGGCGATCAAATAGCGGGACGCCTAAGTCCTTTTCTAATCTAGCGATTGTTTTGCTGAGCGAAGGTTGTGCGATATGCAATTCTTCAGCCGCTTTTGTCATATGTTCTAATCGTGCGACTGTCTGAAAGTATTTTAGTTGCAGAAGTTCCATTTTGACTCTCCTTTCTATAGACCAAAAGGAATGAATTAATAATTAAAGATGTATTATACAGTATGGAAAGTGACGTGTATAGTAAATCTGTTAAACCATTGTAATGGTGTGAAATTAGGAGAAGGAGTATGTTTCATGAAGGGTAACTAACTGTTACGATTTATTTAACCAATTATAACGAAAGTTAATTAAATATATCAGTAAGCCCTGCTAGTCAAGTGATTGGCTAGTAGTGAGGGTTAACTGCGGGCAATCCCTAAAGCTGATTGAGCTACAACGTGGCTAGAAATGGCGAGCGTGAATGTCGCGAAAGCAGAAAAAATCAATCAGATGGTGCAAGGTTAAATCCTAAACACTAGAACAATGGGTCTTCCGCCTCGAATCATCTAAGTCAAAATGGATAAGATGAACGTTCAACGACTATCTCGTATAACTGACGAGAGTACACCACAAGCCTATGGTGGTGGAAAAATCCTCTATCTCTAAGTAGATAAACATATAGTCTGCGCTCATGTGAAAACATGAGAAGTTCATAAGAGAACTGGCTAAGGAATTGCGCCCTTAGTTGAACAAGATAAATTTTATTGAATCTATCAAACTTCATTGAAAATACCGAACGTACGTGCTATGTTAGGTTCAATGAGGTGAGAATAATAATGAAATTTTCACGAGTTAGTCAAGTATCAGAATTAACAGGTTTGCATCCGATTAGTCTAAGGAGAATGCTGGTGGAACACGCTACTATTCAGAAGAACAAATCTTTCATGCAATGTTTATCATACAAGTGCGAGAAGTATGGCATTGCGTATGTAAAAGCTGATAAATGGTTCGCCTCAAGCAAGATTTGCTCATGTTGTGGAGTAAAATACGACCATTCCGTTCAACCAGAAGGACAGTGGAGTTTAAAAATACGTGAGTGGCGTTGTGCTTCATGCAATAGCCATCATGATAGGGATGCAAATGCTTCGATAAATTTATCAAGATGGGTAAAATAAATGCTTGATAATAGGAGGTCACGATACTGCCTCGTGTGGAGTGTTATACCCCTCGTCCCTTCGGGGTTGCGAGAACACAATGAAGCACTAACTCGTGTAAATTTGATTGAATTGTATAGATTTAGTTAAGTTTATCGTATCGGAATTCAACTTATATTTAAAGATTGGAAAGCGATGTGGCACCATAAACATGGACGTATCGCTTTAATTTTTCTATTAATCGTTCCTTTAATTTATTCAGGATTCTTTTTAGCTGGATACTGGGATCCATATGGAAAATTAGATAAATTACCTGTTGCGATTGTAAATTTAGATAAGGGTGCTGCGATGGATGAAAAAACAATTCATGCAGGAGATGATTTTGTAAAAAATTTAAAAGAGAATAAGGAACTAGCTTTTCATTTCGTATCAGAAAAACATGCTGATGAAGGGTTAAAAGAAGATAAGTATTATATGGTTGTTACGATTCCAGAGGATTTCTCTCAAAAGGTAAGTACACTAATGGATGAGAAACCAGAGCCAGCACAGCTTCAGTACAAAGTAAATCCAGGTAAAAACTTTGTAGCAGCTCAAATTGGAACGACAGCTGTTGAAAATATGAAAACAAAAATTTCAAATAGTATTACGAAATCTTATACAGAAGGTGTCTTTTCAAAGTTTCAAGACTTAGCACAAGGATTGAGTGATGCAAGTAATGGGGCTGAGAAGTTACATGAAGGAACGACAGATGCAAGAAACGGAGCCAATCAGCTTGCAGATGGTATTCATCGTTTAAGTGACGGGACATCAAAAGTGAAGGAGGGAAGTGAAAAACTTGCTGCTAGCCAATCAGCCTTAACTGGCGGAGCAAACGAGCTAAGTCAAGGAGCAAACTCGCTTCATAGTGGGATGGAGTTATTGACGCAAGGTGAAAAAACTTTACAATCAGGAGTTAGTGAATTAAGTGCTGGTACAAATGAATGGGTGAACGGAAGTGAGAAACTTGCTGAAGGGCAAGTGAAAGCGGACAGTGCAGCAAATAGTGTAAAACAACAATTAGAAGAGTACGTGAAAAGTCATCCGGAAGTGCAGCAAGATCCTGCTTTTCAAAAGATCATTGCTACTTCTAACGGATTAGCTAAAGCAGCAAACACTTTACATAATAGCCAACAACAATTGACACAAGGTGCGAAGAAGCTTGCTGACGGTCAGAATAAGATTGAAGAAGGTATGAATACATTCGGAGTTAAGTTAAACGAAGCTACTGCTGGAACGAAAAAGATAGCAGATGGTGCTGCGAATGTAGCTGACGGATTTACGAAATGGGGAAATGGATTTACATCATTACAAGAAGGTGTAAATCACCTTGCGAGTGGCGGAACAGAGCTGAATCATGGTGCTGATAAATTAACGAACGGACTTGTTAAACTTGACGATGGTGCGAAAGAACTTTCTACGAAATTGGGAGAGGGCGCAGAGAAGATAGCGGATGTTCGCAATGATGATGCACGCAATACGATGTTCTCAGAGCCAGTTCAGTTAGTGAAGTCAACAGTTTCGGACGTACCTAACTACGGTTCAGGTATTGCGCCATATTTCTTATCCCTTGCATTTTATGTTGGCGGAATTATGGCATCGAATATTTTACCTCTTGGCCGTAGACAAAATATGAAGGTAAGCGGAACAGTACATTTTATTAATAAACTAGGATTGGTATATTTAATTGGACTTATTCAAGCATTACTTGTGGATGTGGCTGTGCTAGGAGTTATGAAATTAGAAGTTGCAAGTGTGCCACTCTTTGTTTTATCAAGTATTGTTATTTCCTTTACGTTCATGACATTTATTCTCATGTTAATAACGGTATTTGGTCTTGTTGGAAAATTTTTAGCGGTAACGCTTCTCGTCCTGCAATTAGCGACGAGCGGGGGTACTTTCCCAGGAGAATTAAATATAGCTGTTCTTAGCAAAATTGGACAGTTTCTTCCAATGTCCCATTCTCTTAGAGGGCTACAAGATGTGATTTCTTTAGGAGATTGGTCGCAATTACAAATGCAAATTTTAATATTGTTATGCTATCTCGTTGTTGCCGGCGGAATTTCTTGGATCACGAGTCATATACAACATAGGGAAACAAATGCAGAACAAGTTTCTTAAAATGAAAGAAGCTATCCGAAAAAACGGATAGCTTCTTTTTTATTTGCGTTCCATTACCGCAAAGTAATTGTTTTCATTATCAGCAAAGTTGAATGCTCTACCAGTAGGTAAATCTACAACTTGTCCAACTGTAACGTTTTTCTCAGAAAGATCTTTATACAGTTGATCTAAGTTATTAGAGAAGAACATAAGTGAAGGTGTATTTAAGTTTAATTCAGGTTGCATCTTCGCAATTAACGCTTTATCGTGAAGGACGATGCTTGTGCCTCCTTCTTTCGTTGGTGCAATTTCAATCCAGCGAAAGCCTTGTCCGTTATTTTCTTCCGCAATAATTTGGAATCCTACTGTCTCAGTCCAAAATTGTACTGCTTCATCTTGATTATTTACATATAACATAATTTGTCCAATTTGATTAATCATAGGTGTGTCCTACTTTCTTTTCTTGTATGGAATTCTATTATATCAAAGATATGGTTTGAATACCTTTTCGTGATTTTTCCGAAGTACAATCTTAGCCCATTTCACATTTTTCGTAGGAGAAGGTCCTGTAATCCATGTATGAAATGGTAGTGTACTACAAATGACCATTGCTGAAATTGAGATTGTGGCCGTTATTGTAAATAATAATAGGCTATATAATATTGTGTTTTCTTGCAGTGTGAACAAAGAAAGGAATTTTGTACATAGTTGCAAGAAGAAAAAATGAGCTAAATAAGCACCATACGTGTAACTCCCAATAAATCGTAAAGCTTTATATAAGAAACCTCGTCGTTGTACGATTGTAATAGACAGCACGTAAAGTATAATAATTTCGCATACGATATATATAAACATAGACGGTTTTAAATAAGTCGAAACGGTTAAATGAATAGAGTTTGCTCCGTAAAAACTAAATAACTCATAATTGATGAATAGAAATAAGACGAAAAATAACATTGTTATAAGCGGGATATGTTTCATGACAAATGTACGCCACGCTTTTAGTGCGACAGCAGCGATTCCTCCCATGACGAAATAGAACGAGTAGAAGAAGAAGGAACGATCTGTATAATGTAAAATGGTTGAGCTAGTCAATTTCTCTCCATTAAAAATGTAGTGGGAAGAATACCACATTAAGAGGAAATATAGACAAGCAAAGATGGTCATATATTTATATATGTCTTTTTTATTTTCTGTTCGTTTTTGAAACCAATAAAATAGTGTACATAGCAAAGGGAACAATAAGTGAATTTGGAACATCATAATAACGTACCAAAGATGGGGCGCGGCTGTTCCGAGTAATAAACTTTTGATTCCGCTTTGTAGTGTAATCATATCGTTTGTTGTTAATAAGTAAAGAATAGACCAGAAGAAATAAGGAATGAGTAAATGTGCGGCTTTTTCATAAATATATTCTGTGTAGACCAGTTGCTTCGTATATTGCCGAATTAAGTGAAAGCCAACGATAAATATGAATGCAGGTGCCGAAAATTTTGCAAGGTTGAATAGCATGCCCATAATGAGGGATTGCTCAAGTGAAACATTTCCTTGATTCATTGTATATAATAAGGAACTTTGCAAAACGACAGCGAGGAATGCAATGCTTTGCAAAACTTTAAATTCTGGTGCGCTTTGAGTCATAATGTCCATCTCCTTTTCCATACATGATTATAGTACGGAGAATGGATAATGAGTGTGGAATATTTGTGAAGGTTTTAACAAATTTGTGGCGGAATGGATTATATCGACTTATCAACAAATAACAACAAAAGAGGATGCTCAAAATGAGCATCCTCTTTCTATTTATTAAGCAAATTTATTTTTGATCCAGTTCTTACCTTCTACAAGGCGAGCTGTCATTACGGCACAAGCGTTATCTCCTGTTACGTTTAACACTGTTGCAGGAGGGTCAATGATTGTACTAATTGCTGCGATAATTGGCAATGCTTCTGGCGGGAAGCCGTATAGAGAAACGATTAACATTTCACCAATCATACCACCACCTGGGATAGCGCCCATTACTGTTCCTACTAATAGAGAAACAACAAGTGCAATTGCTAATGTTTTCGGTCCTTCGAATTCCATGTTGAAAATACCGAATAAGAAAGCAATTTTTAATACGCCACCTAAAACAGATCCATCTTTATGAAGTGTAGATCCAAGAAGGACAACTGTTTCACGAACGTCAGAAGAGATACCCATTTTCTTCGTTGCTTCCAAGTTCGCTGGAATACTAGCAGCACTACTACAAGTTGCTAGTGATGTAACTGTAGGAGAGACCATGTTCTTCCAAAAGATTTGTACACCTTGTTTGCGACCGGCAAGGTATGCATAAAACGTGAAGAATACAAAGAAGTAAATGAGAGACGCTGGATAGTATACCATTGCTGCTCGGAAGTAAGTTCCAAGAAGTTGTGGTCCAAATTCACCAACTAATGCTGCGAAGTAAGCAGCAAGTCCGATTGGAGCGTAGTACATAATGAAAGATACAACTTTCATTGAAATTTCTGCACCAGCTTGTAAGAATGTAGCGAATGGCTTTCCTTTTTCACCAACTGCTGAAGTTGCAACCCCCATTAAAATAGAGAAGAAAATAAGAGCTAACATATTTTCACGAGATAGTAACTTCGAGAAGTCAGATACTGTTATAATACCAACGATTTGATCCGCAACACTAACCGCTTTTTCAGCCTTGTCAGGTTGTGTTAGTTCTAATACAACACCTTGTGCTGGCGGGAATACTTTCACGACAATAATCATAAAAATAGCAGCTAAAATACTTGTAAATAAGAAAGTCCCAGCCATACTCGACATAATTTTACCGAAACGTTTTAATCCATCCATATTAGCAATAGATGACGCGATGCTAAAGAACACTAAAGGTACAACAATCGTAAACATTAAGTTTAAGAAAATGTCACCAAGCGGCTTTAAAGCAACTGCATCGGCACCCATGAAATAACCAATGAAACCACCAATTAGGATAGAAGATAATAAAATAAGTGGAAAGCGATATGCCTTCATAAATATATCCTCCTATCAATTAAAAAAATCATACTGAATTATTATAGCGAGTTAGAGTCCTCTTTACTAGGAGAATAATGATAGATGGAATAGCGTGAAAACCGAGAAATTTTTGTTTTTAAGCTCGGCATACAGCAGGAAATCTAGACATATATATTTGTAACCTAGTGGTGGTAAAGGATGCACCGTAACTTAGGTTTGGAAAAAGGGGGAGGGAAAAGGGATGAATATTTTACTTTGCTGTGCAGCGGGAATGTCTTCCAGTTTGATTGTTACAAAAATGGAGAAAGCAGCAGAGGCAAAAGGGATAGAGGTAAAGATTTGGGCTGTATCAGGTTCTGAAGTCAATAGTCACATAGATGAAGCTGATGTACTTTTACTAGGACCGCAAGTACGTTATTTATTACCGAAAATGAAAGAATTATGTAAGGAGAAGGGAATACCTGTTGATGTCATTCAATCCGTCCATTACGGGCTTTGTAATGGAGAAGCTATCTTGCAAGCAGCTTTGTTAATGAAACCATGAGGAGTGTGGGATAGATGATACGGTTTTTAGAGAAATATGTAATGCCAGTAGCGGGGAAGGTTGCAGAACAGAGGCATTTGCTAGCAATTCGTGATGGACTTGTTTTGACGATGCCGTTCTTAATTATAGGATCAATTTTTCTTATTATTAGTACATTACCGATCCCCGGGTATAATGAATTCATGGCGAGTTTGTTCGGGAAAAATTGGAACGTAGCATTAGGGTATCCAGTTAGTGCAACTTTTAATATAATGGCTTTAATAGCTGTTTTTGGAATCGCTTACAGACTTGGAGAGTATTATAAAGTGGATGCTTTAGCATCCGGGGCATTGTCACTTGTGACATTTTTACTTGCAACTCCATTTCAAGTTGCATATATCGTTCCAGGTACGAAAGAAAGTATACTGGTAGATGGCGTAATCCCAGCAGCATTAATGGGAAGCCAAGGTTTATTTGTAGCGATGATTATTGCAATTATATCTACTGAAATATACCGATTTCTTGTGCAAAAAAAGATGATTATAAAGATGCCTGAGACAGTTCCACCAGCAGTAACGCGTTCATTTGCAGCCCTTATTCCGGGATTTATTGTTGTGACAGTTGTTTGGATTATTAGGTTAATCTTTGAACACACGACTTTCGGTAGTATTCATAATGTTGTAGGGAAGCTTTTGCAAGAGCCGCTTAGTATACTGGGGGCTAGTCTTTGGGGCGCAGTAATTGCAGTTATTCTCGTTCATGTCCTTTGGGCATGCGGAATTCATGGGGCTACAATTGTAGGTGGTGTAATGAGTCCAATTTGGTTATCGTTAATGGATCAAAACCGAATTGCTTTTCAGGCTGGGCAAGACGTACCGAATACGATTACCGCACAGTTTTTTGACCTATGGATTTATATGGGGGGATCTGGTGCCACACTTGCTTTAGTTGTCGGAATGTTATTGTTTGCGCGAAGTCAGCAATTAAAAAGTTTAGGACGTTTGTCGATTGCACCTGGTATTTTTAATATTAACGAGATGGTGACCTTTGGTATGCCAATTGTTATGAACCCACTGTTACTAATTCCATTTATAGTAGTTCCAGTTGTATTAACGGTTGTTTCTTATTTTGCAATGGAATGGGGATGGGTAGCCCGCCCAAGTGGTGCTGCTGTAACATGGACTACACCTATTCTATTTAGCGGATATTTAGGGTCGGGCGGAAAAATTTCAGGTGTTATTTTGCAACTTGTGAATTTTGCACTGGCATTCTTTATTTATTTACCATTCTTAAAAATATGGGATAAACAAAAATTAGCGGAAGAAAAGGGGGCATAAAGAACTAAAATGGATACGATAGAAACGAAGGCCTTTCATTTAATTTTGCATGGGGGAAATGCGAGAAGTTGTTCAATGGAAGCAATTGATTGCGCAAAGCGTGGAGAATTTATAGAAGCAGAAGCTAAATTACAAGAAGCGTTAGAGGAATTAAAAGAGGCGCACCGTGTACAAACGGAGCTTATACAGAAAGAAGCTGGTGGTGAAAAGACTGAAGTTACCCTTCTGATGGTGCACGCGCAAGATCATTTAATGAATGCAATAACGGTGAAGGAATTAGCGAGTGAATTTGTAGAATTATATAGGAAGATGTCGATGTCTGAATGAACCTTGCGTATGCAAGGTTTTTTTATGTATGTGTCTGTACCATCAGTGGAGTGTTCGTTCCACTGATGGTATTTATAATCCTCCTTTTTACAAATGAGTAAGAGTGATATTTAATCGGTAGTAACAATCTCCCCTATACCACGGATTAGCTTTTTTATATGCATCTCATTTGGTTTTAATATACTTACGATATAATCAATCGCTATTTGCGGTTCAACGGTCGTACCACACGTATAACAGTCAATGGCTGCAAAGTTTTTTTCTGGATAAGTGTGAATAGAAAGGTGGCTTTCAGATAGTAAAACTAAAACAGTAACGCCATGCGGATCGAATTCTTTTGTACTTACGTTTAAAACATGGGCACCAGAGCGATCAGCAGCGGTAACTAAATGATATTCTAAAAAGTGAACATCATCTAATAAAGAAAAGTCCACTCCCCATAAATCTACTATTATATGCTTACCGAAAGTAGAGTATTCCATAAGGTAGCACTCCTCACTATAATATCGTCAAAACTCCATTTCTTTTTTGTAACATTGATGTAGGATAAGGTTTGATTCTGAGTTTAAAAGAGCGAGATTACGTTGTTCTAAATGTTCTTCTTGAAATTGAAACAAAGGAGCAAGAAGAGAAGGTAATGTTCGAGGAGTTGGCACAACATATAATTGTTCAATTTGATCGAGTACATAGGCAGAGTTAGCAGCAATATGAAATCCCCAGTCAGTTCCGAAAGAAGGGACTATCGTATGATAACTTTTCACAGTCAATCCAGCATGTTCGATTGTGTTACCGATGCTCCAATATACAAGAGGTGCATCAGCAGGTGAATTAGATTGGCAGACGAATGCTCCATCTTCTGTTAAAAATGTAGCTATCCGAGCAAAAAGTTCGCTTGTATATAAAGTACTTAAAACTTCTGTTGCTGGATCAGGAAAATCAATAATAATTACATCGTATAGAGGGGAAGAAGAATTTAGAAATTCTTTTGCATCGCATACGTGTACATTTACACGACTATCAAAAAATGCACTTTGATTTAAAGAAACTACTTCCGGAACATTACGTGCCATATTAATCATTGCCTCGTCTAAATCAACAAGATCTACATGTAGCAAAGTTTCATATTTTAAAACTTCTCGCAGGGCAAGACCATCGCCACCACCTAATATAAGAACACGTTTTGGATCAATTACCTTTGACATAATTGGATGAACAAGTGCTTCATGATAAATTTGCTCATCGACGGAACTAAATTGTAATTGCTTGTCCAAATATAAACGGACATCACTTACTTGTAATAAAGTAATATTTTGATAATTACTTTGTTCTGCAAATAAATTTGTATGCTCACCAGCTTGTATTTCTTTAAGAGAAATTTCATCCCATATATCTAAGCTGTGTGAATTTGTGGGTACTATGATTACATTTTCCGATTGTTCTTGTTTGTTCTGCTTATCCTGTTTATCTTGCTTGTCCTGTTTATTTTCCATTTCCTGTTGTTCTAGTTCAAATTTATCAGAGTCTAATTCAGAGCGCTTGTCTTTTTTATAGCTTGTTATTCTATAAATCTTTATTTTGTTCTTTTTTCTATGTTTTGGCATAGGAATCCCCTTTCGAATTGTGTTATTTTATTCTATGTAATTTAGTAGAGTCGGCTTGGACAATAATAGATAGAAGAGTGTGTTTAAGAGGGATTTATTTTTTACTAGATTTTCACGCTAAAAAAAATTTTTAGCGTTTTTTTGTTTTAAACACAACTAGACAACTAAACACTAATCTATTTTCATACAGTTATGTGTTAAAAGCGTGTTGTTTTATAACACACTGTGTGTTTTTTAGGTGACACACTAATTGAAAGCGTTAACACACAAAGAAAACAGTCGAAAAAGTGCTGATTTTAGTGGTTTTAAAAAGTTGGCACGCTAATTGCATTAATAAATAGCGTAAAGAAAAATAAATAAACATAAATTTTTTATACTACACAAGGGGGATTTTCAAATGAATATTTTATTATGTTGTTCAGCAGGGATGTCTACAAGTTTACTAGTTACAAAAATGGAAGCGGCTGCAAAAACTCGCGGTCTAGAAGGAAAGATTTGGGCTGTATCTGGGGATGCAGTAAAAACAAATATCGATCAAGCAGATGTATTATTACTAGGACCACAAGTTCGTTACATGCTTTCTTCAATGAAAACGCTTGCTGATGAGAGAAACGTTGGAATCGACGTTATCAATCCAATGCACTACGGCATGATGAATGGAGAAGCAGTTTTAGATCACGCGTTAACACTTAAAAAATAATTAGGGGGGAAGCGAAATGCAAAAGTTTATTGCATTCATGGAGAAATATATTGTTCCTGTCGCTGGTAAAATCGGATCGCAACGTCACTTAGCTGCGATCCGTGACGGATTTATTGCAGTTATGCCACTTATCTTAGTTGGTGCATTGGCATCACTAATTAATGGCTTTCCGTCTGAAGCTTTCCAAGAGTTCATGAAAGGTTTGTTTGGTGAAACGTGGAAACAAGTTGGCGGTGGAATGTGGACTGGTTCTTTCGCAATTCTAGCACTAATCATAGCATTTACAACAAGTTATAACTTAGCAAAATCTTACGGCGTTGATGGTTTGTCGGCAGGTATTATTTCATTTGGTGCGTTAATTATTCTTACGCCAACAACACCGAAAGAAGGCGGATTGAACTTAGCTTGGACTGGTGCACAAGGGTTATTCGTAGCAATTATCGTGGCACTCCTTGTTACTGAAGTATTCCGTTTCTTTGTACAAAGAAACATTACTTTAAAAATGCCTGATGGAGTACCACCAGCAGTTTTAAGATCTTTCGCAGCTATAGTTCCAGCATTTGTTATCTTAACAGTAGTTGCAGGTATTCAATTAGCGGTGAAATTAGCTGGTACAAGTGTTCATGAATTTATCTTTAATACGATTCAATCACCACTGCAAAGTTTAGCAGGGACATTACCAAGTGCAATTGTCATTGTACTCCTTGTTCACCTTCTTTGGTTCTTCGGTTTACATGGGCCAAATATCGTTGGTGGTATTATTGAGCCATTATACTTACCGGCATTAGAGAAAAATATGAAGTTATTCCAAGGTGGTACATCTGCATTTGATGTTCCAAACATTGTTACAAAACCATTCTTTGATACTTTTGTATATCTTGGTGGCTCTGGTGCAACATTAGCGTTCTTAGTGGTCGTATTACTTGTAGCAAAAAGTGCACAATTACGCGGTGTCTCTCGCTTATCAATTGGACCAGGTGCATTCAATATTAACGAACCAGTAATCTTTGGTACACCAATTATTTTAAATCCAATTTTATTCTTACCGTTTATCATAACACCAATTGTATTAGTAATTACTTCTTATACAGCTATATCTATTGGTTGGGTACCAAAAACAGTTGTGATGATTCCATGGGCAACACCACCAATTATTAGTGGTTATCTTGTAACAGGTGGACATCTTTCAGGTGCACTTCTACAGTTATTCAACTTTGTAATTGCGATGGCAATCTACTATCCATTCGTAGTATTATGCGACCGTTCTGTTGTTCGTACTGAAAAAGCAGCAGCACAAGGAAATAACAACTCTGTACCTATGTAACACAGTAATTGTTCTCACAGATAACATTATCTGTGAGAACAATTACCTTTATATCATGTTCAAAAAGATGAGACCCATCTAGAAGAACACTAAACTATCATTAATAAAATAATAATTTAATAGACATGTTCAAACTGAAGGGGTATTTAAATCGGTTGAACCTTATAGAGAGGGCGGTAATTATGATGACTACAGCAGAACAAATTCCATTCCAATTAATTTTAAATAGTGGTAATGCACGAAGCTTTGCAATGGAGGCACTTCAATTTGCCAAACAGGGGAAAATGGCAGAGGCTGATGAAGCGATGGTAAAGGCGAAAGAAGCGATCAATGAAGCGCATCATTTCCAAACAGAGCTCATACAATCAGAAGCAAGAGGAGAAAAAACAGAGATTAGCGTTCTTTTAATACACGCACAAGATCATTTAATGAATGCGATTACAGTAAAAGAATTAGCAGCAGAATTTATTGACCTTTATAAAAAATTAGAAGCGAAAGGGGAATAAAGCATGACTGGAATTAAAATTGCTACAATCGGCGGTGGATCTAGTTATACACCAGAGTTAATTGAAGGATTTATTAAGCGTTATGATGAGCTTCCTGTTCGTGAAATTTGGTTAGTAGATATTGAGGCAGGAAAAGAAAAGTTAGAAATCGTTGGTAACTTAGCGAAACGTATGGTGAAAAAATCTGGTTTACCAATCGAGGTACATTTAACACTGGATCGTCGTGAAGCATTAAAAGGTGCTGACTTTGTAACAACGCAGCTTCGCGTAGGTTTATTAGAAGCTCGTGCAAAAGATGAAGCAATCCCGTTAAAGTATGATGTAATCGGTCAGGAAACGAATGGTCCTGGTGGTTTATTCAAAGCGCTGAGAACGATTCCTGTTATTTTAGATATTTGTAAGGATATGGAGGAGCTTTGTCCAAATGCATGGTTAATTAACTTCGCGAACCCAGCTGGTATGGTAACAGAAGCTGTCCTTCGTTATACAAATATTCAAAGAGTAGTTGGTCTATGTAACGTTCCAATCGGAATCCGCATGGGTCTTGCAAGATTACTTGAAGTAGATGCAAGTCGTGTCCACGTTGATTTTGCAGGTTTAAATCATATGGTATACGGACTAGATGTATACTTGGATGGCGTAAGTGTAATGGATCGTGTGTTGGAGCTTGTAACAGATCCAGAAAAGCAAATTACGATGGAAAATATTGCAGCGCTTAACTGGGAGCCAGACTTTATTCGCGGCCTTCGTGCAATTCCATGTCCATACCATCGTTATTACTACAAAACACGTGAAATGTTAGAAGAAGAGAAAGAAGCTTCAGTTGAAAAAGGTACACGTGCAGAAGTAGTAAAACAATTAGAAGATGATTTATTCGAGTTGTATAAAGACCCGAACTTACATATTAAACCACCACAATTAGAAAAACGTGGCGGCGCTTATTATAGTGACGCAGCATGTAGCTTAATTACGTCTATTTACAATAATAAAGGTGATATCCAGCCTGTTAATACACGAAACAATGGAACAATTGCAAGCTTACCACATGATTCGGCTGTTGAAGTGAACTGTATTATTACGAAAGAAGGTCCAAAACCAATTGCAGTTGGAGACCTTCCCGTACCAGTTCGCGGTTTAGTACAGCAAATTAAATCATTTGAGCGCACAACAATTGAAGCTGCTGTTACAGGGGATTATCATAAAGCGCTGCTTGCTATGACAATTAATCCACTTGTACCATCAGATAAAGTTGCAAAACAAATTTTAGATGAAATGTTGGAAGCACATAAAGAGTATCTTCCACAGTTCTTTAAAAAGGTAGAGAAGTAAAAGCGGCGCTATTTAGCCCGCTTTTTATTTTATTAGGAGGTATTACGATGATTAAGTTAATTGTAAATGCAGATGATTTCGGTCTTACAGAAGGTACAAATTACGGCATTATTGATGGACATATAAATGGACTGGTAAATTCAACGACGATGATGATGAATATGCCAGGAACAGAGCATGCGGTGCGCTTAGCAAAAGAGTATAACCTACTCGGAGTAGGCGTACATCTCGTATTAACGGCAGGAGAACCACTTCTTGGAGACGTACCATCACTTGTAAGTAGCGATGGATTGTTTCATAAACAAAGCGTGGTATGGAAAGGGAATGTAAGTCCAGAAGAAGTTGAGAGAGAGTGGACTGCTCAAATTGAGAAATTTCTATCTTACGGATTGACACCAACTCATTTAGATAGTCATCATCACGTGCATGGATTACCGATCTTGCACGATGTTCTTGAGAGATTAGCGGCTACATATAATGTTCCAATTCGTCGTTGTGAGGAAGAGCGAGCAGTACGCCCGTTTTCTGACGTGTTTTACAGTGACTTTTACGCCGATGGTGTGACGGAAGATTACTTTTTGAAGTTAAAAGAAAGAGTACAAGATGAACAAACGGTAGAAATTATGGTTCATCCAGCTTATATTGATCCAGAGCTTGTGAAGCGTTCTTCTTACGTAATGGATCGTGTGAAAGAATTGCGTATTTTAACAGAGAGCGAGTTGCCTGAAGGAATAGAACTTGTGAAGTTTTAATAGGAAAACGACGGCTAAATGGGGCCGTCGTTTTTTGTGCTTACAAAATGGATAGAACATATCCACCGAAGGCCCCGATTATAACGATAATCCAAGGTGGTGTTTTCCAAAAAGCGAGTAAGCAAAATAGAAGAGAAGCAAAAACGAAATCTACAGAATTCATAATTGTACTCGTCCAAATTGGATCATAAAAAGCTGCAAGTAAAACGCCGACAACGGCTGCGTTTACTCCAAGTAGTGCACCTTGTATGTAAGATACTCTCCTTACACTGTCCCAAAATGGTAAAACGCCGACAACGAGCAGGAAGGCAGGAAGAAAGATAGCGATCGTTGCAACAACTGCTCCGGCGGTTCCATTTAGCGCTGCTCCTATATAAGAAGCAAATGTAAATAGTGGCCCTGGCACTGCTTGTGTTAATCCGTATCCAGCAAGAAATTGTTCTTTTGTCATCATCCCGTTTTGTACAAACTCACTTTCAAGAAGAGGAAGTACGACATGCCCTCCGCCAAATACAAGTGCACCAGAGCGATAGAAGCTGTCAAATAAAGAGATGAAATAAGAGTATGGTCGTAACATCGGTAACAGTATTAATAGTCCGAAGAATAAGACGAGACAAGATATGGCTACCATTTTTGAAATAGGTACGTTTATTTTATGAGCTTGGCTAACTGGCCGGTCACGATATAAAAACCAACCGATGAAACCAGATACTATAATGAGAATTACTTGTGTCCAGCTACTTGGCCATAATAGGGCGATTGCGGCAGTTGCAATTGCGATTGTTGCACGGTTTCGGTCTGGTGTTAACTTTTGAGCCATTCCCCATATTGCATGAGCGACAATTGCGACCGCTACAAGTTTCAGTCCGTGAATCCAGCCAGTACTTCCAAGCTCGAATTGGTTAAGAAATGAAGCGAAGAAAACTAAAACGAGCACAGATGGGAGAGTGAATCCGATCCATGAAATAATGGCTCCTAATAATCCGCCGCGTAATAAGCCAACTCCCATACCGACTTGGCTGCTAGCAGGGCCAGGAAGGAATTGACATAGCGCTACTAAGTCTCCGTAACTTCGTTCATCCATCCATTTTCTTTTTTGCACGTATTCATGATGAAAATAACCAAGATGGGCGACGGGACCACCAAATGAAGTAAGTCCTAATTTAAATGATACGAGAAAAATCTCTATTAATGATTGGAAAGAGTAGTTATTATTTTTCAAAATTTCCTCCTAGACTGTTTTTCTAAGTGCATTATACAAGAGGGAGTAAAGCAAAAGAAACGATTTTAATGTAAAGATTGTGTGAATCTTTTCTTCGTAATTAAAATTTGAAAAAGTCATAAATGATTATGTCTAAACCATAAAGTAGTAGAAGTAGTGCTGGGAAATTTATATGAGGAGAATGCCCGTATGACAACACATTTCTTTGCGAGGTTAACAGGGAAGAGGGAACTACCTCCTGTAAATACAGAAGCTTATGGTGTAACAGAGTTTATATTTAGTGATGATTTAAAGAAATTACAATATCGGATCATATTGAAAAACATCGAAAAAGTTACATCATGCCAAATTCATTTAGGGAAAGCGGATCAAATTGGTCCAGTGGTTTTAAATTTGTTTGGCCCAATAAAGCAAGGTATTAGTGTAAATGAAGGAGTCGTGACCGGTGTAGTCAATGTGGAGGATTTTGAAGGGCCTTTACAGGGGAGAGCGTTTGATAACCTACTTCAAGAAATCATTCAGGCAAATGTATATGTAAATGTTTATACGAAGTCGAATAAGAAGGGCGAAATCAGGGGGAGAATCAGAAAAGTAAAGAAGTAGAAAAAAGGCTGTCCATTTTGGAACAGCCTTTTTTTCTATAAGGTGCAAATTTTAGCGGTTATTGTCGGTAAATTGATATATTGTGAAAATCGCTAATATAATTCGCGTTACGGTCGATATATTTAAAACACTGCCGCAATTAATTTTTTACAGGCTGATTTTTAATGAAGAAGTCCATAACGTAAAATACTTCATCATCAGGGATTTGTATTTCAAATGTATTTTCAATTGGTTGTAATGCTTTTTTCACTTTCATATACATCCAGTACTCATCTTGTCTTCGTTTCTCTTTATCTGGATGAGGGAGGAGGCTTTCTCCTTTTTGAAGACGGTCAACCATACAGCTCATATGCAGAATCACACCCATTAAGCTGTCAGGAGTTAGCTGTAAGGAAATTAATTCTTGAATTGTATTTAATGCGTAACGAATTGTTTTAATAAGTAATGCTCCGTCGTTCCGCTGCATTTGTTGTTCCAGAATATCAGCCATTTTTGCATATGTTTCTTCATACGTAATTAATTCTTGAATCGGCTGAATCGCTGTGTAGTTTACAATGTCTTGGAAATGGTATGTTAAGCATGGCACCTGCACATCGAAATTTGTGACGATACAAATGATATTCCGCTCTTTTTTTATGTTCTCAATCATTTTCGTTAAATCTTTTTCATGGACGATACTAATCGGAATAATTTCAATTAAGTCTTTGTCAAATCGCAAATAGTTCTCTAACATTTTTTGAATAGCTAAAGCACTGCCTTCCCCAGTTAAACAAGCTGTTAAAATAACAGACTTCATTGGTGATAGTGGCTTTTTCTTTTCTTCTTGTACGTTTAAGTAAAACGGTGTTAAGTTCTTCACTGTCTCATACAATGCATCTAACGAGTAGCCAAGTTGAGCTTTTCGAGCTGCTTCTAGTGCATGTGGAGTGCTTGTCATGGAAAGAACACGTACCGGAATTTTGAACTCAGTTTCTAATATATCACCAATATAAGCGAGTGAGCCCATATCGACGAGTAAGAGAAGTCCATTTACATTTTGGAGTGTTTTCATATACACTTTCACACGCTCTAAGAAATCTTTCGGCGATTCATGTAACGGCATATCGATACCGGTTACTTCCTCAATGCCGAGCAGTTCGTTTGCGACGTTTGCCATTTCTGTTGCGATGCCGTTGCCGTGTGCTAATATTAATACTTTTACTTCTGTTTGTGAGGCAGGAATTGGATCAACAACGAAGAACATTGTTAAAAAGCCTGCTTCATCAATAGGCATTGTTATTTGTAATTCGTCCTCCAGTAGTTGAATGCATTGCATAGCTACGGAAAAAGCGTCTTTATATTTCGTACGAATTTGATTTAGTTGTGGGTGATGAATTTGTTTCCCAGCTTGCAAACGTTGTAGAGTTGTCTGTACATGTAAGCTTAAAGCGAGAAATACTTTTTCATCAAACGTCTTAGATAAATGCTTTTCAGCAAGTTCCGCAATTCTTTCACATACGGAAACGATATTACGATCCACAATTTTAAAAACATTTTCATGACTTGTTTTTTTAGAAATTTGGTTAAAATATTGTACGAAAAAGCTTTGAATATCATTTTCTATTAGTAATTCTAATTCGTCTTCTTCAATACCGCGAGCTTGAAGTTCTTCGTATTTATAATCAATATAATCGTAAATAGAAGACCGTTTTTCATTCTCAATTTTATGATTACTCCAACCTTCATCACCTGTAAATATAAATGTTTCATTTGGTATTTGGTATAGATGACGGCTCTTTCTTTCAATGAATAACCCTTCTTTCATATACCAAGGTAAATCTGTACTTGAAACATAGACAGAGTCACGTTTCTTTGTCACAAGGTCAGAATAGGCTTTCGCACAGGCAATTTGTACATCCGTTTTTAATTGCCCGATGTTATTGGGACAATTGTAAAAGACGAAAGCGCGCATTGTATTCGGACTAACGTGAATTTCTTTTCGCAGACGGATTGCTTCATTTGTGAAAAATAGTTGCAGTAAAGCAAATCGTTCTTTATGTGTACGCTCACGAAGTGGTGGCAGCGTAACAGTCATTGGTATACGTCTTGTAAATGTTTTTAATAAAAATGAATTTGGTTCTTCTGTTGTTGCAGTAATGATTAATACTTGTGCTTTACGCTCGTTTTCTGTTTCTCCAAGGCGGCGGTATACCCCGCGGTCAATAAAGGTGAAAAGCATTTCTTGTCCCTCTGGAGGAAGGCGATGTACTTCATCTAAGAAAAGGATCCCTTCATGTGCTTTTTCAATTAACCCTTTTTGATCACTTGCCCCTGTATAAGCTCCTTTTTTAATCCCAAATAACTGCCCCAGTAGTAGCTGTGGATTATTTGCGTAATCGGCACAGTTAAAGACGATAAATGGTGCATTTTTAGGAAGCTGTTCAACTTCAATTGCATATTCGTGCATTAAAGAAGCGAACATAGATTTTCCGACCCCTGTTTCTCCTAGCAGTAAAGTATGCATACCGTTTGGAGGATAGAGAATAGAAGCTTTCGCTTTTTCGATTGCGATTTTAAGGCTTGTATTTTCAATTGCAAATGTATCTAATGAAGTCATTTCCTTTGAATGCGTTTCCAACGAAGCGTTCGTTTCTATATAAAAACGAACAGGACGCGTATTTGTTTTTAATAAACGTTTATCTTTTACAAGTTTGTTTAAGTCGCTACTTACATTGGCACGATCTAGTTGCAACAGGGTAGCGAGTTCTGATGCGGTTACACCTTCTATATAATTGCCTTCTTGTATTGCGTTAAAAATGAGATCTATTCGTTTCATTTCTATTCACCTCGAAACTTCATCACTATTTAAAATTTTACACAAAAATGGGAAGGGTGGGAAGAGAAAAATAAAACAGCTTTAGCATATAGGCACTAAAGCTGTTACAATCTTGTGTCTTTCCAAAAGTTCACTTCGAGATGAGAAGATGGATTATAGGGAAGAAGTTTGTATCCTTGTGACTGTAAGTAATCAATTACTTTAGGCAGTATTTGTACGGTTACACTAGAATCATGCATTAAAATCACTTCGACTTGTTCATCACTCTGATTACGTACTCTTTCTAGTATGGCAGAAGGATTGTCATAGCTTTTCCAGTCATATGTATCGATTGTCCAATCCCACATTTTATACTGGGCGGATACAAGTGCATCACGGTAATTCTTTTTTAAGTAAGGCATGCTACCATACGGGACACGAACGAGATGTGTATTTAATTTTGTAACTTGCTGAACAATATTTTGTGTTTGTTCCATTTCTGTAATTAAAGCGGATGGATCACCAGTGTAAAGGCGTTTTACATCGTGTGACATACTGTGAAGTCCGATATAATGCCCCTCTTTAATTAATCGTTGCATTGTTTTTTTATAATGTGGTACTTTTCCGCCAATAACAAAGAAAGTTGCTTTTCCGTTCTTTTCCTTTAAGATGTTTAAAATTTGCGTAGTATATTTGTTTGGTCCGTCATCAAATGTTAAGTACGCGATTTTTTGGATAGGAGAGGTAGTTTCAGTATTTGGATGATGTTCAGCAGGGGGCATTGTAGTTGCTCCTGCATGAGATGACACGTACATAGTAATTGTTAAAAATAAAACAACGTATTGAAATACTCGCTTGATCATAACATTCACCCTCAGTTTGACAATCAAGATGTAAAAAAGAAAATATAATCCTTTTCTTATTATGTATATCTTTCTCCAATAGTGGAGCTCTCAAACAATCTATATTTTGGAAATATAAAATGATGAATAAAAAATAGCATCCTCTTATAAGAAAGAGGATGCTATTTGAATATTTCATAATTGTAAAGTCTATACTACAATTAGTCTTCTCTTTTTTTAACCTTTTTATAGAAGGAAATAATTGGTTTGTAACGGTCGTGTACAAGACCGATTACTTCAGCGACTATTTCAGTAATGAAAATTAAAGCAAACAGAAGAATCATTGATATCCATAGCGTCGCTTTAGTGAAAAAAATAGCATTTACACTAAAAAAAATACCAAATGCATAAATGATGAGCACCGTCGTACGATGAGAGAATCCCATTGCTAGGAGACGGTGATGTAAATGAGATTTATCTGGTGCTGAAATTGGTTTTTTATTTACAATACGACGAATAATCGCAAAAGTTGTATCAAATATAGGTACACCTAAAATGATAATTGGAACAAGGAAACTAAATAGCGTTACACTTTTGTATAATCCCAATAAAGATAGGATGGAAATACAATAACCTAAAAATAGGGCGCCGGTATCTCCCATGAAAATCTTTGCTGGATGGAAATTATAGAATAAAAATCCAAGCGTACTTGCAAGTGCGATAAGTGCTAATGGCAAGATAATAACTGCACCAGTACCCATAGGGCTGGTGAGGGCCATGTAAGCCAATGTTGCTAGAACGATTGATGAAATTCCAGCGGATAATCCATCTAAACCATCAATTAAGTTGATGGCATTTGTAATGCCTACAATCCAAAAAACTGTAATTGGATATGCGAGCCATCCAAGTTCAGTATCCCCGATAATTGGTATATATAGTACCTGTACTAATAATCCACTTTTTACAATTAATATAGCAACTAATAGCTGACCACCAAATTTTACTTTTGCTGATAATTCATACATATCATCTAAAATCCCAATGATAATGATGATGATAGCGCCTAAGCTTATTGATAACATTCTTTGTTCGTATAACCCACCAACAACAAAACCTACAGCTACACCGATAAAAATTGCTAATCCGCCAAGACGGGGCATGATTTTTTGGTGTACTTTACGCGCGTTTGGTTTATCTGTTGCTCCTATCTTAAATGCTAATTTAATAACGAAAGGAGTAACGCCGAGTACAGTGATAAAGGATGCCAAAATGGCATAAATCACTTGTGAGTCCATTAATACCCCACCTTTTATATTTAAACGTAATTTTTAGATGTTTTTTCTGAAAATTTCGATGATTATTTACAGGCTCATAACATATGGTATCACAAAAAGATTAGAATTCAATCTTTTTTTCTTTGTACGGCAAATGGAAGCAGATAGAATATATGACAATTGTATAAAGAATGTTGAATCGTTTGAGAAGGTTAATCGTATTGTACTTTAGAATATGACATTTTATCTGTTTCTTCGATAATGAATATGTTTATTTCAGTATTATAAGTGTTACACGTAGAAATGAGTAAATTCCATGTTAAAATGTGGGAATTCATTCACATGAACGGGCAGTAAGGCTTCCACCTCAAAATTTAGTTGAGGCAAAGAATTTAGGTGGGAACCTTAATTCCTGTAAAATCTCGATTGGTTTAACTAATAATTAGTAGAGGATGAATGCCCCGCACTGAATAAAGTTTTATTTTATATTCTTGCATGTAATTTTACAAAAACTTAAAAAAGAATGGAAAAAGTAATTCATATAATAAAGAAGTAAAAGAGTTTTCTCATTTTTAATGTGAGAGGGGGAAGCACAGGGAGAATTCTATGTATTCGTATATTTTCTATTGTATATTCCTGTGCGAAAAGGAAATGAAAATTACGATAATAGGTACCGGATACGTTGGATTAATTACAGGAGTAGGATTGGCAATGTTAGGCCATTCAGTCACATGTTTTGATATAAATGATGAGAAAATTGAACGGATAAAGCAAGGAGATCTGCCTATTTATGAAGCGGGTTTATATGAATTAATAAATGATGCATGTGAGAATGATTGTTTAACTTTTACAACAAGTAGAGTAAAAGCATTTTACGATGCAGAATTTATATTTATTGCAGTTGGAACGCCATCTTTATTAGATGGGACAGCGGATTTAACATATATTCGAAGTGCTTGTGACGATATTGGAACATATACGACGAATGACATTATTGTCGTTACGAAAAGTACGGTTCCTGTAGGTACAAATGATGTTATGAGGGGATGGATTGAGGAGAAATTACAAAAAAGATATGAATTACATATCGTATCGAATCCAGAATTTTTACGGGAAGGTTCAGGGATTTACGATTTTTTTCAGGGAGATCGTATTGTAATTGGAGCAGATAATGAGGAAGCGGCACGAAAAGTGGAGAATTTGTATAGTGAATTACGCTTAAAAACGTATGTTACAAATATAAAAAGTGCAGAGATGATTAAATATGCATCGAATGCTTTTTTAGCGACAAAAATTAGTTTTATCAATGAAATTTCAAATATATGTGAGAAGGTAGGAGCCAATGTATTAGACGTTGCAAAAGGGATGGGAATGGATAAGAGAATTGGAGCGTCTTTTTTAAATGCGGGCATTGGTTATGGGGGTTCGTGTTTTCCGAAAGATACGAAAGCCCTTGTGCAAATTGCAGGGAATGTGGCGCATGATTTTCGCTTGTTAAAAGCGGTTATTGAAGTGAATAATAAACAACAGTTGTTACTGGTTGAAAAAGCAAAGAAAATAATAGATATGAATAAAAAGCAGATTGCAGTTCTTGGCGCAGCGTTTAAACCGAATACTGACGATATAAGAGAAGCGCCGTCCCTTGTTATAATAGAAGAATTAATTAATATGGATGCAGATGTGATTCTATATGACCCGCAGGCTATTCAAAATGTAAAAGGTGTGTTTGGAGAGACTATACGCTACACCGGATGCATAGATGAAGCGATTAGAGAAGCTGATGCTGTTTTTATTTTAACAGAATGGGAATCAATACGAACTTATCCGTTAGAGAATTATGTAAAGCTTATGAAGGAGCCCATTCTATTTGATGGGAGAAATTGCTATACTAATGAGGATGCCAAGAAGCAGGGATTAGATTATTACTCGATCGGGCGAAAAAGCATCCGTAATAGTAATACTTTTTTTATTAGTTAAAAAATGCGTGTATCTAGGTATGGTGATATATGTAAGGTGGGAAATTGTAACTAGTGAAAGAAAAGAGGTAATAAAATGACTGAACGTTTAAAAGTAATGACAATTTTCGGGACACGTCCAGAAGCAATTAAAATGGCACCTCTTGTGTTAGAGTTGCAAAAACATCCAGAAAAAATTGAGTCGATTGTGACTGTAACAGCGCAACATCGTCAAATGTTAGACCAAGTATTAAGTATCTTTGGAATTACGCCAGATTTCGATTTGAATATTATGAAAGACCGCCAAACTTTAATTGATATTACAACGCGTGGTTTAGAAGGTTTGGATAAAGTAATGAAAGAAGCAAAGCCGGATATTGTACTTGTACATGGTGATACAACGACAACATTTATTGCAAGTTTAGCTGCTTTCTACAATCAAATTCCAGTAGGGCATGTTGAAGCAGGACTTCGTACATGGGATAAATATTCTCCGTACCCAGAAGAGATGAATCGCCAATTAACAGGCGTCATGGCAGATCTTCATTTCTCACCTACAACAAAATCAGCAACGAACTTACAGAAAGAAAATAAAGATGAGTCACGCATTTTCATAACAGGGAATACAGCGATTGACGCACTAAAAACGACTGTAAAAGAAACATATAGTCATCCTGTACTAGAGAAACTTGGAAACGATCGTCTTGTACTTATGACAGCTCACCGCCGTGAAAACTTAGGAGAGCCAATGCGTAATATGTTCCGTGCAATTAAACGTCTTGTTGATAAGCATGAAGACGTACAAGTTGTGTATCCGGTTCATATGAACCCAGTTGTTCGTGAGACAGCGAATGATATTTTAGGCGATCATAGCCGCATTCATTTAATTGAGCCGCTAGATGTAATTGATTTCCACAATGTTGCAGCTCGTTCATACTTAATGTTAACTGATTCTGGTGGTGTACAAGAGGAAGCGCCGTCACTTGGTGTACCGGTTCTTGTTCTTCGTGATACAACAGAGCGCCCAGAAGGTATTGAAGCAGGTACATTGAAATTAGCAGGAACAGACGAAGAGACAATCTTTGGTCTTGCTGATGAGTTATTATCAGATAAAGAAGCTCATGATAAGATGTCAAAAGCATCTAATCCTTACGGTGATGGCCGTGCATCAGAGCGCATTGTAGAAGCAATTTTACAACACTTTAATAAGTAAATAAAAAAGAGCCAGATCATATGTGATTTGGCTCTTTTTGTTATTGCTGATTTCTCATAATCCACTCTGCATGAGCATTCGTAGAAGGAGGTGGTTCAGTTGGTGTTTTTTTCTGATTCTGATTCGTTTCTTTCTTTGCCTTTTCGTCAGAGTTAGAATTTGAAGAATAGTTTGATTCGGTTTTTGTAGTTGGATTTTCTTGAGTGTTTGCTGTTTCTCCTAATTCTTTTTTAATTTCGTTACGTACTGTCTCTACACCGATTGGATCTGGAAGGAAGTAATAAATACCACCTATTTTTTTGTCTTCTCCTTCAAGTTTGAACGTTTGCATTGTAGAAGGATCAAATCCAGATAGTTTATTGTAAAGAGCCAGTCCGTCTGAAATAGGAATGTCAGTTTTTATATATTTTCCAACGACTGCTGTTAAATCTTTAATTTTAAATACGGTAGAGGCTGAATTTAGTTTTTGAGCAACAGCGGCTAGTAATTGTCTTTGTCTAGCGGCCCGACCATAATCGCCGTTTGGATCCTGCTTTCGCATACGTACGTATGCGAGTGCTTCTTCCCCATTTAAGTCTTGTTGTCCTTGCTTAAATTCGATTTTTTTGTAGTAATCCACGTCTGAACGCTCCCAAAAATCGAAGGGGACATCAACAGTAACACCGCCAACAGCATCAACAATTCCTTTAAAGCCTTGGAAATCAATTTTAATATAATGGTCTACAGGAACTTTTAGAAAACCTTCGATAGTTTTGATTGCCATTTCTTCTCCGCCGTAAGCGTGCGCAGCGTTAATTTTGTCTTCTTTGTTCTTACCAACAATTGGAACGCGACTATCACGAGGGATACTCATAAGCGAAATCTTTTTAGTTTTAGGATTGACGGTCGCAAACATTAATGAATCTGTACGACCGTTTTGACCGTCCGTTGCATAATCTTCTATACCCATAATGAGGAGTGTAAAAGGCTCCTTTGTAATTTCTACATCTTCGGTTCTCAAGTCCGATTTTTGACGAGTAAAACCACTATACATCCCCATGAGAGAAGAGTAGGAATTTAATATATAAAGTCCTACACCACCAAATAAAAATACGAAAATAAGGAAGTAGAAAAACTTTCTTCTTCGTTTCTTTTTTATTCTGCTATTTTGGAGATGATAATAACGTTCTTCCATATATAATCTCCTTAGTTCATTTGTAGGAAAGTAATTCACTACATTAATCTTTAAAGTTGAGGATGTAGTTATTCTTAGATAACATCTTGTTCTAAGTACAACATATCTCCTTCTGTAATTGTACATTTCCCATTTGTTAACTCAATCATCCAATCTGTGAATGCTTGTTTTCCGTCTTCTTCTACATACGTATCAAATGTGACATTTTCGAGATAATGTATATCTTTAATGGCATATTTCGAATTACGTAATTCATTTTCAATTTTGCCAAGTAATGTGTAATCAATTTCGGTCTGCATAACCCGAATTAGTTTTCGCTGAACAACACCGACATGATTAATGCCTCCGCTTGTACATTTTCCATATGCGCGAATTAATCCACCTGCGCCAAGTTTGATGCCACCAAAATAACGTGTAACGACAACGACGGTATCTTTTAAATCGCGTTTTTTTAGTACCTCTAACATAGGTACGCCAGCTGTACCGCTAGGTTCTCCATCATCATTTGCTTTTTGGATTTGATCTTGTTCGCCAATCAAATACGCAGAACAATTATGTGTGGCATTCCAATTTTGTTTTTTTATTTTTTGTATAAATTCTTGAGCTTCTGCTTCGGTTGTAGCTCTGCTAACATAACAAATAAATCTTGATTTTTGAATGACAATTTCGTGCTCACCGTAGTCTTTGATTGTTAAATATTGTAATAACACTCGTATACGCCCCTATCTACCAAAATGACTAGTACTTTACATTTTAAAAGCGAGCGTTTTTATATTCAAACATTTTTTATAAATAAGTTGAAATTTTTGGTGAGTATTTCAACTTTTTGTTGTAATTTGTCGAGATGGTAAGTATTATTTCAAATCGGCATTTTTATGTATGGATGCACCATTTTTAGTTTTCGTGTAAACTTAGGGAATAAAAACTTTTTTATAAGGCAGGTACGCAAATGAAAACAGCTATTGTTACTGATAGTACAGCATATATACCGAAGCATATTCGTGATGAACTCAATATATATATGATTCCATTAAACGTTGTGTTTGGAACGGAATCTTATCAAGAAGAAGCTGAAATTTCAGTAGATGATTTCTATGTAAAAGTACGTGAGCAAGAAGAACTTCCGAAAACTTCTCAGCCAGCAATCGGAAAGTTTGTTGAGTTATTTGAAGAACTATCTAAGGATTATGATGCGGTTATTAGCATTCATCTTTCAAGTGGGATTAGTGGTACATATCAAACGGCAACGACAGCCGGGCAAATGGTAGAGGGTATTGATGTATATACGTACGACTCTGAAATTAGTTGTGAAGTACAAGGATTCTATGTACGTGAAGGGGCAAAATTAGCAAGTGAAGGAAAAGATCCGAAAGAGATCGTTGCCCGTTTTGATGAAATGAAGGAAACGATGGACGCTTATTTTGTAGTGGATGATTTACATCATTTACAACGTGGAGGACGATTAAATAGTGCACAAGCTTTCATTGGTAGTTTGTTACAAGTGAAGCCAGTTTTATATTTTAGAGATAAAATCATTATTCCATTTGAAAAGATTCGTACACGTAAAAAAGCGTTAAAACGAATTGTTGAAATTTTTGATGAGCAAGCAAGTCAAGGTGTACCTATGGAAGCAGTTATCATTCATGCACAACGTGAAGAGGAAGCGAATGAATGGAAGGCAGAATTAGAAGCAAAATATCCCCATGTTACAATCCGCACAGGTTATTTCGGTGCTGTAATTGGTACGCATTTAGGCGAAGGTGCACTAGGACTTGGATGGTATACGAAGTAATAAGATATAAAAAGCTCTCTTTTTGAAGAGGGTTTTTTTACGGATATTTTACGTGTAGTTGACAAGTTAATATTTGGAAATGTTAAAATGTACGTAAAATAAAATAATGAGGAAAGTTTTATAACTTACTTTTTACAAGAAACTATATTATAATAGAAGAGAGGTGAAACATATGGAGCATAATTCTTGTTTATGTCCAAAGTTTGAGTCAGCTTTTACTTTGCTTAGTAAAAAATGGACTGGCTTAATTATTAAATCTTTGCTTGAAGAGTCAAAACGTTTTAGAGAAATCGCAGATATTATACCGAATATGAGCGATCGTATGTTATCAGAGCGTTTAAAGGAATTGGAAAGTGAAGGCATTGTAGTTCGTAATGTTTATCCAGAAGTACCAGTTCGAATCGAGTACGGCTTAACTGAAAAAGGGAAAGCATTAGAAAGTGTTATGGATGAAGTCCAAAATTGGGCTGAGAAATGGATGAAATAACGTTTTGATTTCATTCGTATTAGTGTATTTAACAAAACGTAAGGGAAACCTTGCGTTTTTTCTTTGCTTATAAAATGCTTTTAAAATTCTACACGTATATACAAAAATATGCATATTTTGCGATAGAGTTACATATAATATTACATTTGTTTTACAATAGCGTAACATTAGCAAAAAAAATCCCGAATTATGGTATAAATTTTATAGGTTATATACGGAAAAAGACAAAAGAAAGCGGTGTAAAAAATAAAATGAAAAAGCTAAAAATGGCATCTTGCGCATTAGTTGCAGGGTTAATGTTTTCAGGACTAACACCAAATGTATTTGCAGAAGATAAAATTTCTGACGTGAAATCACAAATTAATACACAAAATGACACTTTACATAAACAACAACAAGAACGTGATGTATTACAAAAGCAAATGAATGACTTAAACAAAACAATTCAAGGTTTGGATAAATCTGTTCAAGAGAATGCTTCAAAACTTGATGAAACAACGAAAAAAGTTGCGGATACTGAGCAATTAATCGAAAATAAAAATAAAGATATTGCAGAACTACAAACGAAAATTGCAAAACGTGAAGAGTTATTAAGAAAACGTTTAGTTGCACTTCAAGAGCAACCAAACACGAACGTTGTAACAGAAGTTCTTGTAAACTCTAAAAACGTTGCAGATTTAGTTGATCGTTTAACTTCTGTTTCTAAAATTCTTGAGTCTGACGAAGATATCATGAAAACACAACAAGAAGACCAAGCGAACGTGAAAAAAGATGTTGAAACGGTAAAAACAAAGCAAAAAGAATTAAAAGAAGCACAAGCTCAAATTGAAACTGCTAAGAAAGAACTTGACGCTGAAAAAGCGAAAAAAGCAACAGCAGTAAACGATTTAAGCGGTAAAATGGACACAGTTGTAACTTCAATGACAAGTACGGAAAGTCAATTGAAAGATCTTGAAAAACAAGCACTGCAATTACAACGTATTGCTGAACAAGAAGCACAAGAGAAAGCGGCACAAGAAGCTGCTGCTCAAAAACAAGCAGAACAAGCTGCTAAAGATGCGCAAGCGCCCACAGCACAAGCACCTGCAGCACAAACTACACCAGCAAACAATGGTGGACAAGCTCAAAAAGAAGAGTCTAAAAAGGAAGAACCTAAAAAAGAAGAGCCTAAGCCAGAAACGAAAAAACCAGAGCCAGCACCAACTCCAAATGCGGGTGGCGTAATTGGTAAAGCACAAGGTTACTTAGGCTTACCATATGTTTGGGGAAGTGCATCTCCATCAAACGGTGGTTTTGACTGTAGTGGATTTATTTCTTACATCTATGGTGTAGGACGTCAAGACGTTGCAGGTTACTGGAATTCAGTTTCTAAAGTAAGTAGCCCACAACCTGGAGATTTAGTATTCTTCCAAGGTACTTATAAACCAGGTCCATCTCACATCGGTATTTACGTTGGGAATGGCCAAATGATTCATGCTGGTGATAAAGGGATTGCTTACGCTAGCTTAAGCAGTAGTTATAACCAAAAACATTTCTTAGGTTACGGAAGATTATAGGATTACAATTCAATAAAAAAACGTGTATAAAGTCGATAGCTTACTATTTTATAAGTAGGTTATCGGCTTTTTTGAGTTTTTACGAGATTATGAGAAAGGTTTATAGTAGTGCTGGAGGTGGTTGCTGATGTTAGCAGGGAAACAGTTACTATTAGAGGAACTCTCTTCAGATTTACGGGATACATTACAAGATTTGAAAAAGAAGCGGAAGGTCGTATGTGTACAAGGTGTAAAAAAGAAAGCTTCTAAATATATGTGTCAGCGCTGCGGAAATATAGAGCAGCGACTATTTGCGTCATTTTTATGTAAAAGGTGCAGTAAAGTATGTACGTATTGCCGGAAGTGTATAACGATGGGGAGGGTAAGTGAATGTGCTGTACTCGTTCGTGGAATCGCTGAAAGAAAAGGAGAAAAAGGTTTAAATTCGTTACAGTGGAATGGGGCCTTGTCTACTGGTCAGGAGTTGGCTGCGCAAGGTGTTATAGAAGCTATTAAGCAGAAAGAATCTTTTTTTATTTGGGCTGTGTGCGGGGCTGGAAAAACTGAAATGCTATTTTACGGTATTGAAGAGGCACTTCAAAAAGGAGAAAGAGTTTGTATCGCAACACCAAGAACAGATGTTGTACTGGAATTAGCACCGAGATTACAAGAAGTGTTTCCACATATAAATGTAGCTGCTTTATACGGAGGGAGTGTAGACCGGGAAAAAGATGCAGCGTTAGTCGTTGCAACGACTCATCAACTGTTACGTTACTATAGAGCGTTTCATGTCATGGTTGTAGATGAGATCGATGCCTTCCCGTATTATGCAGATCAAATGTTACAGTATGCAGTGCAACAAGCGATGAAAGAGAAAGCGGCGCGTATTTATTTAACGGCAACTCCCGATGAAAAGTGGAAACATAATTTCAGAAGTGGTAAACAAAAAGGTATCATTGTCTCTGGACGATACCATCGTCATCCGTTACCAGTTCCTCTATTTTGCTGGTGCGGAAATTGGAAGAAAAGTCTCCACCATAAAAGAATTCCTCGAGTGTTACTACAATGGTTAAAAATGTACGTAAGCAAAAAGTATCCCATTTTTTTATTTGTTCCTCATGTGCGATATATAGAAGAATTGAGCCTGATATTGAAAACGTTGGATCCTAGAATCGATGGTGTACATGCAGAAGATCCGATGAGAAAAGAAAAAGTAGTAGCTTTCAGAAAGGGAGAAATTCCGTTATTAGTTACAACGACAATTTTAGAGAGAGGAGTAACTGTGAAGAATTTACAAGTTGCGGTGTTAGGGGCGGAAGAAGAAATCTTTTCAGAAAGTGCGCTCGTACAAATTGCCGGCCGAGCAGGTCGCAGTTTTGAAGAACCTTATGGCGAGGTCGTTTATTTTCATTGCGGTAAGACAGAGGCGATGGTACGCGCGAAAAGGCATATTCAAAGTATGAACAAAAAGGCGAAAGAACAAGGATTAATCGATTAATGCATTGTCTACTTTGCGATGAGTATATGTTGGAAACAGTTAGTTGGTACACCTTCTTTGTAAAGTCTCGCAAAAAATATATATGTGATGGGTGTGAGCGGAAACTTTCCTATATTATAGGAGAGATTTGCATGGAGTGTGGGCGACCTTTAGAGGACTTGCCTTCCGAATATAAAGAAAATGATATTTGTATGGATTGCGTAAGGTGGATAAATGAGGAGAATTATCGTCCTTTTAAAAATCGTTCTTTGCACGTGTACGATGATGAGATGAAAGAAATATTAACACAGTTTAAGTTTCGGGGGGATGCGGAGTTGGTTCATATTTTTCATCGATCGTTTCGAGAGCTATTTCAAAAGCATTTTACGAGCGTTTCAAGTGTTATTGCTGTTCCGCTTAGTAGGGAACGGGAATATGAACGTGGTTTTAATCAGGCAGAGTTATTAGCAGCATGTTTACCTGTCAAAATTTCTTATCCCTCATTAAGAAGAAGGGAAACAGAAAAGCAAAGTAAGAAGACACGTAAAGAAAGGCTTTCGGGAAGTAATCCTTTTTATTTTCAGGGAGAAGATATGTTTCATAATCAACATATCTTACTCGTTGATGATGTATATACGACAGGAATTACAGTTAGACAAATTGGAAGTCTTTTATACGATAGAGGAGCAAGGGAAGTTTCTAGTTTGACGCTTTGTAGAAGTTGATCTGTAACTGTCGAAAGGGATAATAAAAAGACGATAAGTCTTCTTTGACTTCGTAAGTTGTCATTCGTTATAGTCAAAGTATGGGGCGAATGCCCTGATTTTTAGAGTGAAGGGAATGGAATGAACATGCAAGGAAGAGTGAAATGGTTCAATGCAGAAAAGGGATTTGGGTTTATTGAGCGTGAAGATGGTGATGATGTATTTGTTCATTTTTCTGCTATTCAACAAGATGGATATAAGTCATTAGAAGAAGGGCAACAAGTTGAGTTTGACATTGTAGATGGAGCACGTGGACCACAAGCAGCTAATGTTGTAAAATTGTAGGAATATTGTTTTTGGGAAGAGAGAGCTGCGTTTGTGGCAACGTTATATATATGGTAGAACCTCTTGTTTTTTGCAAGGGGTTTTTGTTATGAATCAAGTTGTCAAAAAGTTGTTTCTTTTCTGTAACGAATTGTCCACAGTTATATTCGTTATTCACGATGTTAATAGGATAAAATAAAGATAGAAACGATGCATCTTTTCATTTCAACAAAAAACGATAAAAAAATCGCAATTCCACTAATTTTTTTAAAAAAGTTAGAAGGAGTTTTTAAGCCAATGTCGAAATTATAGTACATAGGCTTGAAAGGAGGAATTCATCTATGAAATTCAACATTCGTGGTGAAAATATTGAAGTAACTCCAGCATTAAAGGAATATGTAGAGAAAAAACTAAGTAAGTTAGAGCGTTATTTTGATACATTCCCAGAGATTAAAGTTAATTTAAAAGTATACTCTGACAAGCAACGTGTCGAGGTAACAATTCCATTTACTGATTTATTACTTCGTGCAGAAGAAACTAATAGCGATATGTACGCTGCTATCGATTTAGTAGTTGATAAACTTGAGCGACAAATTCGTAAACATAAAACAAAGGTAAATCGTAAGTTACGTGAGAAAGGTTCTATGAAAACGAACTTTATCCTTCCAGAAGCAGTAGCTGTTCTGGATGCGGTAGAAGAGGATGAATTAGAACTTGTACGTACAAAACGATTTGATTTAAAACCGATGGACGTTGAAGAAGCGATCCTACAAATGGATATGCTAGGACATAATTTCTTCGTCTTCACAAATGCTGATACAAATGAAACTAATGTTGTATACGGCCGTAAAGATGGGAAATATGGTTTAATCGAAACTAAATAATAATTCAAAAGCGCAGCCGAAATGGCTGCGCTTTTTTTGCTGAAAATAGATTTTTTTAAAAATTTTTCTTAATTTAGAACGAGACATTCGGCCGATTGTTGTCATAGTTATAAGACAAGTGTTACAATTATCATTAGGTATATACATTTTAGTTTTTTTAATTAGGAGAAAAATTGGCATAACATACATTTGATTTTTATAACGACTGATTGTAATAGAAAAAGAAAAAACAATCGGAAGTTTTATTTTAATAAAAAAGAGGAGCGTATTTCCTATGATCGGTATTTTAAAAAAGGTATTTGATGTAAATCAACGCCAAATTAAACGTATGCAGAAGACAGTTGAACAAATTGATGCATTAGAATCATCTATTAAGCCACTAACAGATGAGCAATTAAAAGGAAAGACGCTTGAATTTAAAGAACGTTTAACAAAAGGTGAGACAGTAGATGATCTACTTCCTGAAGCTTTTGCAGTTGTTCGCGAAGCTGCGACGCGTGTTCTTGGAATGCGTCCGTATGGCGTGCAGTTAATGGGTGGTATTGCCTTACATGAAGGGAATATCTCTGAGATGAAAACGGGTGAAGGTAAAACGTTAACATCTACATTACCTGTATATTTAAATGCTTTAACAGGAAAAGGTGTTCACGTTGTTACAGTCAATGAATACTTAGCACAACGTGATGCGAGCGAAATGGGACAACTTCATGAGTTCCTAGGCTTAACAGTAGGAATTAACTTAAACAGCATGTCACGCGAAGAGAAACAAGAGGCTTATGCTGCTGATATTACGTATAGCACAAATAATGAGCTTGGATTCGATTACTTACGTGACAACATGGTTTTATATAGAGAACAGTGCGTTCAGCGTCCACTTCATTTTGCTATTATCGATGAAGTCGATTCTATTTTAGTCGATGAAGCACGTACACCGCTTATTATTTCGGGACAAGCTCAAAAATCAACAGAGTTATACATGTTTGCAAATGCATTCGTTCGTACATTAGAAAATGAAAAAGAGTATTCATTTGATGTGAAAACGAAAAATGTAATGTTAACTGAAGATGGTATTACGAAAGCAGAGAAAGCTTTCCATATTGAAAACTTATTCGATTTAAAACATGTCGCACTTCTTCACCATATTAATCAGGCACTTCGTGCACACGTTGTCATGCACCTTGATACAGATTATGTTGTACAAGAAGGCGAAATCGTAATTGTAGACCAATTCACTGGTCGTCTTATGAAAGGTCGTCGTTATAGCGAAGGTTTGCACCAAGCTATTGAAGCAAAAGAAGGCGTAGAAATTCAAAATGAAAGTATGACACTCGCAACAATTACGTTCCAGAACTATTTCCGTATGTATGAAAAGTTATCTGGTATGACTGGTACAGCGAAAACGGAAGAAGAAGAATTCCGTAGTATTTACAATATGAATGTTATCGTAATTCCAACGAACAAAGATATTATTCGTGATGACCGTGCTGATTTAATCTTCAAATCAATGGAAGGCAAATTCAATGCAGTTGTTGAGGATATTGTAAATCGTCATAAACAAGGGCAACCTATTCTTGTTGGTACAGTTGCAATTGAAACGTCAGAGCTTATTTCAAAAATGTTAACACGTAAAGGTGTACGCCATAACATTTTAAACGCGAAAAACCATGCGCGTGAAGCAGATATCATTGCAGAAGCTGGTATGAAAGGTGCTGTAACGATTGCGACGAATATGGCTGGTCGTGGTACGGATATTAAGCTTGGAGACGATATTAAAAACGTTGGTCTAGCAGTTATCGGTACAGAGCGTCACGAAAGCCGTCGTATTGATAATCAGTTACGTGGTCGTGCTGGTCGTCAAGGGGACCCTGGTGTAACGCAGTTCTACTTGTCTATGGAAGATGAACTAATGCGCCGATTCGGTTCTGACAATATGAAAGCGATGATGGATCGTCTTGGTATGGATGATTCACAGCCGATTGAAAGTAAAATGGTTTCTCGTGCGGTAGAATCTGCACAAAAACGTGTAGAAGGAAATAACTATGATGCACGTAAGCAGTTACTGCAGTACGATGATGTACTTCGTCAGCAACGTGAAGTTATTTACAAACAGCGTCAAGAAGTAATGGATTCTGAGAACTTACGCAGTATTATTGAAGGTATGATGAAATCTACAGTAGAACGTGCTGTTGCGCTTCATACACAAGAGGAAATTGAAGAAGATTGGAACATTAAAGGTCTTGTTGACTACTTAAATGCCAACCTTCTGCAAGAAGGCGATATAAAAGAAGAAGAGTTACGTCGTCTTGCTCCAGAGGAAATGAGCGAGCCAATTATCGCGAAATTAATAGAGCGTTACAACGACAAAGAAAAGCTTCTGCCAGAAGAGCAAATGCGTGAGTTCGAAAAAGTTGTTGTATTCCGTGTAGTAGATACGAAATGGACAGAGCATATTGATGCGATGGATCATCTTCGTGAAGGTATTCATTTACGTGCTTACGGTCAAATTGATCCACTTCGTGAGTATCAA
Organism: Bacillus sp. M5A3_1b; assembly: GCF_053345335.1. Lineage (NCBI taxonomy): Bacteria > Bacillati > Bacillota > Bacilli > Caryophanales > Bacillaceae > Bacillus > Bacillus sp. M5A3_1b. The sequence goes on along the minus strand of NZ_JBKEZY010000003.1, from coordinate 255,604 downwards.
ATGGAAGGATTCGCAATGTTCGAGTCAATGATTGCTTCTATTGAAGAGGAAATTTCTCGTTACATTATGAAAGCTGAAATTGAACAAAACTTAGAGCGTCAAGAAGTTGTTCAAGGTGAAGCTGTTCATCCATCTAGCGATGGCGAAGAAGCGAAGAAAAAACCAGTTGTAAAAGGTGACCAAGTAGGCCGCAACGATTTATGTAAATGTGGTAGCGGTAAAAAATATAAAAACTGCTGTGGTATCGGGAAGTAATACAGGGCGGTAGCCCAGATTACTTTGCAAAATTTTACATTAAAAATGTATAATTAAGAAAGATTAAACTCTCTCCGTCATAAGTGGAGAGAGTTTCCCTTGTTTTCATAAGAAAGTAACAGCAATTACATAGAGGTGAAGGAAATGGAATTAGTAGAAATTAGACAAGAATTAGAGAAAATGGCTAAGCGATTAGCGGCTTTTAGGGGGTCTCTTTGACCTTCCTACTAAGGAGAAACAAATTGCAGATTTAGAAGAGACAATGATGGGTGCAGGATTTTGGGATGACCAACAAGGCGCACAAGCTGTAATTAACGAAGCTAATGCACTGAAAGAGATGGTTGGAAAGTTCCGTCAGTTAGATGAGACGTTTGAAAATTTAGAAATCACGCATGAGCTTTTAAAAGAAGAGTATGATGAAGATTTACATGAGGAGCTTGAATCAGAAGTGAAGGGTTTAATTCAAGAAATGAATGAGTATGAGCTTCAGTTACTACTAAGCGATCCTTATGATAAAAATAACGCTATTTTAGAATTACACCCAGGTGCTGGTGGAACAGAGTCACAAGACTGGGGTTCTATGTTATTACGTATGTACACACGTTGGGCTGAAAAACGTGGGTTTAAAGTAGAAACGGTTGACTACTTACCAGGTGATGAAGCAGGTATTAAGAGTGTTACTTTATTAATTAAAGGTCATAACGCTTACGGTTATTTAAAGGCAGAGAAAGGTGTACACCGTCTTGTACGTATTTCGCCATTCGATTCTTCAGGCCGTCGTCATACATCGTTTGTATCTTGTGAAGTTGTACCTGAGTTCAATGATGAAGTTGAAATCGAAATACGTTCAGAAGACTTAAAAGTTGATACGTACCGTGCAAGTGGTGCAGGTGGACAGCATATTAATACGACAGACTCAGCAGTTCGTATTACACATACACCAACAAACACAGTTGTAACATGTCAGTCAGAGCGTTCACAAATTAAAAACCGTGAGCACGCGATGAAAATGTTAAAAGCGAAATTATACCAAAAGAAATTAGAAGAGCAACAAGCGGAGTTAGATGAAATTCGCGGTGAACAAAAAGAAATCGGATGGGGTAGCCAAATTCGTTCTTACGTATTCCACCCGTATTCTCTTGTGAAAGACCACCGTACAAATACAGAGGTTGGTAACGTACAAGCAGTTATGGATGGAGAAATTGATCCATTTATTGATGCTTACTTACGTTCTCGCATCTAATAAGCGAAAAAAAGCCAACAAAGTTGTCGGCGTATGCTGAGGATAATCGAGGATATAAAGAATTTGATTTTATTTCTATAGATGAAATAAAGAGGAAGAGAAGTTGGAAACGACAACTTCTCTTTTTGATGAGATTATATGTAGCATACAATGTTGTATATTGTATTGTAAAAAGTAGAGAATAGTAAAACAGAGCGGCAATAGAGTAAGACTTGAACAGAACTTTTCTGATTTTCTGTTCAACAAGAATTCTTTATAGAAGTTTTTACGTTGTTCACAGAATTGAAACAAATTATGAAAGCTTTATATTATCAGGGTTCTTACTGTATTTTTGAAAAATATGAAATATACCTTAGTTTTTCTATATAAAGATAATGCTTATAATGAAAATGAGTGTGTTAGGAATGAAAAGAATATCAACAATGGGGAGCGATAGAAGTGAAAAAGAAATTGTTGGCTATTGCGTTAGGAACATCAGTCGTTTTTGCTTTAGGAGCATGTGGAAATAAAGAAGAGAGTAAGCCTTCGAAACAATCTGCAAGCACAGATAGCGCAGAGCAAATTTACCAAAAAAGCTGTATAGGTTGTCATGCGAAAGATTTATCGGGAGCAACTGGACCGGATTTACGAAAAGTGGGACAGAAATATGATGCAGCAGAGATTGAAAAGATTATTGAAAAAGGTCGCGGTTCCATGTCACCAGGAATCATTCAAGGTGAGGATGCGAAAAAAGTAGCTGAGTGGTTAGCTGAACATAAATAAAAAAGGTAAAGTGGACGAGTTGGTTATATAATCTTATTCCAAAATGATTTTGGGTAAGAACTATGACGACTCGTTTCCTTTTTTTTTGAGTGTAACATAACTGTAACAAAAATGTATCCGAACTGGAAACCGTTTGATGTTACAATGGGGTTTGTAGAATTTTGCTGAAATATATTACATAGAGTAGCGCTGCTAATAAAAAGCATGAATAGAAGCTACCTTCAACAAGAATGGTTAAGTGAGAATAAAGTTTTTATTTTCAGATGTACAGAAAAGTATTTCGAAAAAAATCATTAAGTATTGGGTGATAAATAATGATAAAAATGACGAATGTTTATAAGGAGTACCCGAATGGTATGAAAGCCATTGCTGGTCTCACAGTTAACATTAAACAAGGTGAGTTTGTATACGTAGTTGGACCGAGTGGAGCCGGGAAATCTACATTTATTAAAATGATGTATCGTGAAGAGAAGCCATCTACAGGATCAATTAATGTAAATGGACTTGTTATTGAAACATTAGCAGAAAGAGATGTTCCATATTTCCGTCGTCAATTAGGCGTAATTTTCCAAGATTTTAAATTACTACCTAAGTTAACGGTATATGAGAATGTTGCGTTTGCCTTAGAAGTAATTGAAGAAGAAAAAGAAGCCATTCGTGAGCGTGTAACAGAAGTTTTAGGTCTTGTAGGTCTTGAGGATCGTGCAGACGCACTACCAAGTGAACTTTCGGGCGGAGAGCAGCAACGTGTTGCGATTGCGAGAGCAATTGTTAATAGACCAAAGGTTGTAATTGCCGATGAGCCAACAGGTAACTTAGATATTGAAACAGCTCTTGATATTATGAAGATTTTTACGCGTATTAACGAGCGTGGTACAACGATTGTTATGGCGACACATAACTCAGATATCGTAAATACAATTCGTCATCGTGTAATCGCGATTGAAGGCGGAAAAATTGTTCGAGATGAGATTGAGGGAGGATACGGATATGAAGGCTAAGACCCTTAGTCGACATTTGCGAGAAGGTGTAAAGAATCTATCACGTAACGGATGGATGACATTTGCTTCTGTTAGTGCAGTAACAGTTACATTATTACTTGTAGGTGTCTTTTTAACAGCGATTATGAATATGAACCATTTTGCGACGAAAGTAGAGCAAGATGTAGAAATTCGTGTACACATTGATCCAGCAGCAAAAGAAGCTGATCAAAAGAAATTAGAAGATGATATGAGTAAGATTGCCAAAGTAGAATCTATTAAATATTCTTCTAAAGAAGAAGAGTTAAAACGCTTAATTAAAAGCTTAGGTGATAGCGGAAAAACGTTTGAGTTATTTGAACAAGATAACCCACTTAAAAACGTATTCATTGTAAAAGCAAAAGAACCAACAGATACAGCGACAATCGCGAAAAAGATTGAGAAAATGCAGTTTGTAAGTAATGTTCAATACGGTAAAGGTCAAGTTGAAAAATTATTTGATACTGTAAAAACAGGACGTAATATCGGGATTGCGTTAATTGCAGGTCTTTTATTCACAGCGATGTTCTTAATCTCTAATACAATTAAAATTACAATTTATGCTCGTAGTACAGAAATCGAAATTATGAAACTGGTAGGTGCAACAAACTGGTTTATTCGTTGGCCGTTCTTATTAGAGGGATTATTCCTAGGAGTATTAGGGTCAATTATTCCAATAGGCTTAATTCTAGTTACGTATAATTCACTACAAAGTGTGTTTAACGAAAAACTTGGCGGAACAATTTTCGAACTTCTACCATACAGTCCTTTCGTATTCCAATTAGCTGGTTTACTAGTGTTAATCGGGGCTTTAATCGGTATGTGGGGAAGTGTAATGTCAATTCGTCGCTTCTTAAAAGTATAAAAAGTTGCAAACATAATTCGTACAAGCTTATCATATAGTAGAAATAGGTAAAGGCATCACACACTGTGTGATGCCTTTTGCTACACCACCTGTGTGTTTTGGAAAGGGGAATTCCGCATTGAAACGTAGAGTTGCAATTATTGGAATGGTTGTTGCATTTTTAATTGGTGCTGGCGGAATGTTTGCAGGTATGTCTTTATTTGGGGTTAACCCAGCAGAAGTAACGCAAACGATTTCGAGTGGAAACGCTAGCACCTCACAAGGGAATTTGGCAAAAATTAATGAGGCGTATGCACTAATTGATTCACGTTATGTGGAAGACGTGAAGGATGACAAGTTAGTCGAAGGTGCAATACAAGGCATGTTGTCTACGCTGAAGGACCCTTATTCCACGTATATGGATAAAGAAACGGCTAAACAGTTTAGTGAATCACTTGATCCTGAGCTAGAGGGGATCGGGGCTGAGGTGAACAAAACGGACGGTAAGCTTATTATCGTATCTCCAATTAAAGGCTCACCGGCAGAAAAGATTGGAATTAAACCGAATGACCAAATTTTATCTGTAGATGGAAATAGTGTGAAAGATTTATCACGTGAAGAAGCAGTATTAAAGATTCGTGGTAAAAAAGGAACGACTGTCGCGATTGAAATTAAGCGTGCAGGAGTAGCTGATCCGATTGTATTTAAAATTAAGCGTGAAAAAATTCCAATCTTCACAGTGTTTAGTTCTGTGAAACAAGAGAGCGGAAAAGATATCGGTTATATGCAAATCACTTCTTTTGCTGAAAATACAGCGAAAGAATTTAAGGATCAGTTAAAAGAGTTAGAGAAGAAAAACATAAAAGGCTTAGTTATTGACGTGCGTGGTAATCCTGGTGGCTACTTAAATAGTGTAGAAGAGATACTAGGGGAAATTATGACGGATAAAAAGCCGATGCTACAAGTAGAGCAACGAAATGGTGAGAAAAAGAAATTCTCTACGGAACTGAAAGAGAAAAAGCCATATCCAATTTCAGTATTAATTGATAACGGAAGTGCTTCTGCTTCAGAGATTTTAGCGGGTGCGCTAAAAGAGGGAGAAGGATACGATTTAATTGGTGAAAAAACGTTTGGTAAAGGTACTGTTCAGCAAGCCGTTCCATTTAAAGATGGCAGCAACATTAAATTAACGATGTTTAAATGGTTAACACCGGATGGAAACTGGATTCATAAAAAAGGAATCGCGCCAACAGTAGAAGTGAAGCAACCAGATTATTATCATGCGACACCAATTCAAATTGAAAAAACACTTTCATACAATTCAAATGATGTGCAAGTAAAACACGCGCAAGAAATGCTTAAGAGTTTAGGATATGTACCGGGGCGTGAAGATGGATACTTTAGTAAAGAGACAGAATCAGCGCTGAAAGCATTCCAAAATGCGAATGAGATGGAAGCGACAGGGCAGCTGGATAAAAAGACAGCTGAGGCGATTCAAACTAAAATTATTGAAAAAATCCGTTCTGGAGAAAATGATCTACAATTACAGTCCGCATTAAAATTAATAGTGAAATAAAGTGAAACTTTAATCAGTGGGGGTTTTCTTCATCCCCACTGATTATTAGTTGAACCAATCGGACTTTTATGGGCAGTGGATCCCCCACCTAAATTCTTTGCTTTCGCTAGATTTTGAGGTGGGGGTCTTACTGCCCATTAAAGCGGGATAAAAAGAAATACAGGCAGTTTGCTGCCTGTATTTTTTTGTGTTAAACAAACGTTTGTCCAGTTATGATAATATAAAAAGAAAGAATGATATAAATGGTGGTGAATGGATTCGTGGAGGCATGGATTTTTGAAATAATGCGGGCGGTTGGACGTTTTTTCTTACACCCTGCTGTCTATGTATTTTTAATAAGTAGTATCTTCGTTGGATACTTACGTATGTTACGAGAACGAAAGGATTTTTCCTTTAAAGTTTATGATATTTGGTTTGAACTGCGAACATCTCTATTTGCGGGAGTTGGATACGGATTAATCGTATCTATTATTACAATTGGACTTGGCCTTGTCATTTCCAAAGCGAGCTTATGGGTCATCTTACTTTGGACGTTATTATTTGGATTAACTGCTATGTATCGATATTTATCAGCAGCTTATACATTTAGTATCGCGATTGTATGTGTTCTATTATCTTCTAAGCTACCAGTTTCCTTCTTACAGCTTGGAGAAGGGGAAGAGAGTACGATTGTATCTCTTGCTATTTTACTAGGCGTCATGCTTGTTGTAGAGGGCTTGTTGATTTCTAAAAATGCAGTGGGATATTCTACGCCGAAGGTTAGGAAGGGTAAGCGTGGGCTAAAGATTGGTTTACACGAATCAAAGCGTTTATGGGTTGTGCCTATTTTTATTCTTGTACCAGGTGATGCAGTAACGCAGTTTATTTCATGGTGGCCTGTCGTTTCAATTGGTTCACATACATATTCTCTATTCCTCGTTCCATTTTTAATTGGATTTATGAGAAAGATTAGAAGCTATGAGCCAACGGAAGCTTTATTATTTACAGGAAGACGTGTCTACGGATTAGCAGGAATTGTACTTGTTTTAGGAATTGCAAGTTATTGGTGGCACGTACTTGCCATTATCGCAATGGGAGTCGCAATGCTTGGACGTTTCACAATTTCCATGCAAGAGAAAATTGCGGATGAAACAAGACCAGCGTACTTCGCTGCACGTAATGATGGACTCGTTGTATTAGATACAATCCCGAATACAATTGGGGCAGAGCTGAATTTACTACCTGGAGAAATGATTACGAAAGTAAATGGAGTCATTCCAAGAAGCACAGAAGAGTTTTATGATGCACTTCAAACGAAGACGACAGGAGCATTTTGTAAATTAGAAGTATTAGATACAAACGGAGAGCTTCGCCTTGCTCAAACGGCGTTATACGCCGGAGGACATCACGAATTAGGTATTGTGTTTGTTCAGCAGGAGCATGAGTGGGATTCGGAAGCTATGTAATAGAAGTGGGGTGTCACCAATAGGTGATACCCTTTTTGTATTGGATGGGGGCAGTAGAGTAGTAAACGAAATTTATATCGGCGATTATCGGGATATATCGGCGATTATCGGGATATATCAGCGCAACTCGAATTATATCAGCGATTATTCAAATATATCGACTTTCCGGCAAAAAACGACAACTATCGCAAACCTTCTTTTGAAGTTTCATAGACGGATAACTTGAATAATTATTTGATAATGGTTATCATTTAGGGAGTCTTTTTAATTTTGGAAAATGGAGGTAAGATATGCTACGTAAATTTTTTTCTTACTATAAACCGTATAAAGGTTTATTTATACTCGACTTTTCTTGCGCAGTTGTCGCAGGGTTACTAGAACTTGGCTTCCCGCTTATCGTAAATCAATTTATTGATAAGTTATTGCCAGGACAAAACTGGACGCTTATTTTATGGGCTTGTTTCGGTTTACTTGCAGTGTATATATTAAATGCAGGCTTACAATATGTCGTTACATATTGGGGACATATGCTTGGTGTTAACATTGAAACGGATATGAGACAGAAATTATTTGATCACATTCAAAAGCTATCATTCAGATTTTTTGACAATAATAAAACAGGTCATTTAATTTCACGTCTTACAAACGACTTAATGGAAATTGGGGAAATTGCTCACCATGGGCCAGAAGATTTATTTATCGCTGTTATGACTTTAGTTGGGGCATTCTCATTTATGATGATGATCAACTGGAAGTTAGCGTTATTAACGTTCTTCGTTATTCCATTCCTATTGTGGTTGGCACTTTACTTCAATAAAAAAATGACAGGTACGTTTAGACGTTTATTCTCAGACGTTGCTGATTTCAATGCATGTATTGAGAACAACGTTGGTGGTATCCGTGTTGTACAAGCATTCGGAAATGAAAAGTTTGAGAAAGAGCAATTTGCTGTAAACAATGCTCGTTTCCGTACAACGAAATTAATGGCGTATAAAATTATGGCGTTAAATTCATCGATTAGTTATATGCTCATGCGTCTCGTAACGCTCTTCGTCTTAATATGCGGTACATGGTTTGTTCTGCAAGGTGAATTAACGTACGGTGGATTTATCGGATTCGTTCTATTAACGAATATTTTCTTCCGTCCAATTGAAAAAATTAATGCGGTAATCGAAAGTTATCCGAAAGGGATCGCTGGTTTTAAGAGATATGTAGAGCTTCTTGAAACAGAGCCAGATATTGTAGACTCTAAAGATGCGATGGAAGTTAAACATGTACATGGTGATATTCAATATAGCAACATTACATTCGGATATGAAAATAAAGAACCGATTTTAAATGATATTAGTTTGAAAATACATGCAGGTGAAACAGTTGCTTTCGTAGGACCATCAGGAGCTGGAAAAACGACGTTATGTAGTCTATTACCACGTTTTTATGAACAATCGTCTGGATCGATTCAAATTGATGGTATTGATACGAAAGATATGACGTTATCTTCACTTCGTAAGCAAATTGGAATTGTGCAGCAAGATGTGTTCTTATTCTCAGGAACAATTCGTGAAAATATCGCTTACGGAAACTTAAAGGCGTCAGAAGCTGAAATTTGGCAGGCAGTAAAACGTGCGCAGTTAGAAGACTTAATTTACTCACAACCAGACGGTTTAGATACCGTTATCGGTGAGCGTGGGGTGAAACTTTCTGGTGGACAGAAGCAGCGTCTAGCGATTGCTCGTATGTTCTTGAAAAACCCGCCAATTTTAATATTAGATGAAGCGACTTCTGCATTAGATACAGAGACGGAACTGGCGATTCAAAAATCACTTGCTGAACTATCTGTCGGCCGTACAACATTAGTTATCGCTCACAGACTTGCAACGATTAAAAATGCAGATCGTATCGTCGTTGTAAATAAAGATGGTATCGCAGAACAAGGTTCACATGAGGAACTAATTGAACAAGGCGGAGGATACAGCAGGTTATACGAAGCACAGTTCAGTTCGTAAATATAATTTCTGCTGAATTAGTGCACCATAAGTAAGTGAAAATCTTATATGGGAGGCTATGAAGCATGATTGTAACAACAACGTCTACAATTCAAGGAAAAGAAATTATTGAGTATATCGATATCGTCAATGGAGAAGCGATTATGGGCGCGAATATCGTTCGTGACCTTTTCGCCTCTGTCCGTGACGTTGTCGGCGGTCGTGCGGGCGCTTATGAAAGTAAATTAAAAGAAGCGCGCGACATTGCAATGGAAGAGATGAAAACTTTCGCAAGACAAAAAAATGCGAATGCAATTGTTGGTATCGACGTGGATTACGAAGTAGTTCGTGAAGGAATGCTAATGGTTGCGGTGAGCGGGACTGCTGTCCGTATTTAAAGTAAAAAGCCGTGCATTAGCACGGCTTTTTACTGTTATTGATGCTATTCTATGTCGAAGTGTCAATATTTCTTGGGAAATGCGGAAGGCCTTGTCGATATATAGGGAAGACATTAGAGCGCTTCTTGGCATTTCCGGATTTGAACTAATAATGTTTCGTATTCTTGTTCGAGAGATGGGATATCATCGTGATGATTTGGCATGGAAATTCGGCCGATAATTTCTGTTAAATTTGTTTGTAATCGTAATAATTCTTGTTCAGTTACGTTTACAGAATCCCCGGTGGTTCTTTTTGTGTATTGCTCGTAATTACCGTGGAATATTCTTGGTTCACTCTCATCTACTTGTAGAATATGGTCTGCAACAGAGCGAATAAAGGCACGGTCATGGCTAATGAAAAGTATTGTGCCAGGATATTCTTGTAACATGATTTCTAATTCTTCTTGCGTCGCTAAGTCTAAATAGTTTGTCGGTTCATCGAGCAGAAGCATATTATAGTTTCCTAAAAATACTTTTGCGAGTGCGACCTTCATTCGTTCGCCGCCACTTAAGACATGTACAGGTTTATGAACATCTTCACGGCGGAATAAAAGCCGTGCAAGTATTGTTCGAACGAATGCTTCTGTATAGTTGGTTTCTTCTAGAACGTTCTCTAAAATGGTTTTATCTGTTTTTAAAATTGATAGTGTTTGTTCAAAGTATCCAATTTTACAACTTTTCGAAAGCTGAATGCCACGCTCGTTTGCGAGAAGCATGTTGAACAAAGTTGTTTTGCCGCTTCCGTTTGCACCTAAAATAGCAAGTTTTGCACCAGGGGCAATAGTTCCATTCATATTTTTAAATAGTGTGCGGTCGCCTATTTTCTTTGTTGCTTTATTGAACTGTACTGCCACTTTACTATGAATGGCTGTATGGTATTGCACGTCAAACTGAGTCTGAGAAAGATCCTTTGGCTTTTCTTTCTTTTCTAGTTTTTCGAGACGTGTTTCTAATGCTTTCGCTGCTTTGCTAACCTGTTCTTGGCCATGAGCCCCGCTTAACTTATAAAGTTTAGATTCAGATGAACTGAAGCGAGTTGGGATTTTTGTCATATTAGAAGCACGTTGCTTTTTTTGTGAAATTGATTGCTCTAAACGATTTTTTTCTTGTATATATTGATCATATTCTGCTTGTTTTTGTGTTCGTTCACGTTCTTTTTGCTTTCGATAGTTGGAATAGTTTCCTTTATACTCTTGAATCGTCCCGTCTTCAATTTCAATAATTTTTGTACATATATTATCTAGAAATTCACGATCATGTGATATTAAAACAAGTGACCCTTTATAAGATAAAAGTGCCTTTTCTAATTGCTCTGTACCAACCATATCTAAGTGGCTTGTTGGTTCATCAGCAAATAAAATTCCTGCATTTTGTTCGAGAGCATGAGCAATCTTTAGCCGCATTCGTTCACCACCGCTCATTGCATCTGTAACGTTTGAAATACTCCATTTTCCTTTTGCGAGAGCAGAAGTGGTTTCCGGTAGTTCCTCGCTAAGTTGAGGAATGATGCTGATAGAACTATGATGAGTTACTATGCCTTTGTCAGCTTCTATTTCTTTACTTAATATTTGTAATAACGTAGATTTACCAGCTCCGTTGACTCCGACAATCCCTATGCGATCCTGTGCTTGAATTTCCAGTGACGGTAACGTAAATAGTGTGCGATCACCAAAGCTCTTTTCAATATTGCGTGCGAATAAAATAGTCATAAAAAAACCTCCCTAGTTTCACTAGAGAGGATAAACGTCGCCCTTGCATGTAAAAAATCGTACATAAATAAACGATTTTTTTACATGATCGTTTCGAAAGAAAGTATCGACAAATGGACAGACTAATCCTCTGCTAGTTTTCATCATTTTTTGTTCACTATTTGTGATGGATGAAATAAATAAGAGAATTAGAACTTCATTGGTCAAAGTACCTTCCTTTCATAATGTTACTTTTATTGTATGCGCATACAAAATGATTTGTCAAACTTATTTCTATTTACTATTTTTGAACTTATTATTATACAATTGTACTTTCGCCAGCGCCTCAGCATCATTTTTGATTTCATCCAATCCATTCGCATCCCCAATAACATACCCTTCAAATGATGAACCAACAAAATCAAAGATATATTGGAACTGAGCAATAAGCGGTAATGCTTTCAGCTTTGGATCGTCTCCGCCAACGATGACAACGTACATTTTTTTACCTTTCATTTTTTCTTTGAAATGAAGAGATGTATCGCGCAAGCTTTGTGACCAGCGATCGACGAAGTTTTTCATATGACCGCTCATTCCATACCAGTATAGCGGTGTAGCAAAGATAATTGTGTCGTGCTCTAACATACGCTCGATTAACTGCTCGTAGTCATCATTTACAGGTTGGAATCCTTCTGCATCATGGCGCTGATCTATGATTGGGTGGACGATATGATCACGCAAGTAAATTTGTTCTGTTTCAATTCCATCAATCACCATATGTGTTAAAGCTTCTGTATTTCCGTTTTGTCTTGAACTGCCATGTATAACAAACATGTAATCATCCCTTTTCTTTTGTTTGCTTTAGGAGTGAAACGTGTTTTTGCAAATTCGTTTGAATGCTAGAAAGTAATGAGATTTGCTTCGTTACTTCATTAAGTTTATCTTCATAAAGCGTAAGGATACTGCTGCAAGGATTTTCGTACAGGTGCGGCTCTATTTCGAGGCAGCGCAGCATCCTTGCCGTCTCTTCTAAATTTAAGCCAATTTGTAAGTACATTTGAATAAGCTTCACTTTTTCAATGGCACTTTCATCAAAATCACGATAGCCATTTGCGAGGCGCTTCGAAGGGAGTAATCCCTTTTCTTCGTAATGTCTTAGTGATCTTTCGCTAACGCCAGTTTCTTTTGATAACTCCCCGATTCGCAATGCGTTTCACTCCTTCTACATGTATTGTAAACCTTCACACTAATGTGAGGGTCAACTCTGTTTTTTCGCAAAAGAATCTACATGATTTAAAAACACTTGAATAGCTTTAGACGGGATGAAGTATTTGCCGCGCACGATGGAGAATGGACGGATGAGTTGTTCATTTGGAACTTCGACGTGGAATAGCTCTTTTGCCAGTAACTCTTTCCGTACAGTCCAATCAGAAAGTATAGCGATGCCAAGCCCAGCACTAACTGCTTCTTTCACGCTTTGGATACTACTGAATGTAAAGAAGCGCTTCAATTTTAAATGGTGTTGATGAATAAAGCGGTCACTATAAGCGCGTGTTCCAGAACCACTTTCTCTTAATACCCATACTTGATCTTGGAGTGTGCTTTCATTTATTTCATTTGTGCGGAGCAGTGGATGATTTGGCGGGACGACGAGCTTCATTTCATCTTGCATAAACGTTTCAACGTCCACGTCGGCGTATACGACTTGCCCTTCGACTAAGCCGATATCGATTTGATTAGAGCGAAGGCTTTGCAAAACGTCTTCTGTATTTGAGATAAAGGTATGAATTTCAACGTGTGGATTTTCATTCGCATAGTTAGCCAGTATTTTTGGAAGTAAGTATTCGCCAATTGTGAAACTAGCACCGATGCGAAGAGTTCCTGTTACAACGTTATGTAGCTCGTTAATTTCTTGCTTAGCATCTTCATAAAGAGAGAGCATTTGTTTTGCGTGTATATATAATATGTTTCCAGCTTCCGTCACTTGAACGTGCTTCGGAGAGCGCTGAATAAGTGTAGTGCCAAATTCGTTTTCTAAGTTGCGTATATGCATACTTACGCCAGGCTGTGAAAGGTTTAATAATTCTGCTGCACGGGAGAAATGCTTCTGTTCAACGACAGTAACAAATATTTTTAAAATGTCTACGTTCATGTAATGGGCTCCTTTCTTTTTCTATCATCTTATCATAAGTATTTCTAATGATAGAGATTCAATATTGATATTAAACTTATTATAGAAACTCTCTTATAATATAAGTAGAAAGAACATGCATGTTCCAATACGATTATTGGGGTGGTACAAAGTGGAACAAACACTTGTTATACAAAAGAAGAAGGGCTTTGGATTTTCACAAGGAATTGGGATTACATTATTAATCGCAATTGCTGCGAAATATTTAGCAGAGCTTCCATTTTTAAATATTATGGGACAATTAGTGATTGCTATTCTAATTGGGATGGTTTGGCGTGCGGCAATTGGAGTTCCTCATGATGCGATTGCCGGGACGAACTTTGCGAGTAAGAAGTTGCTTCGCTTTGGGATTATCTTACTTGGAATGCGGTTAAATCTTGTTGATATTGCGAAGGCAGGGCCGAAAGTATTGGTCATCGCTGCCGCTGTTATTACATTTACGATTTTCGTTGTATATGGGCTAACGAAAGTATTTAAGGTAGAAAAGAAACTCGGAATTTTAACAGCTTGCGGAACAGCAATTTGCGGCGCGGCTGCGGTCGTGGCAATTGCACCGCAAGTGAAAGCGAAGGATGAAGAAACGGCAGTTGGGGCAGCGATTATTGCAATTTTAGGTACAATATTTACACTTATTTATACGCTATTATACCCAGTGCTTGGCTTCTCACCGTATGGATACGGTGTATTCTCAGGTGCGACGCTGCATGAAATCGCCCATGTCATCGCAGCTGCGGCACCAGGAGGAAGTACGGCTGTAGACATCGCAGTTATCGTGAAATTAACGCGCGTTGCAATGCTTGTGCCAGTAGCGATTTTAATTGGATTATGGTTTGGTAAGAGTGAAGGTAGCGAGGAAAAAAAATCGTGGCGCGACCTTCCAATTCCGTGGTTCATCTTCGGGTTTTTAGCAATGAGTGCAGTGCATTCGCTCGGGGTTATACCAGAAGTTGTTGCTGGATATATTGTTGTTCTTGCTTACATGCTTATTGCAATGGCGATGGCGGGGCTTGGTTTAAATGTAGAGTTTAAAACGTTCCGTAAGTTAGGAAGTAAGGCATTCGTGGCGGGGCTGATCGGCTCGGTTTTCCTTTCTATTCTTGGATACGTTCTTGTATATGCATTAGGATTTATGTAGTAGGACGAAGAAGCTGTTCCAAAAGATATTTTTGGACAGCTTTTTTATGTTTATAGTGCTACGGGTGTCGATATATTAAAAAAATAGCTGATATAAATTTAATTACGCTTGTACTTTGTTAGAGAAGGTGATCAGTGAAACGTTTTTCTAAAATTTGTAAAGATATCTTTACTTATAACTGGAAAATATTTATAATTAAAGTAAAGATATCTTTACTTTCGAAGGTGGAGCCTATGGGTGTGAAAAATAAAATAAAAGAGTTAAGAAAGCAACATCATATAACGCAAGTTGAAATGGCAAAGGCGATGCAGGTGACGCGGCAGACGATTGTGGCGATTGAAAACCATCATTATAACCCGAGTCTAGAGTTATCCCTAAAAATCGCCAAATATTTTGGGGTGAAGGTGGAGGAAATATTTACGCTAGAGTAAGGGGAGAAAAAATGAACGATACTAAAAAGTTATTTATCGGTGCGACTTTTGGATTGTTTTTGGGAGACATTGTAGTTCATAGTATGAATCCGGCTATACCAATTTTACCGCTCGTCGTGAGTAACGTTTTAGCAATTGTATTTTTAATGGTGTATTCGTATTACAAAAAGCGTAAGTACAAAAAAGAAGAACTTCCAGATATAGATGAGCGAGTAAATGAAAATATAAAAAAATATGTAAATGTCTCATTTATATTCGCGTTTCTATTGCTTATTGTTTATATTGTTGCGAGTAAAGCGATAGGCAGAGCTGTTATACCAGTGCAAGAAATATTTATGATATGTAGTTCCTTATTTGCGGGTAGTCTCATCATAGGAGTCATGATAGGGAAACGAGCATAGCGATAGGAGGAATGAAAAATGCAAGATGAGTTTGAGAGATTTCAGTCAGATAAAGCGTTTAAATATGTAGGGTTATTTTTTTCGATTAGTTTAGCGATATGGAGTTTATATAATTTAATTGTTGATGGAAATGCTGGTATGCCGTTTGTTTTATTTGTACTAGGGCAGTGGGTGTATTTCCTCGTAAACTATTGGCCGAAGTGGAAATATAGAAATCAAAAAGAGGCTGATCATGTATGAGTAAACAAGATATTATACGGTTCATAGGCAGTTTATTTTTAGCGGGTCTTATTTTAAATGTGAGTTTAATGATTTTAAGTATTTCGTGGGGAACAATCTTCATATCGAATGTAGCACTAGTCATTTTATATAGTATTGCGGAATATAGAGAACAGAAGCGTTTGAAAGAAGAGGGAGTACCGTCGATTGATGAGCGAGTTGTGAATAAGATGAAGTCATATTTTACGATTAGTATTACAAGCTTCGTGTTCTTGTTCATTATGTATCTTTGTGTAAATAAGTATTTAGATAGGCAAGCAGTACATGTAAATGAGTTATTATATATTGTCATTTTTGGTTTATTAATAAGTATGGCATCGACGAGTGTGTTAGCAACAAGGAATAGGTAGAAAAAAGGGGAACTGGGATGGGATTACCGGTATTATGTGTCGCTACGGCTATTTTTGCTTTGTTTTGGGGAATGCAGAATTTCTCTCGTAATCCAGTACCGAGTATTTTTATTATGCTTGGTACTGTAGGTTTATCATATTATTTATTAGTTTCAGCTCATTATCATAAAACAGCAACGAGTGTTGTTGTTGGCGCACTTATTTTATTTTGTGGGCTTGCTGTACAAAAAGGGTTATTTCCGTAAAAGCTGTTTATACAAAGAGTATAAACAGCTTTTTGTATTTTTTTACAAAAGGCTTGAAAGTGACGTTACGTCATCTTTTATAATGAAGAGGAAGAGGTGATGGTAGTGATTTCAATACAACAATTGACGAAAGAAACAGGGGTAACAGTACGTACATTACGTTATTATGATCAAATAGATTTATTAAAGCCGAGCGGGAAAACAGAAGGCGGGCATCGTTTATATAGTGAAGCTGACGTAATAAGGCTGCAACAAATTTTATTTTTAAAGGAAATGGGATTTTCATTAAAAGAGTCTGCGAATATGTTAGTAAAAGGTGAGCTTAACTTAAAGGATTCGCTTGAAAAACAACTTAGATTTGTAAAGGAAGAACAAAAGAAATTCAATCGAATGGAGCGCGTATTACAAGCTGTTGTTTATTCGGTAGATGTGGAAGGGGAACTTGATTGGAAAGTTATGTTTGAACTGATCCAGCTTTCGAAACAGTCGTCTCGTATACGTGAAATATTTCAAAATGAAGTATTTTCAAAGGAAGAACAAAAATTGCTTCATAACTTGCCAAATATGAGTGAAGAAGATCCGAATGTTTTAGAATGGGTAGATTTATTAAAGCAATTACGTACTTTTATGAAAGACGGCAAAGAAGCAGCGAGTGATGAGGTACAAGGGGCAACGAAGAGATTAATGCAGAAATGTTTAGAAATGGCCAATGGTGACGAAGCGTTTTTAGATAAGTTATGGGAAGTTAGAAAATCGAAGGAAGATTCACAGAAAATGAGCATGTATCCAATTGAAGAAGAACTTTTATTATATATGGAAGAAGCTTTTCGTATATATGATGAAAAGGAGATGGATAAATGAGTATACTTGCAGAATATCGTTGGTATTTTTTAATTGGGGCAGAGATTGTATTTTGGTTATCGGCTATCGGCTTCTTTTTACTTCGTTACGGATTCCGTTTGAAGAAGGCGAGCTTTATTATGGGGATTGTACTCCTCGTAAATGAAGTGTTTATTTTAACCTTAGGGGTAGTGGACTATTATCAAACAGGGAAGTTCTCTAACTTTCAAATCATTACGGTAATTATTTTATTGTATGCAGTTTTCTACGGGAAAAAGGATTTGAAGAAGCTTGATATGTTTGCGCAAAAGCTAGTTGCGAAATGGCGGAATGAACCAGCGCCAACTATGGAAGAGCACGTAGAATTAACAGGTATGGCCTATGCGAAACAGGAAATAAAAAATTGGTTATTACATCTTGTTTTATTCGTTGTTGCGCATATTTTCTTTTTCTTTCTGTACGGTTTTGTCCCGTTTGAACAATGGCATAATTGGTTAGAAACGGGGATTGTTTTAAATGAAAAAGCAAGTCGTGTTAGCCAAGTTTGGGCGATTATACTTTTAGTGGATACAGTTATTTCATTTTCATATGTTCTTTTCCCAAAGAAGGAAAAAGAAAAAGAGAAGCTACTTTCATAGAGGAAAGTAGCTTTTTCTAGTATACCAATAGTTTGTATAGGAGAGGATAACAATAGGAAAAACAGGTTTTATATGCTTATTTCTCTTTAGTTTAGTAGCATGCTCACAACCTAACATTGACATTGATAAGAAGAATGATGTCATTGTAAAGAGAGCAGTAATTTCCAATCTAGATAATTTTGAAAAGTTCGTTTTGAATGTTGACCAAGGGAAAGTTGATAAAATAAGAATTGTGCAGTATACCCATGAAGGTGATCCGATTTTTCAAACGGTAGAGCATAGTGAGAACGATATACTTTATGTGTTAGATAATAGAAAAGACCAATTTGCTGGTGAGCATAAAGGATTACATAAAGATAGTTGCAAAAGTATTGTTAAAGAGCAGGGAGAATTAGAAATCACTTATAGGTTAATAGATTGTACGAGTAAAAATGGGCGCAATGGATATGATTTATTATATGTACCTAAAAAATAGAGTTAGTAGAGGAAGGAAGTTTTTACTCCTTCCTTTTTCTATGTATATATTGTCGAAAATTTTACCGAATATCTGTTCGTTTTCTTGGTTTTTTTATGAGCATTCGTGGTAAAATGGGAATACAGATTTTTTACGAGGAGGTCGGTTTTGTTTGGAACATCAATTTGAAATTATCTCAGCTTATTCCCCGCAAGGTGATCAGCCGGTAGCTATAGAAAAGCTTGTAGAGGGAATTAATAGTGGGAAGAAAAAGCAAGTGTTGCTTGGAGCAACAGGAACGGGTAAGACATTTACGATTTCAAATGTCATTAAAGAAGTGCAGAAGCCAACACTTGTTATGGCTCATAATAAAACGTTAGCAGGACAGTTATATAGTGAGCTGAAAGATTTTTTTCCGAATAATGCAGTTGAATATTTTGTTAGTTATTACGATTATTATCAGCCAGAAGCGTATGTGCCTCAAACAGATACGTTTATTGAAAAAGATGCGCAGATTAATGATGAAATCGATAAATTGCGTCACTCAGCAACATCTGCACTATTTGAACGGGATGATGTGATTATTGTTGCGAGTGTTTCGTGTATATATGGTTTAGGTTCTCCAGAAGAATACCGCGAGTTAGTTGTTTCACTTAGAGTTGGTATGGAAAAGGACCGCAATCAATTGCTTCGTGAACTTGTTGATGTGCAGTATGGACGTAATGACATTGATTTCAAGCGTGGTACATTCCGTGTGCGCGGAGATGTAGTTGAAATCTTCCCAGCATCACTTGATGAGCATTGTATTCGAATTGAATTTTTTGGCGATGAAATCGATCGTATTCGCGAAGTAAATGCGTTAACAGGTGAAGTATTAGCAGAACGTGATCATGTAGCAATCTTCCCAGCATCTCACTTCGTTACACGTGAGGAAAAAATGAAGGTCGCTATTGAAAATATAGAAAAAGAATTAGAAGAACGTTTAAAGGAATTAAATGATAATGGCAAGTTGTTAGAAGCGCAGCGTATAGAACAGCGTACACGTTATGATTTAGAAATGATGCGTGAGATGGGCTTTTGTTCAGGGATTGAAAATTATTCCCGTCATTTAACACTTCGTCCGGCGGGTGCAACGCCATATACGTTAATAGACTATTTCCCGGAAGATTTCTTAATTGTTATGGATGAGTCACACGTATCAGTACCACAAGTAAGAGCGATGTATAACGGGGACCAAGCACGTAAGCAAGTACTTGTGGATCATGGGTTCCGTTTGCCATCAGCTTTAGATAATAGACCGCTTACGTTTGATGAGTTTGAAGGAAAAACGAATCAAGTTATTTACGTTTCGGCAACGCCAGGACCGTACGAGTTAGAGCAGGCACCGGAGGTAATAGAACAAATTATTCGTCCAACAGGGCTTTTAGATCCACCAATTGATATACGACCAATTGAAGGGCAAATTGATGATTTATTAGGAGAAATTCAAGATCGCATTGCCAAAAATGAACGTGTATTAATTACGACTTTAACGAAGAAAATGTCAGAGGATTTAACAGACTACTTAAAAGATGTAGGAATTAAAGTGAATTATCTCCACTCTGAAATTAAAACGTTAGAACGTATTGAAATTATCCGTGACCTTCGCCTTGGTAAGTTTGACGTACTTGTCGGTATTAACTTATTACGAGAAGGATTAGATATTCCAGAAGTATCACTTGTAGCTATTTTAGATGCTGATAAGGAAGGGTTCTTGCGTTCAGAGCGTTCATTAATTCAAACAATCGGTCGTGCAGCACGTAATGAAAACGGCCGCGTTATTATGTATGCAGATCGTATAACAAGATCAATGGGAATTGCAATTGAAGAAACGCAGCGCCGTCGTACTATACAAGAAGCTTACAATAAAGAGCATGGTATTACGCCGAAAACGATTCAAAAAGGCGTGCGTGATGTTATCCGTGCAACGACAGCTGCTGAAGAACCGGAAACATATGAAGCAGTACCAGCTAAGAAGATGACGAAAAAAGAGCGTGAAAAGACAATTGCGAAGATGGAAGCAGAGATGAAAGAAGCAGCAAAAGCGTTAGATTTCGAGCGTGCAGCTGAATTAAGAGATTTACTATTAGAATTAAAAGCGGAAGGGTGAACAGAGTGAGCATAAGCAAGGATTTTATTGTCGTAAAAGGTGCTAGAGCACATAACTTAAAAAATATTGATGTAACCATTCCGAGAAATCAGCTTGTTGTTGTGACGGGATTGTCTGGTTCAGGGAAATCATCATTAGCGTTTGATACGATTTATGCAGAAGGGCAACGCAGATACGTAGAATCGTTATCTGCGTATGCGCGCCAGTTTTTAGGACAAATGGATAAACCTGACGTGGATACGATTGAAGGTTTATCTCCAGCGATTTCAATCGATCAAAAAACGACAAGTCGTAATCCACGTTCAACAGTTGGAACGGTAACGGAGATTTATGATTATTTACGTTTATTATTTGCGCGAATTGGTACGCCAATTTGTCCGAATCATGGTATTGAAATTACATCACAAACAGTAGAGCAGATGGTAGACCGTGTACTTGAATATCCTGAACGTACGAAATTACAAGTGTTAGCTCCTATCGTTTCTGGGCGTAAAGGTGCACATGTGAAAGTGCTTGAAGATATTAAGAAGCAAGGGTATGTTCGTGTACGTGTTGATGGTGAAATGTTAGATGTATCTGAAGATATTGCGCTAGATAAAAATAAGAAGCATTCCATTGAAGTTGTAATTGACCGTATTGTTGTAAAAGAAGGGATTGCAAGCCGTCTTGCGGATTCTCTTGAAAGTGCATTAAAGCTTGGCGGGGGCCGAGTGTTAATTGATGTAATGGGAGAAGAGGAACTTCTATTTAGTGAACATCATGCTTGTCCGCATTGTGGTTTTTCAATCGGAGAATTAGAGCCGCGCATGTTCTCATTCAACAGTCCATTCGGGGCATGTCCTTCTTGTGATGGACTTGGTTCAAAGTTAGAGGTAGATTTAGAACTTGTCATTCCGAATTGGGATTTATCATTAAATGAACATGCGATTGCGCCTTGGGAGCCGACAAGCTCACAATATTACCCGCAGCTTTTACAATCTGTATGTAATCATTACGGTGTTGATATGGATATACCTGTGAAAGATATACCGAAAGATTTATTTGATAAAGTGTTGTACGGAAGCGGAGAAGAAAAAGTTTATTTCCGCTATGTAAATGAATTTGGTCAAGTAAAGGAAAATGAGATTTTATTTGAAGGTGTTATTCCAAATATCGAACGTCGTTATCGTGAAACGAGTTCTGATTATGTTCGTGAGCAAATGGAGAAATATATGGCAGAGCAAGCTTGTCCGAAGTGTAAAGGTGGACGCTTAAAGCCAGAGAGTTTAGCTGTTTTCGTTGGTGATAAAACGATTGCTGATGTAACGAAGTATTCTGTTCAAGAAGTACAGGAATTCTTCTCGAATGTGGAGCTAACGGAGAAACAACAAAAAATTGCTCATTTAATTTTAAGAGAAATCCAGGAGCGCGTTGGATTCTTAGTGAACGTCGGTTTAGATTATTTAACGTTAAGTCGTGCCGCAGGAACTTTATCAGGTGGTGAGGCGCAGCGTATTCGTTTAGCGACACAAATCGGTTCTCGTCTTACTGGCGTACTTTACATTCTTGATGAGCCTTCAATCGGCTTGCATCAGCGCGATAACGATCGTCTTATTCGTACGTTGCAAGAGATGCGTGATTTAGGGAATACGTTAATTGTCGTTGAACATGATGAAGATACGATGATGGCTGCTGATTATTTACTTGATATCGGACCTGGTGCAGGTATTCACGGTGGTCAAGTTGTATCAGCGGGTACGCCAGCTGAAGTGATGCAAGATGAGAATTCGCTAACAGGGAAGTATTTAAGCGGTAAAGAGTTTATTCCAGTTCCACTTGAAAGACGTAAAGGTGACGGACGTAAAGTGGAAATTGTCGGTGCAAAAGAGAATAACTTAAAGAATGCAAAGATGTCATTCCCGCTTGGTACGTTTGTAGCGATAACGGGTGTATCTGGTTCCGGTAAAAGTACGATGATTAATGAAGTACTATATAAATCATTAGCGCAAAAGTTATATAAAGCGAAAGCGAAGCCAGGTACTCATAAAGAAATTAAAGGTCTTGAACATTTAGATAAAGTAATTGATATTGATCAATCGCCAATCGGGCGTACACCACGTTCTAATCCAGCGACGTATACAGGTGTATTCGATGATATTCGTGATGTGTTTGCACAAACGAATGAAGCGAAAGTGCGTGGATATCAAAAAGGACGTTTCAGCTTTAATGTAAAAGGTGGACGTTGTGAAGCGTGCCGTGGTGATGGAATTATTAAAATCGAAATGCACTTCTTACCAGACGTATACGTTCCGTGTGAAGTTTGTCATGGTAAACGTTATAACCGCGAAACGTTAGAAGTGAAGTATAAAGATAAGAACATTTCTGAAGTGTTAGGGATGACAATTGAAGATGGAGTAGAGTTCTTCGCTAATATCCCAAAAATTAAGCGTAAACTTCAAACGCTTGTAGATGTAGGTCTTGGTTATATGAAATTAGGACAGCCAGCTACGACGTTATCTGGTGGTGAAGCGCAGCGCGTGAAGCTAGCTTCTGAATTACACCGTCGTTCTACTGGGCGTACGTTATATATTTTAGATGAGCCAACGACTGGTTTGCATGCACATGATATCGCGCGTCTTCTAGAAGTGCTGCAACGCCTTGTTGAAAGTGGCGAGACAGTTCTTGTTATTGAACATAATTTAGATGTAATTAAAACAGCTGATTATATCGTTGACCTTGGACCAGAGGGCGGAGATAAAGGTGGGCAAATCGTTGCTTCCGGAACGCCAGAGCAAGTAGTAAAAGAAGAACGCTCGTATACAGGTAAGTATTTAAAAGAGATTTTAAATCGCGATAAAGCAAGAATGAAAGAGAAAATAAAAGAAGTAGAGTTATCTCAATAAGTGTATTACGAAAAACCGAGTGGAAATGACACTCGGTTTTTCGTTCATAGGGGTAAAAGATGGAGTTTACAGATGTTTTAAGAAAGAAAAACATGAAGGTAAGAGAGTTTCAAAGTTGGGGTGTTTATTTTCGGAAGCGCTGGGAGGATAACTTTGCAAATCATGTAAGTGATGAGGAAAAGGAAGACATCTTTCTGTATGGTGATAAGTATGCATGTGGGTTTCTTTGGCACATATTTAGTTATGAGAAAAAGAAGTGTTTAGAGGGTGAAGAAGCGGAGAATGCGTTTCATAATGAAGCGAAAAAGGAGTGCCATATATTCTATCGACATTGTGATGACGTACTACTAATAAAAGATGCGAGTTTATTACATATCGAGGATATATTACGGGAGACGTATGATGCGTATAAAGGCGATATCTATATTGTAGACAAAGATTTTACTTGGACTTTTGTGAAAACTCATGAACATAGATGGTATGGCCTTTATTTTGCGAGGAAATGTTAGTAGGTATACAAGCAGGAAGAGTAGAATAAGTTGATATAAGTGTTTGCATGATACTTGCGTTTATAATCTATTAGCGTATGATGAAATATATATGTCAAAAGGATGTGTAAGAAAATGAGATGGATTGTATCACTTCTTGTAAATAGCGTTGTGTTAATCGCTGTATCGGGACTTTTAAAAGGGATTGCGCCAGACGCGTTTTACGTAGCAAATATACAGACTGCAATTATTGCGAGTATTATCTTAGCTGTTTTAAATGTGTTCGTAAAACCGTTTTTAATTTTAATTACGCTACCAATTACTCTTGTAACTTTCGGGTTCTTCTTAATTGTTATTAATGCGATTACGTTAAAAATAGCAGATTCATTATTAGGAGATGCGTTTAATATATCAGGGTTTGGTGTAGCAATCGTTGCGGCAATTTGTATTTCGATTTTTAATATGATTATTGAAAAGGCAATTGTGGAACCTTTATATGAAAAAAAGAGAAAATGACAAAAAGAAAAACATTTCATGATGTGTATGAAATGTTTTTTTCTATTTATTAGAAACCGTATTTCTTGTTTCCAGAAAAAAATGGTACAATATCCGGTAGAATGGAATTTTACATCAAATGAGACTGAACCCGCAGCGGAGTGGAGGTTTATACATATGCCGAAAGTAAGGACAAAAGATTTAATTGAACAATTTCAATTGGAGTTAATAAGTGGTGAAGAAGGAATTCATCGTCCGATTGATACAAGTGATTTATCACGACCTGGAATTGAAATGGCAGGATTTTTCACATATTATCCAGCTGATCGCGTGCAGCTTCTTGGAAAGACGGAGCTTACGTTCTTTGACACATTAACGTCAGAGCAAAAACAAGAGAGAATGAAAGCGCTTTGTACTGAGGAGACGCCATGTATTATTATAACTCGGAATCAAGATGTACCAGATGAGTTATTGCAAGCATCACGTGAATCAGGCATGCCTTTATTACGTTCTGCTCAAACGACAACAAGATTATCAAGTCGTTTAACAAATTATTTAGAAGGTAAGTTAGCACCAACAACAGCTGTACATGGTGTGTTAGTAGATATTTACGGTGTTGGTGTTTTAATTACAGGTCAAAGTGGTGTCGGTAAAAGTGAGACAGCTCTTGAGCTTGTAAAACGTGGTCACCGTCTTGTTGCGGATGATAGTGTAGAAATTCGCCAAGAAGATGAAGACACATTAGTAGGAAGCTCACCAGATTTAATTGAGCATTTATTAGAAATTCGTGGTCTAGGTATCATTAACGTTATGACGTTATTCGGTGCAGGGGCAGTGCGAAATTATAAGCGTATTACACTTGTTATTAATCTTGAAATTTGGGATCAAAAGAAAAATTACGATCGCTTAGGTCTTGATGAAGAGAAGATGAAGATTATTGATACAGAGCTTACGAAGATTACACTTCCAGTTCGTCCTGGTCGAAACTTGGCTGTTATTATTGAAGTAGCAGCGATGAACTTCCGTTTAAAACGTATGGGAGTCAATGCAGCACAACAGTTCTCTGAACGATTAATGAGTGCGATTGAGTTAGGAAATCAGGAGTAAACTTTGGAGAGGGAGGTCATACATATGCTGTTAGGTTCTGTACCACAGCTTGACCGTGTAGCGATCCAACTTGGGCCGTTTCCTGTATATTGGTACGGGATTATTATCGGTACAGGCGTGCTATTAGGTCTTTGGCTAGCAACTCGCGAGGGAGAAAGACTAGGTATTCCAAAAGATACATTTGTTGACCTTGTATTAATTGCAGTACCGATCGCTATTCTATTTGCGAGAATGTACTATGTTATTTTTGAATGGGAATATTACGCGCAAAACCCGAGTCAAATTATTAATATTCGTCAAGGTGGCTTGGCGATTCATGGTGGTTTAATCGGGGCTGTTATTACAGGGATTCTTTTTGCGAAACGACGCGGGGTTTCATTCTGGAAGTTGGCTGATATTGCTGCGCCAAGTATTTTACTAGGACAAGCAATTGGTCGATGGGGAAACTTTATGAACCAAGAGGCGCATGGTGATGAAGTAACGAGACAGTTTTTAGAAGGACTTCATTTACCGGATTTCATTATTAATCAAATGTATATTGAGGGTGTGTACTATCACCCAACGTTTTTATATGAGTCATTATGGAATTTTGCAGGTGTCATTTTATTACTTGCATTACGAAAAGTGAATTTACGACGCGGGGAATTATTCTTCACATATTTAATTTGGTATTCAATAGGGCGCTTCTTCGTAGAAGGCTTACGTACAGATAGTTTAATGTTAGGACCACTTCGTATCGCACAAGTAATGTCAATTGGACTTGTTGTTATTTCTATTATTTTCATTATCGTGAGACGAAAAATGGGGCAAGCTGATAAAAGATATTCGGAAAATTAGAGAAAAGTAGCATCTTATTATAAGATGCTGCTTCTTTCATATTCAGGAAAGAGAAGGGACTAAGGCAATGAGAATAAATACAGTGTTATTTGATTTAGATGGAACTTTAATTAATACAAACGAACTTATTATTTCTTCTTTTTTACATACGTTACATACATATTATCCAAGTCAATATAAGCGTGAAGATGTATTGTCATTTATTGGCCCTTCTTTACATGATACTTTCAGCAAGATTGATGAAAACAAGGTTGAAGAGATGATTACATGTTATCGTCAATTTAACCATGATCATCACGATGAATTAGTGGAAGAATATGAAACTGTATATGAAACAGTTCAAGAGTTGAAGAAGCAAGGCTATAAAGTTGGTATTGTTACAACGAAAGCGAGACAAACAGTTGAGATGGGATTAAAGTTGTCAAAGCTTGATGAATTTTTTGATGTGGTCGTGACGATTGATGATGTGGAGCATGTGAAACCACATCCAGAACCACTTCAAAAAGCGCTTGAGTTATTAGATGCGAAACCGGAAGAAGCATTGATGGTTGGGGATAATCACCATGATATTGTTGGGGGACAAAATGCGGGCACGAAAACAGCTGCTGTCTCATGGACGTTGAAAGGTAGAGCGTATTTAGAGGCTTACAAGCCGGACTTTATGTTAGATAAAATGAGTGATTTGCTACCGATTTTGTCTGATATGAACCGTTCATAAAGGTCCAAGTAAGTTAGTAGGGGTCTGTTTCCCTACTAACTTACAGTTTCACTTTTTAGTAGAGGAGCGAGTTAAGTGCGACGGACAACGCGCTATCCTGTTTCGGGAGAAAATTCATTATGGAATGTGTATAAAACAGTTTCTTTTTGGAAGGTAATGAAAAACTTTATTATTATCCAAATTGCGCGTTATACACCATTTTTATCCGTCAAGAATTGGTTGTACCGTACATTTTTACGGATGAAAGTCGGAAAGAAAACATCAATTGCGCTTATGGTAGTGCCGGATATTATGTTCCCAGAAAAGATAACTGTGGGAGAGAATTCAATTATTGGCTATAATACAACGCTTTTAGCACATGAATATTTAATTCGCGAATATCGACTTGGAGAGATCGTCATAGGAAATGAAGTGATGATTGGAGCAAATACGACTATATTACCAGGTGTGAAAATTGGAGATGGCGCGATTGTTTCAGCTGGCACACTTGTTCATAGAGATGTCCCAAGTGGTGCTTTCGTGGGTGGAAATCCAATGCGTGTTATTTATACGAAAGAAGAAATGGATGCTAGAGAAGGTTGATGCTAAAAATGTAACATTTCTCTTCTTTTTTAATGAATAAAAAGGAAATAATTGAGTATAATATACTGTTTTGTTTTTTACGGAATCGTTTATACTTATAGATAGAAGAATGTGTGAACGAAGAAAACAAAAAACTGGAGGATATATGGGGAAAAATCAAGGAATATATAAGGAGAACGGACAAGTTATCTCTTTTAATCAATTATCGGACTTCTTTTATAAAAAAGGGATGAGGGCTTACAAAGGACAGAAATTGCAAGATGCAATTAAATATTTTCGAAGAGCGGCACAAAGTGAGAAGGAGCCGTTTATTTTATGCCAATTAGCAACAGTATTATCTGAGGCTGGTGAATATCAAGAGTCGAATCAAATCTTCTTTAAGCTTGTTAGATCTAATCCAGAACTTGAACAATGCTATTATTTTATTGCAAATAATTATGCATATATGGGGCTATTTCAGCAGGCGAAAAAGTATGCGGATCGCTATTTAGAAGTTGCAGAAGAGAAGGAATTTGTAGAAGATACATTAGAATTACTTGAAATTATGGAAGAAGAAGCGATGGGTGAGGAAGAGATTGAGGATGAGGACGATCTAATTGTTATGCAAGAAGAAGCGAATCGTTATATTCGTAACGGACAATTGGAAGAAGCAATTGCTACATTGGAAATTGTTACAAAAGATTATCCGGAATTTTGGTCGGGTCATAATAATTTAGCTATTGCACATTTTCAATCTGGTAATGTAGATAAAGCTCTGAAGTTAACGGAAATGATTTTAGAGAAAAATCCTGGTAATATACATGCGCTTTGTAATACGCTTATTTTCCTATATTCAATTGGAGAGCATAAACAAGTAGAAGCGTTAGCGGAGCAGTTAGTTTCAGTATATCCGATTTCGTTCGAGCATCGTTTGAAACTTGGAACGACACTTGCAACAATTGGTCATTTTGAGCCTGCATATAAATGGTTCAAAGTATTAAAGCGTCAAGGATATGAGGGAGACGTTAGTTTTTATTATTGGTTTGCATATTCTGCTTATATGGTGAAAGATCAGCAAGTAGCTGAAAAAATGTGGCAGCATGTTGTAGAATTGCACCCTGATAAAAAGGGAAAAGAACCGTGGAATGCGCTGAATTTAGCAGATGAAGGACAAAACGTATTATTTGAAGAATTACGAAAATCATTTCAACAAAGTGCGACGCTAGAGGAACAAATGCTAGCTTTATATTTAATGAATGAATTATCAACGCCAGAGAAGGTGGGATTCTTCTTTGATGTAACGCAGGCGAAGAACGGTGTTCCAATCGTATCGCAACTTGCAAAGTATTTCTTTTTACTTAATAGCCATAAGAGCATTCCAGCTGATTTACAGCAATTTGAACAGTGCGCGCAAATTGCGGATGCTTTATATAATTATACGAAAAAAGATGATGAATTAATCGAAGAGTGTTTACAATTTTGGTTTTGTACGTTCATACGTTTATATACATCTGGGGCAGTTTTTACAAATGTATACGGCTGGTCAGCTGCTGTTGAATATATTGTACGCAGCGAACAAGGAAATAAGATGACACAGTCGGAGCTTGGGGATGTATATAATGTATCTGTAGCGACTGTTCGAAAGTATGTGCAGGCTGTTAAACGTACGCACACATAGGGTAAGCAAATCATTGGGAAAAAAATGATGCTAACAGTATAATGAGGGTAACTTAATTGTGTAGGAATGAATAGGAGTGAATAGTGTGTCAGAAGAAAAAATTTATGATGTCATTATTATTGGTGCAGGACCAGCTGGTATGACAGCTGCAGTATATACATCTCGTGCGAATTTAAGCACATTAATGCTTGAGCGTGGTATCCCAGGTGGCCAAATGGCAAACACAGAGGATGTAGAGAACTACCCAGGTTATGAGTCTATTTTAGGACCAGACTTATCAAATAAAATGTTCGAGCATGCGAAGAAATTTGGTGCTGAATATGCATACGGTGATGTGAAAGCAGTCATCGATGGTAAAGAATACAAAACAATTATTGCTGGTAAAAAAGAATATAAAGCACGTGCAATTATCGTTGCAAGCGGTGCAGAATATAAAAAAATTGGTGTGCCAGGCGAAACAGAACTTGGCGGCCGTGGTGTATCATATTGTGCAGTATGTGATGGGGCTTTCTTTAAAGGAAAAGAACTTGTAGTTATTGGTGGTGGAGATTCTGCTGTTGAAGAGGGTGTATTCTTAACACGCTTCGCATCAAAGGTAACAATCGTTCACCGTCGTGACACTCTTCGTGCACAGAAAATTTTACAAGATCGTGCTTTCCAAAACGAGAAAGTTGATTTCATTTGGAATCACACTATAAAAGAAATTAACGATGCAAATGGTAAAGTGGGAAGCGTAACACTTGTAGACGTAAACAGTGGAGAAGAGAAAGAAGTCAAAACTGATGGCGTGTTCATATACATCGGTATGTTACCACTATCAAAACCATTTGTTGAACTAGGTATTACAAATGAAAATGGTTACCTTGAAACAAATGAGCGTATGGAAACGAAAGTTCCTGGTATTTTCGCAGCTGGAGATGTTCGTGAAAAAATGCTACGTCAAATTGTAACTGCAACAGGTGATGGTAGTATCGCAGCACAAAGTGCACAACATTACGTAGAAGAATTATTAGAAGAACTAAAAACAGTATCAGAAAAATAAGGGATAATATGCCTTTTGAGAAGAAAGCTACCGATAGGAGCTTTCTTTTTTTATGAAAATGTCAAAGTTTTGTCAAAAAATATTGGGATTATAAGCTTTCTTATTGATATACTGGACTTTACGGAAAAATCACTATAAGAAATGAGGAATTTATTCAGTATGGAATGGCGTAATATATATCGTGGGTTTTGTATGGGCGTTAGTGATTTAATTCCTGGTGTGAGCGGCGGTACAATCGCTGTTGTGTTAGGGATTTATGAACAATTGCTTGCGGCAATTAGTGGATTCTTTAGTCGTGAATGGAAAAAACATTTAGGGTTTTTAATTCCCCTTGCAGCTGGTGTGGCAGCAGCGTTTTTAACGCTAAGTCACGTTATTAAATATTTACTTGCAAATCATTATGAACCGACTCAATTTTTCTTCCTCGGTTTAATTATTAGTATATTACCGATGTTAATGAGAGAAGCTGATGCAAAGTCGTCGTTTAAAGGTAAGCACATTGTTTTATTAATAGTTGCAGCAATTCTTGTTGCGATCACAGCTTTCTTTAAACCAGATAAGGCAGCAGATCCAATTACGACGTTAACAATTTTAAATGCAATTGGCTTATTTTTCGCGGGCTGGATGGCTAGTATGGCTATGTTGCTTCCTGGAATTAGCGGATCATTTATTTTATTAATTATTGGTGTGTATCCGACAGCAATTAATGCTTTAACTACACTGAACTTACCTTTAATCGTAGTTATCGGTGCTGGTGTTATGGCGGGGTTTGTTGTAAGTAGTAAAGGAATTAGTTTCTTGTTAGATCGTTATAAAAGTATGACATTTGCGGCAATTATTGGACTTGTTATCGGCTCGATTGTAATTGTGTTCCCTGGTATTCCAACTGGAGGATTTTCAATTATAAGTTCAATTATTACCTTTATTTTAGGATTTGCGATTGTTACTTATTTCGGTAAGAAATAAGTACTTTAATCCCCTTGGCGATAAAAATCGTTAAGGGGATTTTTCATGCTATTCATTGAAAGTCTAGGCATTTACATTGCTTGTTCTAGAAAGCTTTTTTAAAATTGTTGAGTGGCATGTGCTTAGCGAAAGAGGACTGGCTCCTTCGTTGTAGCAAACTGTTTTTGATAGTATAATGAAATGAGTATGCAGTGAGAAATTTACTGCAAGTAGCTGAGGTGAAGAAACATGCAAAGAGTGACAAACTGTGTGTTAATTAGAGATAATGAAGTACTCTTACTCCAAAAACCTCGCCGAAATTGGTGGGTTGCACCAGGCGGGAAAATGGAGCGTGGTGAGACAGTAAGAGATTCCGTTGTTCGCGAGTATCGTGAAGAAACAGGTATTTATTTAAAGAACCCAGCGTTAAAAGGGGTCTTCACCTTTGTCATCCAAGAAGGTGATAAAGTTGTTTCTGAATGGATGATGTTCTCCTTTTTAGCGACAGATTTTGCAGGAGAAAACAAACTAGAGAGCGAAGAAGGCATCATTGGTTGGCATACATTTGACAAAATTGATGATTTAGCAATGGCACCAGGAGATTATCACATTATTGATTATTTAATTAAAGGAAATGGCATAATCTACGGTACATTTGTATATACCCCAGATTTTGAGTTGCTTTCATATCGATTAGATCCGAGTTAAACCGTCAAGGAGAGGATACGATGACAGAGAATAATGATATAAAAATGGTAATTATTACAGGAATGTCTGGAGCTGGAAAGACAGTAGCTTTACAAAGTTTTGAAGATTTAGGATATTTCTGTGTAGATAATTTACCACCGATGTTATTGCCGAAGTTTATTGAACTTATGGCGGATTCAAAAGGGAAAATGAATAAAGTGGCACTTGGCGTTGATTTACGTGGCCGAGAGTTTTTCGAACATTTATGGGGAGCACTTGATGATTTATCAGAACGTACATGGATTATTCCTCATATTTTATTCTTAGATGCGAAAGATGGCACGCTTGTAACTCGTTATAAAGAAACGAGACGTTCGCATCCACTTGCACCAACTGGTTTACCGTTAAAGGGAATTGAGATGGAGCGTGGCTTATTAACTGATATGAAGGCACGAGCGAATATTGTGCTGGATACATCGGATTTAAAACCGAAAGAATTACGTGAAAAAATTGTTCACCTGTTTTCAACTGAAACTGAGCAAGCATTTCGTGTAAATGTTATGTCGTTTGGATTTAAGTACGGTATTCCAATTGATGCAGATTTAGTATTTGATGTTCGTTTTTTACCAAATCCATATTACATTCCACATATGAAGCCATTAACAGGACTAGATGAAGAAGTTTCATCGTATGTGCTGAAATTTAATGAGACACATAAGTTTTTAGAAAAATTGACGGATCTTATTACTTTCATGCTGCCTCATTATAAAAGAGAAGGCAAGAGTCAACTTGTAATTGCGATTGGATGTACAGGTGGACAGCATCGTTCTGTTACGCTTACAGAATACCTTGGGAAACATTTGAAACCAGAGTATAGCGTTCATGTATCTCATCGTGATGTGGAGAAGAGAAAGGGCCATTAAGGGATGAAAAAAGAGAGAAAACCTAAAATTGTTATCATGGGAGGCGGTACTGGACTCTCTGTTTTATTAAGAGGATTGAAACAATATCCAGTTGATATTACAGCAGTTGTTACAATCGCTGATGATGGTGGCAGTTCAGGTAGATTACGTGATGAGCTCGAAATTCCACCCCCAGGTGACATTCGTAACGTACTTGTTGCATTATCAGATGTAGAGCCGCTGGTGGAAGCTTTATTTCAGCATCGTTTCACAACGGGAGACGGGCTGAAAGGTCATGCGTTAGGAAATTTATTATTAGCGGGTATGACCTCGATTACAGGAGACTTCTTCCATGCGATTACGGAAACGAGTAAAGTGTTAAATGTCAGAGGACGTGTGTTACCTGCAGCGAACCAAAGTGCGGTACTTCATGCGGAACTAGAAGATGGAGAAATTGTAACAGGTGAATCAAAGATTCCTTATTCTAGGAAGAAGATTAACCGCGTCTTTTTAACTCCAGAAGATGTAGAGCCTTTACATGAAACGTTGGCTGAGATTAAACGAGCTGATTTACTTGTTTTTGGTCCAGGAAGTTTGTATACGAGTATATTACCGAATTTAGTTGTTAACAAAATCGGGGACGCTGTTCTTGCTGCAAAAGCGAAGAAGGTATATGTCTGTAATGTTATGACGCAAGCTGGTGAAACGATGGGATATACTGCGTTTGACCATGTGCAGGCGTTACATGATCATTTAGGTAAACCATTTATCGATACTGCAATTGTAAATAACCGTGATATTCCTTGTGAATTACGTCAGTTGTATGAGGAAGAAATGTCGGCACCAGTTGTAGTAGATGAAGAGCGTTTTACAGAGAGCAATATTGATGTCATTCAAGATCAATTAGCGAAGTATGATGATCGTGTTGTAAGGCACGATACATTAAAACTAGCTTCTATTTTATATTCACTGTTGTAGATGTGCGTTGCCTCTTTTGAGGTAACGCTCATCATTTCATATAGGACAAGATTTTTGTTCCAAAGTAATCGTATAAGGAGGTGTTGACTGTGTCATTTGCATCAGAAACAAAGAAAGAGCTAACGAATCTTGAGGTGAAGGAATGCTGTGAGAAAGCAGAATTATCAGCGTTACTTCGAATGAACGGATCGCTTTCTTTTTCAAACCGTCGTCTATCTATCGATATTCAAACGGAGAATGCGGCAATTGCAAGAAGGATTTATACGCTTTTGAAAAAAGGATATGACGTGACGGTAGAATTACTTGTTCGTAAAAAAATGCGATTGAAGAAAAATAATGTATATATTGTGCGGCTTGTTGAGAAGTCTCGCGAAATATTAGCTGATCTTCATATTGTTCGAGACGACTTTTCGTTAATTCGAAATATATCCCAGGAATTAATCGAGAAGAAATGTTGTAAACGATCGTATTTACGAGGTGCATTTTTAGCAGGTGGTTCAGTAAATAACCCAGAAACATCATCTTATCATTTAGAGGTCTTTTCGTTATATAAGGAACATAATGATGCTATATGTGAATTG
This sequence comes from Bacillus sp. M5A3_1b, assembly GCF_053345335.1. NCBI lineage: Bacteria > Bacillati > Bacillota > Bacilli > Caryophanales > Bacillaceae > Bacillus > Bacillus sp. M5A3_1b. The sequence goes on along the minus strand of NZ_JBKEZY010000003.1, from coordinate 221,336 downwards.
ATGAACGGATTTGATTTAAATAGTAAGACGTTGGAAAGAAGAAAAGGGTACATTACGTATTTGAAAGAAGCAGAAAAGATTACGGAGTTTTTAAATATTATAGGCGCTCATAATGCACTTTTAAGATTTGAAGACATTCGAATCGTTCGCGATATGCGTAATTCAGTAAATCGTTTAGTGAACTGCGAAACAGCCAATTTAAATAAAACAATTGGTGCAGCGCTAAGGCAGATTGAAAATATCCGTTATATTGATGAGACAGTTGGTCTTGATATATTACCAGATAAACTGCGAGAAATTGCACAATTACGAAGAGATTATCAAGATGTAACATTGAAAGAGTTAGGCGAGATGGTATCCGGGGGGAAAATTAGTAAATCGGGTATTAATCATCGTTTGCGTAAAATCGATGAGATTGCAGAGAAATTACGCGCGGGGGAAGCTGTAGCAAAAAAATAAGAGGTTAAAGGGGAAATGGAGCTGTGGTTCAAAAACGAGTTAAAGTTTCATTAAAAAACGGTTTACAAGCACGTCCGGCTGCGTTGTTTGTACAAGAGGCCAATCGCTTTCATGCAGATATCTTCATCGAGAAAGATGGAAAGACAGTGAATGCAAAGAGCATAATGGGGATTATGAGCTTAGCAATTGGAACTGGTAGCATGATAACAATTACAACAGAAGGTTCAGATGCAGAAGAAGCTTTAGAAGCATTAGCTGCATATATACAATAAGAAGCTATCGCGCATGTGCGATAGCTTTTTTGTTTTGTTATTTGGTGTTGGGAGTCGGGTATGTAGGGGGCGCGTGCTTGTCGAGGGTTGTCGGTAAGTCGATAAGTTGTGTCGAATCGTCGATATATTAAAATAATCGCCGATATAATTGGAGTTACGGTGGATATATTTGAAAAATCGCCGATATATTTAGAGGTATACTAGGTGGGGTATGTGAGCGGGGAACAATATATAAAAGAAGCGCCCAATTATAGGGCGCTTCCGCTTTAAATCTATCCAGCTCCAGCGGCTAGAATGGTCGGTGGCTTCGCTTCTTCCGACGAGGTAAAAAGCACCTCTTTGTCAGAAGCTCCATCCTCCTCCCATTCTAAACGAGCCGCTTCCGCTTTAAATCTATCTAGCTCCAGCGGCTAGAACAGTCGGTCGTTTCACCCCTTCATTCGAGGCAAAAAAGCGCCTCGTAATCAGGGGTTCCAACTTCCTCCTGTTCTAAACGAGCCGCTTCCGCTTTAAATCTATTAACGATTTGTAAAGATCTTATCGATTAAGCCGTATTCTAGAGCTCTTTCAGCTGTCATGAAGTTGTCGCGGTCTGTGTCGCGTTGTAGTACTTCAAGTGGTTGACCTGTGCGGTCAGCAAGAATTTGGTTTAGTTTTTCACGTAAGAATAGGATACGTTTTGCAGCGATTTCGATTTCAGTCGCTTGGCCTTGTGCTCCGCCAAGTGGTTGGTGAATCATTACTTCACTGTTTGGAAGTGCATAACGTTTTCCTTTTTCACCTGCTGCAAGTAAGAATGCACCCATAGATGCAGCCATACCGATACAGATTGTTGATACTTGTGGTTTAATAAATTGCATTGTATCGTAAATTGCCATACCTGCTGTGATAGAACCACCAGGGCTATTGATGTAGATGTGAATATCTTTTTCTGGATCTTGAGATTCCAAGAATAAAAGCTGGGAAACGATTGAGTTAGCTACGTTGTCATCAATTGCACTACCAAGCATAATGATGCGGTCTTTTAATAGTCGAGAGTAAATATCGTAAGCGCGTTCTCCACGATTTGTTTGTTCAATTACTGTAGGAATTAAATTCATCTGTTATTTCCTCCTTCTAAAGCTTTCTTAGTCTTATAATACAATTATGGTCAATAAAGGTCAAACGAAACCACTTTAAATCAAAAAAATATGTAGTTGTACCATGAATTATTCGCTATGTTTTTGAAATTCCCTGCTTATGTATCTTCAACATCATAACCGAATTACATAAATTTAAACGTCATGAAATCTGTAGTAAAAAGAAAAGAACGCCTTTTTACTGAAGCGTTCTTGTGATATCTATTCTTTTAAAAGATAGGTTACTTTATTTAAAATCTTTTCGATGTGTTTCGCGTTTTTACTATACATTTCGCTTGCTGATTTCGACTTTGTTTCTAGGGAAAATAGTTCAAGATCAGCATGACATTTTTTTAAAGATGCTAATAATAAAGGCTTGTTTTGAGGAGAAGGCATTTGTAGTTTGTCATTATAAATGTCGATAGTAAGTTGTCCGTATGAATCCACTTGACCGAGAAAGACATTTTCAATAACAACACCGAGCTTTTCTAGTTCAGAATGTAACCAAGCGCGGTTATGTCCACTAGAGGATAGAGGTTCATCTAAGACATTGCCATCCATAATAACAGTTTGTGGTTCTTTTTCATTCGGTACTTTTAAGCCAACGTCTTTTGCTGTAAGTGGTTGGCGATCTTTCTTCAATAATACATTTAATTCTCCGCTCGGTTCTAGTACGGCAAATTCAACATCAGCTACGCTGAAAGCATTTTTTCCACGGAGTAGTTCCAGTAATTCGTCACTTGTATATTTTTCTTTCTTTAAGTTATCTTCGAGTATTTTTCCATCTTTTATTAATACGGTAGATTTCCCTTCAAAGAAGTCGCGAGCTGTTTTGTTCTTTAAGGAGAGGATTCCTGTGAAAAAAGGTACCACAGCGAAAATGAGTATCGCAAAGACGCCATGGAAAAATTTTGAATCGAGCCCTGTAGATACTTGGGCAGCGATGTCACCGATTGTCATTCCGGCTATGTATTCAAAAAAGGAGAGCTGAGAGATTTGTCTTTTCCCTAACCATTTCGTAATAGCGAATAAAATAATTAATATGAATACAGAGCGAAGAATGACAAGTGTCCATTCCGGCAGGTGAGACATAGTCATTTCCTCCAGTCTACTTAAAACCCTTTATATTGAGGTTCTTCACGTTCTAATAATGAAACTCTATTCTGTAAATCAGCGATGATGCTGTCCATTTCTAACATACATTCATGAAATACGCGTTTTGATTCCGCGTCCTGTGAATGTAGTGAAAGGGAGCTTAAACTTGCTTGAGCGCCCCTTACACTAGCAAGGCAGGTTTTAACGCTAGCGATAACTGTCATACAAACACCTCTTATCCTTTCGGTTTGAATAGTAATGCACCAATGAATCCGAATATGATAGCAGCAGAAATACCAGCGCTTGTTACTTTAAACATTCCGGTAATGACGCCAACGATGCCGTGTTTTGCAGCTTCTTCCATTGCGCCGTGAACGAGGGCATTACCGAAACTTGTAATAGGTACAGTTGCCCCGGCTCCAGCAAAGTCGATTAATGGTTCATACAGGTTGAATCCGTCCAGTATAGCACCGGCAACAACAAGTGTTGCCATTGTATGAGCGGGTGTTAGCTTGCCAACATCAAACATAAGTTGGCCAATTACACATATGAGTCCGCCGATGACGAAAGCCCAGAAAAAAATCATTGCGTTGCACCTCCAAATTCAATCGAAACGGCGTGAGCGATACACGGAATCGTTTCTTCTTGTTGGAATGTAAGTGGAGATAGTAAAGCGCCTGTCGCAACGACAAGTATTTTTTTGAACTCTCCTCTTTTCATTCGGTTTAATAAATGACCGTACACGACTGTTGCGGAACATCCCGGTCCGCTAGCACCAGCTATGACAGGTTGCCCTTCTCTATAAATGAGTATGCCGCAATCTTGAAACTGTTCGCTCGTTATTTTCGTTCCGTGTTTATGTAGTAAGTCATAAGCAATTTCGCGACCGACATGTCCTAGGTCGCCTGTTACGATTAAATCGTAGTAAGAGGCATCAATTTGGCGTTCGCGCAAGTGGGCTTCAATTGTATCGACGGCAGCTGGAGCCATCGCACCGCCCATATTAAACGGATCCGTTAGTCCCATATCAACCACTCGTCCGATTGTTGCAGATGTTACTCTAGGACCATGTCCAGTGTCGCTTAAAATAGCTGCGCCAGCTCCAGTTACTGTCCATTGTGCGGTAGGAGGTTTTTGACCGCCGTATTCAGTTGGATATCGGAACTGCTTCTCTACAGCGGTGTTATGACTAGATGCCCCGGTTAATAAATATTTTGCGCCTTTTGCATTTACAATACTTGCCCCGAGCGCTAATCCTTCCATGGAAGTAGAACATGCTCCGAATAATCCGAGATATGGTGTTCCGAGTGTACGGCAGGCAAAGCTTGTTGGAGTGATTTGATTAATTAAATCTCCTGCAAGTACGAATTGAATATCGTCTTTACGAAGCTTGGCTTTTTCAGTAGCGCGGCTACAAGCTTCTTCGAATAAAATTTTATGTGCTTTTTCATAGGAATCCTGGCCGAGCCATAAATCTTCATGGAGGATATCGAAGTCTTCTGGAATGTTTCCTTTTGCTTCAAACGGTCCACCAACGACTCCTGTCGAAATAATAACGGGTTTATTTTCAAATACCCACGTTCGGTGTCCTTGTAACATTTATAGCCCTCCCCATTGAACGAGAATCGTTTTAATAAGTGCGATGACGAAAGCTGAAAATACACCAAACAAAATAACAGAGCCGGCTAATTTAAACATATTTCCTCCAACGCCGAGTACGAACCCTTCTGTTCGGTGTTCGATACATGCGGCAATAACAGAGTTACCAAATCCAGTAACGGGTACAGCTGTGCCTGCTCCAGCAAACTGCCCAAAACGGTCATATATACCGAAACCAGTTAGTAACATGGAAATGAAAATGAGAGTTGCGACTGTTGGATTTCCTGCTGAACGCTCAGTGAAGTCAAAATATGTGATATAAAACGTAGAAATGAGTTGTCCGATGAAGCAAATAAAACCACCGACGAAAAAGGCTTTAATACAATTTTTCAAGACAGGGCGCTTCGGTTCGCGTTCTTGCTCGAATTTTTTATACTCTTGTTGCACAGGGGTTAAGTTCTTATCTTTACTAGACATTGCGATCCTTCCTTTTCTATTAAAAAGCGTTAAGTGTTAGACTCCATTTTTTTCCCAATGAGTTTTAATTGCTTATTGATCTCGTCTTTAGATACTTCTTTTTTCTTAATTTTGTTCTCAAGCCTTTCGAGTAACATAAAGATTTTTTTATCAGTACTTACACGAACATCGAAAGTAGGATGCTCATCACTTAGCTGCTTTTGAAGCTTCTTACGCAGAGGCTTTAATCCAAACCTTTCGTGATGCTCAGGCAGAACTGCTATGTAGAGATCCAAATTTGAATTCACTGCTGTGCTTTTTGTAATTTCATCCATAGCGAGAGCCCTTTTCTTGGCTCCTTGTGATATAGATTGATTAAAGGATTCTGTACTCGTCTTTGTTAGTTTGGGACCTTTTTCTTTCTCCGTTCGTTTTGCTTCTTCTTTCACTTTTTTATCTAAGGGACTATTATCACATCCGGCAAAAGAGCTACATAGAAGGGCAAATAACGCGGTTATGAGGCCGAGTTTTCGCATGATTATCATTCCATTTCTGTTGCAATATGTAATGTGATAGAAAAAGGATGACTGCATATCATCCTTTTTCTATTTCACAGCATGACTAATTCGTTATTGCTGTGAGTATTGTGGTTCTTCTTGTTGGACTTCTTCAACGCGTGGATTTAAAGAATCGATAATCGTTTGCGTTTGCTCTGCAGCTGTTTGGAAAAGTTGCTTAGCTTGTTGGTTATCCGTATCAAGAGCGAATCCCTCTAAGCTAGCTTGTGCACTTTTTAATCCAGAAACAGTTTGCTTTAATTTTGTAATTACAGTCATTGAATGAAGCCCCCTTTGGAATATCAATTCAAAGATTATAATTTGTGAGTTGGGGTGAATTTATGATTGGAAAATTTAGGAGTGTTACATGTGTGGATTACAATTTTGTAATGAATATGTAAGGAAAAGCGATAGTGGAAAAAACTTTTTCTCCTAGAATAAAGAAAGTAAAGCAAGTCAAAAGGACATTTGAAGGAGAGAAAAATGAAGAAATTATTATTAGGTTTAATTGGACTTTTTATATTAGTTATTGGTGTGGCAAGCTTTTCTCATAATGAGGTGACTGATAGATATAATCCGCTTGTGAAAGAAGACTTTGTATATGTAAAAGCGAAAGAATCTGGCCGACTATCTACAGTTGGAGAGGTAGCTGGAGACTATAAACTTACCGGTTATTACGCTTCGGGCGAAGGAAGAGATGTTAAGTTTTATGCACCTCGTGGGCTTAGAGAAGGAGCATATGTAAAGGTTAAAACGAAAGGTGAGTATATCGAAACGTACCAAGAAGTACAACCGGATGAAATTCCAAAAGAGATTAAAGAGAAACTAGATAAATAAGACCGTTAAGAATTGCCTCCTAAATGTAGAAAATAGGGGGCATTTTTATGCAGAAAATATCGTATATACAATGTGCTATCAAAGAGTTTTTATTGATTTAAATGGTTTTTATTGCTATTATTATGGAGAGAAAATGAAGTATATTTTATAATCATGCGCCCATAGCTCAGTCGGATAGAGCGGTGGTTTCCGGTACCACGTCTGCCGGGGGTTCGAATCCCTCTGGGCGCGTTATGTATTGTTGGTGTTACGTGTTGAAAATAAATAGTAAATTTAAAACAACCTCTTGTATGTGATTAGAAATAATCGTGTATAGGGGGTTTTTGTTATGGTCCAACAAGGTACTTCTGTTAATTTTGTAATGAGTTTATACTAAAATTATCTGAAAATTATAGTATGAGGGGATTGCAGGTGCGTAAAATTAGTGGATATTTAAGTATTTTAGGGGATAACGAACGTAGAACCGTTGCTGTATCTGATTCTGGTGAAATTACAGGCGATGAAATGTTGAAATTCATGTTAAATATGGAATTGCAATATAAAGGAATTGATAGGGATTGTTTTGGACCTAGTCACTATTTGCCTAGCGGAGACTACCATAAGGATTTAATAGCGATTGTCTTTACGGCTGAAATGATGTTAGACGACATGGAATTAGAAGGTGAATGGCCTGCTGAAGAAGGGGATGTTATATTTAACGAAGCATAATGAATCTATCTGCATAAAAAGGTCTGCACTTACAAATATAAGTGCAGACCTTTTTTATTAACACTTGTTATATCTGATAATAAGATTTACTATTAGTATGTGGTAATAATTTTGTCGCGCTATTATTTTCTTTCAATATTATTCAAATTTCGGTTGTAAGTTGTAAATCTCATTAATACATATAAATTAATAATATTTTGGAATGGGTGTCTGTGATAGCATTCTCCTTTTACCAAACTTATTGTACAATAGAAACAAGGGGGAGATTAGTTTGAAGGCAAGTCTTTTACAAGAACAAAGCTTACGTTTGGCAATGACACAAGAGTTAAGGCAAGCGATTACAATGCTCCAGTATAATGTACAAGAATTATCGGAGTTTTTGTATGAGCAATCGTTAGAGAATCCCCTTATTGAGTTAGGTGGTTTTGAGAGGGAGAAGAAAAAGAGCTCTAACAACAGTAAAAGTACCAGCAAACAAGTCGAGAATCAGATGGAAATCTACAGTGTGGATTCAACAACGATTCAGCAACATTTATTAAATCAAATACAGTATTATAAAATAGATGAAGAAGAGCGAAAAATAGCTTCTTTCATTATTATGAACATGGATGGAAATGGGTATTTACAAGAAACGAACGAAGAGTTAGCGGATCTCCTTTCCGCACCGATTCATGAAGTCGCCCGCTTTGTAGAGCTTGTCCAATCACTCGAGCCAGCAGGGGTAGGAGCGCGTAATATTCAGGAATGTCTAACTTTACAATTGAAGCGCTTACAAAGACGGAATGGATTAGCGGAAGAGGTTATAGAGGATCACTTCGCTTATTTCGTGAAGAAAGATTGGCGAAAGCTCGTTCAAGTGTTGAAGTGTAGTAATGAAGAATTGCAATCGGCGGTGAACTGTATTACGTCATTACAGCCGAAACCAGGTCTTGCGTTTTCTTCTGATAAACCGCTTTATATTGTGCCTGATATGGCGGTGAAAAAAGATGGTGATCGTCTCGTTTTACAAATGAACGAGAGAAATATGCCGAGAATTGAAATTCATTCTGAGTATAGTGCGCTTCTGAATAATAGTGAAAGTGAAGTAGCATCTTATGTATCAGAAAAGTATCAGCATGTGCAGTGGATTATGCGCAGTTTAAAACAGAGAAAACAAACGCTTTTGCAAGTGATGACTATTATTATGGAAAAACAACGTGATTTCTTCTGGGAAGGGCCAGAACATTTAAAACCGCTTGCTTTAAAAGAGGTAGCGGAAGAGTTAAGTGTGCATGAATCTACAATTAGTCGTGCAACGCGAAATAAATATGTGCAAACACCACATGGTTTATTTGAGATGAAATCTTTCTTTAGTAATGCTATTACGACTACTGAAGATGAAGCAGTTTCTACAAAGCGTGTGAAACGATTTATCCAAACGCTTGTTGAGGCGGAGAATAAGAAAAAGCCACTTTCAGATCAAAAGATTTCAAAATTATTAGAAGAAGAGCATGAAATCGTTATTTCTCGAAGAACAGTGGCGAAGTATAGAGAACAAATGCACATTCCAGCGTCATCATTACGAAAAACGATCGGATAGGTGAAGAATATGAAAGTTGTACTGTATACAAAAAAAGATTGTGGCCTTTGCGTGCAGGCGAAACAAGTTTTAGAGGAAGTACAATGTGAATATTCTTTTCAAATCGAGGAAATAAATATATATGAAGATAATGACCTTTTAGAAAAATATCACCTAATGATTCCGGTGGTAGAAATAGGCGGAAAACAAGTAGAATATGGTAACATTCACAAAGGTGTCATAATAAACTATATAAAGAATGCAGTTAAGAGTTGAATAAGTTTCTATCTCCTGTTACAATAATACACGTAGCAGGGATTATTTTTTTAACCTATGTGGGACACAAAATGTCACTACGGGACGTAAAGTGACCACGAGGAAAAATGAACCAATGTAGTGAGGAGAAAAGATATGCGCTCATGGATTCAGAACACAAAAAAATTATTACCTGATCTGCTACCTGTTATGCAAACGAGAATGCAAATTCTTCAATACATTAGGCTCATGCAGCCGATTGGAAGAAGAAACTTGTCAGCAAGTCTCGGTATGACAGAACGAGTATTGCGAAGTGAAGTTCAAGTTTTGAAAGAACAAAACTTAGTTCACGTCGCTTCTTCTGGAATGACTTTGACAGAAGAAGGAACAGCTTTAGTTCTTGCTTTGGAAGACTTTATGAAAGAAATTTCCGGGTTAAAGGTTTTAGAAAAGCAACTTAAGGAAACATTAGACTTGGATGAAGTTTTCGTTGTCCCTGGTGATAGTGATGAATCACCTTGGGTCAAACTGGAGATGGGCCGTGCTTGTGTGACTTGTATAAAAGACCGTCTGACAGCGAATAATATCGTTGCTGTGGCTGGAGGAACTACGCTAGCTGCTGCTGCGGACATGATGCAGCTTGATTGCAAAGATTTACATATGCTATTTGTCCCAGCGCGTGGTGGAATTGGAGAGGGTGTCGAATTAGAAGCCAATACCATTTGTGCCAAGATGGCACAAAATACGATGAGTAATTATCGCTTATTGTATGTTCCAGACCATGTTAGTAGCGAAGCATATGCGTCTATTGTGACAGAGCCTTCCGTGAAAGAAGTTCTTGAGTTGATTCGATCTTCCAATATCGTCATTCATGGAATAGGTGATGCGTTAACAATGGCACGTCGCAGAAATACTTCAGAAGCAGATTGGTTAAAGATTCAAGCAAGCGAAGCAGTAGGCGAAGCTTTCGGTTACTACTTTAATGAACAAGGAAATGTTGTTCATAAAGTAAGAACAGTTGGTATGCAACTTGAGGATTTACAACATGTATCTCACGTTGTTGCAGTCGCTGGAGGTTCTTCAAAGGCAAAGGCAATACAGGCTGTAATTAAACAAGGGCACACTTCAATTCTAATTACAGATGAAGGTGCAGCAAAACAGTTAACAAAGGGTATTACCCTTTAATATAATCCCCCAAGGAGGAAATTCAAATGACTAAAATTGGTATTAATGGATTTGGACGTATCGGACGTAACGTATTCCGCGCAGCTCTTAACAACTCTGAGGTAGAAGTAGTAGCAATCAACGACTTAACAGATGCTAAAACATTAGCTCACCTTTTAAAATATGACACAGTTCACGGAACTTTAAATGCAGAAGTATCTGCTAACGAAAACAGCATCGTTGTTAACGGTAAAGAAATTAAAGTTATCGCTGAGCGTGACCCAGCTCAATTACCATGGAGCGACTACGGAGTAGAAGTAGTAGTAGAATCTACTGGCCGTTTCACTAAAAAATCAGACGCTGAAAAACACTTAGGTGGATCAGTTAAGAAAGTTATCATCTCAGCTCCAGCTTCTGACGAAGATATTACTGTAGTTATGGGTGTTAACCACGAACAATATGATGCAGCTAACCACAACGTAGTATCTAACGCTTCTTGTACTACAAACTGTCTAGCTCCATTCGCTAAAGTATTAAACGAAAAATTCGGCGTAAAACGCGGAATGATGACAACAATTCACTCTTACACTAACGACCAACAAATCTTAGACTTACCACACAAAGATTTACGTCGTGCTCGTGCAGCAGCTGAAAACATGATCCCAACATCTACTGGTGCAGCTAAAGCTGTAGCATTAGTATTACCAGAACTTAAAGGTAAATTAAACGGTGGCGCTGTACGTGTTCCAACTGCTAACGTTTCTCTTGTTGACTTAGTTGTTGAACTTGACAAAGAAGTAACAGTTGAAGATGTAAACGCAGCATTCAAAGCAGCAGCTGAAGGCGAATTAAAAGGTATCCTTGGATACAGCGAAGAGCCATTAGTATCTATCGACTATAACGGATGTACAGCTTCTTCTACAATCGATGCATTATCTACAATGGTAATGGAAGGTAACATGGTTAAAGTACTTTCTTGGTACGATAACGAAACTGGTTACTCTAACCGCGTAGTAGACCTAGCAGCATACATGACTTCTAAAGGTCTTTAATTCTTAATTATATAAGTAATCAATGACAAAACGAGGGAGAGGGTTTGTTCCCTCTCTCTCTTCTTTCGTTTTAAAAGCAAATGTGTTAAGCTTTTGAGTGGGTTTTGTCAATCCTAACTAGTAGTCGGAGGGAAATCCAATGAACAAAAAATCAATTCGTGACGTAGATTTAAAAGGTAAGCGTGTATTTTGCCGCGTTGATTTCAACGTACCTATGAAAGAAGGCAAAATTACAGATGAAACTCGTATCCGTGCAGCTCTTCCTACAATTCAATATTTAGTAGAGCAAGGTGCGAAAGTTATTTTAGCAAGTCACTTAGGCCGTCCAAAAGGTCAAGCAGTAGAAGAATTACGTCTTACTCCAGTAGCAGCACGTTTAGGCGAGCTTCTTGGTAAAGATGTTAAAAAAGCAGACGAAGCATTCGGACCAGTTGCACAAGAAATGGTTGCAGCAATGAACGAAGGCGACGTATTAGTTCTTGAAAACGTACGTTTCTATGCGGGCGAAGAAAAGAACGATGCAGAACTTGCGAAAGAATTTGCAGCTCTTGCTGATATCTTCGTAAACGATGCATTCGGTGCAGCTCACCGTGCTCACGCTTCTACAGCAGGTATCGCAGACTACCTACCAGCAGTATCTGGATTATTAATGGAAAAAGAGTTAGATGTACTTGGAAAAGCACTTTCTAACCCAGAACGTCCATTCACAGCTATCATCGGTGGTGCGAAAGTAAAAGATAAAATCGGTGTAATTCGTCATCTATTAGACAAAGTAGATAACTTAATCATCGGTGGCGGACTTGCTTACACATTCGTTAAAGCTTTAGGTCATGAAATTGGTCTATCTCTATGTGAAGACGACAAGATCGAACTAGCTAAAGAATTTATGCAACTTGCAAAAGAAAAAGGCGTAAACTTCTACATGCCAGTTGATGTTGTAATCACAGAGGAATTCTCTGAAACTGCAACAACTCAAATCGTAGGTATCGACTCTATCCCTTCTACTTGGGAAGGCGTGGACATCGGTCCTAAAACACGTGAAATTTATGCAGATGTAATTAAAAATTCTAAGCTTGTTGTATGGAATGGACCAATGGGTGTATTCGAAATGACTCCATTCGCAGAAGGTACAAAAGCAGTAGGACAAGCATTAGCAGATGCAGAAGATACATACTCTGTTATCGGCGGTGGTGACTCTGCAGCAGCTGTTGAAAAATTCGGTATGGCTGATAAAATGAGCCACATTTCTACTGGCGGCGGTGCGTCATTAGAATTCATGGAAGGCAAAGAGCTTCCAGGTGTAGTTTGTCTTAACGACAAATAAGTAGCAGCCAAAGAAAAAGGACGGTGCAAAGCATGCGTAAACCAATTATCGCAGGTAACTGGAAAATGAATAAAACTCTATCTGAAGCAGTTAGCTTCGTAGAGGAAGTTAAAGGTCAAATCCCAGCAGCTTCAGCTGTTGATGCAGTAGTTTGCTCGCCAGCTCTATTTTTAGAGCGTTTAGTAGCAGCAACTGAAGGAACTGATTTACAAGTAGGTGCACAAAACATGCACTTCGAAAAAAATGGTGCATTCACTGGCGAAATTAGCCCAGTAGCACTTAGCGACTTAAAAGTAGGCTACGTAGTACTTGGCCACTCTGAGCGTCGTGAAATGTTTGCTGAAACAGATGAGTCAGTAAACAAAAAGACTCTTGCAGCATTTGAACATGGTTTAACACCAATCGTATGTTGTGGTGAGACTTTAGAAGAGCGCGAAAGCGGAAAAACATTTGATCTAGTAGCAGGTCAAGTGACAAAAGCACTTGCAGGTTTAACAGAAGAGCAAGTTAAAGCAACTGTTATCGCTTATGAGCCAATTTGGGCTATCGGTACAGGTAAATCTTCTTCTTCTGCAGATGCAAACGAAGTATGTGCACACATCCGTAAAGTTGTTGCAGAAGCTGTTTCTCCAGAAGCTGCAGAAGCTGTTCGTATTCAATACGGCGGTAGCGTAAAACCAGAAAACATTAAAGAGTATATGGCACAATCTGACATCGACGGCGCTTTAGTTGGCGGTGCTAGCTTAGAGCCTGCTTCGTTCTTAGGTCTTCTGGGGGCGGTAAAATGAGAAAGCCAACAGCTTTAATCATTCTTGATGGTTTCGGACTACGTGAAGAAACGCATGGGAATGCTGTAGCACAAGCTAAGAAACCTAATTTTGATGGTTACTGGAACAAATTCCCTCATACAACGCTTACAGCTTGTGGTGAGGAAGTAGGTCTTCCAGAAGGTCAAATGGGTAACTCTGAGGTTGGTCACTTAAATATCGGTGCTGGCCGCATTGTATATCAAAGCTTAACACGCGTAAACGTTGCAATTCGTGAAGGTGAGTTCGATCAGAACGAAACTTTCCAAAATGCAATTAAAAGCGTAAAAGAAAAAGGTACTGCTCTTCATTTATTCGGTTTACTTTCTGATGGTGGTGTGCACAGTCACATGAACCATATGTTTGCTCTTCTTCGCTTAGCAGCAAAAGAAGGCGTGGAGAAAGTTTATATCCATGCATTCTTAGACGGCCGCGATGTTGGACCACAAACAGCAAAAGGTTATATCGATGCAACAAATGAAGTAATTAAAGAAACAGGAGTAGGACAATTCGCGACTATCTCTGGTCGTTATTACTCTATGGACCGTGACAAGCGTTGGGATCGCGTAGAAAAATGTTACAGTGCTATGGTGAATGGTGAAGGCCCTACTTATAAATCAGCAGAAGAGTGTGTAGAAGACTCTTATGCGAACGGTATCTATGATGAATTCGTATTGCCGTCTGTAATTGTTAACGAAGATAACACGCCAGTTGCAACAATCAATGATGATGATGCAGTTATCTTCTATAACTTCCGTCCAGACCGTGCAATTCAAATTGCTCGTGTATTTACAAACGAAGACTTCCGTGAGTTCGATCGTGGTGAAAAAGTACCTCACATTCCTGAATTCGTTTGTATGACACATTTCAGTGAAACTGTAGATGGTTACGTGGCATTCAAGCCAATGAACCTTGATAACACATTAGGTGAAGTTGTTGCGCAAGCGGGATTAAAGCAACTTCGCATCGCGGAAACTGAAAAGTATCCGCACGTTACATTCTTCTTTAGCGGTGGTCGTGAGGCTGAATTCCCAGGAGAAGAGCGTATTTTAATTAACTCACCGAAGGTTGCAACGTATGACTTGAAACCTGAAATGAGCATTTACGAAGTAACGGACGCTTTAGTAAATGAAATCGAAAATGATAAACATGATGTTATCATTCTTAACTTTGCAAACTGTGATATGGTTGGCCATTCTGGGATGATGGAACCAACAATTAAAGCAGTAGAAGCAACTGACGAATGTTTAGGAAAAGTTGTAGAAGCGATTCTTGCAAAAGATGGTGTAGCACTTATTACTGCTGACCATGGTAATGCTGATCAGGAGTTAACTGCTGATGGTGGACCAATGACAGCTCATACAACTAACCCGGTTCCTTTCATCGTTACAAAAAATGATGTAGAGCTTCGTGAAGGTGGTATTTTAGGAGATATCGCTCCAACAATGCTTACGCTTTTAAATGTGGAACAACCGAAAGAAATGACAGGTAAAACAATTATTAAATAATTTGCTTATATAAAAAGGAGAGAATTTATTATGTCAACAATTATTGATGTTTATGCTCGCGAAGTCCTTGACTCTCGTGGTAACCCAACTGTAGAAGTAGAAGTTTACACAGAAAGCGGCGCTTTCGGACGCGCTATCGTACCAAGTGGTGCATCTACTGGTGAGCACGAAGCAGTAGAATTACGTGACGGTGACAAATCTCGTTACCTTGGTAAAGGTGTTCTAAATGCAGTAAACAACGTTAACGAAGCAATCGCTCCAGAAATCGTTGGTTTCGACGTAACTGACCAAGCTGGTATCGACCGTGCTATGATCGAATTAGATGGCACTCCAAACAAAGGTAAACTAGGCGCTAACGCTATCCTTGGTGTATCTATGGCAGTAGCTCACGCAGCAGCTGACTTCGTAGGTCTTCCATTATACCGTTACCTTGGTGGATTCAATGCAAAACAATTACCAACTCCAATGATGAACATCATCAACGGTGGTTCTCACGCTGATAACAACGTAGACTTCCAAGAGTTCATGATCTTACCAGTTGGTGCTCCAACATTCAAAGAATCAATCCGTATGGGTGCTGAAGTATTCCATGCACTTAAAGCTGTATTACATGACAAAGGTCTTAACACTGCAGTAGGTGACGAAGGTGGATTCGCTCCAAACCTTGGTTCTAACCGTGAAGCATTAGAAGTAATCATCGAAGCTATCGAAAAAGCTGGTTACAAAGCTGGCGAGAACGTATTCTTAGGAATGGACGTTGCTTCTTCTGAGTTCTACAACAAAGAAACTGGTAAATATGACCTTGCAGGCGAAGGCCGTACTGGCTTAACTTCTGCAGAAATGGTTGATTTCTACGAAGAGCTTTGCAAAGACTTCCCAATCATCTCTATCGAAGATGGTTTAGACGAAAACGACTGGGATGGTCACAAATTATTAACTGAGCGTATCGGTGATAAAGTACAATTAGTTGGTGACGACTTATTCGTAACTAACACTCAAAAACTTGCTGAAGGTATCGAAAAAGGTATCTCTAACTCAATCTTAATTAAAGTTAACCAAATCGGTACTTTAACTGAGACTTTCGAAGCTATCGAAATGGCTAAACGTGCTGGTTACACAGCAGTTGTATCTCACCGTTCTGGTGAAACTGAAGATGCTACAATCGCTGACATCGCAGTTGCAACTAACGCTGGCCAAATCAAAACTGGTTCTATGAGCCGTACTGACCGTATTGCTAAGTACAACCAATTATTACGCATCGAAGACGAACTAGGCGAAATCGCTGTTTACGATGGTATCAAATCTTTCTACAACATCAAACGATAATTGTAGAAAATAACGACAGACCGTGAGAAATCACGGTCTGTTTTTTTTATCCCGCGTTAACGGACAGTAAAACCCCCACTGATTAAAGTTTCACTTTATGTTAAAATTGCTCACCCGTCATAAGTGACATGAAATGTTTAAAGAAGCGGTTATAATCAAAATCAATTGCGATTTGATGACTCGGCCAATCAATAAATGGCTTAGATTCTCCTAAAGAACGAAATTCCCCTATGCTTGTTCCTTGTGCATAAGATTCTGTCATGACAACGATAGGTGACTTGTGATATGTAAACATAGAGTTATCAAGTAAAGCGAGTATTGGCATTGTGTCATGGAAGGGGCTCCCCTTTAAATGCGGTAAGGCGTCTTTATAATATTCGTAGTAATAATGATTGAATAACGGTTTGACGAGTGGAGCTTTTCCTTTTGCTTCAATGTATTCAGCCATTTCTGGTGTAATGATGGAATACTGAGTGACGTTTAATGGATAGATGTACATGTTAGGTGAGGATTGAAGGACTATATTAGCAGCAGTAGGATCGCCATAAAAGTTTGCTTCGGAAATAGGGGTAACATTACCAGGATGTAAAAAGGCACCGCCCATTACGTAGTAAGATTTAACTTGCTTCATGAGCTGTTTACATAAGATGAATAAAATTGCTAGGGAGGTAAGTCTGCCTAAACTAACAATGATTAATTCATCTTTATACTGTTCAATAAGAGGAATAACTTCGAAAAAATTCTCCATTTCTCTGTTAGTTACATGTCCCTTTGGAATAATTGGCCCGAGCCCCTGTTTCCCGTGTACTTCCGTAAAGAAAGTAGGAGGGGCGCCAGTAAGTGGGCGTTCTGATCCACCAAATATCTTGATATTTCTATCCTTTGCTTCGTTCTTAAGAAAATGAGCGTTTTGTACGGCCATTTCTTTTGGAACATTGCCGTAATCAGCAACGATGCCGACGATTTCTATTTCATCAATAAAGAATGCTAAGAGGAGAGCCATCGTATCATCAATGCCAGGATCACAAAAAATAAGAACTTTTTTTGGCATATGTTCACCACCTATCTTGTTTATCCCGTAAAAGTCCGATTGTGGGGATGAAGAAAACCACCACTAATGAAAGTTTCACTTTATATATATGTAAGCTTAAGGATAAAAAGATTATTTTATTGAAATAACAACGTTATAAATTCAGAAAATAAAAACTTTTTATATTAGGTCAAGGTTTTTGACTTAATTTCTATGCGGAAATCCAGTCATATCAAGGTTGTAAGCGTCTAACATAAGCTGTTTTTGCTGTCAAGTTGATAAATTGCAGCTTTTTACAATTTATACTATGATAAAGATATTAAGAGAAGATCGTATAAACATGAGGGATGATGAACATGAAATTTACAAAGATTCTTGTCCAAATTGCAGCTCTTTACGTTTTTTATATGGTTGGAAATTGGGTACAAGAAGTGTTAAATATTCCGATTCCAGGAAGTTTGATTGGAATGTTCCTCTTACTTGTTTTACTTAGCCTAAAAGTCCTTCCAGTGAAATGGTTCGATTTAGGAGCAGAAACACTCGTTGCTATTATGCCGTTTTTATTAATTCCGCCAACGCTTGGCCTAATGAATTACGGTGCTTTTTTTATGAGTAAAGGAATTTCTCTTTTCATTACAATTGTAGCGAGTACATTTTTAATTATTATTGTCGCAGGACATACAGGACAATATCTTGCGAATAGAAAGGAAAGAGAGTCGCGATGAGCCAAATATTAATCGGAATCGGTTGGGTTCTTTTTACGGTGCTATTATACCAATTATCTAAAAAAATCTATAAATTATTTCCAACACCATTCACCATTCCAATGCTTGTAGCAACAGGATTAATGGCTTTCTTATTTATCATGCTTGATATACCATATCAACATTATATGGAAAGCGGTGGTGGCTGGATTGCAAAACTGCTCGGACCCGGTGTTGTAGCATTTGCAATTCCTCTTTATAAACAACGTCACGTTCTGCAAAAATATGTTGTACCGATTGCTGGTGGCGTATTAGTAGGGACAACAGTTGCAATCGCAAGTGATTTTGCCATTGCATCACTTATGGGAACAGATAAAAGCTTAATTTTATCTTCTTTACCAAAATCGGTGACAATGCCAGTTGCGATGAGTGTTTCAGAGCAAGTTGGTGGTGTACCATCATTAACAGCAGCTTTCGTTGTTATCGCAGGTATTACTGGAACGATTACCGGTCCACTTTTATTAAAATGGAGCCGTGTTACAAACTCAGTTGGTAAAGGTATCGGATTTGGATGTGCTTCTCATATTATGGGTGTAATGAGAGCGATGAAAAATAATGAACATGAAGGTGTTATTGGATCGGTAACAATGACATTAACAGCAATTTTGACATGTTTGCTCGGACCATTATTTGCAATGATGTTTATGTAATAGAAGAAAAGCGAGAGCAACCCTATAGCTCTCGCTTTTCTATAGAATTTATGCTACAGTTAAAATAACTGAATCTTTGTAGGAGGTACGCCAAGTGCATACGTTATTATCCGTTTTACTTATTATTGTATCGATTTTAATGATTGTTATGGTACTTATGCAGTCTAGTAATAGCTCAGGCCTTTCAGGTGCAATTTCAGGCGGTGCAGAGCAATTATTTGGTAAGCAAAAAGCACGTGGAATTGAAGCGGTATTAAACCGTATTACAATTGTTTTAGCTGTATTGTTCTTTGTATTAACAATTGGTGTTACGTACTTCAATTTATAGAATTGAAAGAAGAAGCGTTAGTAAGATGTACTAATGGTTCTTCTTTTTTTATTTTGCCATTTGAAAGATGTTTCTAATTAGATTATAGAAATATAAATATGGTACACTAGATATAGAAAGAATACGACTAGATTACAGAAGAGAAAGAGGAGAAGTACATGATGAAATTAGCATCTCCGAAACCATTTACATTTGAGGGTGGAGACCGCGCTGTTTTATTACTACATGGTTTCACAGGAAACTCAGCTGATGTACGTATGTTAGGGCGTTTCTTAGAGAAGAAAGGCTATACTTGCCATGCGCCAATTTTTAAAGGGCACGGTGTACCACCAGAAGAGCTTGTTCATACAGGTCCTGAAGATTGGTGGCAAGACGTAATGGAAGCATATCAGCTTTTAAAAGATAAAGGCTTTGAGAAAATTGCTGTTGCTGGATTATCACTTGGCGGCGTATTTTCTTTAAAATTAGGTTATACAGTACCGGTTTTAGGTGTAGTGCCAATGTGTGCACCAATGTATATTAAGAGTGAAGAAACGATGTACCAAGGTATATTGGCATATGCCCGCGAATATAAAAAACGTGAGCAAAAATCACCAGAGCAAATTGAACAAGAAATGTTGGAATTCCAAAAGACACCGATGAATACATTAAAAGCATTACAACAATTAATTGCTGACGTACGTAACAATGTGGATATGATTTATGCCCCAACATTTGTTGTACAAGCGCGTCATGATGAAATGATTAATACAGATAGTGCTAACATTATTTATAACGGTGTAGAATCTACGTTAAAAGACATTAAATGGTATGAAGACTCTACGCATGTCATTACACTTGATAAAGAGCGTGACGAGCTACATGAGGATGTATATAACTTCTTGGAGCAACTAGATTGGTAAGATCTAGTTGCCTCTTTTTTTCATAAGGAATTTTTTGTGAAAACTGTAAAAATCATTAGGGGAGTATTAAAGTTTCGCTTTATACATCCCCGGTCTTTCGGATACACTAAATAATATAAGGGTTTAAAGGAGGTATTTCTGCTTGGAAGAAATCATACAAGAAAATATTGATAAGTTGTTATTATTTATGAGAGAAGAAGCGTATAAACCGCTAACGATACAAGAGTTAGAAGAGGCATTTGGAATTGAAGGTTCTGAGGGCTTTAAAGATTTTGTAAAGGCACTTGTAACGATGGAAGAGAAGGGACTTGTTATTCGCACACGTAGTAACCGTTACGGTCTTCCTGAAAAGATGAATTTAGTACGCGGTAAATTAATTGGACATGCACGTGGCTTTGCATTCGTTGTACCAGAAGAGAAGAAAACCGGAGACGATGATCTTTTCATCCCACCTACAGAGTTAAACGGTGCACTTCATGGCGATACAGTATTAGCGCGTGTTAGCGCACAATCAAGTGGATCACGCCAAGAAGGTTCAATTGTACGTATTTTAGAGCGCGGCACGAAAGAACTAGTTGGTACATATACAGAATCGAAAAACTTTGGATTTGTTGTACCTGACAATAAGCGCTGGACGAGTGATATCTTTATCTTGAAAAGTGCATCAATGGGTGCTGTAGAAGGCCATAAAGTAGTTGTGAAAATTACGAGCTATCCAGAGAATCGTTTAAGTGCAGAAGGTGAAGTTATTCAAATTCTAGGTCATAAAAATGATCCAGGAGTAGATATTTTATCAGTTATCCATAAACATCATCTACCTTTAGCATTCCCTGAAGAAGTGATGGAGCATGCAAACAGTGTACCAGAAACGATTTCAGAAGAAGATTTAAAAGATCGCCGTGACCTGCGTGACCAAATGATCGTAACGATTGACGGTGCAGACGCGAAAGATTTAGATGACGCTGTTACAGTAACGAAGCTCGAGAATGGTAACTACAAGCTTGGCGTTCATATTGCGGATGTAAGTCATTACGTTCAAGAAGGTTCTCCAATTGATGTAGAAGCAGCGGAAAGAGCAACGAGTGTATATCTTGTTGACCGTGTAATTCCGATGATTCCGCATCGTCTATCTAACGGTATTTGTTCGTTAAACCCGAAAGTAGACCGTCTGACGTTATCTTGTGAAATGGAAATTAACAACTTAGGTGATGTTGTAAAGCATGAGATTTTCCAAAGTGTGATTAAAACGACAGAGCGTATGACGTATGCTGACGTAAGAAGCATTTTAGAAGATGAGGACGAAGAGTTAATCAAACGCTATGAGCCGCTCGTACCGATGTTTAAAGAGATGGGTCAATTGGCACAGATTTTACGTGAAAAACGTATGCGCCGCGGTGCAATCGACTTTGACTTTAAAGAAGCGAAAGTATTAGTAGATGAAGAAGGTAAACCGACAGATGTTGTCATGCGTGATCGTTCTGTATCAGAGAAGTTAATTGAAGAATTTATGCTTGTTGCGAACGAAACAGTAGCAGAGCATTTCCACTGGATGAACGTACCATTCATGTACCGTGTCCATGAAGATCCGAAAGAAGATAAGCTGGAACGTTTCTTTGAGTTTGTAACAAACTTCGGATATGCAGTAAAAGGACGTGCGAATGAAATACATCCTCGTGCGCTGCAACAAATTCTTGAAATGGTTCAAGGACAGCCGGAAGAAGTAGTTATTTCAACAGTAATGCTTCGTTCAATGAAGCAAGCGCGTTACGATGCGGATAGCTTAGGACATTTCGGTTTATCAACTGAGTTCTACACACATTTCACATCACCAATTCGTCGTTACCCAGATACAATCGTTCATAGATTAATTCGTGAATACATCATTAACGGTAAAGTCGACAACGAAACACAAGCAAAATGGCGTGAAAACTTACCTGAAATTGCAGAGCATTCTTCTAATATGGAACGTCGTGCTGTTGAAGCAGAACGTGAAACAGACGAAATGAAAAAAGCAGAGTATATGGTTGATAAGATTGGCGAAGAGTATGACGGTATGATTAGCTCTGTAACAAACTTCGGTTTATTCGTAGAGCTTCCAAATACGATTGAAGGTCTTGTACACGTTAGCTACTTAACGGATGATTACTACCGTTATGACGAGAAACATTTCGCAATGATCGGAGAACGTACAGGTAACGTATTCCGCATCGGAGACGAAATCACAATTCGCGTTATTAACGTAAACAAAGACGAGCGTGCAATCGACTTTGAAATCGTTGGCATGAAAGGTACGCCTCGTCGTAAGTTCAAAGATCGTCCAGTCGTTATCGAACAGCCAAGAACAGGCAGAAAGAAACGCGGTGGACGTAGCGAGCGTAGTGATGAGCGCGGCGGAGAACGTGGTACAGGTAGAAAATTCGACCGTGGTGGCAAAGGAAAAGGAAGAGGATCAGCTTCTGCTTCTGCTTCCACTTCCACGTCCGCTAGTCAGCCAGGGAAAAAAGATGGTAACGGTAAGAAGAAAAAAGCATTCTTCGAAAATGTACCAGGATTCAAGAAGAAAAAGAAAAAGCGTAAGTAAGAAAAGGAGGGCTTCGCTTTGATAAAAGCGGGGCTTTTCTTTTTTATTGGTGGCTTGAGAGCGAGCCACTTTCGCTTTTTGTTGGAATCCAGCTACAGTGGCTAGAATGTTCGGCGGCTTCGCTTCTTCCCGAGAGGCAAAGAGCGCCTCAAGGTCAGAAGCTCCATCCACCTCACATTCTGAGCGAGCCACTTTCGCTTTTTAATGGAATCCAGCTACAGTGGCTAGAATCTATTGGCCATTTCACTCCCTCGAACGAAGCAAAAAACGCTTCTCTCTCGGGAGTTCCAATGTCCAAAGATTCTGAGCGAGCCACTTTCGCTTTTTATTAACATTTGTTACAATAGTAAAAATAGAGGAGGGACGTTATATGCCAAAGGGTTCAGGTAAGGTTATTGCACAAAATAAAAAAGCATTTCATGATTATTTCATTGAAGAAACATACGAGGCAGGGCTTGTCCTTCAAGGAACGGAAATTAAGTCGATTCGCGCTGGACGCGTGAACTTGAAAGATGCGTTTGCACGTGTACATAATGGTGAAGTATGGGTACATAATATGCATATTAGTACGTACGAGCAAGGGAATCGTTTCAACCATGATCCGCTTCGCACGAGAAAGTTACTTCTTCATAAAAAAGAGATTGAAAAGTTAACGGGTGCTTCAAAAGAAACAGGCTATGCATTAGTTCCAGTTAGAATTTATTTGAAAAATGGATTCGCGAAAATGGCACTTGGTTTAGCAAAAGGTAAAAAGCAATATGATAAGCGTAACGATTTAAAAGAAAAAGAAGCAAAACGTGAAATTGCACGCGCGTTCCGTGATCGCCAAAAGATGTAATACAGATATTTACATTTGTAAAACGACGCGCGTATGTTATAATAACTTATGTAAGATTGTTGCACATTGAAAAACAGCTCTTAGTAGCTATCACGATATTTCTTCGTATGCTCCATTTTTATCATGGGGACGTTACGGATTCGACAGGGATAGTTCGAGCTTAGGTTGCGAGTCGAGGGGATCGGCCTCGTTAAAACGTCAAAGCCTATAATTGGCAAACAAAACAATCTTTCTTTAGCTGCTTAATTGCACTAAAGGTTCCTCCCTCCATCGTCCATGTGGTAGGGTAAGGGACTCAAACTAAGTGGACTACGCCGGAGTTCGCCGTCTGAGGGCGAAGGAAGAGAACAATCAGACTAGCAACTTGGAAGCCTGTCGATAGGCCGAAGAGTTCGCGAAATGCTAATATATCGACTACACTCGTAGAAGCTTAAGTGCCGATATTTTTGGACGTGGGTTCGACTCCCACCGTCTCCACCAATACATAACTGTTTGGTGGTTTTTTATTTTGTATGATATGAACCATAACTTTGCCAGATTGGCGAGGTTATGGTTCTTTTTGTTTTGTAGTTTTATAAAATGCTTAAGTTGATGGGGGGAGGGGGTACCTCTGAAACAGAAGATGAAGAGACAGTTATTGATGATAAGCAGGTAGATACTATAGATGCCCTTAATGATTAAACAATATGTATTTAAATCTTCATATCCTTTGTGTTTCTATTCATATCTATTGTAAGATTATATAGAGTTCTCCTAATAAGCTGTTATAATGGCCTTTTTTAGGGGGTTCATATTTATAAATTTTAAAATGTTTCTTGAGATAATTTTTTATCTAACTAAGTTATATTGAAGTAGAGGTGAACCATCGGTGAAGCAGGTGTTAGTAATTAAGAATGAACGGTCTTTTGCGAAGAAAATCGTAAGCGGTCTAACGCAAGAGGGCTATTTCATTTTAAAACTTCACAATGAAAACCAAGGTTTAAATATAGTATATGAACAAGATTGGGATATTATCATATTGGATTGGGATTCATTAAGTATATCGGGGCCAGAAATTTGTAGACAAATACGACTTGTTAAAACGACACCGATCATTATTGTGACCGACAATATTTCTAGTAAGGATTGTATAGCAGGGCTACAAGCAGGAGCAGATGATTATATTAGAAAACCATTTGTGAAAGAAGAATTAGTAGCAAGGGTTCAAGCTATTTTAAGGAGAACTAACTATATCCAGCAAAATGAGACAAACTTTTTTCAGTTTAAAGATCTCTTTGTTGATACATCTAGCAATATTGTGAAAAAAGGTAGCGAAAATCTCTCGCTTACGAAGCGCGAGTACGATTTACTTGTATTTTTAATCAAGAATAAAAATACAATATTGAGCCGTGAAATGCTTTTGAATCAAGTTTGGGGATATAACGTAGTAGTGAATCCAAATGTAGTAGACTTATATATTGGTTATGTAAGAAAAAAGTTAAAGTGTGAGAAGAAAGACAGATATATTCAAACGATACATGGCAGAGGCTATTCAATGGTTGAATGATAAAAATAAGATAATAAAATAGTTTCTGTGAAATATGAAAAGAAGGAAATTATAAAAAGAAGATTGCTATCAGGAAATGGGTATTTTTTTCATATTAGAAATCATGGTTTATAAGGTGCTCAATCTATTGATTAGCACGTGTGTGGGCTGAATCTGGTGAATTTATGTTTAATTTGATTAACTCACACCATTCACAAGATTTTCACAGAATTAATGACTATACTAATTAACAGGATGTTCAAATGAAAATGATTATCAATATTGATTTAGGTGAATAGCAGTTATTATCTAATTCAATCTATGGACGTTATCATTTTCGAACTAAATTACATAATAAGGAGTATACGTATGAAAAAAACTATGCTTTTAAAATTAGTAAGTATTCTAGCAATTTTCACTTTAATGTTAGTAGCTTGCTCAGATTCAAGTAAGGAAACTTCGAAGGCTACTAAAGGTAATAGTAGTGATAAACCAAAAACGGTTGAAATCACTGATGCTCATGGAACTGTTAAAGTCCCTGTAAATCCAAAGAATGTAGTTGCTTTAGATAATAGAACGTTTGAAACTTTAGCTGATTGGGGAATTAAATTAGCGGCTGCTCCAAAGGATATCATGCCTGCGGATTCAGCATATAAAAAAGATGATTCAGTTAAAAATATCGGGAATCACCGCGAACCAAATCTTGAAATTATTGCAGCGGCAAACCCGGACCTTGTAATCGTTGGTCAAAGATTTGCTGATCATTACGAAGAAATCAAAAAATTAGTGCCAAATGCAGCTGTTATTGATCTTAATTTTGATGTTTCTGAGAAGGCTACTAAGCCTGGAGAAAACTTAGTAAAAGGACTTAAAGATTCTACAACTACTTTAGGAAAAATCTTTGCTAAAGATAAAGAAGCTAAACAATTAGTAGCTGATTTCGATAAATCTATTGAAAAAGCAAAATCTGCTTATAACGGAAAAGATAAAGTTATGAGTGTTATCGTTACTGGTGGAAATATTGGCTTTGCTGCGCCGCACTCTGGTCGTGTTTGGGGACCTATGTATGAAATTTTCGGTTGGACTCCAGCATTAGAAGTTTCGAATTCTACTGCAGGTCATAAAGGTGATGACGTTTCTGTTGAAGCTATCGCACAAACAAATCCTGATTGGCTTTTCGTATTAGATCGTGATGCTGCAACATCTGATGCAGCTAAGTCAGCTCCTGCTCAGGATGTTATTTCTAAATCACCAGCTCTTCAAAATACAACTGCTGTTTCTAAAAAACAAGTTATTTATGCACCAGCAGATACTTACACAAATGAATCAATTCAGACTTATATAGAGTTATTTGGAAATATTGCAAAAACTTTAGCTAAGTAGTGTAAAGGAGTACGAAACAGTGTCAAAAAATATGATTTCTAGGGTTGAGAATATTTCTCAACCCCAGTTTTATAATCACAATAAAATATGGACAAAACCTTTTATAATAGCGGTTATAGTTGTTATAATTTTAGGGATTATATCACTGTTTACTGGAGTTTATGATATACGTGGACAAGAGGACGGAATGGAAATGTTTTTCATCACTCGTGTTCCGAGAACAGTTGCATTAATGCTTACTGGAGCTGCAATGGCAATGGCAGGGCTCGTAATGCAATTAATTACACAGAATCGTTTTGTTGAACCTACTACAACGGGGACGATTGAATGGTCAGGCTTAGGCCTGCTTTTTGTGTATTTACTATTTCCTGCCCCGACTTTAGTTCAAAGAATGACTGGTGCAATCATTTTTTCTTTTATAGGAACTATGATTTTCTTTTTATTTTTAAGAAGAGTTAAACTTCGTTCTTCTTTAATTGTCCCAATTATTGGATTGATGCTTGGAGCAGTTATTTCTGCAGTGTCTACTTTTTTGGGACTCCTTTTTCAAATGACGCAAAGTATTGAAACTTGGTTCGTAGGTTCATTTGCTACTGTTCAGGTGGGAAGATATGAATATTTATGGCTGATTGTTATCGTTACTTTGTTTATTTTTATGTATGCGAATAGATTGACTTTAGCTGGACTAGGAGAAGATGTCGCAACAAGCCTTGGAGTTAATTACAATAGAATTGTTCTTTTTGGGACTGGTCTTATCTCTGTTGCTGTTGGAATTGTTGCAGCTGTTATTGGAAACTTGCCTTTCTTGGGATTAATTGTTCCAAACATTGTTTCCATGTTTAGAGGGGATGATCTTAGGAGTAATTTACCTTGGGTATGTGTGATCGGAATGGGGACAATCACTGCCTGTGACATCATTTCTCGAACAATTATAAAGCCGTTTGAATTACCTGTTTCTTTAATACTTGCAACAGTGGGAGCGGTCGTGTTTATTACTATTTTATTGAGACGAAGAAAACCAAGGAGGCTACGATGATCACATTAGATTATAGAAATAAAGAAAATGTCGAAGTCGATTCTAGCCTTCATAATGAAAGTAGATCAGCTAGTGCTTTTCGTTCTAAGAAGGAGGCAAGACGTTATTGGATTGTACTGACAACATTGATTGCTTTAGGTCTCCTTTCTTCATATGGACTTTTAGTTTATAACAATCCAGTTCCGATAGATTCACCTTCGTTTATCCCGGTTGTTAAGAGAAGGATAGTAGCTATTGTTGCAATGATTATTGCTGCAGTTTGCCATAGTTTATCGACAGTCGCTTTCCAATCTATTACGAATAATAAGATTATTACTCCTTCACTTTTAGGTTTCGAATCACTTTATTCAGCAATTCAAACGAGTACAATATTCTTCTTTGGTGCTAGTGCATTGATCAATTTTAATGGAATTGGATCATTTTTATTTCAAGTCGTTGTTATGGTCTTCATGAGTTTGATACTTTATGGGTGGTTACTTTCCGGTAAATACGGGAATTTACAACTTATGCTTTTAGTCGGGATTATCATTGGTACCGGGCTAAATTCTGTGTCAACTTTTATGAGAAAACTACTTGCGCCTTCAGAATTTGATATTTTACAAGCGAGATTATTTGGTTCTGTTAATCATGCAGACTCTGCATATTTTCCTGTTGTAATTCCTATGATCATAATTGTAGCAGTATTAATTTTTGCTCATTCTAAGAATTTGAATGTTTTGTCACTAGGAAAGGATGTTGCAACTTCTTTTGGCGTTAAATATCAACCTAGTGTAATTTATACGCTTGTATTAGTAGCTATTTTAATGTCCATTTCAACAGCTCTAATCGGGCCACTTACGTTCTACGGATTTTTAGTAGCGACTTTAAGTTATCAGGCGGCATCAACGTATGATCATAGATATATTTTCCCAATGGCTTTTGCTATAGGATTTTTAATAATGACGAGTGCATACTTTTTAATGTATCATGTATTCCATGCTCAAGGTGTAGTTTCAGTTATTATTGAATTATTTGGTGGAATCATATTCTTAACTATTGTTTTAAGGAAGAGGGCTTTATGATAAAAATTGATAATGTTAAAAAGTTCTATACTGATAAGGTAAAAATAGGACCTTTGGATATTGAAATACCAAAAGCAGGCTTTACTTCTTTAATTGGACCAAATGGCGCTGGAAAGTCTACGACACTTTTGATGATTGGAAGACTTTTAGATATGGATGAAGGTCAAATTCAAGTAGCGAATATGGATGTTTCTGAATCTAAATCAAAAGACTTAGCAAAAATCCTGACTATATTGCGACAAGAAAATCATTTTGTAACGAGGCTTACTGTTAGACAATTAGTTGGATTTGGGCGCTTTCCTTATTCAAAGGGAAGATTAACTAAAGATGATGAAGTTATCATTTCTAAATATATCGATTTCTTAGATTTAACTAGTTTAGAGAATAGATATTTAGATGAGCTTTCTGGTGGTCAAAGACAAAGGGCATATGTAGCGATGGTATTGTGCCAAGAGACGGAATATGTACTTTTAGACGAGCCTCTGAACAACCTTGATGTTGCTCGTTCTGTTCAAATGATGGAGCATTTAAGACGTGCAGCTAATGAATTCGGAAGAACCATTTTGACTGTTATGCATGACATAAATTTTGCAGCTAAATACTCTGATAAAATTTGTGCTATGAAAGATGGACAAATTGCTGCTTTTGGAACAGTAGAAGAGGTTATGGACCCAACACTTTTAACAGACATTTTTGAAACAAAAATAGAAATTATCAAAGGTCCTTATGGGCCAATTGCTGTTTATTAGTTACAAAATGATTATGCAAAAAAGCTGCTGTCTATATTTTATAGGTAGCAGCTTTTTTTATGAGATTGCCGATGATAGCTCTGTCCCACAGGTATTTCATTACTTCCGGCCCTGCGACGCTTCCAACAATAAACTTGTAAATTACTCATAAAATGCAAAGGAATGCTTCAATTTTTCAAGTATCTACCAAAGGGAAAATTTATCCCGCTTTAATGGGCAGTAAGACCCCCACCTCAAAATTCAGCGAAAGCAAAGAATTTAGGTGGGGGGGCAACTGCCCATAAAAGTCCGATTGGTTCAACTAATAATCAGTGGGGGATGAAGAAAATCCCCACTGATTAAAGTTTCACTTTATCTCTGTATAACTTTTTATGAGGATTCAGCTTGGTTCTTAGTATGTAATATTGCATATAAGAGTGTGTTGATAAAAGTGTAAGGGGTCACTATAATGAGGGCATAAAGATTAATCACATTTTCGCAGCAATAAAAAAGGAGGAAAAAATATGGAAATCGCAATGGCAGTTTTAAAATTTTTAGGTGGAGTAATTCCTTTAGTTCAAGAATTTTTAAAAGCGTTTATGTAAGGTTATTAGCTAGCTATCATATATCAATCATTATTATATCTTACTAAAAAAGAACGGGGTGATTTTTCTGAATATTAAGAAAAACACTAAAAGAAGAAAGTTCCTTGCATGTTTATTAGTTAGTCTATGCACTATTAATTATTCATCTATTTCCTTCGCAGAAACACAAGTAGGTAATGCAACTGATGTAATCAAAAATGCTAGTGGCATTGATACTGGTATAGCAAATCTTAAATATAATAATCAAGAGGTTTTAGCTGTAAATGGTGATAAGGTAGAGAGTTTTGTTCCGAAAGAAAGTATCAATTCAAATGGTAAATTTGTAGTAGTGGAACGCGAGAAAAAATCACTTACAACTTCACCAGTCGATATTTCGATTATTGATTCTGTGGTGAATCGTACGTATCCAGGAGCGGTACAACTTGCAAATAAAGCTTTTGCAGACAATCAACCGAGTTTATTAGTGGCTAAGAGAAAGCCTTTAAATATTAGTATAGACTTACCTGGCATGAGAAAAGAAAATACAATTACTGTCCAAAATCCGACATATGGTAATGTGGCTGGAGCAGTAGATGATTTAGTATCTACTTGGAATGAAAAGTATTCTAAAACACATACGTTACCTGCAAGAATGCAGTATACGGAATCTATGGTTTATAGTAAATCACAAATCGCAAGTGCTCTTAATGTTAACGCTAAATATCTTGATAACAGTCTAAACATTGATTTTAATGCGGTTGCAAATGGAGAGAAGAAAGTGATGGTGGCGGCATATAAGCAAATATTCTATACCGTAAGTGCTGAGCTACCTAACAATCCATCCGATCTTTTTGATAATAGTGTTACTTTTGATGAGTTAACTCGTAAAGGAGTAAGTAATTCAGCTCCACCTGTTATGGTTTCAAATGTAGCTTATGGTAGAACCGTTTATGTAAAATTAGAAACAACATCTAAGAGTAAAGATGTACAAGCTGCTTTTAAAGCCTTACTTAAGAATAACAGTGTCGAAACGAGCGGACAGTACAAAGATATTTTTGAAGAAAGTACCTTTACTGCTGTAGTATTAGGTGGAGATGCGAAAGAGCATAACAAGGTTGTTACTAAAGATTTCAATGAAATCCGAAATATTATTAAAGATAATGCTGAATTAAGTCTTAAAAATCCAGCATACCCAATTTCATATACAAGCACTTTCTTAAAAGATAATGCAACTGCTGCTGTTCATAACAATACAGATTATATTGAGACGACAACTACAGAATATTCAAGTGCTAAAATGACACTTGATCATTACGGTGCTTACGTTGCTCAATTTGATGTATCTTGGGATGAATTCACATTTGATCAAAATGGGAAAGAAGTACTAACACATAAAACATGGGATGGTAGCGGCAGAGACAAAACAGCTCATTACTCTACAGTTATCCCTCTTCCACCAAATTCAAAAAATATAAAAATTGTAGCTAGAGAATGTACTGGTCTTGCATGGGAATGGTGGAGAACAATTATTAATGAACAAAATGTTCCATTAACAAATGAAATAAAAGTTTCAATTGGAGGAACAACATTATATCCAACGGCTAGTATTAGTCATTAGGTGTAAAAAAGCGCCCTGTAATCAGGGCGCTTTTTTACTTAGTCACAAATTTTATGCTTTCCAAAACTGATTAATAATGTAATTCCTAATATAGTTAATCGGCGTCGATTTACTTCTTCACGTAAAATGGATTGAAATGAAATTCTTATTACTTGGACAAATGTTGCTAAAAGTACGGCAATTAAAGGAATAAAACTTTAAAAAGTTTATGTTCTTTTGTTTGCGGCCAACTTAAAAAACTTTTGTAAAATGATAGAATTACAAAAATGTAATGTGAGTGTAAGGAAGCTGGATTGTACCAACTTTATGGTTAAAGCATACTTAAGGTAAGGAAGATTTATATTTTAATGGGTATAAATCTTACAAGTAGAATAGAAAGGTTAGGTATTATCATATGAAATGGATCATGAGAATTTTTGTGTTATTAGCTATAGTAGGAGGTGCTTTCTACTATATGAAGTCAGGGAATGGATATTATTCAACTAAACAATATTATGTAAAAGTAATGACGGATTCTACAGTAGAAAACGAAAAATTGAGTAATGGAGAAGTTCTTACGTATCATGCTTACGATGAGAAGGTGTACGATAAAAAAGGGAAAGAAAGAGAACTGAAAATTTCCGTACAAAATAAATTGGAAAAAAATCAATATTATTTGATTGATTGGGAAGATCGCCGTGGGATTGTTTCTAAAATAGCTAAAGTGAATCAAGCAAAAATAGATAAAAGTATTTTAGATAAGTTGAACGCAAATTCATAATATTTCAGGATAAGTTAATCAAGAGCTGTGTTAGCGTAAGATTTATAAGAAAAAGGTATTGTAGAAAAAATAAGAGAGATTATTATAAAACAAAAAGGACCGAACCGTCTGGTTCTGCCCTTTTTTAGGAATGAAGAATGAATTGTACAAATGATGTGGCACAAAGCTGGATTGCTACGATCATAATGATATGTATGAATATTGGACTGTAACACTTATGCAGATGGTTTGCAGAGATATAAAATCAATATAGAAGAGGAGTATTGTTATAAATGACTGAAGTAACTACAATTCTATCAATAGCGGGTATCGTTATCATGTCTTTAGCAAGGATTAATTTTAAAATAAGGGCGTTTGCTAATAAACCAGCTTGGGGTGGCTTCACTCTTCCCTTAATTCTAATTGGATTTATTTTATTTTGTATCGGTATGTTTTTAGGTTTTGTAAATCATCAATTATAAGGTGGGAATATTGTGAAGACGAAAAGCTACATGTTTTTCGTCTTTTCGTTCTCTTGCTTAATAAGAAAGATCCTGCAACTCAGTACAGGATTTGTAATCAAACGTTTTTAAAAGCTAAATTGTGGTTTCATATCACCTTTATAAGGTTCATGTTCAACGAATATAGTTATATCCTTACCAGCTTGGTCTTTACCAGTTCTTTTATACGTAAATTTATTCTTATTGAGTTCAGTAAGTTCAAGAGCAGCACCGTATTTATTATTTCCAATTGAAACATGGGCTCTTATTTTATTTTCGTGTACAACATCAAAGTAGCCATAATCACCGCGGCTTTGACCTGTTTCGCTATTGAAGAACTCATATTTATTAGATTTGTCATCAAATTTTGCTAGACTTATAAAATTCGAATTAAACTGTGTTACATCGTTACCAGCTTCATCTAATACCTTTGTTCCGTGCCAAAGGGTACCGCCTAAAATTTTATCTCCATCAACGTTTTTAACAATATCGCCTGTAGTCGTGTTCAGCTGCTTGTCCGGATCAGTGAAAGAAAGTTCTTTTTCTTTATATGGAACATGTTCAACAAAAACTTCTACATCTTTGCCGTTAGCGTCTTTCCCTATTCGTTTATAAGTAAATACATTTTTATTTAGTTTTGTCATGTCAACGACAGCTTGATACTTCATTGATTCTGAAATTAATATTCTCTTCTTCCCATCATTTGTGACAAAGAAAGTACCTTTATCACCACGACTTGCACCTGTTTTAGCATCAAAAAATTCATATCTTCCTGACTTCGCATCATATTTTGCAAGGCCAATGAAGTTTGCATTTTCTTTCGTTAAGTCATTATTATCTTTGTCATACACTTTTGTACCTTGCCAATTCGTATCGCTAAGAATATTAGCCATTTTTTGGCCTTTCGTTAACTTAGTTTCCTTTTTAGTATCTTTCGTAGCTTGTTCTTGTTTCGGTTTACTATGTGTTTCTTCGGCTTTCGTACCAGCACACCCTGTTAGTGCTAGTGTGAATCCGAGCAATATAGATGATAGTGCTTTAGTTTTTTTGTTCATGTTTTATCGTCTCCTTATTTTATGATTTTAAGTAGTACGGTTAGCGATTATAGTAGCAGTGCGTTATATATGAAAAGACTCAAATTGAATAGATGAACTTAGTTGCTACGTTTCTTATGTTAATACCCGACTATAAACTCCCTCTAAATAAATCATTAAAAAAAGATAAACTAATTCCTAAAAATTTTTCATATTCATAAAAAAATCGCTAGCTTGCTGTAGTGCCTACGAGTAATTAATAAAATACATTGTAAAGAAGAAGGAAAGCCGTTAACAGTAATGTAATTGTTAATAGAGTTAATCGATTGTATTGTAAAGATTTTTAAGGTGAATTGTAGGGGAAATGATGATCTTATAGAAGGTGATTCCTATAGGAAGGGGATGTCCATGTTTGATTCAACAGATTTTAAAATTATAAAGTTACTACAAGAAAACGCTAGAATGAACTGGAAGGAAATTGGAGAGATAGTACATTTGACTGGTCAGGCTGTTGGGAAACGAATTAATAAATTAGAAGAGGCAGGTGTCATTCAAAAATATACGATAGATATCGACAGGGCTAAGCTGGAAGGATCTATTATGACGTTTGTTACACTATTTCTGCATGCACCACATTATCATAATCAAATTCAAACCTTTTTTGAAAAAACGGACTTAATTACTGAAATGTATCGTATAAGTGGCGATGGGTGTTATATCATGATTCTTCATACATCTTCGCACCAGCAATTAGAAGAGACTCTTGCAGATGTTTTACATTTTGGTGATTATCGTATAAATACTGTCATCAAGACAATCGAAAAAAAGAAAGGATAAAAAATTTATCCTTTCTTTTTTTAATATGAAATTTTAGTTTTTTATTTAGTATTGTTTATAAAACAGCTCGCTGAAATGACTGTTGCATAAATATCACCAAACTCTAATGCACTCATGAACGATTGATGAGCGTGTACTGCGGGGATTAGATTTCCTTGGAATTCTAAATCTTTTGTTGTACAAGCATCTTCAATTACAACACATTGAAATCCTAAATCACTGGCAGCGCGTACTGTTGCATCAATACATACATGAGTCATCATACCGCAAATGACTAGTTGATCTATCTTTTCTTTCTTTAATGTTTCAAATAAATTGGTTCTTAAAAAACTATTAGGGCGATGTTTTTGTATGACTCTTTCGTTAGCAATCGGTTGTACATCATCATGAATTTGAACACCTACTGTTTCAGGTAAGAAGAAAGTAGCTCCTTCATTGTTCGCAATATGTTGTACATGAATGACTGTTTTATGTCTTTCACGAAATACTTTCAATACTTCCTTGGCTTTTTGTACGGCTTTTTCAGGCTGATGTAATTCCATATTGCCGCCTTCAAAGTAATCATTTTGTATGTCTACTAATAGTAACGCTTCGTTCATCGTTATTCCCCCATACTTATTGATTCAGTACGTTATTTGTACTGTACCGTTATTATATAAATTGCAACTATGTGGAAGTAATAACGTCGTGAAACGATTTTGATGTATATAGTTTCATTGTGAAAAAGTGGGAGGGTAACAATGATTAAAAAGAAAAGTATGAATATTATCTTTTTAATCCACTAATAAATTTATCTAATTCTTTTTTTATAATTAAGTATATAAATACTTTACTCTTTCCAAAACTGTTCTAACAGAATAACGATCATAGTACCTACGAGTAGTCCGTTACTTAACACATATTGTAAGGAAGAAGGAATGCCGCTAAATGCGCTTTCTGGAAGAAACATTATTCCTAAACTGATTAATAATGTAATTCCTAATATAGTTAATCGGCGTTGATTTAATTCTTCACGTAAAATCGAGTGAAATGAAATGCCTATTACTTGGACAAATGTTGCTAAAAGAGCAGCATTAGCAATAGGACCTGGAAGCAAGGATATAAAGTTTACAATTGAGGGGATAAAAGAAATACTTGCTAATATAAGACTTGCTATAAGAAACGACTTCACCTTTTTTTGACCTGTTAGTTGAATAAATCCTGCTGATGCAGGTAATGGTACAATTCCAATTGTAGAGAACAATGATGAGATAATATGTGATATACCTCCGACCCATACACCACGGTTCAGTGTTTGCTTTTCATTTTCTTTAGATAACGGAGCCACTAGTTTTACAGCCGAAATAGCAGCAATTGTATTTGCAACTAAAAGAAAGGTAAATAAAGTCGCAGTTAGAGTCATTCCAATATCGAATCTAGGTGTGCCCCAAGCAAATATCTCTGGTAACTTAACTAGCGTTGTATGTGAAGGCATATGAGATGATTTTCCTAATACTGCATACAAAAGCCAACCGCATGAAATTCCAAGTAACACAGCGTAACTTTTCATCCACCCTTTCCCTTTAATTGATAAGAAAGTAATAAAGGCAAAAACAAAGAGCGCAATAGTAGCTGTTGTATAGTCAGGATGAGTTGCAGATCCTTGTAATCCCATTATTCCTTTTAGTAACACACCACTAAGCTGAAGTGCTAAGATTAAAAGAAAAGTTCCTGTAACTAAAGGTGTAAATAAACGTAGAATTCGATGTACAAGCCCTGTTATACCAAGAATGAAGAGTAATATACCTGCAATAATTAAACCACCTTCTAAAAGTTGTAATACATCTTTTGCACTCTGTCCTTGATGCATAGCGACTTGTCCCAATATGACAAATATACTTACCCATGAACCGGCTGGTCCATCCGCAATAGGATAGCGATGCCCAAACCATGCTTGTATAAATGAACTTACTCCTACTACTAAAAAAGTTCGCTGCATTAATGTTGAGATATCTTCTATTGGTAAATGGAATATGCCACCAATAATGATAGGTAATGCAATTGCATTTGCTAATAAAAACACGAACCACTGTAGAATACTGAAGCTCGTATCAAAGTATTTTTTATTCATATTAGTCTCCTTTGCCGAAAAAGAATTTCATAGTTAAAATCCATCCTTTCTACATAGTTAGAAAGGATGGATTTTGTAAATCTATAAAATTAATTTAATTATATAGATGGATTTTTTGATTTTTTACCATGTACGGAATGGTAAGAATTTCCCGTTAAGTGTAATGACGATACGAGGGTCGCCACCTTGTGGATCTTCTTGTGTATCCACACCGAGGTTGAAGTTAATTGCACTCATTACACCTTCGCCGGCTTTTTCTAAGATTAATTCTCTAATAGTTGGTGCATATTGTAACATCATTTCATATAAACGATATGCAATCGGGTCAGTAGGAGGCATTTCCATTACTTGGCCACGAAGTGGAACTACTGTTAATGCTTGAACTACTTCTTCATCTAATTCTAATAGTTTACCGATTTTTTCTGCTTCTGGACGTGTCATTGTAGCTTGTCCTAATAACGCGGTTACAACCCAAGTCTCAGAGTTTTCACTTACTTTTGCAATTTCTTCCCAAGTTAACCCTTTTTTAATTTTTGCCGCTAGAATTTTTTGCGTAGCTTCTTGTCTATTCATATCTAACACTTGTTTTTTCATATCTCATAACTTCCCTTCATGTACGTAATAATTATTATTTTGTTTCACTATTTAACGCTTTATATCCATCAACCACTACATCTAATTTACCTGTGTGAGGATCAATAACTAAACCATGTACAGGAACATCTTTTGGAATAAGTGGATGATTTCTTACTAAATCAACATTAGCTTGCGTTGAATCGCAGACATCATCGAATCCAAATAACCATTTTTTAAGGTCAACACCAGCATATTCAATAGCTGATAAAATTTCTGGTGAAGCTACTCCGCGATCTAATATTTTTTGAAGTGTTCCTTTTGGATTCGTTTGGCTCGCACCACATCTATGGTGTCCAATAAGGAAGATTTCATCTGCATTTAAATCGTATACTGACGCTACAACACTTTGCATAACACTATCGAAAGCAGAAGCAATTTTACCGCCTGCATTTCTGATAACTTTTGCATCACCATCATGTATATCTAAAGCTTTTGGAAGTAGCTCAATTAAACGAGCATCCATGCAAGAAACAACAACCATACGTTTTTTAGGCATTTTTGTCGCTTCACGAGGAGCGTATCCCTTATTTTCTACAAATTGTTCATTGAACGATAGAATTTCTTGTAATAACATATTTGTAACCTCCTTTAAATCTAGATGTATTTTTTTGTTGCGTCCTCTGTGTTATAAGTAAATATAACTGATAAATAATGTGATGTAAGAGGATAAACTAAGTATAGTGAATTGTATCGATAAGCAGAATAAGTTGGCGAAACACTTTCGGGCTTTCTACTTTCACGGTGAAAGGATTGGTTTATATCATTGATCAAACAGATTTTGAGATACTGAAATTATTAGGAGAAAACTCGAGAATACAATGGAAAGAACTTGGTCAGAAAATACATATGACAGGGCAGGCTGTAGGAAATCGAATTCGGAGATTAGAGGATCTAGGAATTATTGAACAATATACAATTGCAATAAACCGAATCAAATTAGGACAAGTAGTGACTGCATTTGTTACTTTGTTCGTAACAACAGCTAATCATCAAGAGTTTATGAATTTCTTTCAAGGAGAAGAAGGGATTTCTGAAGCACACCGTATAAGTGGTGAGGGGTGTTATTTATTAAAAACACATTTTACTTCTAATGAAGAATTGGATAACTTTCTGGGGCGACTATTAAAGTATGGGAATTATCGTGTTAACCTATCGATAGGAAAGTTAAAATAAGATTTCTTTTTTTGAGGTTATAGTAACATTATTTGCTAATCCCTATTTGTATAGAGATAATAAAGTCGTTTGATTTTTATCCCGCATTAACGGGTGAGTTAAAACGATTGGTAACTGGTATTAAGCAAAAAATGCTTACCAAACAATTGAAAGAGCATGAAAAGGATGGACTCGTATCTAGAAAAGTATACAATCAAGTACCACCGAAAGTGGAATACTGCCTTACAGAACAGGGACAATCATTAAAACAAGGTTTAAAAGTACTTTGCGATTGGGGCAGCGATTATATTGAGCATAAATATCCTAATGGTGAAGTGATAGTGAAAGAGGACGATCATATTTGATTTAACACTTCTGTAAGTATAATTTTGCTATAATAAATTAAGTACTTATACGAAGGGGAGCTAAAAGAGAAAATGAAGTTTAATATCGATCATTACATAGCTAGCATTTTGCAGTGGATATTGAATATAGCGTTAATTATATTATCCATTGTATTATCTATCTTTTTAATTAACGAGACTATCACATTTATTCAATACATATTTTCAACAAAGGAATATACATCGTATAAATTGGTTGAAAGTATCATCGTCTATTTCTTATATTTCGAGTTCATCGCATTGATTATTAAGTATTTTAAGTCGAATTATCATTTCCCGTTACGTTATTTTATTTATATCGGAATTACAGCTTTAATTCGATTAATTATTGTATCTCATGAGGAACCGATAGAGACGTTATTATACGCAGGAGCAATTCTTGTTTTAGTTATTGCTTTATACATATCAAATATGAGAGATTTGAGAAAAGAGTAGTAGTGCAGACATAAGTTTGCACTACTTTTTTATTTGCAATTTTCCTCACTATTCATTTGAGGCTGTAATCAAATGAATAGTGTCAGGACATTCTAATTTATAAGTTACTTTGTTGTCTTTAATATCCTTCTGTATTTTTTGACATGTATTATTTGAATACTGAATATCTTTATTTTCGTTATCTTTCTCACTTGTTTTGGTGTAGTCGACATCATAATAGACGGAGGTAGATTCCTTTTCTTTTTTTACAGTTAAATCAATAATAATAGGTTCGTTCTTGTTATTAAATTTAGTAATTCTAACTGAATCGTCTTTATTTGAATTATAATTTTTTACGAAAGTATCTAATTTCTCTATGTTATAAACTTTATCGTTTTTTTCAATAATATCACCACGTTTTTTGGAATCCTCAAAAGTATATGTTTCGTTTTTATTGTTTTTTTCTCATTATTAGTACAACCAATAAGAGTAAATAAGGCTAGCGAGATTACAGATAACGCATACTTTCTATATTGTATTCTCATAGATTTATCTCCTTTTCTTAATTTTTAGAAAAACATTCACAATAATATTTTAGCCTACACGGGTCTAGGATAGGTTAAGGATAATTTGTTTTTTTATTAACTTACAGTAAATATTTGCATTTTTTTCATTTTTTCGTTAATAAGTTGTAAATTTCGACATGAAATTTTTATATTATTTTATGATGTTTTTGTAACGAAAAAATCTAAAAAGGAGTGATGTGATTCATGTTTAACAAATTTTTGGGGAATTCAAGAGCAAAAAAGATTTGTGGAATTGGGGCATTAGCAACTTTAATAGGTTTTTCGTCGTTAGGGTCAGTTAGTGCAGGCGTAGCTTGCACTAACTTTTTATGTCTTGACCTTCAAGTTACTTGAAAGTTTACAATGTAAATAGGGCGTTTGAAATTGAAAAAAATTGAGAAATTAAGTGAAGAAGTTTCTTTTACTTGGAGGTTATAACAATGAGTCAGGAATTGAAGTTACGTCCTTTAGAACGGGAAGATTTAAAGTTTGTACACGAACTTAATAATAATGCCCATATTATGTCGTATTGGTTTGAAGAGCCGTATGAGGCATTTGTGGAGCTGCAGGATTTATACGATAAACATATACATGATCAAAGTGAACGCCGATTTATCGTTGAGAAAGATAATGAGATGGTTGGATTGGTCGAGTTAGTGGAAATCGATTATATTCACCGAAGAACTGAATTCCAAATTATTATTGATCCTAATTATCAAGGGCATGGCTACGCAGCAGAAGCGACGCGTTTAGCGATGGATTACGCTTTTTCTGTATTAAATATGCATAAGATTTATTTAGTTGTGGATAAAGAAAATGAGAAAGCAGTCCATGTGTATAAAAAGGTT
Organism: Bacillus sp. M5A3_1b; assembly: GCF_053345335.1. Lineage (NCBI taxonomy): Bacteria > Bacillati > Bacillota > Bacilli > Caryophanales > Bacillaceae > Bacillus > Bacillus sp. M5A3_1b. Next base: position 180,974 of record NZ_JBKEZY010000003.1, on the reverse strand, counting down.
GGATTTATAGTGGAAGGCGAGCTTTTAGACGAGTTTTTCGTTGATGGTAACTATCATAATGCGATAAGAATGTGTATGTTCCAGAAGGAATATTTTAAAAATAAGTAGTTGAATGATTTGGAGGTAATGTTGACGCTTCGTAAAACTGTATGCTAAAATCCCTTTTAAGTATTAAGGAAGGTGCAGAACATGCTTTATATAAAATTTGTAAAACTCATTAGAAAACTTTGCTCCGCACAAATGTATACGGTGAAGCGTTGTACGGAGCTTAATCAAGGGGCATAAATCCCTATATTCATCGACTGAATAACTTTTCTAAAAAAGTATAGTTTCTCTATGCTTATTTGGTTATGGTTTTTCAGTTGATGTATAAAATAGATTAAGGGGCCATAGACAATGCTTTGTCTATGGCCCTTTGTGTATATTATTCCAATGAGCTTTTACTGTAAATTGGAGTAGTATGGGAAAAACCACGAAGCAGAGGGCTAGTGTCGAATGACGCTATCTCTCTGCTTTTTTTAATTTCAGGAAAAGAGGAATAAAAATGAGTTTACTTAAAGTTGAACGTTTATCACATAGTTCTATAGATAAAGTATTATACGAAAATGCTTCTTTTGATTTGTATAAAGGGGAACATATGGGGATTGTTGGACAGAATGGTGCAGGGAAAAGCACATTAATGAAAATATTGGTGGGGGAAATTATTTCTGATAAGGGGAGCATTAAGTGGCAACCTAATATTCAAATTGGACATCTTGATCAATATGCGGAAATTGATGGGAGCTATACCATTTCACAGTATGTAAAGCGAGCCTTTTATGATTTGTTTGAAATGGAAAAGAGAATGAATAAGTTATATGAAGAAAGTGCGATGACTGGAGATGAGAATCAACTATTGAAAGCAGCTGAAATACAAGAACAGCTTGAGGCTCGTGATTTTTATTCAGTAGACAGCGTAATAAATAAGGTGGCAGCCGGTTTAGGTATTGATGCGATTGGGATGGATCGTGTTATTGATGAATTAAGCGGAGGACAAAGGGCAAAGGTAATTTTAGCAAAGCTTTTATTAGAAGAGCCTACTATTTTATTACTAGATGAACCGACAAACTTTCTTGATAAAGAGCATGTTGAATGGCTTGCTAATTATTTAGTGAATTTTGAAGGGGCATTTATTGTCGTGTCACATGATTATGAATTTCTAGAAAAAGTGACTTCTTGCATATGTGATATAGAGTTTGGAACGGTGAAGAAGTATTACGGCAAATACTCAGATTTTGTAAGACAAAAGGAGCATTTGCGAAAAGATTATATTCGCCAATATTATGCACAGCAAAAGAAAATTGAAAAAACGGAAGAGTATATTCGTAGAAATATTGCTGGAGTGAATTCTAAAATAGCACAAGGACGTAGAAAGCAGTTGCAACGTATGGAAAGAATTGCACCACCAAGTTTTACTCATAAACCGTTTATTCATTTTCAGGAACTTCCCATTTCAGTTCAGACGGTTCTGGAAGTAAATAACCTTGAAGTTGGTTACGATTTTGCTCTCTTACCAAAATTGAATTTTTCAGTAATGGGTGGGGAAAAACTTGTTATTACAGGGTTCAATGGGGTAGGGAAATCTACTTTATTAAAAACAATCGTTGGAAATATTGCTAGCATTTCTGGAGAATTTCACTTCTCAGAGCAAATAAAGATTGGATATTATGAGCAAGATTTAAATTGGAAGAATGATTCTTTAACGCCGCTTCACATTATTTCGGAACAGTTTCCTAAACTAAGCGTGAAGGAAATACGTCATCATTTAGCTGCGTGTGGTGTGAAGGATACTCATGTTTCCCAAGAAATACGTACGTTGAGTGGTGGTGAACAATCAAAGGTTAAATTATGCGGGTTGTTATTATCACCTTGTAATTTCTTAATTTTAGATGAACCGACAAATCATCTAGATGCGGAAGCGAAAGAAGCTTTGCGAAAGGCGTTAATACAGTTTAAGGGGAGCGTTATACTCGTATCTCATGAGGCAAGTTTTTATCTTGATTGGGCAGATAGTATTTTTAATATAGAGACAGGGTTAGTTAAGGGGGTGTGAAACATATGATTGAAAACAATTGGAAAAAGAAAATTATATTATTTTTGACCGCTCAAACGATTTCGTTATTCGGTTCATCTCTCGTACAGTACGCGATTATATGGTATATCACCTTAACGACATCGTCAGGGTTAATGTTGACCATTTCAACCGTTTGCGGTTTCTTACCACAAATTGCGATTTCTTTATTTACGGGTGTTTGGATTGATCGTTATGACCGTAAAAAGATGATTATGTTATCGGACGGGGTTATAGCAATTGCTACGTTAGTTTTAGCAGTTTTATTTTTAACAGGATATAAAAGTATTTGGTTACTTTTTATAGTACTACTCATTCGATCAGCTGGGACAGGTATACAAACGCCAGCTGTGAATGCGTTAATCCCACAAATCGTTCCGAAAGATTATCTTATGAAAGTAAATGGGATAAATAGCAGTATTACATCTTTAATTATGTTTCTTTCTCCAGCAGCAAGTGCTGCAATTCTTTCTATTGCTAGCATTGAAACGACATTTTTTATTGATGTTATTACGGCTATGATTGGGATTAGTATTATGTTTATCATTCAAGTGGAGAGACATGTGAATACAGAGAGTAAGCAAAAATCTAATCTACAAGGCATAAAAGAAGGATTTGCTTATTTAAAAGAAAATGAATTGATTAAAAGGCTACTCTTTTTATTAATTATTGTCATGATTTTAATAAGTCCAGCCGCCTTTTTAACACCTTTAATGGTAACTCGTTCTTTCGGTGCAGAAATGTGGAGACTTACTGCTAGTGAGATGACTTTTAGTGCGGGGGCGGCAGCTGGTGGCGTATTGATTGCGGCATGGGGTGGTTTCCGTAATCGTATGCATACAACAGCGCTAGCTTGTGCGTTGTATGGACTGCTTATGATTGGACTAGGGATTGCTCCGGTATTTATTGTGTATTTAGTATTTAACTTTTTAATTGGTATAACAATGCCGTGCTTCAATACACCGGTTACCGTGTTATTGCAGGAAAGAGTAGAACCTTCTATGCACGGACGAATGTTTAGTCTTGTACAAATCGCTAATTCATGCGCGTTTCCTTTAGGAATGATAATATTTGGTCCATTGGCTGATATGTTTAGTGTAGAAATTTTGTTAATTTATGCTGGGATATTCGTGCTATTGTGTGCGATTTATGTTGTAGTAAGCAAGGGGTTTGAAGTGTAAATATTTATGTTTGAAAAGGTTTGTGAGGCAATTTAAGGTGCTTCATAAACCTTTTTCTATTTACAATAATCAATAATTATTTATTGCAAAACAATAAATAATTATTGACGAATGATTTTGTTTTAGGTAATATGATGTTAATAATCTAAGGGTAATTATATGAATAGAGGAGAATGTGAAATGATAAATAAATACGTAGTAGCTATTTCTTTCATGATTTTAGCGATCATTTCTATGGCTATACATGCTTCAAACAGTAAAGTGGGAGCGAATGGATTCCTTGAAGAACCTTTCTTTTTCTTAGTACCGATAAGTTATGTATTGTTCTTGAGTGGTATTGGTGTATTACTATTTGGATTTATTACTTCAAAGCTGAAAAAAAGTAATAGATAAAATGAAGTTTAAGTAGTGAGGGATTCATTAATCGGGACAAAACACTCACCATGAAATAGAAACATACTATATGGAAGAAAAATAATAAGTGAGCTGAATCATGATGAATCATTATTTTTATAGTGGTAGACAAGTGGGAGCAGCTATTACACTGGCAGGCGCACAGGGGACAATTCATGCTGTGAATCAAGCGATTCAAATGCAGCAGCAAGCATATTTTGCACAAATGATGCAAGGGCAGTATATGTCGTACTCACAGCCTCCGATGCAAATTGTACATTACGATGTGCATCCAGCGGGTTTATTTTCCATTCCATATGGCGGGACATACTTCTTATGAAAGAAAGCGACTGATAAGAGTCGCTTTCTTTTTTTATATTCCGCCTAGTTTCATTCCAAGAAATGCAAAAAGGATACCGATTATATAAGTTGCGCTTACATATAGAAATAGTATGCCAAAGTTTTTAAGATTGAAGAGCTGAATGGACTCTAGTTTAAATGTTGAAAACGTCGTAAAGGCACCCATAAATCCAGTACCTAATAATAATTGCCAACTTGTAGAGATCCCGTTGCCAATTATATATCCGAGTAAAAACGCGCCTGTTATATTAATGAGAAATGTAGCAATTGGAAAGGAAGTTTTATTTCTTTTTTTAAACCAATTACTAATTGCAAATCGTGTAATAGCACCGAAAAATCCACCTGTTGCCACTAATAAAGCTTCTATCATAAGTGATCACCTTCCGTAAGATGTTTCTTAATTAAGAAATCACCTAGTGTATAGCCAAGACCAGACATAATGAGACCACCAAGTATGCTGCATGATACATATAAGAAAGCCGTACCCCATTCAGAAAGATGGATTAGTTGCACAGTTTCTACACTAAATGTTGAAAACGTCGTAAAGGAACCGATGAATCCAGTCCCAATGCCTGTGATAATTTCTGAAGGCAAGATGTTTCTCCGAGCGATATAGGTAGTCAGCCACGCTAATAAGAAGCAGCCGAGTAAGTTGATGAGCAATGTAGCTAGCGGAAATGAATGATTCCATGAATTATGAATAGTAAGACCTAAATAATAGCGAGAAAGGGCTCCTAATATACCGGCTATGCCAACGATAATATAAATCAATTTCTTCACCTCTTTAAATATCTTGCTCAAAAAAATAGACTCCTACCAGTAGTTATACTGGTAGGAGTCATTAGCTAAGCAGCAGTTATGGCGAACTCCATCGCCTATGATTATTACATATAGTGTACTAAAAATTTCATAGAATTTCCAGTGAAGAAGTGGAGCTTTTTTGTATGTATGTGATGGTTTAAGATAGAGAATTTATACTTATAAACTAAATATAGTGATATAAGGTTTTCGATATGATAAAATGTTTCGTATGTCTGTCATTCGTTTTAGTTAACTGAAAATAAAGAAAAGTAAAATTGGTAGTTTTAGAAAAGGAGTCGTTCGTTTGAAAAAATTATTAAAAATAGTACTTATATGTATTTTAGTAGGGGTGGGAGTTGTAGGTGGTTTTTTAGCGTATATGACACTTACAAAAGAACAGCCGGCTAATGTTATAAGTTTGAAGGTGGAAAATAAAAAAGAACGCGTGTTAGCGCTTGGAAATGAATTTAAAGTTACAACATTTAATATTGGATATGCTGGATTAGATAAGGATCAAGACTTCTTTATGGATGGTGGAAAAGGTTCTGGTTCAAGTAGTAAAGAGCAAACAGAAACGAATTTAAAGAAAATGCTTTCGTTTTTACAAAATGAGAATAGTGATTTTACGTTATTACAAGAAGTTGATATAAAATCAATGCGATCTTTTGATGTAAATGGGCATGAATTTTTGACAAAAGGATTACCTGATTATGCTTCGTCGTTCGGAAAGAACTATGATACAAAATGGGTCCCTGTACCAATTACAAGTCCAATGGGATATGCGGAGGCTGGATTAAGTACATTTTCTAAATATACAGTTCAAACAGCGGAGAGGTTCCAGCTTCCTGGAATGGAGCCTTGGCCAAAGCGTTTGTTTGATTTAGATCGAGCGATTGTTGAGCATAAAATACCTGTTAATAATGGGAAGTTTGTGAGACTCGTAAATTTACATTTGTCTGCGTATGATGAAGGCGGGAAAATTAGAAAACAGCAAGTAGAGTTTTTAAAAGAATATATGAACAAGCATTATGAAAATGGTGATTACGTAATAATGGGCGGAGATTGGAATCAATTACTTTCGGACGCTCAGTTAAGTGATCCGAAGTTTGTGAAAGAGCGTCCTGAGTGGTTAGTAGAGTTACCAAAGGACTTTACTGATGGTGGCTTTAAGTGGGCTGTAGACCCGTCTGTTATGACTGTGAGAGATGATGTGAAGAAGTATGTGGAAGGTGAAAACTTTGTCACAATTATTGATGGTTTTATCGTTTCACCGAATGTGGAAATTGTAAATGTACAAGGGAAAGATTTAAAGTTTGAAAATAGCGATCATAACCCAGTAAGTGCGGTATTTAAGCTGAAGTAATCGATATGTATAAGTAGAAGGTGGGGCTTCATATATGGAGTGGTTAAAGAGAACTTGTTTTTCTAACCTGGAGAAAGAATCACAGAAAAATCATTTATTGCTGTTCATTACGATTTGTAGTTTCTTTCTTGGAATAATCGCGATTGGGTATTACGGATATATTTTTACAGAGAGAGCAATAGCGTTTTGGGTTTGTGGTATTTCAGTTGTTGTATTTGGAACGCTGTTTACTTTTATAGAAAGCATGGAAGCGATGTATAAATATATCATGACATTTATGTTGCTTATTATGTCTTTCATTATGGTACAAGCTTTTAATGAAAGTCCGGCTGTATTTCAAATGGTCTACTTTACATTAGCAGTTTCACTTATTTATTTAAGTGAACGTCTCGTTATCATTCTCGGCGGAGTGGCGGTTATTATCACATTTATTCTTTGTAGTTATTGGCCGGAGCAATTTTTTGCTTATACAGCGGCATCTGAAGCTGCAAACTTCGCAAGCTTGTTAGCAATCGTAACGAAGATTGGCTCTAATTTGTTAGCTCGTTTAAGTGATGAGAAGCAAGAAGTAACGAGGAAAGCTCAGGAGCTAGAAGAAACGCAAAGACTGATTGAGGAAACGGTTGTGAAACTAGATAGTAATTTCAATCACTTAAGACAAAATATGAATACATCGATGGAGTCGATGAGTGAAATTAATTTTGCTTTTGAAGAGGTGGCAGTTGGCACTCAATCACAATCAGAGATGATGTCACGTTCAGTAGAAGTATTGAACGATATGGAAGGGAATATTGAACAAATCATTTCGCAAGTAAGAAATGCATCGACTCGTGTTGATGAAAGTTTAGAGATTTCAAAGGGTAGTGTACATACTTTACGAAATTTTGAAGCGAATATGAGAAGTTTAAATGATGTTGTTTCACAATCAGGAATTATATTTAGAGATTTAATGATGCAGTCGAAGCAAATCAACGAAATTGTAGATGTAATAACGAATATCTCAAGTCAGACGAGTTTGCTAGCTTTAAATGCAAATATTGAAGCGGCAAGAGCAGGCGAGCATGGAAAAGGATTTGCTATTGTAGCGAATGAAGTATTAAAGCTTGCCGAAGAATCGAATCGCTCTGCGGGGAGAATTCAAGGTATTTTGAAGGAGTTTAGTAATCAGGCAAGTAAAGTGGAAGTACAGGTAGAAAAATCAGAAAAAGTACAAGAAGAATGTAATGAAATGCTAGCAAGTGTTTTAACAAATGTAACGGATTTAGGAAAGTTTATTGATGCAATTAATGATGTAATGAGAGAGATTGTTGGTCATCAAGAAAACTTGCAGGTTAAAACGACAAATATCGTAAAGGATGTTACACATGCTTCTAATGTAATTCAGCAAACTTCTGCGGCTACGGAAGAAGTGTTAGCAAGTGTGGAAGAAGAAAAACATCGAAATGATATATCGGTGAAGACGTTGCATACTGTTAGCGAGCAAGTGAAGTTGCTAGAAAATATTTTAGAAAAGTAATATCTCTTAAAAAGGGCACACAATGTGTGCTCTTTTTTCATTTAAATGAATACTTGATAGTAATTTAATTGCTTTTCTGCGCGTTTTCTGCCAAGCTTAAGGAGATAAACTGAGACTTTAATTAGTGGGGCTATACGCTACTGATTATTAGTTGAACCCCGCAAATAGCGGAATAAAATACTTCAAAGAAAGAATTATATAGGTGACGCATATGATCGAAGTTAAGACTTCTGAACTTAGTGATGGAGAATTTAATAGAGGGGTATTTGCAACTCGTGATATTAAAAAGGGTGAGTTGATTCACTCAGCACCAGTTATCTCTTATCCGAATGAACAGCATGAACACATTGAGAAAACGTTACTTGCTGACTACGCATTTGAGTATGGGGTAAATCATACAGCATTCCTTTTAGGATACGGCATGTTATTTAATCATGCATATAATCCGAATGCAACGTATGATATTGTCTTTGAGAATCACACGTTTAACTTCTTTGCTTACAAAGATATAAAAGCGGGAGAAGAGATTTTAATCAATTATAATGGTGAAGTTGATGACGATGAGCTATTATGGTTTGATAAGGAAAAAGAAGAGAACGAAAAGTAAATTATAATAAGTAATAAAAAAGATGCTTTTACATAGGTAAAAGCATTTTTTTTATTGATGAAAATAAAGTAAAGATTACAAAAAATACCACTTTATTTTCGTATGGTATAGTAAGATACTGAAGGATAGTGTTTTGAAAAAAGTAATATATTTTACAAATTGTTGTCTTTCTGATGACATGTCAAGTTTAGTAGCCCATTTGGGTTGCTTTATTATGCAATATATATTTTAATATGAGTGGCACCTCTTATAAATTAAGAGGTTTATAGGTGTCTCGAATTGATTTTGGGTACACTGTATCCACCACTTTAGGTTCGTTCATGTATGTGGGGATATTATGGGCCCGTATAACGGGATAAAAAGAATATAGAAATAGAGGAATCGTAAAATGAATATGCAAGAGGTTTATAAATATTTAAGTACGGTATTGCCTGAAGGTCATGTGAAACAAGATGAAATGCTAAAGAATCATACGCATATTAAAGTTGGTGGAAAAGCAGATGTGTTCGTTGCGCCGACAAATTATGATGAAATTCAAGAAGTTATCAAATATGCTAACGAATATAATATTCCAGTTACGTTTTTAGGAAATGGATCGAATGTCATTATTAAAGATGGTGGAATTCGTGGGATTACCGTAAGTTTAATTCACATTACAGATGTGACTGTAACAGGAACGACGATTGTGGCACAGTGTGGTGCAGCAATTATTGATGTATCACGTATTGCATTAGATCATAATTTAACGGGTCTTGAGTTTGCTTGTGGCATTCCAGGTTCAGTTGGCGGAGCTTTATATATGAATGCTGGCGCATACGGCGGTGAAGTATCGTTTGTATTAACAGAAGCTGTCGTAATGACAGGTGATGGAGAGTTACGTACTTTAACGAAAGAAGCATTTGAATTTGGATATCGTAAGAGTGTATTTGCAAACAACCATTACATTATTCTTGAAGCGAGATTTGAGCTTCAAGAAGGTGTGCGTGAAGAAATTAAAGAAAAAATGGATGATTTAACGTTTAAACGTGAATCAAAACAACCTCTAGAATATCCTTCATGTGGTAGTGTATTTAAGCGTCCACCAAATAACTTTGCTGGTAAATTGATTCAAGAATCAGGACTACAAGGTAAGCGAATTGGCGGAGTGGAAGTTTCTTTAAAACACGCTGGATTTATGGTGAATGTTGATAACGGAACAGCACAAGATTACATCGATTTAATTCACTTTGTACAAAAGACTGTTGAAGAGAAATTTGGCGTGAAGTTAGAGCGAGAAGTAAGGATTATTGGAGAAGATCTATAATAATCTTTGAATTAAAAGCGTATAAAAATATGAATTATTTTAAAATAACATTTGGGTATTGTTGACAATTTGTTTTCAATTCAATATAATGGCTAATAATTTAACAAATAACATACGTTGAAAGAGCCCAGTAGCAGTTTGTCACTGTTAACGAGAGAGCTAGGGGTTGCTGGAACCTAGCACAAACAAACTTGCGAATTACACTCTGGAGTATCTTAGGTAATGCTAAGCGGATTGGCAATCGATATTATTGCTAAGAGTGGTATGAGTAGCTATGCTATTTATACAAACTGGGTGGTAACACGGTGAATAATCGTCCCTATGTCATAGACATAGGGACTTTTTGTTTTAAAAAATAAAGGGGATGACAAAAGATGAATATTATTGATGAATTAGAATGGCGCGGCGCTGTGAATCAACAGACTGATGAAGAAGGTTTACGTAAGCTAGTAGAAGAGAAAAAGATTTCACTATACTGCGGAGTTGATCCGACTGGTGATAGTATGCATATTGGACATTTAATTCCGTTTATGATGATGAAGAGATTCCAGTTAGCTGGCCATCATCCAGTTATTTTAATTGGTGGGGCAACAGGAACGATTGGTGATCCGAGCGGACGTCAATCAGAACGTCAACTTCAAACGTTAGAAGTAGTTCAGCATAATGTGGATGCGTTAACAGAGCAAATGAAAAAGCTATTTGATTTTGGCGGAAATAGCGAAGTGAAGATGGTAAATAACTACGACTGGACACATAAAATAAACATTATTGAGTTTTTACGTGATTACGGAAAGAACTTTAGCATTAATAGCATGTTGGCGAAGGATATTGTAGCAAGTCGTTTAGATACAGGAATTTCTTTCACAGAATTTACGTACCAAATTTTGCAAGCGATGGACTTCCATCATTTATACACGAAAGAAGATGTTCAACTGCAAATTGGTGGTAGTGACCAATGGGGAAATATTACGAGTGGTTTAGATTTAATTCGTAAGTTAGAAGGGCACGAAGCGAAAGTATTTGGATTAACGATTCCGTTATTACTGAAATCAGATGGTACGAAGTTCGGTAAATCAGCAGGTGGTGCAGTTTGGCTTGATCCTGAAAAAACAACACCATTTGAATTTTACCAGTTTTGGGTGAATACAGATGACCGTGATGTAGTTAAATACTTGAAATACTTTACGTTCTTAACGAAAGAGCGCATTGATGAATTGGCAACGAAGGTAGAAACAGAGCCTCATAGACGTGAAGCGCAAAAAGTATTAGCGGAAGAAATGACGAAATTCGTTCATGGAGAAGGGGCCTTCCTGCAAGCTGTGAAAATTACAGCAGCGTTATTTAGCGGGGATATTAAATCGTTAACAGCCGATGAAATTGAACAGGGCTTTAAAGAGATGCCAACATTCCAGTCTTCAAAGGAGACGAAAAATATCGTAGAATGGCTAGTCGATTTAGGAATTGAGCCATCTAGACGACAAGCACGTGAGGATATTAATAATGGAGCTATTTCGATGAATGGCGAAAAAGTAACGGATGTGGGTACAGATGTTACTGTAGAAAATTCATTTGATGGACGATTTATTATTATTCGTAAAGGGAAGAAGAACTACAGCTTAGTGAAGTTAGGAGAATAATTTGTGTGAAAGGATGGGAGTAGGAAGAATACTTCCATCTTTTCATATACACAATTTAGACATAAAATAATCAGTAAATTTAGATAATTGAAAGGGTTATAATATTCTTCTGCCGAATAAATAAGTTAGAGAAAATTACGGATAAAGTGAAACTTTAATCAGTGGGGATTTTGTTCATCCCCACTGATTATTAGTTGAACCAATCGGGCTTTTACGGGCAGTTAATCTTCCAACTTCATCCCTGCATTCACTGAATTTAAGGTGGAAGTTTTACTGCCCGTTAATGCGGGACAAAAATAGCCCGAACCATGCAGGGCATGATTCGGGCTTATATTCAGATTAGTAAGCTAAGCTGAATAGACCTTTAATGTGTGATAAGTAACGAACGTTACTTGCTTCTTTCATTAATGATGCTGGTAAGCCTTTAAGTGGAGTATTGCTTGCTCCAATTGTAGCAACAGCATCTTTACGTCCTAGACTAGCAAGTGTTCCAGAGTTTACAGGTGCGAACTCTTCGAATGCTTTGCCTTCTAGTGCTGCGTATAAGTTGTATCCAATTAACTCACCCATTTGCCAAGCGATTTGTGCAGTTGGTGGGTATGGACGTCCGTCTGGAGCGAAGACAACAGCGCTGTCTCCAGCAACGAATACGTCTTTGTGAGAAGTAGATTGTAGGTATGCATCAACTGTTGCACGGCCACGGTTTACTTCAAGACCTGATTCACCGATTAATGGGTTACCTTGTACGCCGCCTGTCCAAACGAATGTGTTAGCAACAAGTTTTTGACCGTCTTTTAAGTCGATTTCATTGCCAGCAACGTTTGTTACAGGAAGACCTGTTAAGAATGTAACACCGCGTGCTTCTAGGCTAGTAGTTGCACGTTCGATTAAGTGGTCTGGTAATACTGGAAGGATTTTTGGACCTGCTTCAACAAGAAGAAGTTTAACTTCTTTTGGATTTACGCCGTGGCTTTTTGCAAGTTTAGGCATAATGTCAGCAAGCTCACCAACTAGCTCAACGCCAGTTAATCCGCCACCACCGATTACGATTGTAGCATCAGCTTCGTTTTTCGTTTTCGCGTATTCACGAATACGGTCTTCAACGTGTTTGTAGATTTTGTTTGCATCAGCAGCAGATTTTAATACCATGCTGTTTTCTTCTAGTCCTGGAATACCGAAGTAAGCAGTTTTACTTCCTAAAGCAACTACAAGTGCGTCGTAAGATAAAGTAGTGCCACCAGCTAGTTTAATTTCTTTACTATCAACTGAGAATGACTCAACTGTTGCGATTTTAAGATCGATGTCTTTACCTTTGAAAAGCTTTGTAAGTGGCATTGCAATTGCTTGCTCAGCAACGTTACCAGCTGCAAGGCGGTGTAGTTCAGTGATGATTTGGTGTGTTGGGTATTGGTTAATCACTGTAACTTGCGCTTCTGATTTGCTGTAATATTTACGTACGTTTAAAGCGGCAAGAAGACCGCCATAACCAGCGCCTAAGATGACAATTTGTTTTGACATAGTATGATATCCCCCGTCTTTACTAATTGTTGTTATAAGTTAACTTATTTATTGTTACGTTCTGCACTAATTTGAAGATATGCGTTCACAAAGCGGAACATTTTTTGCGCTTGTGGGTCTTTTAATAATTTTAATAGACCGAACAGGCCGATAACTTCATTGCTTTCGTCAGCACGATCTTTCGCTTCGATTGCAGTAGCAGCCATGCCTTTCACTGTATCTTTTACAGGTTCTACAAGCTCTGTGATTGCACTAACAGTGTCGCTTTTTAATACTTCATCAGTAGCAACAGTTTGAGCGAAATCATAAGACTTAGTTAAAATGTTAACAAGCTCAGTTAATTTTGGAAGCTGTTCTACTAGTGTAGTTAATGATTCTTGTACCTCAGGTTTTAACAACTGATCAAGTACATCAAGTTGTCCTTGGCTAGCAGAAATTTGTACAGTTTCTTGTTCTGGCTTTGTTTGAGTCATAGTTTCTGGCATCTCCAATTCTCCTTTACGATAGCAATACTCTTATTTTTGATAGGTAAGATAGTAAACGTTTGCGAAACTTTATACAAAGTTTCACAAAGCACAATAAAATGCCTTTAAATTTATGCCAGCAAGTAAGCTGAAATCATAAATCCAAAACCATAATGTCCTACCTATTATTTATGAACTGTCCGATACATGGCTTGTCCGCATAATGGAAAGTTCCTTTATCGGAAAGTGTATATAATATATATCCTATATTATATACTATATACACCTATGTTAACATAAAAATGATTCCTAATTATTTGATATTAAGCGTATAACGTAGTACTGACAAGGCATGAAAGCGCATAAATTATTTTGATAAGGTAGGAAATGTACGTATATATAAATAAGAAAAGGAAAAAATGGACAAATTTATGTTCATTTTTTCCTTTTCTTATTGTTCACCTTCTGTAATTAGCATCGATGTGTTACCGCTTTTTTCAAGGTGGCATTCGCCCCAAGTACAAAGAGAATCAAGAATGGATTCTAAAGACCAACCGTAGTCTGTAAGAGAATATTCTACTTTCGGTGGTACTTGATTGTATACCTTTCTTTGAATAACTCCGTCTTCTTCTAATTCGCGTAATTGCTGTGTTAACATCTTTTGTGTAATACCAGGCATGAGACGTTTTAATTCACTCGTTCTCTTTGTACCTTTCGTTAAGTGGCAAAGAATAACGACTTTCCATTTTCCGCCGATAACCTCTAAAGTCGCTTCAACGGGAATATTATATTTCTTCATATAAAAAATCTCCTTTGATGAATATAGATTTCAGTTCTCCAACAAAAGAAGCTAAATAATTTAAATGTTACTAAAAAGTACCTATAGCACTTTAAAGTACGTACTTTTTATCATGTTGAATATGTTCCATAATAGCATATGTAAGAGGGAAATGAGTAGTACGGTACTAAAAAGTGCCTATGTTACTTTTTGGTACCTATCGTACTTTAAAGTGCGTTCTTCAAAAAAAGAGTGAAGCCATTCATAATAGCATATATCAGCAGTAAAGTTATGTTTGTAGAAGATAAAAAGGCCTTTTTATCATACTATTATGATTGGATTTCTCGCATTAAGGAGGAGTTCAATTGAATTCATATACAGTATCTTCTTCAGCGGTACAGACGAATCGAAGAAGTATGTTTGCTTTATTAGCACTAGCAATTAGTGCGTTTGGAATTGGTACAACCGAATTTATTAGTGTCGGTTTATTACCATCTATTTCAGAGGATTTACATGTTTCTGTTACAACAGCGGGTTTAACCGTTTCTTTATATGCATTAGGAGTAGCGTTTGGTGCCCCAGTATTAACGTCGTTAACAGCTAGTATGTCGCGAAAGACGTTATTAATGTGGATTATGATTATTTTCATTATTGGTAATGGAATTGCGGCAGTGGCAACAAGTTTTACTGTGTTACTTATCGCGAGGGTTGTATCTGCGTTTGCGCATGGTGTTTTTATGTCGATAGGATCCACAATTGCGGCTGCGCTTGTACCAGAGAATAAACGTGCAAGTGCAATTGCATTTATGTTTACTGGTTTAACTGTTGCGACCATTACAGGCGTACCAATTGGAACATTTATCGGTCAACAATTTGGCTGGAGAGCATCGTTTATGGTAATTGTGGCAATTGGAATCGTTGCCTTAATCGCTAACAGTATGCTAATTCCGTCTAACTTGAAAAAAGGTACATCCGTATCATTTCGTGATCAATTCAAACTGATTACGAATGGAAGACTATTACTTGTATTTACTATTACTGCATTAGGGTACGGGGGAACATTCGTAACATTTACGTATTTATCTCCGCTATTACAAGAAGTAACAGGATTTAAATCAAGTACCGTTACAATTATTTTGTTAGTGTACGGAATTGCAATTGCGATTGGGAATATGGTCGGCGGGAAATTATCAAATCATAATCCGATTCGAGCATTATTTTACATGTTCTTTATTCAAGCAATTGTATTATTTGTTTTAACATTTACAGCGCCATTTAAAGTCGCTGGACTCATCACAATTATTTTTATGGGACTATTTGCGTTTATGAATGTTCCAGGGCTACAAGTGTATGTCGTTATCTTGGCTGAGAGATTTGTTCCAAGTGCTGTTGATGTGGCATCAGCGATTAACATTGCAGCATTTAACGCAGGAATTGCTCTTGGTGCTTACTTGGGCGGTATTGTAACGAACTCGTTAGGGTTAATTCATACGGCCTGGGTAGGCGGCATCATGGTAGCGGGGGCTGTTATTTTAACAACGTGGAGTATGACATTAGAAAAAAGAGATCAAGTGAAATAAGGGAGAGAAAATATAATGAAAAATTTACAAAGTACAACAACATTGCATAACGGTGTAGAAATGCCTTGGTTCGGTTTAGGTGTATTTAAAGTAGAAGATGGACCAGAACTTGTAGAAGCTGTGAAATCGGCGATTAAAGCAGGATACCGCAGTATCGATACAGCTGCGATTTATGGAAATGAGAAAGCTGTAGGAGAAGGAATTCGTGCTGGTATAAAAGAAGCAGGGATTACTCGAGAAGATTTATTTATTACTTCAAAAGTGTGGAATGCAGATCAAGGGTATGAAACGACACTTGCTGCATATGAAGAGAGCTTAAAAAAATTAGAACTAGACTATTTAGATTTATACCTTGTTCACTGGCCTGTAGAAGGAAAATATAAAGATACATGGAGAGCGTTAGAAACACTTTATAAAGAAGAGCGCGTACGTGCAATTGGTGTAAGTAACTTCCAAGTTCATCACTTACAAGATGTAATGAAAGATGCGGAAATCAAGCCAATGATTAACCAAGTAGAATACCACCCTCGTTTAACACAAAAAGAATTACAAGCGTTCTGTAAAGAACAAGGTATTCAAATGGAAGCATGGTCACCACTTATGCAAGGTCAATTATTAGATAACGAAACAATACAAGAAATTGCTGATAAGTATGATAAAACGACAGCTCAAATCATTTTACGTTGGGATCTTCAAAATGAAGTTGTAACAATTCCGAAATCAACGAAAGAACACCGCATTATTGCAAATGCTCATATATTTAATTTTGAATTAACGAAAGAAGATATGGAGAAAATTGATGCGTTAAATGAAAATCATCGCGTTGGTCCAGATCCTGATAACTTTGATTTCTAAACTTATAGTGGAGAGAAGGGGTGCAAACAGTTTGCACTCTTTTTTGTTTTGCTTATGCATAAAAAAAGTTTCTAACTAAATAATAAACAGAAGAAAATTTGT
Organism: Bacillus sp. M5A3_1b; assembly: GCF_053345335.1. Classification (NCBI taxonomy): domain Bacteria; kingdom Bacillati; phylum Bacillota; class Bacilli; order Caryophanales; family Bacillaceae; genus Bacillus; species Bacillus sp. M5A3_1b. The sequence goes on along the minus strand of NZ_JBKEZY010000003.1, from coordinate 164,406 downwards.
TATTTCATAAGGGGTTGTAAACATGAATATAAAAAGATCGTTCAAGCTAATGGCCGCTTTTTTGAGTGTTTTATTTGTATTTGCGAACTTATTATTTCCACTTCAAAAAGCATTCGCGGAAGTTATGGATCATACAAAGTATGAAATGGATTGGAGTTATAGTAGGTCAAAGAAGAAACCAATTCGAACAGAGCTTATTAAAACAGCAGATGGAAAAATTGCCTTTTGCTTAAATGTAGATTTGAAATCTCCAAGCGGTCAAGATTTACCGGAAATGGGCAAAGTGGATATTAATGTATACCGTGTACTGTTAAATGGGTATCCGCAAAAGAGTCCACAAGAATTAGGTGTTTCTGATTGGAGAGATGCCCATTACGCAACGCAGCTTGCAGTATGGAATGCGTTAAAGCAAATTGATATTAACGATTTAGAGTTCCGTAATAAAAATGTAGAAAAAGTAACGAAAGACATCGTTGCAAAAGCGAGTGCTAGTGAAGAATTACAAGAAATTACGATGAGTGTCGTGCCGTCAGAAGAACAACAAGCAGTGTTGAAAAATGATTTCTTTGAAACAGGTTTATATACAGTAGAAACAAATGCGAAAAGCGGAACATATAAAGTGCAAGCAACAGGTGCACCAGAAGGCGCGAAATTTGTAAATGAAAAGGGCGAAGCAAAAACGGAATTTAATGTAGGAGAAAAGTTCCGCATCTTAATTCCGAAACAAACACCAGCTGGTGGGTTTAGCTTTAAAGTATTAGGGAATTTAACAAAGTTACAAGGGATTGCACATAAAGGGACACCGACTATTCAAAATGCAGTTGTATTACTTGAGCGTAGTGAAGAAAAAACAAGTCCGGAGTTATCGGTCAGTTGGAAAACAACAAATGGTCATGAGAATAATAAACCACATACTCCAAATGAACCACATAAACCGAATCAAAAGAGATAATGAAAAAGCATTGGCGTGTGCCAATGCTTTTTTATATGAATTTTAAAATTATATCAGGAAAATTATATATAGAATGAGAGCGCTGTTTATACAGTTTGAAATTTATTTTGAAATAATATAAATATGGTGAAATCCAAACGTTACAATTAGTGGATTTTATTCACAAAATTGTAACATTATTCTGATTGAAAAGGCTATCAAACAAAGTAGAAAGCGTGTAGAATTCAGTTGAAAAAACTACCTATAGATGGTCATATATGAAGAAAATGTAAGATTCTATTTGTTATTTACAACTTTAGATGTATAGATGACAATACTGAAAATATATCGTTTACTATTCTCTATTTATGTAGAGAGAACTCATCACAAGCAGAGAGAAGTGAGGAGAATAAAGTACATAAAAATTTTTATAATGTAGGAAAGCAAATACATGGAGAGATATGCGGTAGTAAATGATACAGGTGCGCGAGGTGTTAGTCTATTCACTAAATGTTTTTATAAAAATAATAGGATTTCTTATTAGATGAATATGCATAGGATGGTTTCTCTAAATAAAGGAACAGGGGACACAGATTATGTCGAAGAAAAAGACGAGTAGGGTATTAGTAGCTGGAATATGTATATCTACATTATTATCGCCAGTAGCTTTCGAAGCATCGAAAGGATATGCAGCGCCTTTAGAAGAGGTTAAAGGTGGGAATTTGGAAGAGAACAAATTTGAGCAAAGGACGTTCCAGGTACCCGGAAAAGGGGATATAGACAAGGAAACAGAACGATTAAAAGTAACTTTTGATCTTTCTGTTAATGAACCGACTGGAATTTATGCAGCGGCAAATGAAAAAATTACAGTTGAAATAAAAGGAACACAGTCTATTCAAGCTTTCATAGGAACGAGATCTTATGATGAAGAGGCACCTGAAAAATTCGATTTAAAACCTGGAAAAAACGTTATTTCATCGCCAAGAGGTGGTATTTTATATTTTTACAATATGAATAACGAAGGTGAGGTAACTGCTTCAGTTACGAAGGGTGGTAGCCATTTTCCTTTATTTATTTTAGGTAAGCATACGAAAAAAGATTGGGATGAAATGTTAAAGAAATATAAAGATCCTTATGCGGTTGAATTAAAAGGTGAGCGAAGTTTAGTTACTGCTAGTCCGAGCTCTATACAAAAGTTTATGAAAAACACAAGCCCGATAGAGTTAATGAAATTGCATGATAAGATTATTCGAATAGAAAATGCAGTAGCTGGTTTATCAGAGGATGGAATTGGACTCGCGAAATCTCCAATTCATTATGTTCAGTTTGTTGAAAAACGGAAGCCTGCTGAAGATGATTTTATGTTTGCAACAAATTATCATACAGGATATATTCCAAGCGCAATGAATAGAGTTTTAGATATAGAAGTGCTTGAAAAGGATGGCTGGGGACCATGGCATGAAGTTGGACATCTACATCAGCAAAGTCCTTGGGATTGGGATGCTATTGGAGAAGTAACAGTCAACATTTATTCTTTAATGGTGCAAAAAGCATTAGGAAATGAATTAGAAATGGATGGGCACTATAAAAAGTCATTTGAGTACTTAGAGAAACCTATAGAAGAAAGAATAATTGATGAATTTGATCCTCTTACAATGTTTTGGCAATTAAATGTTGTTTACGGAGAACATTTTTATCCGAGACTGCATCAAGCTTATCGTATGTTACCTAAGGAGGAATTGCCTACTTCTGATGAAGAGAAAAAGCAAATGTTTGTTTATATGACATCAAAAGTGGCAGGACAAAATTTAGTTCCTTTCTTTAAAGAATGGGGATTAACTCCAAGTGATGAGACTAGAGAAAAAATAGAAAAATTAAATTTACCTAAATTAGAAAAAGAAATATGGAAAGCTACAGATAGTAATGATATTCGCGAGAAGCAAGTTGAACCGTATAAAGTTCCGTATGGTGAACCTGCTAATGAGGTACAAAACCTTGTAGTTGGTACCAATTTTGATGAAGAGCAAGCGGGTAAACTTGTTCAAAATTTAGGTGAGAATGTAAAAGTAACAGGTAAGATTATATGGTCTAAATTAGAGAGTGGAAAACAGGAAGTGTTAGTAGAAATTGAGGATGAAAAAGGGAATGAAAATTTAATTACTGTTCCAGTCAATGCTGTTTATGGTGACAGTATGATTTTTCAAGGAATTTCAAATGATGTAATGTCGACAGTGGAGCTTCGTCACAATGAAAAAAAATTACATGTCGCTTTTATTAGTAATGAAATACATTACCTTTTTGATAAAGAAAAATATATAGGTTTAACAGTATATGATCAAAATGGGATTGAAAAGAAAAGTGTATCAGCAGAAGGGCAAGAAAGTGGAAAACGATTTGCGATGGAACTAAATGGATTGAATTTTGAATATGGTGATGTAGTAAAAGTATTCCATGCAGAACCAAGTCGTTTAAAATGGTACCGAAATAACGAACTTGTAGATCAAGGGAAAGCTAAAAATAAAAAAGAAAAATTCTTTAAAATTACTCCGCAAGGGTTCGAATTAAAAGATAGTTTACAAGAAGTGACGGCGAAACCGCAAAAAGTAGTAGTTGGAATGGATGTAGACAAACTAGATCCGAAAGAATTCGTACAAGTAAAAGACGGTGAAGTAGTAGGTTTTGTAGAAAAACCAAATACAACAAAAATCGGTGAACAAAAAGTAAAAGTAGAAACGAAAGATCGTTTTGGGAATAAGCAAGTGACAGAGGTACCTGTAGAAGTGGTTTATGGAGATAGTATTGTATACGCAGGATATGGCGATGATATTGCTTCAATTCTAACTTTAAAGCACGAAGAGAAGAAATTCCATGTGACTGATATGGATAGCGAGATTCATGAGTATTTTAATAAAGAGTTATACATGGGTATCACGTTATACGATCGAGATGGAAAAGAGAAAAAACATGTAACAGCAGAGGGACAAGAAACATCAGAGAACTTTGCGAAGCAAGTGAATGGTATGCAATTCGAGTATGGAGATGTAGTAAAAGTATTCCACGCAGAACCGGATCGTTTGAAATGGTATCAAAATAATACCCTTACTGGTCAAGGTGAGAAAAAAGGGGCAAAAGAACTATTCTTCAAAGTGACAGAAAAAGGCTTTGAGAGAATGGATATGTTGCAAGAAGTAACAGCGAAACCGCAACAAGTAGTAGTCGGAACAGATGTTGAAAAGTTAGACGTGAAAAACTTTGTTGAAGTAAAAGATGGGGAAGTAGTTGGATTTGTAGAAAAGCCAAATACAACAAAAATCGGTGAACAAAAAGTAAAAGTAGAAACGAAAGACCGTTTCGGAAATAAGCAAGTGACAGAGGTTACATTAGAAGTAATTTACGGTGATAGCATTATGTTCTTTGGTACATGGCATGGTGGAACGAATATTAAATCGATTGTGACATTAAACCATGAAGAAAAGAAATTTAGTACAACAAATTCAGAAGGTTCAATGCATACTTCATTTGCAGATGAGAAGTATATGGAGATGACTGTATACGATAAAGCTGGAAAAGAGAAGAAAGTAGTATCTGTAAAAGCATCTGAAAATACGAAAGCATTTGCAGAACAATTCAATGGAATGACTTTTGAGTATGGTGATGTAGTAAAAGTATATCAAAAAGAGTTTGATAGATTTAAAGTGTATAAAAAGAATGAATTCGTGGATACAGAGTATGGCGTTCATGAAGTATTCTTTAAAGTTACGGAGCAAGGTTTCGAAAGAATGGCGACTCAACAAGAAATAACAGCGAAACCGCAACAAGTAGTAGTAGGAACAGATATTGAGAAGATAGACGCAAAAAACTTTGTTGACGTGAAAGATGGAGAAGTAGTTGGATTTGTAGAAAAACCAAATACAACAAAAATCGGTGAACAACAAGTGAAAGTAGAAACGAAAGATATGTTTGGAAATAAGCAAGTGATAGAAGTTCCTCTAACAGTAACATATGGAGATAGCCTACTTGTATATGGATTAAGTTATGGTGCCGACGATATGAAATCAATTGTAACTTTGCATCATGATACGAAAAAACTGAGTGCGACACATACAAAGAACTTAATTCATGATTACTTTAAAGATGAAAAGTATTTTGAATTCACACTGTACGATAAAGAAGGAACAGTGAAGAAAAATATAGCGGTAAAAGGTTTAGAGAATACGCAAGAATTTGCTAAGGAAGTAAATGGACTTGCATTTGAGTATGGAGATGTAGTGAAAGTATATCATGCGGAATCTTCTCGTTTACATTGGTATCAAAAAGATGTATATGTGGGCGAAGGAAAAAGTAAAGAGATAAAGGAATTAGTCTTCAAAATCACTGAAAATGGATTTGAAAGATTAGACGGTGAGCAAACAGTAAAAGCAAATCCGCAGCAAGTAGTAATCGGAACAAATAGCGAAACGCTAGATGCGAAGAAATTTGTTGAAGTACAGGGTGGAGAAGTAGTAGGTTTTGTAGGGAAACTAGATACGACAAAAATTGGTCAGCAAACAGTGAAAGTAGAAACGAAAGATCGATTTGGAAATAAGAAAGTGACGGAAGTTCCTGTAGAAGTGACATATGGGGATAGTCTAGTCTATCAAGGTGTGTCCGATGTTACACGTTCTATTATTACGTTAAATCATGATGAAAAGAAGTTACATGCAACATTTACGAATGATGTGATTCATTATCGTTTTGTGAACGAAGAGTATATAGGCTTTGCGATTTATGATCAAAATGGGAATAAGAAAAAGCATATATCAGCGGAAGGGCAAGAAACTTCAAAGAATTTTGCGGAACAGGTAAATGTTACTTCATTTGAGTATGGTGATGTAGTAAAAGTGTATCATGCAGAACCAAGTCGTCTGAAATGGTATAAAAAGAATGAGTTAGCAGAACAAGTGGCTTCAACAGAAGTTGAATTTAAAATCACTCAAAGTGGATTAGAGCTAGTAAAGAAAACATTGTAATAAAAAATGCGCGTAGATGTTGGGTCTACGCGCATTTTTGTATTATTCAGCTTCAGAAACAACTGTGAAGCGTTCGTTTACGTGTTTTGGATTTTCGATTTCATCAAGTGCTGCAACTGCGAAGTCTTCGTAACTTACGTAGCTATCACCTTTTGCGTTAACAAGGAGATTGTCTTGTCCAGCTGTATAAGAACCAGTACGTTTTCCTAATGCGAATAGTGCAGAAGGGCTGATGAATGTCCAAGTAATATCGTTTGTTTGTTGCAGAATTTCTAAGTTTTTACCTTGGTTTTGAGCTGTTGCAAGGTATTCATTTGGGAAACCTGGCGTATCAAATACACGCGTTGTTTTCTCTTCGTCTACAAATAAGCTTCCAGCGCCGCCAACTACAAGTAATTTTGTGTTAGGTGCACCTTTCATAGCTTCAATTAGTACGTTTCCTGCATCTACGTGAAGATGTTCTTCTCCTGCTGGAGCGCCGAATGCATTTACAACTACGTCAAATGCTTGTAGGTCATTAGATGTAAGAGCGAATACATCTTTCTCTAAAACTTTTATATTTTCTTCTGTAATTTTTGCAGCGTTTCTTACGATTGCAGTTACTTCATGTCCGCGATCTAATGCTTCTTTTAAAATACGACTTCCTGCTTTACCAGTTGCTCCGATGATTCCGATTTTCATAATAAATCCCTCCAAAGTGTTTTGTTAAAGTGTATATCTGAAAGTAAATGAATTTGTTGTAATAAGCTTTGTTACAACCTGATGTAATCATTATAGTTACAGGTTGGTGTTTTTGTCAATGGGGTAGTTTGTAGATTTACTTTTTGTTTTAGTATGTACAGTTAAAGGGAGGAGAGTCATAAAAGATTGTTACGCTATAAATCGCTAACATTTGGAAAAACGAAAATTGTCGAAAAATGTTGATTTTTGAATATTTTTTAAATATAATTCGTTTTATGGAGAAAAAGGAGGGGGTAATTGCATGAATATTTTAGAGCAATTTGTTTCATCAACGAATACAATTCTTTGGTCATATATTCTTATTGCAATGTTAATTGGTTTAGGTCTTTATTTTTCTATTAAATTGAAATTCGTACAAATTACTCATTTAGGAGAAATGGTTCGACTAATGAGTGATGGATTAACTGGAAAGACGCGTAAAAAAGGTAGTGTATCTTCTTTCCAAGCGTTCTGTATGAGTTCAGCAGCTCGTATTGGAATCGGGAACTTAGCCGGTGTAGCATTAGCTATTTCTATGGGAGGACCTGGCGCAGTATTTTGGATGTGGGTGATTGCGATTATCGGGGCGTCTTCAAGTTTCGTGGAAAGTACACTTGCGCAAATTTATAAAGTAAAAGATGGCAGTGGTTTCCGTGGTGGTCCTGCTTATTATATGGAAAAAGGTTTAAATAAACGTTGGATGGGAATTTGGTTTTCTATCCTTATTACGATTAGTTATGGTTTAATTTTTAACTCAGTACAAGCAAATACAGTAACATTAGCGTTTGAAAATGCATTTGGTATTGAGCGTTATATTGTTGGAATTGCATTAGCTGCATTAGTTGCGGTTATTATTTTTGGTGGTGTAAAAAGTATCGCACGTATGTCGGAAATGATTGTTCCGCCAATGGCGCTTATTTATATTGCGGTAGCTATTTTTGTTGTCATTAAAAACTTCTATTTAATACCAGATGTGTTTACTGAAATCTTTAAAGGTGCATTTGGTTTAGATTCAGCTGTAGGTGGCGGTATCGGTGCTGCGATGAAGTTTGGTATTCAGCGTGGATTATTTGCGAATGAAGCAGGTATGGGGAGTGCGCCGAACGCGGCTGCAACAGCGGATGTAACACATCCGGCGAAACAAGGTTTTATTCAAACAATCGGTGTTTTAGTAGATACGTTCTTAGTATGTACATCAACAGCGTTTATCGTACTATGTTCTGGTGCATATAAAGCAACAAATTTAGAAGGTATTGAATTAACGCAAAATGCATTAAGTTCACAAATTGGTCCGTGGGCAAGTAGCTTCTTAGCGATTATTATTTTCCTATTTGCTTTCAGTTCACTTCTAGGAAACTACTATTATGGTGAAACGAACATTGAATTCATTAAACAAAGTAAAACTTGGTTAACGATTTACCGTATTGCGGTAGTGGGAATGGTATTATTCGGTTCTGTTGCGACGCTTAAAGTCGTATGGAATATGGCGGATTTATTTATGGGACTAATGGTAATCACAAACTTAATTGCGATTACACTTCTTGGCCGATTTGCATATGCTGCTTTGGCAGACTATGTAAGGCAAAAGAAACAAGGAAAAGATCCGGTGTTCAGTGCAGATTCTATTCCGGGTTTAACGAATACAGAGTGTTGGGATAAGCCAGTTGTAAAAAATAAAGAAAAAGCAGTGTAATGAAAAGATGAGTATCGAGCAGAATTCGATACTCATCTTTTTTGTTGTAATACATGATGTAAAGTGTAATTCGGTTTGTTTTTCTTGCTATTTTTAGTATAGAAATAATTAGTTGAATAGGTGTAGGGATGTTGGTGCTATTTTCCTTGTTTTAGTATAGAAAAAAACAAACATGTCACATGTGATAACAATTTCATGTAAGGAAACCTTACATCTTTTTGTCGAAAATTGTTGATTGTTTAAAGTTTTTAGAATATAATTTTCTTATTGTGAAGAAGAGGGGGCAATGCAATTATGGATTTTTTAACTAATGTAATTGGGGATATAAATAATGTTCTTTGGTCATATATAATCATTGCGATGTTAATTGGGTTAGGACTTTATTTTTCATTTCGTGTGAAATTTGTCCAAGTTCGTTACTTCGGTGAAATGATTCGTTTGCTTGGGGATGGGGCAAGTTCGAAAACGAGGAAAGCACAAAAAGAGAAGAGTGGTGTATCATCGTTCCAGGCTTTTTGTATGAGTACAGCTTCTCGTGTAGGTACTGGTAACTTAGCTGGTGTAGCTATCGCAATCTCAGCAGGTGGACCAGGAGCAGTATTTTGGATGTGGTTAATTGCGGTAATTGGGGGTGCTTCTGCATTTGTAGAGAGCACATTAGCGCAAATTTATAAAGTAAAAGATGGGAATGCATTCCGTGGTGGTCCAGCTTATTATATGGAAAAGGGATTAAATAAGCGCTGGCTTGGAGCAATTTTCTCTGTTTTAATAACAGTAAGTTTCGGATTGATTTTTAACGCTGTACAGTCTAATACTGTAGCAGCTGCTTTTGATGGGGCATTCAAAGCAGACAGTAGATTAGTAGGTCTTGTAATGGCTGGTTTACTTGCAGTTATTATCTTCGGCGGAGTAAAACGTATTGCACGTGCGGTTGAAATGATCGTTCCAGTAATGGCAATTATTTATGTAGCAGTAGCATTATTCGTTGTTGTAACAAACATTACGGCAATTCCGTATGTATTTAAAGAAATTTTCTTACATGCTTTCGGAATTAAAGAAGTAGTAGGTGGGGGATTAGGAGCTGCGATTTTACTAGGGGTAAAACGTGGATTATTCTCAAATGAAGCAGGTATGGGTAGTGCGCCGAACGCAGCTGCGACTGCAAACGTAACGCACCCAGTTAAACAAGGTTTCATTCAAACTTTAGGGGTATTTACAGATACATTATTAATTTGTAGTTGTACAGCATTTATTATTCTTTTATCAGATGTGCATAATGCAGCTGATTTAAATGGTATTCAATTAACGCAGCAAGCATTAAGCCAACATATTGGACCGTGGGCATCTATATTTGTAGCGGTTGCAATCTTCTTATTTGCATTCAGTTCATTAGTAGGTAACTACTACTATGGTGAAACGAATATTGAGTTCTTAAATGGAAGTAAAGTGCTATTAAATGCATACCGCATTGCTGTACTTGGTATGGTTGTTTTAGGATCTGTAGCAACAATTCAAATCGTTTGGGATTTAGCAGATTTATTTATGGGGATTATGGCTGTTATTAACTTAGTTGCGATCGTATTTCTTTCTAAGTATGCTTTCGCGGCATTATCAGATTACGTTAAGCAAAAGAAACAAGGAAAAGATCCAGTATTCTATGCGGAGTCTATTCCAGGTTTGAACAATACAGAGTGCTGGGATAAGCCAGCAGTAGCTGATAAAGAAAAAGCAGTATAATGAGGTGAGCATCAAGTGAAACTTGATGCTCATTTTTTTGTTTTATCCTGCTATTTGTGAACAGTAAAACTCTCGATTGATACGGGCTAATAATCAGTGGGGATGATATTGATTAAAGTTTCGCTATATAATGTAAAAGACGAACATTCATGAACGTTTTATAATAAAATGTAATTTTTTTAAGAAAAATGCGGATATGAGTTGTGATTTATGTTAGAATGGAAAATGCCTTTGAAACAAGAGGTTTTATGGTCTTTCCTATCCGATTGAAGGTTTTGGAGGAGAAATGGAAAGTTCGGATTATTTCTTATTTCAAGTAGTCAGACGTTCAACGTTAATGAAGAGTTAAATGGAGGATTTTATTAATGAAGTTTGTTATGTTTCTTGTAGGATTGCTCGTTGTATTCGTACTCGGTTTTCTTATAAGTGCCGATCGAAAGAAGATTAAGTATAAACCAATCGCAATTATGCTTGTTATTCAGCTAGCGTTAAGTTATTTCTTATTAAACACGCAAGTTGGTTATATTTTAGTAAAAGGAATTTCAGATGGATTTGGCGCGCTTCTTGGATATGCGGAAGCTGGAATCATTTTCGTATTTGGCGGTCTTGTTAATAAAGGAGAGGTTTCATTCTTCTTAACAGCGTTATTACCAATCGTATTCTTTGCCGTTTTAATCGGAATTCTGCAACACTTTAAAATTTTACCGATATTTATTCGTGCTATTGGTACTGCGCTAAGTAAAGTAAATGGTTTAGGAAAACTAGAATCATATAACGCAGTAGCAGCGGCTATTGTTGGGCAAGCGGAAGTATTTATTACAGTAAAAGATCAATTAAGTAAAATCCCAAAACATCGTTTATATACATTATGTGCATCTTCCATGTCGACAGTATCAATGTCAATCGTAGGTTCTTATATGAAAATGATCGAACCGAAATATGTAGTAACAGCACTTGTATTAAATTTATTTAGTGGTTTCATTATTATTCATATTATTAACCCGTACGATATTACAGAAGAAGAAGATACACTGAAATTAGAAAATAAGAAAAAACAGTCATTCTTTGAAATGCTAAGTGAATATATTATGCTTGGCTTTACAATCGCGATTACAGTAGCGGCAATGTTACTTGGTTTCGTAGCATTAATTACAGCAATTAATAGCTTGTTTGATTCAATGTTCGGTATTACATTCCAAGCTATTTTAGGATACATTTTCTCACCATTAGCATTCGTAATGGGTATCCCGCAAGCAGAGATGGTAACAGCGGGACAAATTATGGCAACAAAATTAGTATCAAATGAGTTTGTTGCGATGCTGGATCTTGGAAAAGTAGCGGGTGATTTATCAGCTCGTACAGTTGGTATTCTTTCTGTATTTCTTGTATCATTTGCGAACTTCTCATCAATCGGAATTATCGCAGGTGCAACGAAAGGTATCGATGAAAACCAATCAAATGTTGTATCATCATTCGGTCTACGCCTTGTGTATGGTGCGACATTAGTAAGTATTCTATCAGCGATTATCGTTGGTGTTATGTTATAAGAAAGATTGCCCTAGCTTATAGCTAGGGCTATTTTTTATGGTAAATTTGCATGAAAAAACCAATTATTTAGGAATATATTAACATATAAAAATCTTTTTAAATTTATATTGCATTTCGATTAGATAACGCTTACAATTTGATTTGTAGGTGGTATCAATTTCAGACTTTCAAGTATGGTAGGAGAGAAGAAGCTACCTTTTATAAATTGCAATTTATGTAAACGCTTACTGATTTTAGAAAACAGTTGAATAATATTTAGGGGTTTTAAATTTTTTTAACATCAATGGTCAGACGTCATTCGTTATACGACCGATAACTCGTGGGAGAAGTGGAGGATTCACATATGAAAATCGTAATGTTTCTAGTCGGTTTACTTGTAGTATTTGTACTAGGGTTCCTTATCAGTTCAGATCGTAAGAAAATTAAATATAAACCAATTGCACTTATGCTTGTCATTCAATTGGTACTTGCGTATTTTTTACTAAATACAAAGGTCGGATTTGTATTAGTAAAAGGGATTGCAGATGGATTTGGCGCTATTTTAAAATTTGCGGAAGCAGGGGTTAATTTCGTATTTGGTGGTCTAGCAAATGATGGACAAGCACCATTCTTCTTAACAGTATTATTACCAATTATTTTCTTAGCAGTATTAATCGGGATCTTACAACATATTAAAGTTTTACCGATTATCATCCGTGCAGTCGGTTTCCTATTAAGTAAAATTAACGGCTTAGGAAAACTAGAATCATATAATGCAGTAGCAGCTGCAATCGTTGGTCAAGGTGAAGTATTCATTACAGTAAAAGATCAACTAAGCAAATTACCGAAAAATCGTTTATACACACTTTGTGCATCTTCCATGTCAACAGTATCGATGTCAATCGTCGGTTCTTACATGAAAATGATTGATCCAAAATATGTAGTAACAGCACTTGTATTAAACTTATTTAGTGGATTCATTATCGTTCATATTATTAATCCATATGAAGTGAAAGAAGAAGACGATATTTTAGAATTACAAGAAGATAAAAAACAAACATTCTTTGAAATGTTAGGCGAATATATTATGCTTGGTTTCTCTATCGCTGTAACAGTAGCGGCGATGTTAATCGGTTTCGTAGCATTAATTACAGCAATTAACGGTGTGTTCGATTCAATTTTCGGAATCACATTCCAAAGCATTTTAGGATACGTTTTCTCACCATTAGCATTCGTAATGGGTATTCCAACATCAGAGATGCTAACGGCAGGACAAATTATGGCAACGAAATTAGTAACGAACGAATTCGTTGCAATGCTTGACCTTGGAAAAGTAGCTGGTGATTTATCAGCTCGTACAGTAGGTATTTTATCTATCTTCCTTGTATCATTTGCGAACTTCTCATCAATCGGAATTATCGCAGGTGCAACGAAGAGTATCGATGGCAAACAAGCAAACGTTGTATCTTCATTCGGATTAAAACTTGTATACGGTGCAACGTTAGTAAGTATATTATCAGCGATTATCGTTGGGGTTATGCTTTAATAAATAGTAAAGAAGTCGTTTATCTCTCGCTTAGAGGGATGAACGACTTTTTTATTTTGGTATGATGAATAATATAGAGAGGGGGAATTAGGGTGAAAGAATCGGATAGTTTAAGGGAGTTTGATGAGATTATAGAGAACATTAATCATTTAACTGGAGAAGATGCTAGAGCGCTTTTGAAGTTTATACATGGATATTTAAGCATAGTAGAAGAAGGCGATGGGACTTTTACTCATAGTAACTTTGTTGAAAAGGTTTCAGGGCTTTATAAGAAGGATTTGGCGAGGGTTATTCAGCTTAGAGAAGAAATAAAAAAATCACCTTAACAAATTCATTAAGGTGATTGAAATACTATTCAGCTGGAGGCGTAAATGTACGTTTCTCTAATTCAGCGTCTAGCATAAATAATGCGTTTGAATCGCTTGTAATACGTTTTAATTTTTGGATGATGCTATCGAATGAAGATTCTTCTTCTACTTGCTCATCGACGAACCATTTTAAGAATGTAATTGTTGCATGCTCACGCTCATCCCAAGCGATATCAGATAAGTTGTAAATACGCTTCGTTACTTCACGCTCGTGCTCAAGTGCTACTTCAAAAGCGTTCAGTACAGATTCATATACGTTATTTGGATTATCAAATCCAGTAATAATAGCGCGCTCACCGCGGTCATTAATGTAGTTGTAAAGCTTCATTGCGTGGAAACGTTCTTCTTCAGCTTGTACAAGGAAAAAGTTAGCGAATCCATCATAGCTCTCAGCTGTACAGTAAGCAGCCATTGCCATATAGGCGTGGGCAGAGTAAAATTCAAAGTTCATTTGATCGTTTAATGCGTCGTGCAATTTTTTAGATAACATAAAATCCCCCTTAATATTGTGACAAGAATATTATACCATAATTGATAATATTCTCATTTGGATACTTCGAACCTTTTCGAAAGCTTTGTGACGTGAGCCTCCATAATGTCTTGTAAATCTAAATCATATTTTTGTGAAAGAATAATAAGATTAGATAGTACATCACCAAGTTCTTCTTTTAACTCTTGTTTTAGTTCTTCTTCTGTTTTCACTTTTTCGTCAGGACGATCACGGCCAATTTCGATTGCACGAACAACGCGTGAAACTTCTCCAACTTCCTCTGTTAAGAAATTTAAGCGAATAAAGGAATTATACTGTGACCAGCTTCGTTTTTCGTAAAATTCCTCCACCCATCTTTGAAATGCGACGATATCCATTTCTTCCTCATCCCTTCAATATGTTGTACAATGTTCATTGTATCATAACAATATATAGTTTCGGGGTGTAGGAATGAGAAAGATTTGTGTGTTTGCAGGTTCCAACTTAGGGGAGAGACCTGAATTTAAAGAGCAGGCAATAGCGTTAGGGAAAATGTTTGTTGAGAACGATTATGAGCTTGTATACGGTGGTTCTTGCGTTGGATTAATGGGAGAAGTGGCAAACGAAGTTCTTCGCTTAGGCGGACGTGTAACAGGTGTTATGCCGCGCGGTCTATTCCGAGGAGAAATTGTTCATACAGGGCTAACAGAATTAATTGAAGTAGAAACGATGCACGAGCGCAAAGCGAAAATGGCAGAGCTTGCGGATGCTTTTATTGCATTACCAGGCGGATACGGAACGTTTGAAGAGCTATTTGAAGTAGTATGTTGGTCACAAATTGGTATACATAATAAGCCGGTTGGTTTATTGAACATAAAAGGCTTTTATGGGCCAATTTTGCAAATGGTTGAACGTGCAGCAGAAGAAGGATTTATGAATCCATCAAATAAAGAGTTGATCGTTTCAGCTGAGACGGCAGATAAACTAATTCATGCAATCCAAAATTATGAGCGTCCTGTTTTAGGAACGAAGTGGAAACAGCTATCATAATACAATTTTATAGATATTTTTGGAAACACATGTCATTTTACTTTGAAAAGGCATGTGTTTTTAATTTGGTTAAATATGTTAATGTTAAGATGTAATGTTTTTAGAAAAGGAGAAATAGATGGAGGAGTTTGTGTATTTACGTCCTGTTTTTAAAAGTATATTAGCAGCATCTATTCTTGTTATGCTAATTGTTTCAACACAGAAGAAAGAGCTAATTAATGAATTTTCGCTTTGGTTTATTTCGATATTGTGTATTGGTGTTTCGGCGATAACACTCTTTATGATTGGCTTTATCGTTGATGAGTATAATCTAGCCGGAGATGTGCATAGTTCTAATATGTTTATTGCGATTGGTTGTATTAGCGGTTTGAATTTTATTATTTATTATAGACGGCAATAAAAAGAAGGCATTCCGTATTACTTTGGAATGCCTTTATCATTTTGATTACTTTGTTTTTTATACAGGTACCAGCCACCCCAGCCGCCACCAATTGCTACAACAACGAGGAAAGCATAGTCTTTCACCTCGATACGTATATTGAAAATATTAGCTATAAGTAAGACAATACCAACCGTTATTAACGCAAAAAATGCTCTAATTAAGTAGTCTTTCAACTGAACCACTCCCGCCATTTAAGTAGTAAATGATGAATATGGAAAAGCTTTTTTGGATCTATTTTACTAAAGGATGTTACCTATATTTTAACATAAAAGGGATTGTAATATATTGATAAAAGTAGAGGAGAGGGGTGCTAATATTGTCGTGTTTTGTCGGTAAGTCGATATATTGGAAAAATCGCTGATATATTTGATGGAATCGCCGATATATTGAGAAAATCGCTGATATAAATTTCATGTACTGATATGCGCGATTAACCCCATACAAAAAAGCGACTCTGAACGAGCCGCTTTCGCTTTTAGTGATATCCAGCTCCGGTAGCTAGAATGTTCGGTGGCTTCGCTTTTTCCTACGAGGCAAAGAGCGCCTCTACGTCAAAAGCTCCATCCCCCTCACATTCTGAGCAAGCTACCTCCGCTTTAAGTAATATCCAGCTCCAGCGGCTAGAACAGTCGGTTGTTTCACTCCTTCATTCGAGGCAAAAAGCGCCTCGTAATCAGGAGTTCCAACACTCTCCTGTTCTGAACGAGCCGCTTCCGCTTTTAATCTATCTAGCTCCGGTGACTAGAACAGTCGGTCATTTCGCGCCTTCCTGTGAGGCAAAAAGCGCCTCTTCGTCAGGAGCTCCAATGCCCTCTTGTTCTGAGCAAGTCACCTCCGCTTTAAAATCTATTATTGATTCAAGAACGCGCGTAGCATCCAAGCGTGTTTTTCTAGTTCTGTGTAGATGCCTAGTAGTAGGTCAGATGTCATTTCGTCATCAGAGTTTTGAGCGATTTCCATGCCTTTTTTCAGTTCGACTAGCATCATTTCGTAGTCTTTCATGATTGATTCAACCATTCCTTCTGCAGTTTCGCCGTATGCTGCTTCTTGAATAGAAGATAGTTCTAAGTATTCTTTCATTGTTGCTACTGGTTTGCCGCCAATTGCTAAAATACGTTCTGCAATTTCGTCGATGTGAGTAGCTGATTCTGTGTAAAGTTCTTCGAATTTCTCGTGTAATGTGAAGAATTGAGGTCCTTTTACGTACCAATGGAAGTTGTGTAATTTTGTGAATAAAACGCTCCAGTCTGCTACTTGTTTGTTTAATACTTCGATTACTTGTTTGTTCATTATGATCAATCTCCTTTTGAGTTGTTATGTTATATCAATTACTAATTTATAATTATTATAATCTAGTAATTCGTATAAATCAACCCTTTTGCTGGAATTAATTTGTACAAATTATGAACTGTTGTAAATAAAAATCCCTATTACGGTGAAGTAATAGGGATTTTGTTTGATATATAGCTCTTGTTCTGAGCGAGCCGCTTCCGCTTTTAGGTGATATCCAGCTCCAGCGGCTAGAATGTTCGGTGGCTTTGCTTTTTCCTGCGAGGCAAAAGCTCCATCCCCCTGATATTCTGAACGAGCCGCTTCCGCTTTTAGCTGTTACACAGCCTTCTGTTTTTCTTCTACATCCTGTCCATCCCAGCACTCTGTATTCTGTAAGCCAGGGATAGAACTTGCAACGAAGACAGGATCTTTTCCTTGTTTCTTTTGCTTTATATAGTCTACTAAAGCTGCGTATGCAAACTTGCTAAGGAATGAGATGGCAATTAAGTTTGTGAATACCATTAGTCCCATAAAGAAATCAGCTAAACTCCAAACTGTTTGAAGGGCAGCGATAGATCCGAAGAACACCATTCCGACAACTGCAACACGATAAATCAGTAACCATGTTTTGCTTTCTTTAATGAATGCGATGTTTGTTTCACCATAATAGTAGTTTCCTAGTAAAGAACTGAAAGCGAATAGGAAAATAATAATCGCTAAGAAAGTGCTTGCCCACGGTCCGATTTGTGAACTTAATGCTCGTTGTGTTAATTCAATACCTTCTAAATTCGATCCTTTGTAAAGTCCAGAACATAATACGATAAACGCTGTTGATGTACATACTAAGAATGTATCTACGAAAACACCTAATGCTTGAACAAGTCCTTGTTTTACAGGGTGAGATACATCTGATGTTGCTGCTGCGTTAGGGGAGCTACCCATACCAGCTTCTGTCGCGAATAAACCGCGCTGAATTCCGAATTTGATTGCTGCTCCAATACCACCAGCGATAGCTTGGTCTAAACCAAATGCGCTGTTAAATATTTCTGTAAAAATGCTTGGTAACATATTGAAGTTGTTAATTACGACAAAAATAGCCACACCGATATAAATGATCGCCATTGGAGGAACAATCATTTCTGTAATACGTGAAATGCTCTTAATACCACCAAAAATAATAACTGCAACTAATAAAGCTAATAGAGCTCCTACGATTGTTCGCTCTAGTCCAAAAGCATTTTCAAACGCTATTGTTACTGTATTTGCTTGTACAGAATTGAAAATTAATCCGTACGCAACTGTAATAAGAAGTGAGAACCAAACACCCATCCAGCGCTTGTTTAATCCTTTTTCCATGTAATATGCTGGCCCACCACGGAACCTGCTTCCATCTTTTACTTTATAAATTTGTGCGAGCGTACATTCTACGAAACTAGTAGCTGCTCCAAGGATAGCGATAAACCACATCCAAAATATTGCGCCGGGTCCACCCATTGAAATGGCTAATGCTACACCAGCTAAGTTTCCGATACCGATACGTGCCGCTGCACTTAAGCAAAATGCTTGGAATGGAGAGATGCTATCTTTCTTTTTTTCTTTTCGATTAAACCCTTTACTAATTAAACTGACCATCTCACCGAAATGAGTAATTTGGACGAATTTTAATTTGAAAGAGAAATAAAGACCGAAGCCGATTAGCATTGCAATAAGAATATATGACCATAAAATATTATTCGTTACCTCAAGGAATCTGCTAAAGATATCAACCATATAATACACTTCCTTTTTTCCGTAATAAGAAAATTATATGCAAAAAATATACGAGAATCAATTTTTCTAAAAAATCATGTTACATAAACGTGTTTTGTGTTATGATTATGTTACATCGTAATATTTTTAGAATTATTTACATTTTAAAAAACTAAATTTAAAACGAGAAAGAGGGGATAATTTGAAAGAAGAATCTTTATTGAATATAAGCCTTAAGAGTTTGAAAATGAGAAGTAATATGTTTTTTATCATTACATCTTTAAGTATTTTTTTAGGAGCCACTTATTATTACAATAAAAGATTTCCAAGTCATAGGTATCCTGAATGGTTAGAATTTCTAAAATTGATTGGATGAACAAAAGACAGAAAAACAGAAAATTAAAATAAAGAAGTTATGGAGGAGCTAAATATGAATATTAGAGAAAGTGAACTTCCGGGTATTGGTTATAAGTTTCAAATCGTTACGAAAGGTAACGAAAAGATGGTGATTGTCATTCATGATGATGGGCGTAGAGAAATGTATCATTTTGATTCAGATCATGAAGAAAGTATCTCAAGTATTTCATTACGTGACTCAGAGGCGAGACAAATTGCAGCAATATTAGGTGGAATGGTATACAAACCTAGAGCATTAGAAAATGTTGAAATGGTCTTTGAAGGTTTAGCAATTGAGTGGTTTAAAGTAGAGAATGCAGCTCCGGCAATCGGAAAAACAATTGGCGACCTTGAAATAAGAAAAACATATAGCGTAACGATTATTGCAGTTATGAAAAAGAATATGAAAAAGCTATTCAATCCAGGACCAGAAACGGTAATTGAAGAAGGCGATATGCTTGTAGTTTCAGGTGAGAGAGAAGAAATTAAAAAAATTATTAATGAGTTACTTTCGAATAGGGGGACTGACTAGATGGATACGTTAATTTTTGAAGTTGGTACAGCTTTAGTTTTAGTGGCAATTGCGGCGGTAATTGCTGGAAAGTTTAAATTCTCAGTAATTCCTTTTCTAATTGTTCTTGGGATGTTAGTAGGACCGCACGCACCGACAATAGGTGTTATCGATCTCAAATTTATTGAAAGTGCGAGTGTCATTTCCTTCCTTGGACGGATTGGCGTTCTGTTCCTTCTTTTCTACCTAGGACTAGAGTTCTCGATGAAAAAACTAATTAAATCTGGACGTTCTATTGCGATTGGCGGAACAATCTATATTTTAATTAATTTTTCACTTGGATTATTATACGGATTTATAATGGGATTCCCTTTACTAGAAATTTTAATTATTGCGGGTATTATTACGATTTCTTCTAGTGCTATCGTTGCTAAAGTGTTAGTGGATTTAAGAAGAACTGGTAATAATGAAACCGAATTAATTTTAGGAATTATTATGTTTGAAGATATATTCCTTGCTGTATATTTATCAGTCGTATCTGGTTTAGTTCTAGGAGATCATGCTTCCTTCCTAGGTGCTCTTACTTCAATTGGAATTGCTTTAGGATACATGCTTCTATTCTTTATTGTAGCTAGAAAGGCGACGCCTTTATTAAATAAATTGCTCAATATTAGTTCAGATGAAATTTTTATTATTGTAGTATTTGCTTCGTTATTCTTTATTGCAGGTTTCTCGGAAACAATTCACGTTGCCGAAGCAATTGGAGCACTTCTTTTAGGATTAGTTTTCTCTGAGACAGAGCATAGTGACAGAATTGAACATCTTGTTGTTCCATTTAGAGACTTTTTCGGAGCTATTTTCTTCTTCAGTTTCGGATTAAGCATTGATCCGTTTTCATTAGGCGGAGCGATATGGTTAACGTTAGGTGCTGTCCTTCTTACAATCATCGGAAACTTTGTTGCAGGAATGATTGCAGGGCGACAAGCTGGGTTATCTCATAAAGCGTCAACAAATATTGGATTAACAATTGTTTCAAGAGGAGAATTCTCCATCATTATGGCCAATATCGGCATCGCCGGTGGTTTAATGTCAGTCTTGAAACCATTCTCGGCACTATACGTGCTTATACTATCGATCTTAGGTCCACTTCTGACGAAAGAGTCAAAGAATGTATATAAATTTTTAAATAAAATCTTTAAGTGGGATACGAAGACTAACTAATTTTAAAAAAATAAAAGTACAAGATATTTACTGCTTGTACTTTTATTTTTTGCAATGAAAACAGTAAAGAGAGGTACATAATGTTAGGAGAGTTGATTCATTCCGTTTTAGTTTTTCTAGAAGGACTTGGTTATTGGGGAATTATGCTTGGATTGATGTTAGAGGTTATTCCGAGTGAAATCGTATTGTCTTATGCAGGTTATTTAGTATCAACAGGAAGCATTACATTTTGGGGCGCTGTCGCGTTCGGTACAATTGGTGGTGTAATCGCACAATTATTCATTTATTGGATCGGTCGATACGGAGGAAGACCCGTCCTTGAGCGATATGGAAAATATATTTTAATTCAAAAGAAACATATTGATTATGCTGAAGATTGGTTTAATCGTTACGGAACTGGCGTTATTTTTACAGCGCGTTTTATTCCTGTTGTGCGTCATGCTATTTCGATACCAGCAGGGATTGCAAAAATGTCACATGCTAAGTTTATTACGCTAACTACATTAGCTGTTATTCCGTGGTCAATTGTATTTGTATATTTAGGTTTTAAATTAGGAACAGAGTGGGAAAGTATTAATAAAGTCGCTGGGCCATATGTGAAATACTTTGCACTTGCAGCTATTGTTTGTGCAATTGGTTACTTTGTATTAAAAAAAGTGATGAAAAAAAAGTGATTACGGAAAAGGAATCTATATCGGTATAGATTCCTTTTTTATTGGCATTTTTTCAAGGATGAAAGAATACGTTTAATATTTACCATATTGTGGCATACATATAGGAAAAGGGAGTTTGGAAAGGGGATTATAGAGAAATGGAACTCCAGTTTCAAAATGTATATCAACAGGTGGAGAATTGGTATGTGTTGGATTCGGAGCTTCCTTGGGATGTCAAAAGGCTTAGAGATGATTTGTTTTCACTGATTGAAGTATGTAAAACACCAGTTATTTTTTGTGATACGTGTGATGCGAATCATGTGCTTCTATCATTAGGAGAAGAAGAAGAGGAATTCTTATTCCCAGTAGGTGGTTTTTATCATAAAGAAAAACAATTAATTTTTGTTTGTATGTGGGAAGAGTATGAGCAGGTGCTCAAAACACTATTGCATGAATTTCGTCATGCGATGCAGCATAAGAGGGAAGTATTGTATGTTGGAAGTGAATTGTACGAAGATAGATGGATTGAGAAAGATGCGAGAAAATTCGCGGAGAGGAAGTTAGATGAATATAAAAATAGAAAGTTAATGTAAAGCATAGTGGAGAAATGGCACTGTGCTTTCTTTGTTGATTACTAAAAGTAAGCGATTGACTTTTATAAAGTTTAGTTCTAAACTAATGGTATGAAATAAGCGAGGTGATAGAATGAAAACAGAAGATAGACTCGGGTTACTATTATGGTTTCGTTTATCACGTTTTTATAACAAAAGTATTCGTGAGACGAATCAGCATTTGAAAGAATGGAATGTATCTGCCGCTCAGTTTGATGTGCTAGCTCAAGTTGGAGGACATAATCGTCTAACGCAGCAAGAGCTCGGAAATAAACTATTTGTTACGAAGGGAAATATCACGCAGCTATTAAATAAAATGGAGCAGCTGGAGTGGATTCATCGTGAACAAGAAGGCACTACAAAATATATTTCGTTAACAGAAAAGGGAAAAGTTTTATATGAAGAAATCGTCCCGCCTCAAGAAACGTTCCAAGCGGAGCAGTTTCAAAATTTAAATGTAGAAGAACAACATCAATTATTAAAATTACTAAAAAAATTACAGTGAGAAAAATTTTAAAAATAAATCTTGAATTCGAGATAATATGAGGTGAAGGATATGTTTAGAAAAGTTGATCATAAAAATATGGGAAGAGCAAATCACGGTTGGTTAAATACACATTTTCATTTTTCCTTTGCGAATTACTATAACCCGAATAACATGAACTTTGGAGCATTGCGCGTAATTAATGATGACTTAGTAGCACCGCAAACTGGTTTTGATATGCATCCGCACCGCGATATGGAAATCATTTCGTACGTTGTAGATGGTGCTTTAACACATGAGGATAGCATGGGGAACCGCGGAACAATTGAGCGAGGACATGTTCAATATATGAGTGCTGGCACAGGTGTATTTCATAGCGAGCATAATTTAGGAAATGAAACACTACGTTTATTACAAATTTGGATTTTACCAGATCGTGCGGATCATAAACCAAACTATGGTGAGTTTACATTTGATTGGAGCAAGCGTGAAAACGAATGGTTTCACATGGTATCTCCACTAGAAGGAGAGGCACCAATTCAAATTCACCAAGATGCGAATTTATATTCTTTATCATTAGATGCAGGAAAAGAAATTCATTTTCCTGTGCGAGAAGGCCGTCAATTGTATCTTGTACAAATTGAAGGAAGTAGTGTAATAAATGGTGAAAAGCTTGTTATGCGTGATGCAGCAGAAGCGATAGAAGAGGATATTCATATTGAAGCGAAAGAGCAATCACACTATTTAGCAATTGAATTGAAAAGACAATAAAACATTTATGAAAAAGAGGACACCCAATAGGATGTCCTTTTTTTTTGAGTGGAATTGTCAGAAAACTTTTTCTCAATATTTAGAAAAAGGTATTAGCCCGGAAAATAAGAATTGTATAAAAGTGTCAAAAATCTTTAGGGAATGGGGAATGTTATAGTGAAAAAGCAAGTCATTTCATCAGCATTAGCCTTAACTGTTATCGCCGGGGGATTTGGAACATTTGGAGCAACGACAACGAAAGCGGAAGAACAAAAAATTCAATATCATCAAGAATTTAAAACGCCTGCATACATAGGTGAAGAATGGAAAGCACCGGAAGGACTAGATAAAAAAGAGACAGTCTTTCAGTATTTAGAGAGTAAGAAAGATATGTTTAAATTAGCAGGAAATATTGATAAACATTTCAATGTCGTTGGGGAGGAAAAAGATGCTGAATCTGGTACGACACATGTGAAGTTAGTTGAGAAGCATAATAACATTCCTGTGTATGGTTCAGATCAAACTGTTACACTTGATAAAGAAAATAATGTAAAAGCATTCTTCGGACAAGTTATTCCGAATTTAGAGGATAAAAATATTCCTGCGTTTGCAAATATTAGTGCAGAGCAAGCTGAAACGATTGCAAAGGCAGATATTGAAAAAGAAGTTGGTAAAGTAAAGAATTATGACGGTGTGAAAAAAGATTTATTTGTGTATGAAAAAGATGGGAAGTACTATCTTGCATACTTAGTTAAAGCATCGATTTCAAAACCAGCTCCAGGATATTGGCATTATTTTGTTGATGCAACGAATGGAAATGTGATTGAGAAATATAACGCTGTAGATCACATTACAGGATTTGGTTACGGAGTATTAGGCGATAGACAATCATTTGAAATTGCTCAAGATGAGAAAACAGGAGCGTTCAACTTGTTTGATGGTAAACGAGGACAAGGTGTTCACACATTTGATGCAGAAAATATGGATGAAAACTTGTTTAACTTATTCTCACAATGGCTTGGATATACAGGAGAAGAAGTTGAGAGTAAATCTAAGTTCTTCGAAGATAAGGCTGCAGTTGATGCGCATGTAAATGCAGGAAAAGTATATGATTACTACAAAAAGACATTTAATCGTAATTCTTTCGATGATAAAGGTGCGAAGCTTATTTCTACTGTTCACGTCGGAGAAAGCTGGAATAACGCAGCTTGGAATGGTGTGCAAATGATGTATGGTGATGGCGATGGAAAAACATTCATTCCATTATCTGCTGGACTAGATGTTATCGGTCATGAATTAACGCATGCTGTAACTGAACATACAGCAAACCTTGTTTATAAAAATGAGTCAGGTGCGTTAAATGAATCGTTATCTGATATTATGGGTGTCATGGTTGAGAAGAAGAGCTGGGATTTAGGTGCTGACATTTATACACCTGGAAAACCTGGTGATGCACTTCGTTCTCTGAAAGATCCAGCATCTATTCCAAATCCATTAAAACCAGGTGAAGGTTACCCAGATCATTACAATAAACGCTACACTGGAACAGCTGATAATGGCGGCGTTCATATTAACAGTAGTATTAACAATAAAGCTGCATATTTAGTATCTGATGGCGGAGAGCATTACGGTGTGAAAGTAACTGGAGTAGGACGTGAAGCGACAGAAAAAATTTATTACCGTGCTCTTACGAAATATTTAACTGCAAACTCTGACTTTAAGATGATGCGTCAAGCTGCTCTGCAGTCAGCTGAAGATTTATATGGTAAAAACTCTAAAGCTGTACAAGCTGTAACGAAAGCTTATGATGCAGTAGGCGTAAAATAATAAGAGAAAAAGACCTGACTAGGATGTCAGGTCTTTCTTTATTTAGTCACGAACACCTAATGCGATTTTCGCCATACGTGACATGCGTTCTTTAGACCAGGGTGGATTCCAAACGACATTTACTTCTATTTCATTGACTTCAGGTACGTTCGTTGATAATACTTTTTTAACGTCTGATATAATTTGCCCAGCCATTGGACAACCGATAGAAGTCATCGTCATCGTAATGACAGCATTATTATTTTCATCTGCTGTAACGTCATAAACTAATCCAAGATTAACAATATCAACACCTAGTTCAGGATCAATAACAGCTTCTAAGTTTGCATATAACTTTTCTTCAAATGCTTGTTGTGACATGTATAGCACCCCCTACATATTAATGATATCGATTCTCATTATAACGGATATATATATAATATGCAGGGAATGAGCTCAAAAAAATATTCCTCTTGAAAGAGGAATATTTTTTGAAAGCTATTCAGTTTTGAAATGAGATACGAGTTGATCTAATTCTTGAACTGTTTGTTTCATTTGTCTAGCAGTTACAGTCATCTCATTCATAGTAATGACCTTTTGCTCAGCAGATTGTGCTGTTGCCGCTGTTTCACTAGATACTTCAGTCGAAATAGAAGCGATGTTATTCAGTGAAGCGTTCATTTCTTCAGCGCTTGCAGCCATTTCTTCAGCAGTTGCGGAGATGTCTTGCATTTGAGTAGATACTTTATTTACTTGTTCTACAATCGTTGTGAAAGAATTTCCAGCTTCACGAATGACATGAATGCCTTCAAATGCTTCCGAACGACCTTGGGACATCATAGAGCTCGCAGTTTCAGTGTCTTGTTGAATTTGATGTAGTAGTTGGTTAATATCTGTTGCCGCTGTTTTAGATTGTTCAGCAAGTTTTCGAACTTCGTCAGCTACGACAGCGAAGCCTTTTCCTTGTTCGCCAGCACGAGCTGCTTCGATAGATGCATTTAAAGCAAGTAAGTTTGTTTGCTCTGCGATATTAGAAATAGATTGTACAGCTGTATCAATATATTTTGTGTGAGTGATTAGACGTTCGACCACTTCTGACGTAGCATTTACCGCGTCGTGTATCGTTGTCATTTGTGAAACGGATTTTTGAATAACAGTACTTCCGTCGTTAGCTTGTTCAGATGTAACTACAGCAAGCTCAGTTACAGATGTGGCAGATTCAGCAATACGCTGAACACTTGCCGCCATATCGTCCATTGCTGTTGAGCTTTCTTCCATACTAGAGGCTTGTGATTGAATATTTGCATTTAAGCTAGACATCGAGCTCTGAACTTTTATTGTTGCCTCGCGTGATATATTCGTCTTTTCTAGCATATTTTCAGAAGCGTTTTGCACTTCCACAGATGTTTTTTGAACACGATTGATAATATGTTGTAGGTTTTCTAACATTTTATTAAATGATGTTGCGATCGTACCAATTTCATCATTACTATTTACTTGTAGGCGGGCTGTTAAGTCACCTTCTTGAGATGATAATTCTTTTAGCTTACTATCAATTTGTTGAATTGGTTTAACAAGTTTACCAGAGAACCACCATGCAACAGTGATAGCTACGATAATACAAATAACAAGTGATAAGAAGACAACATATTCAATTTGTAGCGAAGATTGATCAATTTTCTTGATAGATTGATCACGTAACTTTGCTTGTTCGTTACTGTAATTTGTGAAGTCACCAATTACTTTATACACAGTACCATTTTCTGCATAAGCTACTTGTAAAGCCTCTTCCCACTTTTGTTCTTTTGCAAGAGTGAAAACTTTTTCTTCAATAAATTTTCTCCAAGTGGATCCTGATTCCATTGTATTTTTCATGGACTGAGAAACATTTGGATTAGAAAGAAGTTTATCTTTTGAATCCTCCAGACGTTTACTCATCTCATTAAATTTGTCTAATTCAACTTGATCATGTTGTAATAAATAACCTCTTAAAGCAGAGAGCTGTACCTGATAAGCGTCCCCACGCTCTTTCAATTCTGTTGCCAGAGGGGAAATTTCTTTTTGTAATGCTTCAGCTTGACGAGATTGATCCATGGTAAAGAATAAAATAAAAGCTAAGGCGATGCCAAATAAAGCGCAAATCGTTCCCATCATGAACATTAGTTTTTTTCGAATGCTAATAAAACTCATATGATAAAAAGCCTCCTTTGTGAAATCTTAGTATTAGAATTAATAAATTTAAAAAATTGAAAGAAAGCTTTACTCCATTTGGAACAAAGCTTTCTTCTTTCCTTTAGGAATTATAGCAGACGGAATGAGAGATAGAAAGAGATATTTTAAGATGAAAAAAGAGAGACTGTAAATCTCTCTTTTTAATAATTTGGAGCTCATGGAAATATAAATGAAAGTTTTGCTTTAAACGTTTGTTTTGAAATGAGAAACGAGAACTTCAAGTTCTTGTACGGTCGTTTTCATTTCAGAAGCTTTTTTAGCAACGACACTCATTTTGTTTACTTGGTCACCAGCTGAAGTTGCTGTTTGTGATGTTTCGGCGGCAACTTCATTTGAAATAGAAGCGATGTTATTTAAAGCTGCATTCATTTCTTCTGAACTTGCGGCCATTTCTTCAGCAGTTGCAGACATTTCTTGCATTTGTGTAGAGACTTTGTTAATGTGGTTAACAATTTCCGAGAATGAAAATCCAGCGGTACGAATGACTGTAATTCCTTCCGAAGCCTCTGACTGACCTTGTGTCATCATTTCATTTGCTATTTTTGTGTCAGCTTGAATTTGATGAAGTAAATGGTTAATGTCAGTTGCTGCTAGCTGAGATTGTTCAGCAAGTTTTCGTACTTCATCGGCAACAACGGCGAATCCTTTTCCGTGTTCGCCAGCACGAGCTGCTTCAATTGAAGCATTTAAAGCGAGTAAATTCGTTTGTTCCGCGATATTAGAAATGGATTGAAGTGCAGTATCAATATGATTCGTATGTGTAATGAGTCGCTCTACTACTTGTGATGTAGCGTTAACAGCTTCGTTAATGGTATGCATTTGTGTAATAGATTTCTCAATGACTTTATTCCCACTATCTGCTTTTTCTGAAGTTGTAACAGCTAGGCTAGCAACAGAAGAGGCAGATTCTGCAATACGCTGAACACTCGTTGTCATATCGTCCATTGCAGTTGAACTTTCTTCGATGCTTGAAACTTGTGAACGAATACTATACTCAAGAGCATTCATAGTTTCTTCGGTTTTTGCTGTATTTTCCATAGAAGCAGTGGTTTCGATGAACACATTTTCAGACGCTTCTTTTACACTTGTTGATGTTTGTTGCACTTGTTTTATGATACGTTGTAAGTTAGCGAGCATTTGATTAAAGGAATTAGCGATATCACCAATTTCATCTTTACTCGTTACGTGTAATCTAGCAGTTAAATCGCCGTCTTGAGAAGCTAATTCTTTTAATTTCTCATCAATTTGTCGTATCGGTTTAACGAGTTTACCAGAGAACCACCATGCTAATAAAATAGATGTTAACGTACATGTAATGAGTGAGAAGAAAATAATATATTGAATAAGAGATGAAGAAGACTCTACGTCAGCAATTAATGCGTCACGTTTATCATTTTCTTCATTTGCATATTTAGTAAAACGACTTAAAAGATCGTTTACATAATCGGTTTGAGCTAAAGCGATTTTGGATGCTTCGTCCCATTTTCCTTCGCGAGCGAGAGGAAGGACTTCATTATCTATGACGCTTCGCCATTTTGCCCCCATTAAAATGGCTTCTTTCATTCCTTCTGGGAGTTTTTTATCACTTGTTACCTTCTCTCTAGTATCAGCAAGTTTTTTTCCTTCTCGGTTGAATTTATCCAATCCTTTTTGATCATGTGACAGTAAATATTCTTGTAAACCGGCAACTTGTGCTTGGAACCAATCACCACGTTCTTTTAAAATTGTTGCTCGTTTTGATACATCATTTTTTAACGTTTCAATTTCGCTTGCTTGGTTCATAGCGAATGAAAGAATAACAATAAGAGCAATACTAAATAAAGAAGAAATGCTTAAGAGTGTGAACAGTAGTTTTTTGCGAATACTAACATATTTCATCGTTACCCCTGCCTTTAAAAACTATTTATTATGATTTATGAATATTAAGAACGACATTAATAAAAACATCATTATGAAGTTATTAATCTGTTCAATGAAAATTATAGCAGATAATGGAAGATGGCAGATTAATATGAGTAAATGTTCTTAAAATGTATACATTTGTATATCAAAAAGTTCATAAATAAAAATGAGAAATGCTATTGTAATTTGAAATAACATCATGTATACTTCTAATTAGTTGATAACGATTATCAGTATCAACTAATGACATTACTCTTCGTTATGTTGGTCATACCCCTTTTTGACGACGTAAGTCAGAGACGAAATGTTGAAATATCTTGTGTCCTATTCTACAGAATTATGGTAATCTCCAACCTCAACTTATATGCGTGAGCATGCAAAAAGGATCCTATCCGTGAAGGGATCCTTTTTTGCATGCTGTCGCAATTAATGTATATAAACCAGGCACGCGATTTTCAATTTCTTCCGGTGCAGTAGAAGGGAAGACCCACCTTTGATGAGACCCGTGTTCTTCAACTAGTTTTTCAATTTTAAAATGTTCTTCGGCAAGTGTTGTAACAATTTCTCCTAGCGTCCAGCGGCGGATAGTTGTTTTAGGTAGCGATTCTTTCTGTGCTTCTGTAAGAAGGATGCTATAAGCAACATCATCTTCAATCAATTCTTCATCAAAATAATTTCCATTGGCCTGAAATGATGGATGGTCGACTCCTAATAATTTCGTGTAAACAGGATGATAGTCACGAAGGATAAGCATTCCATCTTGCTTAAGTAAAGTAGCAATTTTTTGAAAGAGTGGTTTTAAATCTAGAAAGTAATGGAGTACACCAAGTTCGAGCAATACGATATCAAATGATTCGGAAAGATTTACATCCAGTACATCAGAGACGATGTATTGGATAGAGACACCAGCAGCTTCGGCTAGTTCGGTTGCGTATTTTTCATTACTTGCTGAAATGTCTACAACTGTTATATCGGCTCCTAAAAGAGCAAGAGCAACAGCTTTATTTCCTTTTGACCCGAGTAAATTAATAATACGTTTTCCTTTCGGAGATTGTATGTAAGGTAAATAGTGATCTACCTCGCGCATAGGGTCTTCCATGATTTTTTTCGCATAATCAGCTGGTGCCCCGTGGCGATTCGTCCAAGCTTCATAAGCAGCTGTATTCCAGCTTTTTTCATTACGTGTGCTTAGTTGTTTTTGATTCAATCATATCACTCCTTTTGTGAACGTATAGGTATTCGGCAGGAAGGTGAGATTTCCTGTTTTTCTTGAATTAAAGTTTGATTTTTCTGTTATTAAGTCGTAAAATACGTGTTATACGTAAAAGCGTTGAAAAGGAAAAGTAGGATGAACACATTCTTTCCAGAGAGCTTCGGTAGCTGAGAAGAAGCAAGAATATTCATTTGAACAATGGCCTTTGAGCTTCGTCCTGAACTTATCAAATGATAATAGTAGGCGGCGACGAGAGTTGGTACTCGTTATCAAAACCACAGTATAAGAGCTTATAGCTCCGTACTTGATAAGGCTAATTATGTGAGTAATTGGCGAAATAAGGTGGTACCGCGACTGTTTATACAGCCCCGCCCTTATCTTTTTTAAGATAAGGGCGGGGCTTTTTATATTTTAAAGGAGGAATGTAAGATGAGTATTTTTGTTGGAGGAGCTTGGCCGTATGCAAATGGTTCGTTACATCTTGGACATATTGCGAGTTTGTTACCTGGAGATATTTTAGCACGTTATTACCGGGCAAAAGGTGAGAATGTGTTGTATGTTTCGGGAAGTGATTGTAATGGAACACCGATTGCAATTCGGGCAAAACAAGAAGGTGTGACGGCGAAGGAAATTGCTAATAAGTATCATGAAGAATTCCAGCGATGTTTTCGTAGCCTTGGTTTTACGTATGATTGCTATACACGTACAGATAGTGAGCACCATCATGAAACGGTTCAAAATGTTTTTTTACGTTTATTAGAAGAGGGACATATTTATAAAAAAACAGTGGAACAAGCATATTGCGAAACGTGTACGCAGTTTTTACCTGATCGTTATGTAGAAGGCGTTTGTCCACATTGTCATGAAGCAGCAAGAGGAGATCAATGCGATGCGTGTTCAGCTATTTTAGATCCACTCGATTTGTTAGAAAAGAAATGTAAGTTATGTGGTAGTACGCCGTCTGTACAGGAAACAGAGCATTTCTATTTCGCATTGCATACATTTCAGGAGCAAATTAAAACGGCTGTAGAAAACGCCAAACAAACAGGAACATGGCGAGACAATGCGATTCAACTAACAGAGAGATATGTAAAGGAAGGGTTACAAGATAGGGCCGTATCACGTGATTTACCAATTGGGGTACCAATTCCAGTAGAAGGGTATGAAGATAAGAAAATTTACGTATGGATTGAAGCAGTGACAGGGTATTATTCAGCGAGTAAACATTGGGCTGAAAAAAAAGGGAAAGATGATCAAGAGTTTTGGGATAAAGAAGCGAAAACATATTATGTGCACGGAAAGGATAATATTCCGTTCCATTCCGTCATTTGGCCAGCGGTATTACTTGGAATAGGGGAAGGCGCAATTCCACGTCATATCGTTTCGAATGAATATTTAACAGTTGAAAAAAGAAAATTATCTACAAGTAAAAACTGGGCAGTATGGGTGCCTGACATATTAGAACGCTATGATCCAGATTCTATTCGTTACTTTTTAACCGTCAACGCACCAGAAAATCGTGATACTGATTTTTCATGGCGGGAATTTATTTACAGTCATAATAGTGAATTGTTAGGTGCATACGGGAACTTTGTGAACCGGACATTAAAGTTTATTGAAAAATATTATGGTGGTATCGTGCCGAAAGGAAGTATTGATGTAGAGCTGAAAGATAAAGTAGAAGGATTATATAAACATGTAGGAGAGGCGATTGAGCAAACTAAATTTAAGGTGGCACTAGAATCAATATTTGATGCAGTACGTTTTGCAAATAAATACTTTGATGAGAGGCAGCCGTGGAAACAAAGGGAAGATGATCCAGTTTCATGTAAAGAAACCATTTATAACTGTGTGTATCTTATCGCTAATTTTGCAAATCTCCTTGAACCGTTTTTACCATTTTCAAGTGAAAAAGTTAGAAATACATTATCGATTGTGAACCGAAATTGGGAGCCTCAACATACGTTGCCGAATAGAATTGATAGTGTACAGCCCCTATTTGAGCGAATCGATGTAAAGCAAATTGAGCATGAGGTAGGGAAGCTATATGGAGCAGTAAAGTGAGATAGAGAAAAAGACCTTTCAAATAAATGAAAGGTCTTTTGTTATGCAGTAGGATTCTCTTTCTTATCCTTTAAGAAGAAAAGCACAGCAAGGATTACGAGAATAATAGCTGCAATATCATATGTTATTTTGAATGTAGTATTAAAGTTTAAGTACTCCACTAAAGGGGGTTTGACTGCCCCAGCATATATGCAAATGGGAATGAGGAGCAAATCGTAAAATTTCTTTTCTTTCATATATCTTATTAGGAAGAAGATACACATAATGGCAAAAAAGGCTACGCTTAAAATAGTCATTTATACCTCCAAATAGATTTGAAATTATACCACATTGTAACTGCATTTACATTTATCCCGCTTTAATGGGCAGTAAGATCCCCACCTCAAAATGCAGCGAAAGCAAAGAAGTTATGTGGGGAATCAACTGCCCATAAAAGTCCGATTGGTTCAACTAATAATCAGTGGGGATGAAGAAAACCCCCACTGATTAAAGTTTCACTTTATATGCAAACTTCTATTTTCACGCACTATGCACACTACTATGTTTTTTTGTTTTCCTAGCCGTAAGCAGCTGAGGAGTAAAAATTCCAAGTAGTATAAAGAGTATCCCAATCCACTGCATAAAGGTTACGACTTCATGTACAAGTGTAATAGAAGCGATAATGGCCGTTGGTAATTCAGCTGCTCCTAGTATTGTACTAAGTCCTGTTCCTACTTTCGGTACACCAATTGAAAAACAAATGACAGGTACGACAACGCCGAACAATCCGAGGAAGAAAGCGTATTTCCAAAGACCGGCTTGCAGGGTACCATCCGTTAAAAAGGTTGGCGGGAAGAATAGGCATACGATAAGAGTAGCACTTGTTGTCATAAGAAAGCTTTTCGTATAAGGTGGTACTTCTGTAGCAACACGCCCACTTGCAAAAACATAGAATGAAAAAGAGACAGCGGCTAATAGACCAAAGATAATACCTTTCGTGGAAAAGTTTTGTCCGAGACCTTCAAAGACACCGCCTGCAAACAATGTTCCAGTAAATAAAATAATGATAGATATAACTTTCTCACGGTTTGGTAATGTTCGATTAGCGATTGCTTCTATAACGACACCAATCCATGTGAACTGGAAGAGTAGGACAACAGCGATAGATGCTGGTAGTTCTTCTACAGAAATAGCGTAGAAGATACCAGTCATACTCATTGTTGTGCCAACTGTTAGTAAGGAAAAGAATTGCTTTTTTGTTACTTTATGACGTGAAACGAAAAGAACGAGCAGAAGAAGCCCGATCCATCCGAAGACATATTGTCCCCCTAATAGTTGATGTGCTGAAAATCCATCAATGAATCCGAGTTTGAAAATAGTTGAAAGTACGCCGTAGCTACAAGCGCCGAATAAAACAAGTAATGAATACTTAAATTTCTCCATGAAAATCCTCCTTTTAAATAATAAAAAACGCCCGCTATCCAAATAAGGATAACGGGCGAACGAAACAGAGTAAGATACTCTACAAAATTCCGCCATTCATACGAAGTATGAATTTGGGGTATGAAATTGTAGTAGGTTTTTTACATTGCTTTTGGGAATACAATAGAACATTTTACACCTTGAGGTGTGTTTTGTATCCCATAAGGAAACTGATGTTTATCTAATATTTGTTTTACAATATATAGCCCAAGACCACTACCTTGTACTAATCCATGTTTGCCAGGGTTTGCGCGATAGAATGGCTCAAATAAATGGGCGAGTTTATCCTCATCAATTTGTGAACCTGTATTTAATACTTCTAATGCATAACCGTTTGGCTTTTCATAAAGCTTTATATATACATGCTGATGGTCAATTGTGTAATGAATTGCATTTGAAATAATGTTAAAAATAGCAGTTTGAATAAATTTAGGGTCAGCTAAAATTTGTACATCTTGCTTAATGTTAGATTGAACATTTAATTGCTTTACAGATACAAAGTAATCTACTTTCTTCATAACATCCTCAATAATATTAGTTAATGAGATAACTTTTAAATCAGGTTTAAATTGAGGGTTTTGTATTTTGGATAATTCCGACATTTTTTCCGTTAATATGTTAATGTCTTGCATCATTTCATAGGAACGTTTTAAATATTTATCTCTATCTTTATAAGCTCCAATTCCGTGAATCATGCCATCTATTTGTCCCATAACGGCTGCGATTGGTGTTTTTAATTCATGGGAAACCATAGACATAAATTCTTTACGAGATTGTTCTAATTGTTGTTCCTTTTTGAGTTCATTTCTTAAATCTTGATTGCTTGCATGTAAATTCTTCACTATATTTGGGACCTGTGAAGCAGCTACTTGCAAATTAAAATCTGTTTGATCTGTATTTTTGTTAAGTAGCTTTTTATCTGAGAAATCAAGATTCATAATATCTTTTAAAGCATCACTCATAAATTGAAAAGGTTTGGCAATTAGTTTCGTATAAATTAAAGATCCGAGTAAAGATAATGCAAGCATTGTCGCACCAATATGTGGAGCCAATTGCTGCAGTGCATCTGCTAATTTTGGATAATCTTGTGTATCATTTGTGTTTTTTGCTGCATTTTGTTTATGTAAGGCATCATTAGTAGCGACTTGCTTTTCCGTTTCTGTAAGTGGAGCAGAAGTGCTGTTTTTCCCCGCAATATTTTGGGTATGTTCTTTTGCTTTTACAGTTTGGCTAGGCTGCAAAAGGTGATTTATGGCTGTAGAGAGTGCTTTATAATCTATAATAGAAGATTGGAAATTGGAAATCATACTCTCTGAAACAGCCTTACTTTGATTCGTTTTACTTTGGTCGTTTTGTTTGTCTGAATCCGCTTGTTCTGTAGACAGCGCTCCATTTTCTTTTGCAAAACGTTCTTTATCGTAGTTTGAAGCTAGAAAATAAATAATTTGATAAAGACAAAGTGATAAAAGAATACAAAATAATAAGGTTTTGATGAAAATATTTTTGGTGATGTTGTCTGTACTACGATTCGATTTTGTAGCCAATGCCTTTCACCGTTTTAATATAAGGAATCCCTAATTTTTTTCTTAAGTTTTTAATATGTGTATCTATAACTCTTACATCACCATAATGTTCATAGCCCCATACCTTATTCAGCAAATCACTTCTTGATAATACTTTTCCCCGATTTTGCAGTAAAGTATATAAAATTTCAAATTCTTTTGTTGTTAATTCAATTTGATTACCATGAACATAAGCGGCATAGGCTGTAGAATTTAACATCAATTCATGGAATTGTAGTATAGTTGCAGCTTCTGCTTCCTTCGTTGCTGCCCTTCTTAATACAGCCTCTACACGTTTAATAAATACGGTGTAATGGAACGGTTTCGTAATATAGTCATCAATACCTAACTCAAATCCTTTAATTTCACTTTCTTCATTATGTAAGCCTGTTAACATAATGATCGGTACATCAGATTGTCCTCGCATAATTTTACAAATACTATAGCCATCTATATCTGGTAACATCACATCAAGGAGGACAAGATCGTATGAATTTTTTTGGAAAAGAAGAATACCTTCTGTTCCAGCGCCAACGACATCAACAGTAAAGTTTTGTGCCATTAGAAATTCACGAATCAGTTCTTGTATATCTGGGTTGTCTTCAATCACCAGTATATGCGTCATAGTAACACCTCCTAAATAACGCTTTTTACTGCAATATTCGAATTCATCATTTTTTGGATAACTCAAATTGTTTATACATATAATAAGCCCCCGCTATAAAGTCATCATGAAAGTAGCAAGGGGAATGGTTTAGAGAAACTGAATATTTCAGAATTACATTAGTTCTATTATAGTATGTATTGTAAAATTTATAAAATATTATAACTGTATAATTTTAATATCCATGTTTATCAATGTTTTGATATTGCTTAACGAAACCTATTCTTATTATATATGTAAATACAGTTGTTTTGCTACTGTAAATGAATAAATAAAATAAGCCAAGATATAAAATTCTTGGCTACACATAAATCTTGTTTTTAGGTTATTTTACAGTGACGGTAGCTTGCTGCTGAATACGCTCAAATAACCAGTGTATATCATTGTTATACATACGAATACAACCAAGTGTTGTCCATTTGCCGATTGCTTGATTATTGTTAGTACCATGAATCGCATAAGTTGTTCCGTAAGTTCCTGCCATGTTTAGTCCGAGCCAACGGTCACCAAGTGGATTACGTGGATCGCCGCCTTTAATTTTTCCTGTATAGTAAGGACGGTTTTTAATTTTATTAACGATTTGAAAAGTACCTTTAGGCGTAGGTGTGGCTGCCTTTCCAGTAGCTACAGTAAAACTCTTTATAAATTGTCCGTTTTGATAATAATCCATTTTATTTAACTGCGTATTCACGATAAGCTGATCGTTTGTTGTAGCTGCCTCAGCATTTGTGAATGGAATAGTTAAAAATCCTAATGATAATAGTGCGCTTAATAATAGTTTTTTCATTATATTCTCCTTTTTGCTATTGTAATAGTCTTACATACAATGAATTTGCAATCCTCGTAATACTTTATTTACATTTTCATCTAATGTTTCAAAGAAGGTAGTAATCTTTGGATTTTGTTTGTTGTTTTTATCAATAAGTAATCTTTCATTTAGTAAAAGTTCACCATGTAGTCCAAAACTTTGAACTTGAATATTTAGCTCATCTTCAGTTTCAGAAATAATTGGTAAGAAGTAGTGGAAAGCTTTCGTTGGAATGATGTAACTTTTACCAATCATGCTTTCTTGATTTGAATTAATCCATTTTTTCGTAACAATCTTAATGTTCTTTTTTGAAACGATAAAAGACAGTGTTGTAGATTTTATTAAACTTACGTCAAATTCACTTGTTTCACATATGTGTAAATTAAAAACGGTTTCATTTTGATGAGATTCAACATTTGTATTAATAAAATCATGCATTTTATAAGCTTCCATTTCTTATTCACCCTTTTTTCAATTTCGAAAAACTACTTATATTTATTCAATTTAATGCTTAGTCATATATTAGTTAAATTTTTCAACAAATTCCGATATAATCTTACAATACGTATATGAAGCTAATATGAAGTTAGTATGAGTTTGTGGTGGTTTTTTATTGAGAACAAAATAAGGTGACTTTTAAGTGTTAAAAACTGGATAAAAAATGCATATTAACGCCCTTGTGTCGTCTTATATATAGTTGTTAGCTTATTTTAAAACGATAATGGATAGCAGCAAATAATGAACAGAAAACTTTAGTGTGAGCCTTACAAAAATGTAATAAAAATGTAAGCTATTGTGATAGTTATTTCGACAATTTTTTTATACAATAATAGTAAGAAGTTGTACGTGATTGAAAGGAGAGATGACATGGAATGGGTTCATGAATTATTTCAGCAGTACGGGTACTATGTTGTACTTGTTGGTTTGCTGTTAGAATATATTGCACTTCCGTTTCCGGGAGAGCCAACGTTAGCATATGCGGGGTTTTTAGCACAGAAGGGCGATTTAAGTTTACCAATTTTAATTATCCTATCCTTTATTGGGACAAGTGTAGGAATGACAATTCAATACTTTTTAGGAAATAAATTAGGTATGCCCTTTATTCAAAAGTATGGGAAATACGTATTTTTAACACAAAGAAAAATCGACTTAACAAGAATGTGGTTTGATAAGTATGGATACTTCCTTATTTTTATCGGCTTCTTTATTCCTGGTGTACGTCATTTTACAGGATATTTTGCAGGAATTATTAACTTACCATTCCGTCGTTTTGCGATTACAATTTACTCAGGTGCTCTATTTTGGGTATCATTCTTCTTAATCGGTGGTTACTGGTTAGGTGGCAACTTACATGATATTTTTGGAGTGCTAGAAGATCATATCGGTAAAATCATTGTTGGAGTTATCGTTATCGTAGCAATTACGTTAGGAGTACGTTTCCGCAAACAGCTAAAACGAGTATTGTTACAAAACGCAAGTTAATATGGAATCCATTCTATGTCAGAATTTAGGAAGGCAGTGCAGACGCACTGCCTTTTTATTTTATGTTCCAATCTATTTTAATGAGATTTTGTTAGTTCATCTGTTTAAAATTATATAGATTATATTGTCAATTATTAACGTCAAAATGACAATTATAATTGACAAAAATAAGGGCATTATTTACAATTTTAATTAAATAAATGAAAAAGAGGGAAGACATGAAGCTTCAAAATCGAGTGAGGGAATTGCGAGCAAAGCATCGTTTATCACAAGGGGATTTAGGGAAAGCGATAGGATCATCACGGCAAACGATTAGTTTAATTGAGCGCGGGGATTATGCACCATCTATTGTATTGTCGCTAAAAATCGCACACATTTTCAACGTACCGGTGGAGGAAATATTTACGTTAGTGGAGGGGGAAGATGGAGATGAAGAGTAAAGTAAAGGGGAAAAATTTGACTATACTGAAGTTGTTAGTAGGAGTGGTATGCGGTGGGTTTATAGGGTATGTAGTAGGAGATATTGCAACAGAGGGAACTAGTAAAATATCTCCTGTTATTAGCATTGGCATGATGAGTTTATTTGGCGTAATAGCTATATATTATATTTGGAAGCGTACAAGGGCGCTCGCACAAACGAAAGATGAAGAAGAAAATGTTAAGGGACGAAGATTAGGAATAGCACTTATTTATTTTCGAGTAATGGAAATTGTTATTCCATCATGGTTTGTTTGCTCAGTTATTGCTTTTTATAGAACGTATACAAGTGAGGGAAACTTGCTCTTTGTTAGTGTAAGTATTGTGGTATCTACAGTGTGCTTTATTGCTATAACTTGGTTAGGATCTGTAATGAGGAAAAGGTATAACGCTCTATATCCAGAACAGAGTGTTACGTATTCTCAGTCAATGGAAATGTGGGCAAAGAATGCAGATGAAGGGCAAAAACAAATTGTTCATGAAGCGGGATATAAGGCATACCAATATACAAATATGACACTTGCCTGTGCGTGGTTAGCGGCGATTGTGTATGCACTTTTAGATGGGAAAGATTATTTTATGGTCATTATGATTTCGTTCGTTTGGGTATTACATGTTGGAACATATATGTACGAAATGCATAGAAAAATGATTTATTAAGGGGAGAAAAAGGTGGATATTTTAAGAAGGCCAGCTGGTTCACTGACAGTGGCGCTCATTCTGTCCATTTTATACGGAGTGATCCGAACTGGAAAATTAGAAACAATGTTGAATATATGGGTATTATTGGGTATTTTTCTGTTAGTGGTAATCATTCATGAGTTAGGACATGTCATATTCGGCATAATAGGTGGTTTGACATTTAAATTTATGACAGTAGGGCCTATTACTGTTCAAAAAGAGAAGGGGAAAGTACGTATTCGAGAAAATAAATTATGGGCGTACTTCGGAGGCGTGGCAATGTTAATACCGCCTTCTATAGTAACACCGAACCTTTCGAAAAAATGGGCATGGATGACTTTAGGTGGACCAATAACAAGTTTACTATTTGGTATTACTTTTGGTTACATATACATGGTGAGTTATTATCAATATCTTTTATATTTTTCTGTTTTCCATTTTATAATTTTTGCGGTTACAATCTCGCCGATAAAAGGAACGCTTATGAGCGATGGTATGCAATTTCTTATTTTAATTAAAGATGATGAAAAGGCGAAGCAGCATGTATATAACATTCAAGTATCGAGTGAGTTATTTAGTTATAAGAGGCCGAAAGATTGGGATAAGAGATTAGTAGAACTTAGCGAAGATAAAATAAAAGAAAATAAAAATATAAGAGAGATCATGAGCGGACTTATGCTCGTTTTCCTTGCCCGATCGGATCAAAAGGGAATGGAAAGAGCAATACTATATGTAGAACAAGTTGCTCAACTTTCGGTCACGAAAGAAAATAAATATTTCGTTAGTAGTTTTCATAGTTGGTATCTTTTATATAAAGCTCTTTATGAGATGGATAGTCTTTCTCTGCAAGAAGCGAAGGAACATGGGAAGGCCATTACAAAAGTGGACTTACATGGGTATTATCGCACACAAGGAATTGTTAAATATTTAGAGGGCGATATGGAAGCGTCCAAAACTTATATGAGGAAAGCAGACAAAGAATTAAAGAGTGCCGAGAAGAGTGAAATAGGATATTTACAATTAGAGAGAGAATGGTTTGAGCAGTTGAAAGAGAGGGTATCTTACGATGGGTGAGGTATCCTCTTTTTTCTATGTCGTCTTATGCCGTTCCATAAAAAGTCTGAAGCGAGTAAAATAAGATAAGCAGAGCAAAGCTTGGAGGAATTCTAGATGGAAATTTTAACGATTATTTTAATAGTCTTGCTCATTTATGCTGTTTTTAAAGTAGCATATGTAGCATTAAAGATACTCGCGATCCTATTAGTTATCTTTTTAATCGTAGAGTTCGGCAGTAAGTTGCTTGGGGGATAGGGTATGTTGTGCGTTTTGAGTGTCGAAGGGTGTCGGTAAGTCGATATGTTGTGTCGAATCGTCGATATAATGAAAAAATCGTTGATATAAGTTTAAAAATCGCCGATATATTTGAAAAATCGCTGATATATTTTAGTGAATACTAAGTGGGATATGTAGAAAAGAAGTTGCCGTGAGGGTAGCTTCTTTTTATTATAGTGACAGGGCATAGAGCCTACATAGGTTGCTGAAAATTGTCGGTAAGTCGATATCCCGTGTCGAAACGTCGATATAATGAAAAAATCGCTGATATATTTCAGTAAATACCAACGGGGGTATGAAAACCAATCTAAAAAAGCTGGAAGAGTATCTTCCAGCTTACGAGTTACTTTCAATTTGGCGACCGTTCTCTTCTTCATTGTCTTGTAAAAGGTTGAATACGTCTGCTAGGCAGAATGCAATGAACCAAGTCCATAGACCGTGGAAGAAAGCTGAGCTTAATTGAAGTGGTAATGTATAGTTAGTCATTGAGTAGGAGATACATCCGCCAACGATTCCGATCATTGTTAATAACATTGTTTTTTGCGCATTTTCTTCTGGATTGAAGAGGAAGAAAATGTATCCACCTAAAATTGAAGCGCTTACAAGCGTTTCGATTCCATTAAAAATGATATTCTCTCCAAGCTGAGTGTTTGTCCAGAAGCAGATTGTTCCGCCGATAATAGCAAACAGGACAGCTATTGTATATCTTATATATTGATTCATATGTTCATCTCCTTATGTAATAAGATGATTTGGAAGTCAAAAAGGTAGGTATAGTATATTGAAGTGAATTTTAGTTGTACGTATCTTTTTATAAAAAGATCATGGAAGAATAACTAAGATGATCGGTTTTTTAAACCGTTACGTGTATGGTGTCTGAAATATACCTGACTGCTCGTTTCTTTTTGCTTGTAAAAATAAGAGAAACTTCCAAGTCTATATACTCTTTTTTTGTGAGTCTGCTTTCATTATAACACATTTAGGGCCACAATAATAGAATTATCTGATTTTGTAATAAGTGTAAAAAATAAAAAGCGCAAGGAAATACCACTAACAATGCAGTTTAGTGGAAGAAGGATTTTAATTTATTATGATGAAATATGTAATCAAGGTGAGGTCTAAGAAGGAGGATTAAATACTATAAAAAATGTTTTGTAGCATGAATGTAAGGGAGGAGAGCTAACTTGGAGATCACAACAGAAAGATTAATAATTAGACCTTTTAAGAGTACTGATTTACAGGATGTATTTGCTATTTATAATAATGATGATACATGTAAGTTCCTATTACATAATAAGTGGACTCATGAAGACATGCAGAAAAAATTTAATAAGAAGCTAGTAAATAATGTACTTACTAAAGAATCAATATTAAGTTTGGCAGTTATATACAAGACTAAAGTAATTGGTGATTTATCCGTATGGTACACAAATATGAAAGACACTGTTGAGATTGGTTATAGTTTTTCAAATGAAGTAGCTGGGAGAGGTTTGGCAACAGAAGCAGTAAATAGTTTGGTATTTAAATTATTTAATGAATTTCATGTACATCGTATACAAGCTAATCTTGATGCACGTAATACAGCTTCACAAAAATTGTGTGAACGAATAGGCATGAGAAAGGAAGCCCATTTCATACAAGATTTTTGGAATAAAAATGAATGGACAGATAGTATCGTATATGGAATGCTATCCTCCGATTTGTAGTAATAAACTTCGTGATTTTATTATGCTAAAGGGTGCGTTAGTTGAATAACAAAGGGCATAACATATTATATATGACTAATATGTTATGCCCTTTCATGTATTAACCTTTTTTATATGCGTTTGAAACGGCCGACAATTTCAACTGTTTCAGTAATGTTCATGAATGCTTTGTTATCCACTTGACGGATAATACGTTTCATTTCGCCTAACTCATAGCGAGTCACGACAGTGTAAATCATTTTTTTCTTATGGTTTGTATAGCCGCCGACAGCATCTACCATTGTCACACCGCGTATGCCGTGATGCAATAGTGCGCTTTTTATTTCCTCGCCTTTTTCTGTAACTGTCATTATCGTTAATTTAATATGTTTCGTATGCACAGCATCGATAACTTTGCTGACTACAAACCGGCTAATTAACGTATAAAGCGTAATATCCCATCCGAAAATAAATCCTGCTGCAACAAGTAAGATTAAGTTGAATCCAAAGATGATTGCTCCAATTGAAATATCTCGATGTTTCGCTACAATCAATCCAACAACATCGAAGCCACCTGTTGAAGAAGCAAATCGGAATATGATTCCGGAAGCTGCTCCGCAGATTACACCACCAAATACAGAAGACAGTAAAATATCGTCTGAAACTTGGTGTACCGGGATAATGTTCATCGCTAACGATGATATAGCTACAAAGTACGCTGTTAAAAAGGTTGTCTTCTTGCCTAAGTAAAAATGACTTAAAATAAGAAGAGGAATGTTTAGTAAAAAGATAAGTGCACCGATATTGTAGTGCATTAAATAACCGATAATCATCCCTACACCAGCGAAGCCACCGCTAATCATGTTATGCGGGATAAAGAACATATTCATAGAAATTGCATACAAAATAGAGGCTACGAAAATAACAACCAACTGTATGATAAATTCTAAGTGAAATGTTTTAGCTGCTGGGAAGGATAAAAAGGCGGTGTCGGGAACGTAATCGGCGTCTCCTAGTTGACCCATAGTATGTTTCATCTCCATATTCATTATTGATTACAAGAAGAGAATAAAGGTTTTTTCAAAAACTGGCAATAGTTTTATTATAATGCGAAAATTTTATAAATTTCTAACAAATTAAACCTATACAAGGATACGTGTGAATATACTAAAGAAAGCGAATACATTAGTTTTTTAGCATAGTTTTCTTGAGAAAATATGCAAAATACTTTTTTGACGATAAAAGGAAATAGAGAATATTTGCCCGATGTGCTAAAATGACCTTATTAAGGATGTGAAGCGATGGAATTTTTATTGCAGGATGCAATTCTATATATATCGTTTGTAACGACAGCACTTTGTTTATTAGAAGTTTTCTTCCTTGCTAACGTTTCTCGCTTTGTGCGTCAGCAAGCATCAAGCGGTAGACAAAGAGCTTTTAAACTAGTTAATACGTGTGAAGAGGGTACTGGTAATGTATCGCTTTTCTCTATTTTTTATAAATATGGAATGATTCGTTCTGTGCGCAGACAAGAATCCAGTGAAGAGAATGACGAGATCGGTCCGTATACACCAATGTTTCGCTAAATAATTACGAAACATTGGAGGAATGAACATGTTAAAATCATACCGAGCTGTGCTCGTTAGTTTATCATTATTACTTGTTTTTGTTTTATCTGGTTGCAGTAATGCAGCCCCAATTGATGCACATAGTACGGGAATTTGGGATCATTATTTCGTATATCCAATCTCGTTTATGATTCAATTTGTTGCTCATCATATACCGGGAGCTAGCTTCGGGATTGCTATCATTATTATGACGCTCGTTATTCGTTCAGCAATGATTCCATTAGCTGTTTCACAATATCGTAGTCAAGCGAAAATGAAGAAAATGCAACCTGAACTGCAGAAGCTGAAACAAAAATACGGTGATGTGGGTAAAGATCTTGAAAAACAAAAGCAGTATCAAAAGGAAATGTCGGAACTAATGAAATCAGGCGGTTGGAATCCACTAGCTGGTTGCTGGCCACTATTAATACAAATGCCGATTTTCTCTGCTTTGTATTATGCGATTAGCCGAACAGAAGAGATTCGCACATCGTCATTTTTATGGGTGAACTTAGGACATGCAGATCCTTATCATATATTACCGATTATCGCAGCGTTAACGACATTTATTCAGATGAAAGTTTTCCAATCTAATATTACACCTGGAGAACAAGTACAGATGCTGAAAGTGCAGCAAATTATGATGCCAGCAATGATTCTATTTATGGGATTTGCGGCGCCATCAGGACTTGTGTTGTACTGGATAACGGGTAATTTATTTACAATGACACAAACAATTGTATTAAGAAGAATAATGGAACGTGAAGAA
Source organism: Bacillus sp. M5A3_1b (assembly GCF_053345335.1). Lineage (NCBI taxonomy): Bacteria > Bacillati > Bacillota > Bacilli > Caryophanales > Bacillaceae > Bacillus > Bacillus sp. M5A3_1b. Next base: position 119,522 of record NZ_JBKEZY010000003.1, on the reverse strand, counting down.
TTACAATTACAAAAAGCTTAGAACAACGCCGCTCGGGATGAGCGGCGTTTTTTTGTTAAGTCGTTAAGGAAATGTTAAGAAACCAACATTACTATAGGAATTGTATACGAAAGTGTACATGCTTTAGAAATATGAAGGAGGAAATTTCCTATGAAGAAGAAAACAGTTGGGTATTTAGCGATTGCAGGTGCTTTATCATTCGGAATCATTGGAGGAGTCGGTATTCCGGCATTCGCGGCAACGAATACTCAAGCAGCTGAGCAGTCTACAAAAACAGCGAAAAAAGATTTAGATGACGCTACAAAACAAAAAGTAAAAACGATTATGGACGATACAAAGAAACAGTTGAAGGAGTTAGGTGTAAAGCTTCCAGAGAAACAAAAACGTAAAGATATGTTTGCGGGATTAGATGATCAAACGAAAGAAAAAGCGAAATCGATTTTAGAGCAAGAGAAATCTGGGAAATTAACAAGTGAACAAGCGCAAGAGGAATTAACGAAGTTAGGCGTGAAAATGCCAGAGAAGGGTAAGCATGGAGATATGTTCGCTAACTTAGATGAAGCAACAAAAGAAAAAGCGAAATCAATCTTAGAACAAGAGAAATCCGGCAAACTAACACGTGAACAAGCAAAAGAAGAATTAACAAAACTAGGCGTGAAGTTCCTAGAAAAGGGTAAGCATGGAGATATGTTCGCTAACTTAGACGAAGCAACAAAAGAAAAAGCGAAATCAATCTTAGAACAAGAGAAATCCGGCAAACTAACACGTGAACAAGCAAAAGAAGAATTAACAAAGCTAGGTGTGAAATTCCCAGAGAAAGGTAAGCGTAAAGACATGCTTGCTGACTTAGATGAAGCAACAAAAGCAAAAGCAAAGTCTATTTTTGAACAAGAAAAATCCGGGAAATTAACTCATGAGCAAGCAAAAGAAGAATTAACAAAGCTAGGTGTGAAACTTCCAGAGAAAGAGAAGCATGAAGACATCTTTGCGGGATTAGATGAGACAACGAAAGAAAAAGCAAAAGCGATTTTAGAGAATGAAAAGAAACAATTAGAGGAATTGAACGTTGATTTACCGCACCATAAAGTGAAACTTTAATCAGTGGTGCATTTCCACTGATTATTAGTTGAACCAATCGGGCTTTTACGGGCAGTTAATATTCCAACTTCATCCTTGTATTCGCTGGATTTTAAGGTGGAAGTTTTACTGCCCGTTAATGCGGGGGAAATTTTTTATGAAAAAAGATGAGAAATAATTGAGTGAAGTCGTATCTTCCGTGTGGGCAACCGGAAGGTATGTATGTGAGGAGACTTTCTTTTAGAAAGTCTCCTCTTACTTATTGTCGTTTTTTGTTGGTAAATTGATATATTTTGAAAATCGCTGAGATAATTTTTACCGCTACGCTGTTCCAAAGATACTCGGGAATTAGAGAAATATTATAGCTTCTGTTATAATATAAGAAGAGAAACATTTCTTATGTTATATAAAAAAATATATTGATTTTTTCTAACAATTCAATATAATGAACAATAACTACAAAATTCGACATCAAGAAGTGATGATGAGGACATGATCAATTTTTTACGATTCTCAGAGAGGGAAGCCTTTGGCTGTGAGCTTCCTAATACGGAAAAATGGATTACCACCTCTGAACTGCAGCAGTGAACGGATACCTAGTAATTGCTTGCCGGCAAAAACCGTTATTTAGACTTGAGAAATTGGTGAAGTATGTTACTTTACGAATTGAAACAAGGGTGGAACCACGAATATAACACTCGTCCCTTTTTTAGGGAGGAGTGTTTTTTTATTTCATTTTTGCATCACACTAGAATTGGAAGGAGGATACGCAGCATGCATCATGATGAGAAGAATAAAATTGGTTTAACAGTAGCACTTTCTATCGTAGTAGGAACGATTATTGGATCTGGTGTGTTTATGAAGCCAGGGAGCGTATTAGATTACTCGGGGAGTTCTAATATGGCTATTCTTGCTTGGGTAATTGGTGGTCTGTTGACGTTAGCAAGTGGTTTAACAGTAGCTGAAATTGGAGCGCAAATCCCGAAAAATGGTGGGTTGTATACGTATTTAGAGGAGATTTACGGAAGTTTTTGGGGATATTTATCAGGCTGGATGCAAACAATTGTTTATGGACCAGCTATTATTGGAACATTAGGATTGTACTTTAGTTCTTTAATGATTAATTTTTTCTATTTAGATAAAGTATGGAATTTACCAATTGCTATTGGAACAGTTGTGTTCCTTGGCGTTGTAAATAGTATGGGAACAAAATATGGAGGTATCGTCCAAACGGTTACGACAATTGGAAAGATGATTCCAATCGTATTAATTGTTGTGTTAGGTTTTTGGAAAGGAAATAGCGATATCTTTAATGTAGTAGTGCCGATATCAGAAAATCAAAGTATCGGTATGGCAATTTTAGCAACATTATTTGCTTATGACGGCTGGATTCTACTTGCTTCGATTGGCGGAGAAATGAAGAATCCAACAAAGCTATTACCGAAAGCGATGACAGTTGGGATTTTAATTGTAACGGCTGCTTACGTACTAATTAACTTGGCATTATTAAATGTGTTACCAGCAGCGAAAATTGTAGACCTTGGAGAGAATGCAACAGCGACAGCTGCGGGCATGCTACTTGGAGAATATGGCGGGAAAATCATTAGTATCGGTATTATCGTTTCTATTTTCGGTTGTTTAAATGGAAAGATTTTAACGTTCCCACGTATTCCGATGTCTATGGCAGAGCGTGGACACCTTCCGTTTTCTAAGTTTATCGCAAAGGAAAGTCCAAGATTTAAAACACCAGCAAATGCGATTACTGTTGAAATCATTTTAGGAATTATTTTAATGGTTATTAGTGATCCGAATAAGCTATCTGAGATTTCCGTATTCATTATTTATATTTTCTATGTAATGACGTTTATTGGTGTCTTCATTTTAAGAAAACGTAACAAGAATAAAGAGCGTGCATACAGTGTACCGTTATTCCCAATCGTACCAATCATCGCGATTTTAGGATCATTGTTTGTACTTGGAAGTGCGATTATTAATGATCCGGTAAGTTGTTTCTTATCAATTGGAATTGTATTTACTGGACTGCCGGTGTATTGGTATTTAAATAAGAAGAACAAAACTAGTGTTTAATAATTAGAAGGCAGGCGTATGATACGCCTGTTTTTTTATTGTAAAAAAATTGTACTTGTGTTCAATTTCTTTTTTGGTTACTATAGTCGTAGTAACCAAAAAAAGAAAGCGTGGGGAAAGACTTGAATTTTCGTGTGTATATTTTAGCTATCGCGGCTTTCGTAGTCGGAACGGTTGAGCTAATTATAGGAGGAACGCTCGATCTAGTTGCCAATGATTTAGGAGTATCTATTAGTGCAGCTGGTCAGCTTATAACAATATTTTCAGTAGTATTTGCTTTATCAGGTCCGGTTTTATTAGCGATAACTGGAAAATTTGAAAAAAAAAGATTATACATTGGGGCATTATCAATTTTCTTAATCGGAAATATTATTTCAGCATTTAGTGTGAATTACGGGATGTTAATGTTCTCAAGGGTTGTTTGTGCAGCGAGTGGTTCGCTTATTATTGCACTGTCAGTAACACTTGCTTCTAGTGTTGTAGAACCGCATTTTCGTGCGCGTGCCATTGGAATCATTTTTATGGGGATTAGTGGATCACTTGTACTTGGAGTACCACTTGGACTTGTACTTGGAAATGCATATGGATGGCGTGCACCATTTGTATTAATTTCGGTATTAACAGTTATAGCAATCGCTTGTATTTCATTATTCTTAACGAAAGTACCACCGACATCAGTGTTATCAATAAGAGAACAAATTGCTACGTTAAAAGATAAGAAAATCGTAAGTGCACAGTTAACATCATTTTTATTTTTAACGGGTCATTTAACACTATATGCATATTTAACACCATTTTTAAAAGATGTGATGCATGTTGAAGCGGATTGGATTAGTGTATTTTACTTCATTTTCGGAATTGCAGCAGTACTTGGAGGCGGCCTTGGGGGCTTGCTTGCTGATAAATGGGGATCGAAGAAAAGTATCATTTCAATTATTATTGTATTTGCGTGTGCGATCTTCATATTGCCGATGATGACATTCTCATTCCCGCTCTTTATTATTATGATGGGACTTTGGAGTATGCTGAGCTGGGCTATTTCACCAGCGCAACAAAACTATTTAATTGAAATTGCGCCAGAATCGGCTGGTATTCAGCAAAGTTTAAATAACTCTGCCCTTCACTTAGGAATTGCGCTCGGTTCAACAGTAGGCGGAGTTGTTATTGAAAAATCATCTGTTATATATAATGCTTGGGTAGGTGGCGGCTTTATTATATTAGCTCTGCTTTGTGCGATTTTCTCTATTACGAGAGGACGTTCTACTCAGTTCGTGAAAGAAGAATCTATCGTTTGATAGGTTCTTTTTTGAAAATTGTAAAATTTTGCAGGTTTTAGTGGATATGTGGAGAAAGTTGTATGTAGCGAGGTGATGGGAAAATGATGTTCAATTTCTCTATATTCGGTATGATACTTGCACTATTACCGATAGTTGTAGTTGTTTTTGTATTAAGGTGGATTCGTTTCATCTATCAAAATTCAGAGAAACAAGTGGAGCAAAATGAGAAAATAATTAAGTTGTTAATGGAGATAAAAGAAAAAGATAAGTAATATATATTCGTTTAAAATTTGTTTCTCATAAGTTATGAAGGCACTTATAAAGTGCTTTTTTATTTTTTGGAAATTTAAAATATGTAATATTCATTTGTCAATAGCAGCATGAGAGCAAATAATTTTAAAGTTGCTTATTACTTTGGAACTTTCTCAACAATTCGACAAGATACTACAAAAAAACCACCTATTCTCTTTTTTTTACTATAAGTACAATGAAACAGTAAGATTGCTTCATACAGAAATTTACATATGGTGGTGGAGAGAATGAAACGAAAGATGGTAGGAAAATGGTTTAGTTTTTTAAGTGCTCTTATTATTTTATTAGGAATTGCAATGCCACAAGTAAAGGCAGAAGTAATGAACAGAGAAACATATAAGATGGATTGGAGCTATAGTAAGTCGAAACAGCGTGAAATAAAGACCGAAATAATTAAAACGGCTTCGGGTAGTATTGCGTATTGTTTAACGCCTGATTTACGTTCACCCAATGGGGATGATTTGCCTGAGATGGGGAAAACATCTGATTCTGTATACCGTGTTTTATTGAACGGATATCCTCAAAAAAGCCCATCTGAATTAGGTGTAGCGACAACGGAAGAAGCGCATTATGCTACACAATTAGCGGTATGGATTGCAGCAAATGAATTAACGGTAGAAGATTTAGTTGCAAAAAATGAACGAGTACATAATCTTATGAAGCGTTTAGTAGAGGCTTCAAAACAAGAAACAGGATCACAAGATGTATTTTTTAAAGTTAATCCTGTAGATCCACAAACTGCTACACAAAAAGGTGATTATTTAGAAACAGGATTTTATGCAGTGCAAACAAATGCGGTTTCTGGCTCTTATACAATACTTCCTGAAGGTGCTCCTAAAGGGCTTCGAATTGTAAATGAAAATGGAGAAGAGAAAAGTATATTATCAATTAACGAAAAATTTAAAATTTTAATCCCAAAAAATACGAGTAGTGGTAATTTTAAAATGAAAGTAAAGTCTAATTTAACAAATTTACAAGCAATAGCTTTTAAAGGGTCGGAAAAAGTTCAAAATACAACGGTATTGTTACAAAGAAATAGTGAGAAAATCAGTACAGATTTAGTTGTAAATTGGGAATCAGTAGGCTCTTTAAAGATTATGAAATTAGGAGAAAAAAAGGAATTATTAAAAGGGGCGGTGTTTGAAGTTTCTAATGAAAACTTTAAACAAAATGTCACGACTAATGATAAGGGGATTGCGGAGCTAGGGAATCTTCCAATCGGTATATATAGCGTCAAAGAAATTCAAGCGCCAGCTGGATATGTGTTAGACGGAAGTATTAAAAAAATTGAAGTGAAAACTGGTGAAACTGCTGTATTAGAGTTGAAAAATGAAAATATAAAAGGTGAACTAGAAATAACGAAAGTAAATATAGCGGATGGGAATACAAAATTACCAAATGCAGAGTTTACAATCTACAACGAACAAGGGAAAGAAGTAGTAAAAGGGAAAACGGATGAAAAAGGTGTAGCGAAATTTAAACTACCGTACGGAAAGTACACGTATAAAGAAACAATAGCACCGAATGGATATGTAATAAGTGAAGAGACGTTTGCATTTGAAATAAAAGAGAATGGAGAAATTATTAAACATATCGTTCAAGATAAAAAAGTAGAAGGTGAACTAGAAATAACAAAAGTAGATGTAGCGGATGGGAATACGAAGTTACCAAATGCAGAGTTTACAATCTACAACGAACAAGGAAAAGAAGTAGTAAAAGGAAAAACAAATGAGCAAGGTATAGCGAAATTTAAACTACCATACGGAAAGTACACGTATAAAGAAACGATAGCACCGAATGGATATGTAATAAATGAAGAGGCATTTGCATTTGAAATAAAAGAGAATGGCAAAATTATTAAACATATCGTTCAAGATAAGAAAGTAGAAGGTGATTTAGAAATAACGAAAGTAGATGTAGCGGATGGGAATACGAAACTGCCAAATGCAGAGTTTACAATCTACAACGAACAAGGGAAAGAAGTAGTAAAAGGGAAAACGGATGAAAAAGGTGTAGCGAAATTTAAACTACCATACGGAAAGTACACGTATAAAGAAACGATAGCGCCGAATGGATATGTAATAAATGAAGAGACATTCGCATTTGAAATAAAAGAGGATGGAGAAATTATTAAACATATTGTGAAAAATAAGAAAGAAGAAAAGGCATCACTTCCTTCTAAGCCAAATAAGCCAACACCGAATGAAGAAGTGAAACCTTCCGCTGATGTGAAGCCGATGCAACAACATAATACTCATAATGAAGTGCGTTTACCAGCTACTGGCGGCGTTGGTAATGAATTTACGGCTTTATTCGTTTTAGGAATTGGTTTTATTATTGCTGGTGCTTATGTGTTAAGGATGAAAAATAAAAAAGAAATGTAGAAAAAAACGCCTTGTAATAGAGGCGTTTTTTTAGTATCTCAACTTCATCAACAAACTCTTAATTTCCTCATCTTCCATAAAGAGATCATGGTGTTTCTGGGTAATCTTCGCAAGTGCAACATCGTGATAGAAAAATTCTGTAAAGAACTTTACGAAAGGTTGTGACATTGTTTTCATTGCTTGCCATGACTCTTGCTCTACACCAGCAAATAAAATTTCACGGTCATCAACGATGAGTAGTAAGTAGCGCTCTAGCGCATTAGGCTCTTCAGCTGGGATTAGAAAATGCATGTTTTCTAAGTTTGTTTCTACGTTTCCAACGATAAGGGACTCGGTTTTGACCCCTTGTTTTGCCTTTTCTTCTAATAACGGAAGATATTCTACAAGAGTATCATTCCAAGCTGAAATGCGAATTGATTCTTTTGCACTTTCGATGAGGTCTTTACTTTGAACTCGAATAGAAGATTGCATTTTTAAGCTCCACACACGGTCATCTGTAAATGATTTTTTCGATATAGTTGTCTCTAATTCTTTAATATTGGATTGAAATTCTGTCGTTAATTTTTCAATTGCTAGCTTGAGTGGTAATGCTGTATACATCTTTTTCTTCTCTGAAACGGAATCCATTACCATTCCTTTATCGATTAGGCGTGCAAGCACTTCATATATTTTTGCTTTTGGGACACCAGAATGCTTCACGATCGTTGTAGCATCTAATGGTTCGTTGCTTGATACGACAACTTCGTAAGCTTGGCTTTCATATTGTGAGAAACCGAATTTTTGTAACATAGTTCCCTCCGAACGAATGAGATTATATTTTAAGGATAATGAACTATTTGTTTTTGCACAAGTGGTAGTAGGTTGTCTACTCAAATTGAGATGAGAATTAATTTCAATTTTTTAATTTTATCCATTATACTTAATATAGTGATTAATAAGATTTGAATTCAATACGAAGGGGATGCTTGGGGGAAGATGTTGAGAAGTTTACGTTTAAAAATTGCGGTAGTATTTTCGGTACTTATTTCTATGATGTTCGTAATATTAGGTACAGCTATGTATCAATTACAGAAAGAGAAGGAAGTGCGCTCCTTAGACCAGTATTCTCAAAATACGATGGATCTTGTGACAGAGCAACTTACGACATTTGTTCAAAGAACGGATGAAGATATGGGATATTATGCGAACAGTGAGATGGTTCGTAATATACTTCAAGACGGAGTTACTCCAGAAGAAGAAGCCTTTTTGACGAAAGAGTTTTCGGAGTACAAAAAGAATCATCCTGGCATTTTAGACTTATATATTGGTACGAAAGATAAAAAAACATTAAGTGCCAATCTTGCTGAAGGTGGACAAGTGCCAGAAGGATATGATCCAACGACAAGACAATGGTATAAAGACTCAGAAGCTGATGTGAAAAAGGTTCACTGGGGACAACCTATGTATGAAATTGCAACAGGTAAGTTAAGTGTGGGAGTTTCTAAAGCAATTACAGCTCAAGATGGATCTGTATTAGGTGTTGTTGCGATGGATGTATCGCTCGGAACAATTCAGAAGTTACTTCATAATATTCAATACAATAATGGCGGAGAAATGTTTATTATAAATGATAAAAATATGGCTCTCGTTTATCCAGAGAAAATAGGGAAAGATGTTTCGAAAGAGCCACTTGTGAAGAGTTTAAATAAAGAGGTAACAAAATATGCTGTCACTACATTAAAAGGTGAAGATGTAGTTGTTTATAGTCAGTCATTTGATTTGATGAAATGGAAAATAGGAATTTTTTATCCGAAAGAAACGATTGATGGGCTATTAAATAGTACGAGAAATACAGTCATTATAATGGCTTGTATTAGCTTATTAGTTGGAATCATAGCTTCATACTTGTTCTCAAGAAGATTAGCAAGACCGCTGCAACTATTAACGAATCACGTTCAAAAAGTGGCAGAAGGTGATTTAACGTTGCAAATGAAAGTGACAAGTAAGGATGAAGTTGGAGAGTTGACGAACCACTTTAATCATATGGTTGAGCAAATGAATGAAATGGTAAGTAAAATTAAAAATAGTGTATCAACAGTGCAACAATCAACGAATAATCTACATTATTTAACGAATGAAACTGTAGCAGCTAGTAGAGAAGTATCAGGTGCAATGGATGATGTGAGCGGAGGAGCGTCCACTCTTGCTAATAGTGTAGATGAAGTTTCAGAGCAACTCGAGAATATGGCGCAGTCAGTGGAACAAATGAATAATTCAGTCGGTGACATAAAAGACGTGGCTGGCAAAGCTGAAGAGGCATCTAAGCAAGGATTAAATACGATGCGTAATTTAGTTCGTACAAGGGGCCAATCATCTTCGATTGTTGTTCATACAGAAGAGGCATCCGGAAAGTTAGAGCAAAGAGTTGGATCGATTCAAAATGTTGTAGAGCTTATAAAAGGTATTTCGGATCAAACGAATTTACTTGCTTTAAATGCTTCGATTGAGGCGGCGCGTGCAGGGGAACAAGGTAAAGGCTTTGCTGTTGTTGCCGAAGAAGTTCGAAAGTTAGCGGAACAATCGAAAGAGGCGACAGGCGAAATCGCAACGATGATTGGCGATGTACAAGTAGAGGTAAAACGAGTTGTAGAGGTTGTAAGTAAATTAAAAGATATTGCAGATATACAAAATAAAGTTACGACAGAGGCAGAAACGGAATTCCGCACAATTATGTCAGTTGTAAATACAATTAGTACTTCAGTCGAACAAATTGTAGAAGAGGTACATAACATCGGTTACGAGCAAGGAGAAATTACAACGGTAATGCATACAATTGCTAGTACAAGTCAAGAAAGCGCAGCTGTTTCGGAAGAAGTAAATGCTGCAACTGAATCTCAAGTGAGTCATCTAGAAAAGGTAGCTCATACGATGGAAAGTTTGGCGGAGCATATGAGAGACTTAGAAAGATTGGTTGAGCAGTTTAAAATAGAGGAATAACAAATTAGTAAAATGATGAGTATTTCGGTAAAATAGACAATGGATATATAAGAAGCAATTATAGGAGGAAGACTACTATGGCAATTGTTGACGTATCGATTATTCCAGTAGGAACTGGTAATCCAAGTGTTAGTGAATATGTAGCAGAAGTACAAAAGGTGCTAGAGAAAAATGCAGATCGCGTGAAGTATCAATTAACACCAATGAATACAGTAATTGAAGGAGATCTTCCTGTCATTCTAGAAGTAATTCAACAAATGCATGAAGTTCCATATACGAAAGGTGCACAGCGCGTTGCAACAACAATTCGTATCGATGATCGTCGTGATAAAGTAAGCACGATGGAAAAGAAATTAAACTCTGTTCGATCAAAATTATAAGGAAAAGCAGCGATTTTCGCTGCTTTTTTCATATAGGAGGTAGATAAGATGAGTGAAAAGTTTAATGAACAATTTGACGGGTTACTAGAAAAATACACGGAACTATTACTTGGAGAGAGCAATGAAGAGAGAAAAGAACAGGTGCAGAAGTGGGCACTGTATTCTTACATAGCGAAGACGATGCCGGCTTTAGTGAAGCATTGGAATGAGACATATCCTGATGCGAAAGAAGAGATGGTACAGTTAATTACAGATATTAAAAAGTTGAATGAAGAGAAGAGAAGAGAAATGAGCAATAAAAAACTTGAGGTAAATATAATCTCAAGTTTTCTGTATTAATATCCTTATATAATTTACATGGAATATAAAGGGTTTTATAAGCATGTCGAATATTTTCGACATGCTTATTTTGTGCCTAGTAAATTCGTTTTTTCTAAATGTCGAAAAATATTCCCTGCATATTTATAAGCGAGAATATAGGTTTTTAAATGTTTTTATAGTATTTTATAAATTATCTAAATAATTATTTGTATCCAATAATTTTAAACAATGATATAATTTTGAAGAGGGGTAAAAAACAGATAAATTACAGTCATAGGGGTGAATTACATGGAACAATTAATGCGAAATTCGTTTCTTTTCTTGTCAAAAAATAAAGCGCTAACAAAACTGGCTAAAAAGTACGGTTTACGCTTTGGTGCAGGTCGCTTTGTCGCAGGGGAGACAATTGAATTAGCGACAGCAGCTATTAAACAATTGAACAAGCAAGGACTTTGTGTAACAATCGATTATTTAGGGGAATTCGTTGATAATGAAGCGGAAGCAAATGAAATGGCTAACCAATCGATTGAAGCAATCCGTGCAATTGGAAGAGAAGGTCTTGATTCGCAGCTTTCTTTAAAAATGACTTCTATGGGATTAGATATCTCTGATGAAATCGTAATGAACAACATGCGCCGTATTTTAGAAGCTGCAAAAGAAAATGGTGTGTTTGTTACCATTGATATGGAAGACTATACACGCTGCGGAAAGACAATTGATATCTTTAAACAGTTAAAATCTGAGTACGATAATATTGGTACAGTTATTCAAGCTTACTTATATCGTACAGAAAAAGATATGGAAGAATTAAATGCTTATAGTCCTAATTTACGTCTTGTAAAAGGAGCTTATAAAGAACCTGAAGAGGTAGCGTTCCCGGAGAAGAAAGATGTAGATGATAACTATAAAAAAATTATTAAAATGCACTTATTAAATGGAAATTATACTGCGATTGCTTCACATGATGAAGCGATTATTGAATATACAAAAAAACTTGCTGAAGAACACAACATTCCAAGAGACCAATTTGAATTCCAGATGTTATATGGTATTCGTAATGAGCGTCAACTTGAGCTAGTAAAAGAAGGTTACAAAATGCGTGTTTATGTGCCTTATGGAAATGACTGGTATGGCTACTTCATGCGTCGTCTAGCAGAGCGTCCAGCAAACGTTGCGTTCGTGTTAAAAGGTATGGTTAAAAAATAACCAAGGAGAAAATACTCCTTGGTTATTTTAATTGCTGAAATGCGTAATGTGCCATTTTCTTCGTATCAGGATATAGCTGCGTGCGAGTAGAAGATAATACAACATTAATGACGCGTTTACCGTCTTTTTCATCCACTGTTACGACCGTATATTTTCCGAGTGCGGATAGACCGCTTTTACTTCCAATTGCATATGGATCGTCATATAGTTCTTCTCGTCCATAGTTTGCGATGTTTGGAGATCGTTCTGAAGTATGTAGAGTTGTACGTGTTGAATTCATATATTCTAAAACAACTGGGTACTTTAATGCTTCTTTCGTAATCATAGCAATGTCATATGGCGATACTTTATTTCCAAGTGCATCAGCACCACTTGCGTTTTTGAAAGTCGCATGCTTTGTACCAAGTTCCTTCGCTCTAGCATTCATCATTTTTGCAAATTCATTTTTTGATCCTGCGATATGTTCTGCAATGGATTCAGCTATCGGGTCTGCACTAATGATAAGCATAAGCTTTAATGCCTCATCCCGCTTTAACTTTTCCCCGGCACGAAGTTTAATTTTCTTACTTTGACTTTCTGTTTTAATTGCGTTCTCTGTAACTGTAATTTCTTCATTTTCTTTTACATTCTCTAGTAAGAGTAAGGTAGTCATCATTTTCCCTATACTAGCCGGATAAGAGCGTTCGTCTTCCCGTTTCCCATACAAAATTTCACCTGTGTCTGCATCGATTGTAATGCCATATTGCCCAGTAATGTTAGGTTGATCCGCTCTTACAGCTTGTTGCCTTTGTGCATAAGAGAAGAAAATCATCCCTGTAAATAGTGTAGCAATCATTACAATCATAACTATTGTTCGTTTCATCATCGTTCCCTCTTTTATTTTCCATATGTACAAATAAATTGGGCAGAAAAAGCAGCCATTACCCATTATGCCACGTTTTCTGCCCAAAAATATACCGTTATTTTTCGCCCATATTATGCTTCTTATATTGTTGGTTATTACCTTGACGGCCCTTTTCCACACCGTGATTATGAGGACCTGCATTTCCGGTTACGCTTGCTGCGCTAATTCCAGCCTTTGAAGGGTTCTTCTTAAGTTTTGCCATATATATTCCTCCAGTTTCGTCAGATTATAAAAAGGAAAAGTGCATTTTAATGAAGAAAATACACATGTATAGCATAGCCAAATGAAAGAAATATATTTATTTCAGAAAATTTTATCAATAAATATATTGCGAAAATTCAAACTGTATCATATATTTATTAGTAGAGGCTCACTCATTGATTGCGACTTATGTCGAAAAATTGAATGAGCATTCATTCAAGAATAGGGGGAGAAATGGATGTTCCAAATTAAAAAGGCTGCTGTTCTAGGTTCAGGCGTAATGGGTTCAGGAATTGCGGCACACTTAGCTAATATTGGTATTCCGACATTATTGCTTGATATTGTACCACCTGCGCTAACAAAAGAAGAGGAAGCGAAGGGACTTACATTAGAACATAAAAGTGTAAGAAATCGTTTTAGTAATACGGCTGTGCAAAAACTATTAAAGCAAAAACCAGCTCCTCTGACAGTGAAAGGAAATCTAGCACTGATTGAAGCAGGTAACTTAGAAGATGATCTTGAGCGTCTAGCTGATGTAGATTGGATTATTGAAGTAGTAGTTGAAAACTTAGATATTAAAAAGAAACTATTTGAAAAAGTAGATGCTGTTCGTAAACCGGGTTCTATTGTAAGCTCGAATACGTCAGGTATTTCAGTAGAAAAAATGGCAGAAGGTCGTTCAGACGACTTCCAGAAACACTTCTTAGGCACACACTTTTTTAACCCACCACGATATTTAAAACTTCTAGAGGTAATACCGACGAAAGAAACTGATCCACAAGTATTAAGCTTCATGAAATTATTTGGCGAAGACGTTCTTGGAAAAGGCGTTGTTATCGCAAAAGACACACCAAACTTTATTGGAAACCGCATCGGTACGTATGGTTTATTAGTAACTCTTCAAGAGATGATAAAACGCGGCTATAGCATTGGGGAAGTTGATTCTGTAACAGGCCCACTTATCGGTCGTCCGAAGAGCGCAACGTTCCGTACATTAGATGTTGTCGGTTTAGATACATTCGTACACGTTGCAAATAACGTATATGAAAACGTACAAGAAGAAGAGCGTGATGTATTTAAAGTACCAGCTTTCATGCATGACATGCTTGATAAAAAATGGCTTGGAAGCAAAACAGGTCAAGGCTTCTTCTTAAAACAAGGAAAAGAAATTTTAGAACTAAATCCTGAAACGATGGAATACGAAGCTCGCAAAAAATTAAAAGCTGCATCTATCGAGTTAAGTAAACAAGAAAAAGGTTTATCGAATAAATTGAAAGCGCTTGTATACGCGAAAGACCGCGCAGGAGAGTTGTTATGGAACATCATCACACCAACTCTTTTATACTCTGCAAAACTTCATAAAGAAATTGCTGACGATATCGTTGCAATTGACCAAGCGATGAAGTGGGGCTTCGGCTGGGAGCAAGGACCGTTTGAAGTTTGGGATGCAATTGGCGTTGAAAAGTCCGTTCAAAAGATGGAAGAAAACGGTGCAGTTGTTCCGACTTGGGTGAAAGAAATGTTAGAGAAAGGTTTCACTACTTTCTACAAACATGATAACGGAGATAGCTACTATTACGATAATGGCGAATATAAGCGAATCGAACGTAATAAAAAGGCAATTTCTCTTAAGCAATTAAAAGCGAAAAATGGTGTATTAAAGAAAAATAGCGGAGCGAGCTTAATTGATTTAGGTGATGGCATCCTTTGCTTAGAATTCCATTCGAAGAGCAATGCGATCGGTATGGATATTACGCAAATGATTAACTACGCTGTTGATGAAGTAGAAAAGAATTACAAAGGTCTTGTTATCGGTAACCAATCGAAGAACTTCTGCGTTGGTGCGAACTTAGCAATGATCTTAATGGAAGCACAAGATGACAACTACTTTGAAATTGAGTTAGTTGTGAAGAATTTCCAAGATGCAATGACGAAAATTAAATACTCTTCTAAGCCAGTTGTAGCAGCACCATATGGTATGACGCTTGGTGGAGGTACAGAAGTTTGCTTACCAGCAGCGAGCATTCAAGCTTCTAGTGAAACGTATATGGGCTTAGTAGAAGTTGGTGTTGGCTTAATCCCTGGCGGAGGCGGTAATAAAGAGCTATACATTAAACACTTAAATAAAATGCCAAACGGTGTAGAGTTTGATCTGCAAAAAGTTGCGAATAAAGTATTCGAATCTGTAGCGATGGCGAAAGTTTCTACATCAGCACAAGAAGCTGTATCGAACAACTTCTTAGGCGATAAAGACGGTATTAGTGTGAATGGTGATCACTTACTATATGATGCGAAACAAAAAGCACTTTCTTTATATGAAGCTGGCTATAAAGCGCCGATTCGTAAAAAGATACCAGTTGTTGGTGAAACAGGATATGCAACTCTTGTACTTGGTGCAGAAGCAATGCACTTATCAGGTTACATTTCTGAACATGATCTTCACATTGCGAAGAAACTTGCATATGTCATTGCGGGCGGAAAAGTGCCGTACGGAACAGAAGTTGATGAGCAGTATTTATTAGATGTAGAACGTGAAGCATTTATTAGCTTAGTAAGTGAGATGAAATCACAAGCAAGAATGCAGCACATGCTTGTAAAAGGAAAGCCATTACGTAACTAATAACGAGGGGAGATATCGTTCATGAGAGAAGCTGTCATTGTTGCGGGAGCAAGAACACCAATTGGAAAAGCAAAGAGGGGTTCATTAAAAACAGTTCGTCCTGACGATCTAGGGGCATTAGTAGTAAAGGAAACATTAAAGCGTGCGAATTATGAAGGACCAATCGATGATTTAATTTTCGGTTGTGCGATGCCAGAAGCAGAGCAAGGCTTGAACATGGCTCGTAATATCGGCGGACTAGCAGGACTTTCTTACGATGTTCCAGCTATTACGATTAACCGTTACTGTTCTTCAGGTTTACAAAGTATCGCTTACGGAGCAGAGCGCATTATGCTTGGTCACTCGGAAGCTGTATTATCAGGCGGAGCGGAATCAATGAGTTTAGTTCCGATGATGGGACACGTTGTTCGTCCGAATAGTCGCCTTGTAGAAGCAGCTCCAGAATATTATATGGGTATGGGACATACAGCAGAGCAAGTTGCTGTGAAATATGGAATTTCTCGTGAAGAGCAAGATGCATTTGCAGTAAGAAGTCATCAACGTGCTGCGAAAGCATTAGCTGCAGGGAACTTTGCTGATGAAACAGTATCTGTAGATGTAACGTTACGTACTGTTGGATCAAATAACAAACTGCAAGAAGAAACAATCATTTTCGCACAAGACGAAGGTGTAAGAGCAGAAACGTCGCTAGACATTTTAGGTAAATTACGTCCAGCATTTAACGTTCGCGGTTCTGTAACAGCTGGTAACTCTTCACAAATGAGTGACGGTGCAGCATCTGTACTATTAATGGATCGTGAAAAAGCAGTGAGTGATGGTATGAAGCCACTTGCGAAATTCCGTTCATTTGCAGTAGCTGGCGTACCACCAGAAGTAATGGGAATTGGTCCAATCGCTGCAATTCCAAAGGCGTTAAAATTAGCTGGTTTAGAGCTATCTGATATTGGCTTATTCGAACTAAATGAAGCATTCGCTTCTCAATCAATCCAAGTTATTCGTGAACTTGGTTTAGATGAAGAAAAAGTAAACGTAAACGGCGGTGCAATCGCACTTGGACATCCACTTGGCTGTACAGGAGCAAAACTAACACTATCTCTTATTCACGAAATGAAACGCCGCAACCAACAATTCGGTATCGTAACAATGTGTATCGGCGGCGGAATGGGAGCAGCAGGAGTGTTTGAATTACTATAAAAAGTGGAAGTGGCTTGCTCAGAACGAGAGGACACTAAAGCAAAGAATGGAAGCAACAAAGGTTTATAAAAAATAAAATTGAGAGCCAGCTTCTTTCAAAAAGGAAGAAGCGGCTTATGAAAATATGAAGGAGGAAATTTTCATGGAAAAAACAGTAGGAAATGCGGTTAAAGGCGGTAGCTTTTTAGTTGATGAGATTACGATTGATCAAGTGTTTACGCCAGAGGATTTTTCATCTGAGCATAAAATGATTGCAAAAACGACAGAGGACTTTATTGTGAATGAAGTTCTTCCAGAGCTTGAATATTTAGAGCAGCACGAGTTTGATCGTTCTGTTCGTCTTTTAAAAGAAGCTGGGGAACTTGGTTTATTAGGCGCTGACGTACCAGAAGAGTACGGTGGAATTGGTCTTGATAAAGTAAGCTCAGCGTTAATCGCAGAGAAATTCTCTCGCGCTGGTGGCTTTGCAATTACTCACGGTGCTCACGTAGGTATCGGGTCATTACCAATCGTATTATTTGGTAACGAAGAGCAAAAGAAAAAGTATTTACCATTACTTGCAACTGGTGAAAAATTAGCGGCATACGCATTAACAGAGCCAGGTTCAGGGTCTGATGCATTAGGTGCGAAAACAACTGCACGTTTAAATGCAGAAGGTACACATTACGTATTAAATGGTGAAAAACAATGGATTACAAACTCTGCATTCGCTGACGTATTTATCGTATACGCAAAAATTGATGGAGAGCACTTCTCAGCATTTATCGTAGAGAAAGAGTATGCTGGCGTATCTACAAGCCCAGAAGAAAAGAAAATGGGTATTAAATGTTCTTCAACTCGTACTTTAATTTTAGAAGATGCATTAGTACCGAAAGAAAACTTACTTGGTGAAATCGGTAAAGGTCATATTATCGCGTTCAACATTTTAAATATCGGCCGTTATAAATTAGGTGTTGGTACAGTTGGATCTGCGAAACGTGCAGTAGAAATTTCAGCACAATATGCAAACCAACGTCAACAGTTCAAACAACCAATCGCTCGATTCCCATTAATTCAAGAGAAACTTGCGAATATGGCAGCGAAAACATATGCAGCTGAAAGCTCTGTATATCGTACAGTAGGTCTATTCGAAAGCCGCATGAGTACATTATCTGAAGAAGAAGTAAAAGACGGTAAAGCAGTAGCAGCTTCTATCGCTGAATATGCAATCGAGTGTTCTTTAAATAAAGTATTCGGTTCTGAAGTACTAGATTATACAGTAGATGAAGGTGTTCAAATTCACGGTGGTTACGGATTTATGGCAGAGTACGAGATTGAAAGAATGTACCGTGATTCTCGTATTAACCGTATTTTCGAAGGAACGAACGAAATTAACCGCCTAATCGTACCAGGTACGTTCTTACGTAAAGCGATGAAAGGTGAATTACCGCTTCTTCAAAAAGCACAAAAATTACAAGAAGAGTTAATGATGATGATGCCAGAAGAAGTAGGCGATGAGCCATTAGCACTTCAAAAATATTTAGTAACTAACGCGAAAAAAATCGGCTTAATGGTAGCTGGATTAGCAGCTCAAAAATACGGTAAAGCACTAGATAAAGAGCAAGAAATTCTTGTGAATATCGCTGACATCGTAAGCAACCTATACGCAATGGAGTCTGCTGTTCTTCGTACAGAAAAAGCAATTAAAACAACTGGCCTTGAAAAGAATAAACAAAAAGTGTTATACACTGAAGTATTCTGCCAAGAAGCATTCAACGAAATCGAAGCAGATGCGAAAGAAACACTTATCGCAGTTGAAAACGGCGACATGCTGCGCATGATGTTATCATCATTACGTAAATTAACTCGCCACACACCACTTAACGTAATTCCGAAGAAACGTGAGATCGCTGCGAAAATTTTAGAAGATGAGCGTTACACAGTTTAATACCTTTAAATAACAGTAGTCGTATAAACGACTACTGTTATTTTTTTGTGAAAAAATGTAATTTTCAGTGACAAAAACTAATACCATTAGTATAATAAAACTAACGGTATTAGTTTTTGTGAAAAGGGAGCTGGAAATATGAGAGTGATACATGAAAAAACGGTATATCAATTGTCATTTTTGCCAAGAGTGTTTCCTGTGAATTGTTACTTTGTAGAGGAAGAAGATGGTTTAACTTTAATTGATGCGGCTTTGCCATATAGCGCAAAAGGAATTTTACAGGCGGCTGAGAAAATAGGGAAACCCATTACTAAGATTGTATTAACACATGCGCATGATGATCACATCGGTGCACTAGACGCATTAAAGGAAGTACTTCCTAATGTTCCAGTCTATATTTCTAAGCGGGACGTAAAGCTGTTAGAAGGAGATACGACGTTACAAAAGGATGAACCAAATATACCAATAAAAGGCGGTGTACCTAAAAAGGTAAAAACGGTACCTGATGTTTTATTGGAAGATGGCGACCGAGTTGGATCGCTTCTTGCGATTATGACACCGGGACATACGCCAGGGTCCATGTCGCTTCTTGATGTACGAAATAAAGCTCTTATTGTCGGGGATGCCTTCCAAACAAGAGGAGGTATAGCTGTTTCGGGACAAATGAAATTTTGGTTTCCGTTTCCGGCGATGGCAACGTGGAGCAAAGAAATATCATTACAAAGTGCAGAGAAGTTAAGCGAATATGAGCCTTCCTTGCTTGCGGCAGGACATGGGAAAATGATAAAGGATCCAGGTACTGTCATAAAACTTGCTATTAAGGAAGCTAAGCGGAATATAGAAAGTAGGAAAGAAGGTTAATTTATGTCACCGAGAATCGGACTTACATTACAGAAAATTGTAGAAACAGCAGCAGAAATAGCAGATGCAAATGGAATACAAGAAGTAACGTTAGCTTCATTAGCGCAAAGGTTAGGGGTACGTTCACCTTCGCTATACAATCATGTGAAAGGTTTACAAGATGTACGGAAAAATCTCGGTATGTACGGAATACAACAGCTGCATAACAGACTGGAAGAAGCGGCCGAGGGTAAACGAATGGACGAAGCAATTCATGCTTTAGGAAAAGCGTATGTAGCATTCGTACGCAAACATCCTGGATTGTATGAAGCAACCTTTTTACGAGATGAAGAAGTAAGAAGAGCAGGAGACGGAATTGTGAAGCTTTGTCTTCAGGTTTTACAACAGTACGGCTTAGAAGGAGAGAATGCACTTCATGCGACACGTGGATTCAGAAGTATTTGTCATGGATTTGCGTCGATTGAACAGCAGGGTGGATTTGGTTTGCCAATAGATTTAGATACAAGTTTACATGTATTATTGGAAACGTTTATTAAAGGATTACATGTAATGAGAAATTAAATAAGAAGCGAGGCAACTAAAAACCTTAGAAGCGATTCTAAGGTTTTTTAGTGCATATGATTCCAAAAGAATGGTAGGTGGGAGGATTAAAATTTCACTTTATTTATGTTAAAAATAGTTTACATGATGTTAAAAATAAATTACAAACAAAATATAGAAAATAATGTAAAACAAGGAGAGGTTATGAAACAAAGTGGGAATTTACAAAATAATCTCGTTGTACTCAGAGCAGAAAAGCGCTGGTCACAAACAGATTTAGCGAACAAAGCTGGGGTAAGTAGACAAACAATCGCCTCAATTGAAGCGAATCGTTACAATCCATCTTTAATTTTAGCTTTTGAAATTGCACATATTTTAGGTAAGGAGTTTCATGAAGTTTTTCAATATAAGATAGAGGGGGAAACGGAATGAGTATTGTAATAGGGATAATAATCTCAGTAGCAGGGCTAATAGGTGTTTTATATTCAACACGTTTTCAGAAGAATGAAGGGGAAGATGAAAGAGGCGAGCATATTACAGGGAATGCAGCTAAAATTTCATTGTTTGTATTTTTATTTCTATATTTAGTTATCTTTTTAATTGGGAATCTATATTCATTGACAGGTGAACAGTATAAATTAGCAAATGCATTTTTATTAGCAGGGGTACTTTGTTCTTATGCTTTAACTATCGTAGTTTTAAAAAGAAGATATTAACTGGAAAAGAGTCTCTAATGGTTTAGAGGCTCTTTCTTGTTAAATGATATTATTTAGCTGGTTTGAAAAATGTGTATATGGCTAAGGAAAGGCAAACGAAAATAAATGCGATAGGATCTTGATATGGACTAGGCTCAGAACCTTTCTGGATTTCTGTAAGGAAGTCATGTGTTTTCATGTTCATTGCTCCTTTAACTAATAAGTTTTATATGATGCGAGGGTTATGGTGGATAGGAAGTGTTTTTTGAAATTTCATATAATAATTATTGCATAGCAATCCTATTCCTAAAACTATAAAATATAAAGTTTTCATAATATGTAAAATTGCATATTATTCTTTTTGGAAATTTTGTTATATTATCTTTATATTTCAATTAAAGGGTTTTATTAAGATAAATGAGAATAACTGGAGGGATACTGTGAGTAAAACAGTGTTAGAAGCGTATAGTGTGGAAAGAAAAATAGAGAATATAACATATAAAAATCTATTTGTAACGATAGCAATGATTATAGGGATTTCACTCCTAGGAGGATTATTCCTTGGTTTAGCCTTTGAGATTTATGGAGAAGAAGTATTAAGTACTAATTTAGAAGGATATTATTTACTCTTATTTGATGCAGCTGTTGTTGCCATCGTTTTATTAGCTTATAAACCAGTTCTTCATTTTATTAAATATATTTGGGATTTATCCGTTTTGAAGAATGGGAAGACATATTTATATCTATTAATTGGCTTTATTGTCATTGCGTTATCACAATATTTAATGTTACATGTGTTTAGTTTTGAAAGTGCAGCAGAACAAAAGAAACAATTAGGGAGTTTAGGGCTTCAAAATAGCATACAAAGTATTATATATGTGTTAAGTGTTGCTATCATTACACCGATTAAAGAAGAAATTCTATTTCGAGGTATTTTATATCGATTTTTAGAAAAGAAATATAATTTTTTAGTTGGTATCATTATTTCTTCCTTCATTTTTGGAATTCTTCATGGAGGTCTTCTAATTACGGCAACGATTATGGGAATGGTATTTGCAATGTTATACAAAAAGACGCAATCTATTATACCTAGTATTATTTTACACATTGTATGGAACTTACTTGTGAGTATAAGTATGATCGTATCTCTATAAAAATGAATACATAACTAGTATAAAAGATGAATGGCTTAGCTATTCATCTTTTATTTTGTATGCACGTGAAAAAGTTAATTTATGTATACAATCAAAAAATAGCTAAATACTAACAGTGAACGAATAAAGAAAGGTAGGAGTATTCTATGCAAAATTTAACAGAGCTTGAAGTAGAAAACTTACGTCATTTAATTGGTGGACACGCAACAATTATTAACAAGTTGGAGCAGTATGCACAGACGTGTACGGATCCACAACTGAAACAAATGCTACAAAAAGATGCACAAGATGCACGAAATACGAAACAGCAATTAATGACTTTCCTAGGATAGGAGGAAGAGAAAGATGAATGAAAAAGATATGGTAAATGATTATTTAGCAGGATTAAATGCAAGTTTAACAAGCTATGCAAATTATATTGCTCAGTCTGATAATGAACAGTTACACCAAACGTTAATTCAAATTCGTAATCAAGATGAAATGCGCCAACGTAATATGTATGAGTACGCAAAGCAAAAGAGTTATTACAAGCCAGCAGCACCTGCGAATCCAATGATTGTCCAACAATTAAAAAGCCAATTAAGTATGGAACAATAGGAAAAAGAAAACGAGCGAATTTCTTCGCTCGTTTTCTTTTTGTATATGTCAATAAATACATAATAAATATTTTTCCAGTTGTAACAAATATGACGAAAATGGAATATGACAATTCACAAAAAGGACAAAAACTTTGTTCAATATTTCACAAAGTATCCATGGTTTCTATCGTGGGAATCTCTATAATTAGGGGTGTAAAGAACAAAAGAAATAGATTATATGATCAATTAGGAGAGATTGCTATGAAAAGACATACAAGAAAAATTGCAATTATCGGTACTGGATTAGTTGGATCAAGTTGTGCATATTCCATTGTCAATCAAGGCATTTGCGAAGAGCTATTATTAATTGATATAAATCATGAACGTGCAGTTGGGGAAGCAATGGATTTATCACATTGTATTAACTTTACAAATACAAGAACAAAAGTATATGCAGGAAGCTATGAAGACTGCAAAGATATGGACATTGTTATTATTACAGCAGGGCCAGCACCAAAACCAGGGCAAAGTCGCTTAGATACTTTAGGAGCGAGTGCGAAGATTATGGAAAGTGTTGTTAGTGGTGTAATGGAAAGTGGATTTGATGGTATTTTCTTACTTGCATCGAACCCAGTTGATATTATTACATATGAAGTATGGAAATTATCTGGATTACCTAGAAATCGCGTAATCGGTACTGGTACATCACTAGATTCTTCTCGCTTAAGAACAATTTTATCTGAAATGTTACATGTAGATCCTCGTAGTATTCATGGGTATTCATTAGGAGAACATGGTGATTCTCAAATGGTTGCTTGGTCTCACGTAACTGTTGGTGGAAAGCCAATTCTGCAAATTTTAGAAGAACAAAAAGAACGATTTGGTGAAATAGATTTAGATGAGATTGTTGAGAAGACTGCAAAAGCTGGCTGGGAAATTTATAAACGTAAAGGAACTACTTATTACGGAATCGGAAATTCTCTAGCATATATTGCAAGCTCAATCTTTAATGATGATCACCGTGTCATTGCTGTATCAGCCATTTTAGATGGTGAGTACGGTGAATATGATATTTGTACAGGAGTACCAGCTATTATTACTAGAGACGGTATAAGAGAAATTGTAGAACTTAATTTAACAGAGGATGAAGAATCTCGATTCGCAAAATCAAACGATATTTTACGTGATTATATGAAAACAATTGGTTACTAACTTATAGGAGAAGGTGAAACAAATGAAGGAATATATAATGTCTCGTGTATTTAAAGCATCTGCTGGAATCGCACAAGGTATTTTCGTATCCCTCGGAATTGGTTTACTAATCGAAAATATAGGAAGAATTGTTGATATTCCATTGCTGATTACAATCGGAGTTGTTGCAAAATCACTTATGGCACCAGCCATTGGTGCCGGAATTGCCTTTATGCTCGGTGCAAATGGTCTTGTAATCTTCTCGGCTATGGTAGCTGGAGCGATTGGTGCCGGATCCATTTCAATTACTGAAGTAGGTCTAATTATTAAAACAGGTGAGCCAATCGGTGCATTATTAACAGCGACTTTAGCTGTCTATATTGGTAAACGTTTAAGTGGAAAAACTGCGTTAGATATGATGCTCGTTCCATTTGCGGCCATATTAGGTTCTGGTTTAGTTGGTATTTGGTTATCTCATAATATTACTCCTGTGTTAAATACAGTTGGAGCATTTATTAAAGATAGCTCAGCTGGTAGCCCGTTTATCGCTTCTATCGTCATTGCAGTCGTTTGGGGACTATTACTTATCTCTCCCGCTTCATCAGCTGCGTTAGCGATCGCACTTAGCTTAGACGGTGTTGCAGGTGGTGCTGCTCTTGCAGGCTGCGTTGCTCAGTTTATCGGATTCTCTGTAATCTCAGCGAAAGAAAATAATTTAGGCGGCATATTAGCTCAGGCGCTTTGTACTCCGAAAGTGCAGTTGCCAAATATCACTAAAAATCCAATGATTCTCGTCCCAACTGTCGTCGCCAGTGCTATAGTTGGTCCAGTATCCGCATTAATTTTCCAACTAGAAGCAGGAAAAGAAATTGCAGGTCTTGGATTAAGTTCTCTTATCGCACCAATTAATTTAATTTCTAGCGAAGGATGGGAAGTTGTCCCGGCGATGGTCATCACTTATATCATCATTCCAGTAGCTGTTTCTTATATACTTTACATTGCTCTTAAAAAAGCAGGTCGTATTCACTCTGGTGATATGACTGTACCGCAATCTTAAATCGAAAATCTCCTTTTATATAGAGAAAAGCAGACTGGAAGCCACAGTCTGCTTTTTACATTTTGTGATTTTGTTTTACTGGAACACGTACAGTTTCTTTTGCTAATAATAGCTGCACGCCGAAGTAAAGTATGCTTGCAAGCGTCATTCCAGAAATGGCGTCTACAAACGCATGTTGCTTCGTAAATAGCGTTGATAAAATAATAAGCGTACCGAAGAAGGTGAGAATGTAATATTCAAAAGCATGTTGTTCTCTACGTTTAAAGGCAGCTAGCATAATCACAAAGGTAGTAAGAACGTGAATGCTAGGGAAACAGTTTACCGGTTGATCGATACTATAAATATAGCGGACTAGTTCGGAAAATACGTCGGATCCAACGACTGTTGGACGTGGTACAGTTGTCTGCCAAAAATAATAAATAGAAAAACAAGCAAGTTTTCCAAGAATTATACTACTTAAAGTGACATAATATTGTTTTCGATTCGCAAAGCAATAATAAATAAGTGCGCCGTATAAGTAAGGAAACCAAAGTAAATAAGGAATAATAAATGCTTTCACAAATGGAATCCAATCATCTACTACAGTTGTGACATCTACTGCGTGTACAGTAGATTTATTTAATACATCGTAAAGGGGACTTACGAGTACGAGTAGAAGTATATAACTTAACGGAAGAAAAGATGAAAGTTTAAATTTCTTCATGATAATCTCCTATGTTTAGTAATGTAAATAAATTCAATTGATTATAATATAGAAACGTCATTTGAGCTATCGATTTTACTTACATTTTCTTGAATTCACCTTACGTTTTTGTCACTTGACTGAAAAGAAGGGGAGGGTGCTAAATGAAGCGTTTATCGTATTTCTTATTTTTTATATTGATATGCCTAGTCAGTGCGGGGTGTGCAAAGGATAAAGAAGGAGAGAAATTAGAATATAACGGAAGAGCACTCGTAATTGGAGTTGTTGGAGAAAAGCCGAAAGATACGTTTAGGAATATAAAGTTTGAGGAGATAAAGTTAGAGGAACTGGAAAAGAAATCTAAGGAAGTAGATGGTTTTCTAATAATGAAAGATCACTTTCAAGAAGCCTCAACAGAGCAGTATAAAAATGTATTTTCATCGCTAAAAAAACCAGTATTTTTTATCGGTTTGCAAGATAAATCATATTCAACGTTTATTACAAAGGGGATAGAGTATAACAGTGCAAGAAAAGATGTAAATGCTATGTATACGCAAGGCTTTGCAAATATCGGAAGTGGTGAAGGACAACAATGGGCAGTCGGTTTGTCCAATGGTGGCAATACTGAAGAAAGTATTCACAATATGTATATCGTCGTATTTCAAACAATTGCAGATTATTTGAGTCGATGAAGAAGGAGCCTGTAAACGAGGCTTCTCCTTTATTTCGCATGCAGAAATCGATTATGTAATGGTCCGAATGATTTTTTTGTTATGAGGTTACTAGTCGAAATTATGGAATACTGTCAATACAATATGTAAATATGCATATTGTATTTATTTGGATATTATGTGTGTTAAAATTAAATATAAGGATTTTTGCATGTGAAGGACTAAAAACAGAAATATCCAATGAATTTTGAGAGGTGTTACATGTTTAAAAACAAGAAATTAATTCGGTTTGGTCTAACATTACTTGTATGTTTATTTGTAGTTGATTTTACAATCAGTTATTTTCAAACATATCTTGAATCAGCGGCAGGGATTAGATGGGTAGTATCAGAAACTTGGAGAACTATTTTGTTAGATGCCCCTGAAAGTATATTGGTTATTTTAGGCGCAATTGCTTTATATGATTTTACAAAAGAAACATCGCCAAAAGACGCATCCATTTAAATGCGTCTTTTTTTATTTCATTCAATTAGCAATTTCGTGGATGGTAGTTTTGCTATTAATGATAGGGCATTATGTCATACAATGAAGATAATATTAGAAAATTATGGGGATGATTACTTTGAGGAAATTTTTAATTAGTTATGCTGCAAGTTTGCTTACTTTTATTATCATATGGTTCTTAATACCGTATATTTCTGATCCTAGTTATTCTTACGAGAATGATTTACCTAATATAGTTGGATTTATTGTAATTCTCATCATATTTGGTAGTGTATTAGATCTTATAGTTTGTCTAATTGGAGAAGTATTATACAGCAACATAAAACAATGTAGGAAGTTTCGAGTTGGAATTCCTGTATTTATTGGACTAGCTCTTATCTATATATTTATACTCTCTCTTTTTACTATTACTAGTGCATATGCTTCTAGTTTAGTTGCACCTATTATTATCGGTTCCTTAGCTTTTTATGTAGTACGTAGAAAAATATAATTAACCTCAGCTAACGATAATTATGTAAATGAGCTAGTGGCGGTTCCGCAAAGATTTTGAATAAACTACGAAAAAGTAGAAAAGTATACATTTCTACTTTAATAAAGGATACGTTTATCTTTAGATTGATGATAAAAAAGAAGTACCCTGTCTCTAAGCAAGGGCACTTCTTTTTATATTTCAGTTAGTAATGTGAATTTCATATTCTCAGGAGCAGTTACTTTTGCTTTATTGATGATAGGTTTAATAACTTTTTTATGGGCTCAATACTACGGTCAAAATCGTTAATTCCTTTTATCTGTAAGCCTTTGTCATTTAAAGTGTTTCCAGGTTTTGTGACTAAAGGCTGAACCGGTTAAATAAACGTTTGTTTAAGATGCATGTTCGGTAGGAAGAAACTGATGCAGCTCAAGGGTGAATAAAAGAAAATAGGAATTTAATCAAACGTTTGTTTAAAATATATGTTCAGTAGAAAGAAACCGATATAGCTCAAGGGTGAACAAAAGAAAATAGGAATTTAATTAAACGTTTGTTTAAGATATATGTTCGGCGAGGGATGAGAGAAGAATCTAAAAAAATATATATTTATTTTTTCTTAACAAATGGCGGGAAAATAAGGAAAATTCGCAGGATTATTAAAATTTATCACGAAATAAGTAAAAGTTTAGCGAATAATCGTTTGAAATAATAAAACGTTTTCTATATGATAAAGGTAAAGGTTAGTAAAAAAGTAGGTGAATTTATGACAGTAACATTTTATTCATATCCAAAGTGTGGCACATGTCAAAAAGCAAAGAAATGGTTTGAGGCAAACGATGTAGCATATGAGATGATTCATATTGTTGAAAATCCACCATCAAAAGAAGATTTACGTAATTTACATGAAAAAAGTGAATTACCATTAAAAAAATTCTTTAATACAAGTGGAATGCGTTACCGCGAACTTGGTCTGAAAGATAAGTTAAAGGATGCAAGTGAAGACGAAATGTACGAACTTTTAGCATCTGATGGCATGTTGATTAAACGTCCAATCGTAACAAATGGAACGAATGTAACACTTGGTTTTAACGAAGAGCAGTTTGAAAGTGTGTGGAAAAAGTACCAATAAGGTATTTTTACATAATTAATACATTCACTGGAGGTACAGTCATGAGCATTCCAAATAATTTACGTTACTCTGAAGAACACGAATGGGTAAAAACTGAAGGTAATGAAGTTGTTATCGGTATTACTCACTTTGCACAAGGTGAGCTAGGCGATATCGTATTCGTTGAACTTCCTGAAGTAGGTGCAACAATCGAAGCTGACGAGCCATTCGGAAGCGTAGAATCTGTTAAAACAGTTTCTGAGTTATACGCACCTGTAAGTGGTAAAGTTGTAGCAGTAAACGAAGAATTAAGTGACCAACCAGAACTTGTTAACGAATCTCCATACGAGGGTGCATGGATGGTTAAAGTTGAACTTTCTGATGCAAGCCAAGTTGAGAAGTTATTAACTGCAGAAAAATATGCAGAAATGACAAACCAAGACTAATTATAGTCGACTAAAGGACAGCCTTTGTGCTGTCCTTTTTTATTTTGTGTAAAATAATGAACGTAGAATCATATACTAATTATCGTGTAGGAGAGTGTTTTTTGAAAAAACGATTTCGTTTAATTTTTCATTGTCCAGCTCCACCTCCTAGCCCTTCATGTCTAAGAACCTTCCGCACGAGAAGACAAAAAGCGTCTTCTGTGCGAAAGAACCTTAGCCAACAGGGCTAAACAGTCGGTTCCGCTTTTCTGTATTGTCCAGCTCCAGCGGCTAGATTGTTCGGTGGCTTCGCTTCTTCCTACAAGGCAAAAAGCGCCTTTACGTCAGAAGCTCCATCCCTCTCATAATCTGAACGAGCCGCTTGCGCTTTTCTTTGTGATCCAGCTCCAGCGGCTAGATTGCTCAGTGGCTTCGCTTCTTCCTACGAGGCAAAAAGCGCCTTTACGTCAGAAGCTCCATCCCCCTCACAATCTGAACGAGCCGCTTCTGCTTTTCTTTTGCAAAAATAAACAGGAAACAACATGAAAATAACGAATATACTATATACTAAGTTAAAGGTTGTATAGTATATGGTGATCGGGTGATGACATATGATTTATGTAGAAAAAGTCATTATTGTAGAAGGTAAATCAGATAGAAGAAAGATTGAATCTATTATTCGTGAACCGGTGGAAATTGTTTGTACAAATGGTACAATTGGTTTATCGAAAATGGATGAGCTCATTGATCAGTTTTTTGATAAGGAAGTGTATGTACTAGTTGATGCTGATGATGCTGGAGAAAAGTTAAGGAAGCAATTTCGAAAAGAATTTCCGCAAGCAGAGCATATTTACATTGATCGCTCGTACCGAGAAGTGGCAACTGCGCCATCTTCACACTTAGCAAATGTATTATGGGGAGCTGACATTGACGTTTATACAGAATATTTACGGTAAGGAATGATAGAAGTGATTGATTGGACAGGAGCCGAAGCTACAGCCCTAATAGAGAACGAAGAAAAAACAGTGTTATATGTATATACTCCAATGTGTGGAACATGCCAATTAGCAAAAAAGATGTTAACAGTTGTTGAGCTGACAATTGAAGAATTGAAAATTGGAATGTTAGATTTAAATTATGCTCCGCATTTAGCGAAAGAGTATGGAATCGAAAGTGTACCGTGTTTACTTGTTTTTGAAAATGGGACACTCATGAAGAAGATATATGCATTTCATTCGGTTGAATATTTATATACGGAATTAAAGTAGGCGGCAAAGTTTTTGCCGCCTCGACATATTTCTCGGGAAATATGTCGAGATGCAGGGTGGTTACAGTATTTGTCGAGCGAAAGTAACAGGATTGCTCTTTAGTGAGAGGGAATGGTATGTGTAATAGAAAGTGATATGAAGGATGTGATTTAGGGTGAAATTATATTCTTTGCTGCAATCATTTGTAAATTACGCTAATGGTCAATATCATTTAGAGCCGCTTTTAAGACAAGGAGAAAAAACTGTTAATTTCCGCTTTGGAGATGAAAGTTGTTCGTTACAAATTTCAAGAGATTATATAGAGCTGCTACATGAGGAAAGAGGAACGGAGCAAATCGTTTGTGTAGATGAGGAAGATGTAAAACAATTGGTGAACGGAAATGTACGATTGCAAACACTAATGAACGATGGACGTGTACAATATTCGGGAACGTATCGAACGATGCTATTAGTTGAATCGATGTTTCATATATGTAAACCGATGTCAGTAGGTGCTTAAAATTCTGAAGTTTCATTTTTTACGAAAATTTCTGTTGACATAGTGTGTGGATATTGATACAATTCAATTCATAAAATATAGACAATTTCATAAATTACAAATCAGACGAAAATGTAATCTGATTTCTCTTATCAAGAGAGGTGGAGGGACTGTGCCCTGTGAAGCCCGGCAACCGTCAACTTATGTTGAAATGGTGCCAATTCCTGCAAAGCAAATGCTTTGAGAGATGAGAGAGAGGGATAATGTTGTTATATACGCATATAAACCTTTCTGCTTCTCTAAAGCAGAAAGGTTTTTTTATTGTTTGAATGTGGAGGACATTCAAACAATAAAAGTAGTGATAACGGTGGACTACACGCATTAAAAATAAAAAATTGCGGAGTCGACCAAAAATCTAGCTTCAGCGGCTAGAACAGTCGGTCGTTTCATCCCTTCCTATGAGGCAAAAAGCGCCTCTACGTCAGGGATTCGGGCGTCCTCTTGTTCTAAACGAGCCGCTTACGCTTTTTAAACAAAAAAAGGGGTGAACATCATGATCTTGTTAGAAAATGTAAAGAAAATATATAAAGCAAAAAGCGGTGATGTCACTGCTGTAGATAATGCCAATTTAAAAATAGACAAAGGTGAAATATTTGGTGTAATCGGATATAGTGGCGCTGGGAAAAGTTCTTTAATCAGATTATTCAATCAGTTAGAGAAGCCAACTTCTGGCCAAATTACAATTGCAAATCGTGTGATTTCAGCAATTACAGGGAGTGAACTTCGTAAGGCAAGGCAAGAAATCGGAATGATTTTTCAGCACTTCAACTTACTTTGGTCACGAACTGTACGCGAAAATATCGAGTTCCCACTTGAAATTGCAGGTGTTGATAAGGCGAAGAGAAGAAAACGAGTGGATGAGTTAATTCATCTTGTTGGATTAGAAGGAAGAGGGGACGCGTATCCATCTCAGCTGAGCGGAGGACAAAAGCAACGCGTTGGTATTGCAAGAGCATTAGCTAACAATCCACAAGTGCTTTTATGTGATGAAGCGACATCAGCTCTTGATCCAGAAACGACAGATCAAATTTTAGATTTATTATTAGATATTAATAAGCGTCTCGGTTTAACAATTGTACTCATTACACACGAGATGCACGTGATTCGAAAGATTTGTAATCGAGTGGCGGTAATGGAGAAAGGGAAGATTGTAGAAACGGGTCCAGTACTTGATGTATTCCGCAATCCGCAGAAAGACATTACAAAGCGATTTGTACAGCAGTTAACGGATTCTGAAGATACAAATGAAACGATTGAAAGTTTAATTGAAAAGTATCCAGATGGTAAAGTAGTTCGTTTGCAGTTTATCGGTGAAGCTGTAGAAAGACCAGTACTTCAAAGATTAATGCAACGCAGTGATATAGAAGTTAGCATTTTGCAAGGAAACATCGCCCAAACAAATAACGGATCTTACGGTAGTTTAGTTGTTCATTTAAATGGTGAGGAAACAGCGATTCAGCAAGCAATAGAGGGAATACATCAAGATCAAGTAGAGCTGGAGGTGATTGCACATGGATAAGTTACTCACAAATATTGATTGGAATCAAATGTTAGAAGCAACTGGTGAAACGTTATATATGACGGCAATCGCAGCTCTTGCCACATTTGTTTTAGGACTAATTTTAGGATTGTTACTCTTTATGACAGCGAAAGATAATTTATGGGAAAACAAATCGGTTAACACGGCGATTGGAGCGTTCGTAAACATTTTCCGCTCGATACCGTTCATCATTTTAATCATTTTATTAATCCCATTCACAAAGATTCTGCTTGGAACAATTCTTGGAGCGAGTGCAGCACTGCCAGCTTTAATTATTGGAGCGGCACCGTTTTACGCGAGAATGGTTGAAATTGCACTTCGCGAAATTGATAAAGGTGTAATTGAAGCTTCAAAAGCAATGGGAGCAAAAACAAGCACTATTATTTTGAAAGTATTAATTCCAGAATCGTTACCAGCATTAGTATCTGGTATTACGGTTACAACAATCGCTTTAGTAGGCTATACAGCAATGGCGGGGGTTGTTGGTGCTGGTGGCCTTGGAACACTTGCTTATTTAGAAGGATTCCAGCGAGGAAATAACGATGTAACAATCGTTGCGACAATTTGTGTATTACTAGTGGTATTTTTCATTCAGTGGATTGGTGATAGTGTAACGACTCGAATAGATAAACGATAATAAAAAAACAGGAGGATGTTTCAAATGAAAAAATTATTACTTACAGCACTTATTTCAACTTCTATTTTGGGGTTAACTGCTTGTGGCGGGAAAGATAAAGATGAAAAGAAACTAGTTGTGGGGGCTTCTAACGTGCCGCACGCTGAAATTTTAGAAAAGGCAAAACCGTTACTTGAGAAAAAAGGAATTGAATTAGAAGTGAAAAAGTTCCAAGATTACGTGTTACCAAATAAATCGTTAGCGGATAAGGATTTAGATGCAAACTACTTCCAGCACATTCCGTATTTAGAAAAAGAAATGAAAGATAAAAAATATGATTTTGAAATAGCAGGGAAAATTCACTTGGAACCAATTGGTGTATATTCTCAAAAATATAAGAGCTTAAAAGAACTTCCAGACGGGGCGACAATTATTATGAGTAATTCCGTTACTGACCATGGACGTGGTTTAGCAATTTTACAAAAAGAAGGCATTTTAAAAATTAAAGACGGAGTAGATCCAGTTAGTGCAACTCCAAAAGATATTGCAGATAATCCGAAAAACTTAAAGTTCAAAACGGATATCGAGCCTGGTTTGTTACCACAAGTGTATAACAATAAAGAAGGCGACGCTGTTTTAATTAACTCGAACTATGCAATTGATGCGAAATTAAATCCAGAAAAAGATGCAATTGCAATTGAAGGTGATGATTCTCCATACGCAAACGTATTAGTGGTTCGTAAAGGTGATAAAGATAAAAAAGGGATTAAAGAGCTTGTAGAAGTATTGCATTCTAAAGAAATCGAAGACTTTATTAATAAAGAATATAAAGGAGCGGTTGTTCCTGTAAAAGAATAATTGCTGAAAAGAGCTGGTGTATGCCAGCCTTTTTTATAACTACATAACTATAGGGGAGAAGGGGACATCATATGAAAAAGATTCTATTGTCAGTTGTTACAGCGCTGTCTGTATTTACATTAGCTGCTTGCGGAGGGAAAGAAGAGAATAAGCTTGTTGTGGGAGCTTCTAACGTGCCGCACGCTGTTATTTTAGAAAAGGCACAGCCGATACTAGAGAAAAAGGGCATTAAATTAGAGATTAAAAAGTTCCAGGATTATGTTTTGCCGAATAAAGCGTTAGCGGATAAGGAAATTGATGCGAACTACTTCCAACACATTCCTTACTTAGATAAAGAAATTCAAGAAAAGGGATATAAAATTGTAAACGCAGGAAAAATCCATTTAGAGCCAATGGGCATTTATTCTAAGAAGTATAAAAGTTTAAAAGAATTGCCAGATGGCGGAACAGTTATTATGAGTAATAACGTAGCGGAGCGTGGCCGTATGCTCGCATTGTTACAAAAAGGTGGCGTTATTAAATTAAAAGACGGTGTAGATGTTGTTAAAGCAACAGTAAAAGATGTTGTAGAAAATCCGAAAAACTTAAAGTTTAAAACAGATGTAGAACCGGGACTTTCACCGAAGCTATATGAAAATAATGAAGGTGATGCTTTATTCATTAATTCAAACTATGCAATTGATGCGAAATTAAATCCAACAAAGGATGCAATTGCGATTGAAGGATCGGACTCTCCGTATGCAAATATTATTGCAGTTCGTAAAGGTGACGAGAAGAAAAAAGAAATTAAAGAACTAGTAGAAGTACTGCATTCAAAAGAAATTCAAGATTTTATTAATAAAGAATATAAAGGTGCTGTACTTCCGGTAAGTGAATAAATATAAGGGAAGGACTGGAAAATTACCAGTCCTTTTTTCTTTATATAAATAAGAAGAAAGGTGTATTATATAAAGATGCAAGGGAAATACTTATATACATTTGTGAAAAAATTGTTACTTTTTTTCGTCGTTTGCGATATCATTTTATTTGATATAAAATTAGAATGAGAATAAAATGAGAATATGAACGTTTTAGGAATTTTTAAAATGTATATAGAGGATTAATGGAGGTATTGAGATGGCTGGTTCTACATTAACGGTTAAAGACTTACACGTATCAATCGACGGTAAAGAAATTTTAAAAGGTGTAAACCTTGAAGTAAAAGGTGGAGAAATCCACGCAATTATGGGACCTAACGGAACAGGTAAATCAACTTTATCTTCTGCAATTATGGGTCACCCAAAATATGAAGTAACAGAAGGTAGCATCATCATCGACGGTGAAGATGTATTAGAAATGGAAGTAGATGAGCGCGCACAAGCAGGTCTATTTCTAGCAATGCAATATCCAAGTGAAATTAGCGGAGTAACAAACGCTGACTTCTTACGTTCTGCAATTAACGCACGTCGTGAAGAAGGCGATGAAATTTCTCTTATGAAATTTATCCGTACTTTAGATAAAAACATGGAATTCCTAGAAATGGATCCAGAAATGGCACAACGTTACTTAAACGAAGGTTTCTCTGGTGGAGAGAAAAAACGTAACGAAATTCTTCAATTAATGATGATTGAGCCAAAAATCGCAATCTTAGATGAAATCGACTCAGGTCTTGATATCGATGCATTAAAAGTTGTATCTAAAGGTATTAACCAAATGCGCGGCGAAGAGTTCGGTTGCCTAATGATTACGCATTACCAACGTTTATTAAACTACATCACTCCAGACTTCGTTCACGTTATGATGAACGGTCGTATCGTTAAATCTGGTGGCCCTGAGCTTGCACAACGTCTAGAAGCTGAAGGTTACGACTGGATTAAAAAAGAATTAGGTATTGAAGACGAAACAGCAGAGCAAGAAGCGTAAGAGAGGAGCATAAACATGACAATCGGTACATTACCTTTCGATCAAGAAACAATCCGTCAGCGCGCAAGCGAAGTAAACGAAGCTGCTTGGTTGACTGAGTTCCGCTTACAAGCTCTTGCACAAGCAACTGAACTTCCAATGCCAACGCCTGATAAAACGAAAATTGAAAAATGGGACTTTATCGGAAAAGGCGACGCTGCTAAGCAAGAGCCTGTAAGTTCTTTAACAGAGCTTCCAGAAGCAGTGAAAAACTTAATCGATGAAAATAACAGTGTATTAGTACAACGTACTGGTACAACTGCATTCGTTTCTTTAGCAGACGAAGCAAAAGAAAAAGGTGTTATTTTTACAGACATCGTAACAGCTGCAACAGAGCATGCTGAACTATTACAAAAGTATTTAATGAAAGACGGCGTGAAGGTAGACGAGCATCGTTTAACTGCACTTCATGCTGCATTAATCAACGGCGGTGCATTTGTATATGTTCCGAAAAACGTTGTTCTTGAAACTCCACTTCAAGCTGTATTCTTAGTAGACGGCGAAGAAGCTAACGTATATAACCACGTATTATTCGTAGCTGATGCGAACAGTACTGCAACTTATGTAGAAAACTACGTTGCAAATGAAAATGCTAAAGGTATTGCAAATATCGTAGCAGAAGTAATCGTGGAACAAGGCGCACAAGTGAAATTTGGTGCGGTTGATCTATTAGCAAAAGACGTAACAACTTACGTTAACCGACGCGGAATTGTTGGACGCGACGGCCGCATTGATTGGGCTCTAGGCCTTATGAATGACGGAAACACAATTTCAGAGAACGTTACGAATTTAATGGGCGACGGATCATATGCTGATACAAAAACAGTAACAATTGGTCGTGGTAACCAAACACAAAACTTTACAACTAAAGTTGTTCACTTCGGTAAACACTCTGAAGGTTGGATTTTAAAACACGGTGTACAAAAAGATAGTGCAACATCTATCTTTAACGGAATTGGTAAGATTGAACACGGTGCATCTAAATCAAATGCACAACAATCTTCTCGCGTTCTTATGTTAGATGAAAAAGCTCGCGGTGATGCAAACCCAATTCTTTTAATCGACGAAGATGATGTAATGGCAGGTCACGCAGCTTCAGTAGGCCGCGTAGATCCGTACCAATTATACTACTTGATGAGCCGTGGTATTCCAAAACGCGAAGCAGAACGTTTAGTCATCCATGGATTCTTAGCACCTGTAGTAAATGAGCTTCCAATTGAAGGAGTAAAGGCACAGCTTGTTGAGGTAATTGAAAGGAAAGTTCGCTAATGAATATTCATGAAATACGCAAACAGTTTCCAATTCTTGATCAAAAAGTGAACGGCAAACAACTTGTATATTTCGATAGTGCAGCAACTTCTCAAAAACCAATTCAAGTCATTGAAACGTTAGAACGTTACTATAAAGAATATAATTCTAACGTGCATCGCGGTGTTCATACGCTCGGTACGAAAGCTACCGACGCGTATGAAGGTGCACGCGAGAAAGTTCGCAAGTTTATTAACGCGAAATCAATGGAAGAGATTATTTTCACGCGCGGAACGACAACTGCATTAAATACAGTAGCGGCTAGCTATGGTCTTGAAAATGTAAAAGAAGGCGATGAAATCGTTATTTCTTACATGGAACACCATAGTAACA
This sequence comes from Bacillus sp. M5A3_1b, assembly GCF_053345335.1. Classification (NCBI taxonomy): domain Bacteria; kingdom Bacillati; phylum Bacillota; class Bacilli; order Caryophanales; family Bacillaceae; genus Bacillus; species Bacillus sp. M5A3_1b. Next base: position 82,318 of record NZ_JBKEZY010000003.1, on the reverse strand, counting down.
TCATTCCGTGGCAACAAGTTGCGAAGAAAACTGGTGCAACTTTAAAATACCTTCCGCTTCAACCAGACGGTACAATTTCTTTAGAAGATGTTCGTCAAACAGTTACACCGAATACAAAAATCGTTTCTATTATGCAAGTATCAAACGTACTTGGAACGATTAACCCTGTAAAAGAAATCGGAGCAATTGCACATGAAAACGGTGCAATCATGATCGTTGATGGAGCACAAAGTGCACCGCATATGAAAGTGGATGTACAAGATTTAAACTGTGATTTCTACGCATTATCTGCTCATAAGATGTGCGGACCTACAGGTATCGGCGTATTATATGGTAAAAAAGAATTGCTGAACAATATGGAGCCAATTGAATTTGGCGGTGAAATGATTGATTTCGTAGATTTACAAGAATCTACTTGGAAAGAGCTTCCGTGGAAGTTTGAAGCAGGTACACCGATTATCGGTAATGCAATCGGACTTGGTGCGGCAATTGATTTCCTAGAAGAAATCGGTCTTCATAATATTGAAAAGCATGAACATGAATTAGCGCAATATGCTTTAGAAAGACTATCAGAAGTAGATGGCGTTACAATTTATGGTCCAAAGCATCGCGCTGGTCTTGTTACATTTAATATTGAAGACGTACATCCTCATGATGTAGCAACTGTATTAGATGTAGAAGGCATTGCGGTTCGCGCAGGACACCACTGTGCACAACCGCTTATGAAGTGGCTGAAAGCTTCTTCTACAGCACGTGCGAGCTTCTATTTATATAATACAAAAGAAGAAATTGATACATTTGTTGAATCACTAATCAAGACAAAGGAGTATTTCACAAATGTCATTTAATAATTTAGATACGTTATACCGTCAAGTTATTATGGATCATTATAAGAATCCTCGTAACAATGGCGTGTTAGAAGATAGTGTTACTGTTAACTTGAACAATCCAACTTGCGGCGATCGTATTCAACTTACGATGAAAGTAGAAGAAGGTATTGTACAAGAGGCGAAGTTTGAAGGAGAAGGGTGTTCTATCTCAATGTCTTCAGCTTCGATGATGACACAAGCAGTAAAAGGTAAGAAAATTGAAGAGGCACTTCAGCTTTCTAAAATTTTCTCTGACATGATGCTAGGAAAAGAGTACGATGACAGCATTGATTTAGGAGATATTGAAGCATTACAAGGCGTATGCAAGTTCCCTGCACGTATTAAATGTGCAACATTAGCGTGGAAAGCGTTAGAAAAGGGCTTAAACGAAGATAAGTAATGTTAAAGGTTCCTAAAAACGAGGTTATCTAAGGAGGGACACACCAACATGGCGAAGCAACTGCCAGATATCGGCGATTATAAATATGGTTTCAAAGACAAAGACGTTTCGATTTTCCGTGCTGGACGCGGTTTAACAAAAGAAATCGTTGAAGAGATTTCACGTATGAAAGAAGAACCACAGTGGATGTTAGACTTCCGTTTAAAATCACTGGATAAGTTCTATGAAATGCCAATGCCACAATGGGGCGGCGACTTAAACGACTTAGATTTCGATGAAATTACGTACTACGTAAAACCATCTGAGAAATCTGAGAAGTCTTGGGATGAAGTACCTGAGGAAATTAAAGCGACATTTGATAAATTAGGTATTCCTGAAGCTGAGCAAAAATATTTAGCTGGTGTATCTGCACAGTACGAATCTGAAGTTGTATACCACAACATGAAAGAAGACCTAGAAGCTCTAGGAATCGTCTTCAAAGATACAGATAGCGCATTAAAAGAGAACGAAGATATTTTCCGTGAGCATTTCGGAAAAGTAATCCCACCAACAGACAACAAATTCTCTGCATTAAACTCTGCAGTTTGGTCTGGTGGATCATTCATCTACGTTCCAAAAGGTATTAAAGTGGATACACCACTTCAAGCGTACTTCCGTATTAACTCTGAAAATATGGGACAATTCGAGCGTACGCTTATCATCGTAGACGAAGGCGCACACGTACACTACGTAGAAGGTTGTACAGCACCTGTTTACACGACTAACTCACTTCACAGTGCGGTAGTAGAGATCATCATTAAGAAAGATGCATATTGCCGTTATACAACAATCCAAAACTGGGCGAACAACGTATACAACCTAGTTACAAAACGTGCGGTTTGTGAAGAAAACGCAACGATGGAATGGATTGACGGTAACATCGGATCTAAATTAACGATGAAATACCCAGCAGTTATCTTAAAAGGCGAAGGCGCTCGTGGTTTAACATTATCTATCGCGATTGCTGGTAAAGGCCAACATCAAGATGCTGGTGCAAAAATGATTCACTTAGCACCAAACACGTCTTCAACAATCGTTTCTAAATCGATTGCGAAGCATGGTGGTAAAGTAACTTACCGTGGTATCGTACAATTCGGACCAAAAGCGAAAAACTCTCGCTCTAACATCGAGTGTGACACGTTAATCATGGATAACCAATCTACATCTGATACAATTCCTTACAACGAAATCAAAAACGATTACGTTTCACTTGAACACGAAGCGAAAGTATCGAAAGTATCAGAAGAACAATTATTCTACCTAATGAGCCGCGGTATTTCTGAGCAAGAAGCTACAGAAATGATCGTAATGGGCTTCATCGAGCCATTCACTCGCGAACTTCCAATGGAATACGCAGTTGAAATGAACCGCCTGATTAAGTTTGAGATGGAAGGTTCTATTGGATAATATATGTATGAAGAAAGCGCCCTGCTATGCAGGGCGCTTTTTTATGTTGTGCTTGATTGGGTTCAGTTTAGGTCAGTTCAGGGCAGGCTGGGCTATCCAGTCAGTGTTTAATTAAATATATCGACTTATCAACAAATTACGACAGGAAGAACAGGCTGTATACCCCGAACCTATATCGTATCCACCTTATCCACAGATTTAATACGCTCCCAAATACGTTTCATCCCAATGAAAGAACCATACCCAATTAAAGCACCTAACATATTCAATATGATGTCATCAATATCGAAAACACCAGTAAAAGTAAGGAGTTGTAATGATTCAATTAATAAAATAAACTTAATGAAAATTTTTGATGCCATTTTTACATTGTTTATTTGTTTAAATAATAACGGCAGAAGGAATCCAAATGGGATAAATATGATGACGTTCCCTAATGTATTCATAAGTATGATTTCTATATTATAAGGATCTAGTAAATGAGTAGGATCGAATCCACTTAAATAGCGGATTGTACTTTTGAGTGGAATTAAGTTTATTAACCCACCGTGTATAGAATGCCAGTCACCTGTTTCAAAGAAGTACTTCAGATTACCAAAGTAAAAAGCTGGCCTCCCGAGCAACAGTTTAAATAATAAAACAAATGAATACGGTAAAAATAATCCCCAACCAATCCACTGTACATATTTTTGCGTAGAATATTGCATTGCTTTGTCAATTTCAGTTCCTAAAGTAGAGGCTTCTCCAAAATTTTGAATGGCTAATGTAGTGGCTTCTTCTTCAGATTTTCCTTGATCGAGAAATTCTTGTTTTAAGCTTGTGAGATGATCGTAAATTTCGAAGTATAGTTCGTCTTTATCAGATTGGGATAGGTTTGTTTTTTGAACGATACTCTTTATGTATTTTTCAATCGTCATTAATTTAAAGCTCCTTTCTGACAAGTTTTAATAAGAGCTGTAACTGAATCCCACGCTGTTAGTTTTTCTTCTAAAATTTTCTTACCGCTCGTAGTAATGTGATAAAATTTTCGTTTCATACCAGTTTCAGATTCACCCCAGTAGGAATTGATTAAATCCTTTTGTTCCAAGCGCTTAAGTGCTGGATAGAGTGTACCTTGGCTCATCGTGTATAGATCATTGCTGTTTTCTTTTAGCTTTTGAATAATTTCATATCCGTACGTATCGTGCTGTTTAATGATGGAGAGCAGTAAAATATCAATACTTCCTTTTAATATCTCTTTATCCATTTTATGGTTCACCGCCTTATAATGAGATTGTAACACGACATATGTCGTGTTACAAGGTATATGTGCAGAATGATACCCTAGCTAGTATACATTGAAATATATCAGCGATTTTTCAAATATATCGAACACAACTCGGAATATATCAGCGATTATTTCAATATATCGACGATTCGACAAGGGATATCGACTTATCAACAAATTACGACATAGCAGAGCGGGGCATATACCCCTCAATATTTAGATGACAGAGGAGCGCCTATTCATAAAGCGCCGAATGGAAGTAATTTATGCTAAGATACTGACAAACCCACACGGAAATCCACCAAAATACTCGTAAAACCAATCAATAAACTTTCTGACAAATCCCCGCTCTACCAACAAATCCCCAGACTGGCAAAAGTAAAGTTTCTCATATAAAAAGGACAATCTTTTGCTTTTTCTCACAATGCGAGTACAATGTAAAATAGCAAGAAAAGACGAAAAGTATTTACAGGATTATTGCGTACGTGTAGCGTAAATGGCAGTAAGGAACTGAGAGGAGGTTTTTTCTCTGAATATAAATAAAGAAACAATCATCCACCTTTATCATACAAACGATATACATAGTCATTTTGAAAATTGGCCGCAAATTTCTCGGTTTGTACAAGGGGAGAAAAAGCGAAGACAGGAAGCGGGAGAGACCGTTTTGACGGTTGATATCGGCGATCATGTGGATCGTTTTCATAGTATTTCGGAAGCGACGAATGGACTTGGCAATACGAAGCTTTTGAATGAGGCGTTATATGATTATGTAACGATTGGAAATAATGAAGGAATTACGTTAGCGAAGGAGCATTTGAATCGTCTATATGATGATGCTGGATTTGAGGTGCTCGTTGCGAATTTATTTGAAAAAGAAGGTGTACGTCCGGAGTGGGCAAAGCCTTATAAATTACATACAACGACAGATGGAATTACGATTGCCTTTATCGGATTAACAGTAGCGTACCCAGAGTTTTATCATATGCTCGATTGGCATATTGAAGATCCGCTTATCCATTTAGAGTCTATTTTAGAAGAAGTGCGAGATGAGGCTCATATTACCGTTGTCCTTTCTCATCTTGGAAAAAGCATGGATGAGTATATGGCAGAGCATTATGATATAGATGTTATTTTAGGTGCACATACGCACCATTTATTTGAGCGTGGCATTCTTATGAATAATACTTTACTTTGTTGTTGTGAAAAGTGGGGACGTTACGTTGGGCACGTTCAGCTTACTGTGGATAAAGAGACGAAGAAGCTGTTGAAAAAGGACGGTAGAGCGATTAAGACAGAACGTTTAGGTGCTTATAGCAAACCGTTATCCACAATTGAATTGCTGCAGGAAGAAAGTAAACATATTATGGCAGAGCCTGTCGTTCATTTAAAGGAATCATTACCGGTCAATTGGTTTCATGAGACGGTATTTTCGCACATGTTAGCAAGTGCGCTGAAAACGTGGTGCGATGCAGAAATTGGAATGGTGAACGCTGGTGTGCTATTAGAGGGATTAAATGAAGGTGTTGTGACGCGCGGAGATATTCACAGAATTTGTCCACATCCAATTAATCCATGTTTATTAAAAGTGCCGGGGAAAACGTTAAGAGAAGTTATTTTGAAAGCACGTCGCCCGAATATGGAGAACCTTGAGGTAAAAGGATTCGGATTTCGTGGAAAAGTGATGGGGAAAATGATTTACGCTGGTGTCGAAGTCATTCCAGATATGATTCCTGGGAATAAAATTTTACTGGAAGACGTATTGATTAACGGGGAATCGCTGGAATTAGATCGTATATATACGGTAGGAACGATTGATATGTTTACATTCGGATACTTATACCCAGAGCTATCCACACTTTCTGACAAACAATATTATATGCCAGAGTTACTCAGAGATGTGTTAACAGACGTGTTGATAACTCATACATCTTCCGTCAAACTATAGGCTAGTTAACTTGTAACACTCATTTTTCTCTTGTCATACAGATAAGAAAGAGAGGAGTGTGAACTATGGTTAATGTAGAGCCAATTATAATCGATAATTATACGTTTATTGCGGTTAGCGTCAAACTTCCAAAGACAAATTTGCTAGCTGTAATGAGCGATAAAGGATATATTATGTGCGGTGCATTAGATGTAGGTCTTTTAAATGAGAAGTTAGGTGATCGAGGAATTATTGCTGGCCGTGCGGTTGGTGTAAGAACGATTGAACAACTTCTTGAAGCGCCGCTAGAATCAGTAACGATTGAGGCCGAAGCATTAGGTATTACGGCAGGCACAATCGGAAAAGAAGCATTATTAAAAATGAGATAAGCATATATCGTCCCTCCTTCTTGCATAGAAATGATATAAGAAGGAGGTTTTTTTATGAGTATATTTCGTTCGAAAAATTCGCGGTTTCGAAGGGGACCAATTTCCTTTCGGCACATACTGCTTATGTCGTTTATTCTTTTTGTCATATTACTCGTGCAAGGATTATGGATTGTGAATAAAAGCATTCAGCCGACATTACTTAAATATGGGGAAGTAGAGACACATAAAATGGCGACAGCGGTTATGACGAAGGCGGTAAAAGATAGAATTAATGAAGGGTTTGATGTCGATTCATTAATGAAAGTACAAAATGATAAAAACGGAAAAGTATCCACAATTAATTTAAATACGAAGCAAGTAAATGAAATCGTAACGTCAACGACCACATACATAGAAAAATATTTACAGCAAGTAGAACAAGGTGATTTGAAGGGGCTAGGTATTTCTGAAAAAAATGGAGCAACGATGGCAGTTCCTTTTGGTCGTGTAACGGATAATGCGCTTCTTGGAAATATAGGTCCCGATATTCCAATTGATTTCACGACGATTGGTCATGTGAATACGGATATTAAACAAAAAATTGAACCGCACGGGATCAATACGACAGCGATTCAAATTATTATGGAGATGGAAGTTACGTTGCAAGTAATTATTCCATTTCATACGAAAGAAATAAAGGTAAAACAAGATGTTCCGATTGCAACGCGTATTGTTCAAGGGGAAGTGCCTACTTATTATGGAAGTGGGAGTGTTGTTGTACCTGATAAAAAGAAAACGGATAGTTAGCCGAATTAAAAAAATAACCGTAGCAATATGCTACGGTTATCGTTTTGTATTCGTGCGTTCTTTTCGCTCCCACAGACTTAAATGCATGTATGGATCGAAAGCCCATTCTGTATAACCATTGTCTTTATACATACCGAAATGTAGGTGGGGCGGGAATTTTCCAGCTGTGCCGGGAGGGCCGTAACCGGTGCTACCGACAAATCCGATTACTTTTCCTGGTTCGACAATTTGTCCAAGCTGTATTTCTTTTGAGAATCCGCCTAAATGAGCGTAATAATGGTAATTATTATGAAGGTCGCGAATACCGATGCGCCATCCGCCAAGACGGTTCCAGCCTTTTGTTTCAATAATGCCATAGCAAGTAGATCTTACTGGTACACCATAGCCTGCAAAAATATCAGTTCCTTCATGAACTCTCCTCCCCCCAAAACTTCTTCCAGCACCGAAAGTACTACGGTAGCTATGGTCACTACGAATCGGAAGAGGGAAAGCATTTCCTTCTAAATTAATACGTCCGTAATGTTTATAAATTTGGGCGTATTCGGTAATTAATTCAACTGTTTTCGCACGTCTATAATATTCCCAAAGCATAATGTGAACACGGTCTTCGGACGTTCCTTGTTTCTTTAAAATTGTCGCTGCTGTATGCAGAAGATCACGGTCGTTATTTGCGTTTGCAAATCCATCTTTGTCACCATCTAAACCCAATCCGCCAAATAAAGAAATTGTATGAGGGAGAGTGTCGTTACCATTAACGGGACCAGCCCATATTTCTGGTTTGAAATAAAGGGAAATAATGGCATCTGGTTTTTTCGGAATATCTTTTCTTACGCTCCGTATATTTCTTTCGTATTGATCCATTGCAGCTAAGTAATACCACGGAATGCCTGAAGATTGCTCGGTTTCTTTATATAGTGCCATGCGCTTTTCGTATATGCTTTGCTGATTATCTTCACCGTAAGCGATATTTTGGTGGAGAAGAAAGCAAATCGAAAGCAAAAGAGAAATTTTTCGAAGCATGAAATAGACTCCTTTCACAACATCACTCTTTTTAGTGTGGGATATACGGAGTATTTCATTATAGGGAACGATTGGAAAAAATCTTAGAATCTTCATTTGAGCAAATCGCTTTCATACGTTAGAATAGATATGTTACATTGAAAGAAGCGAACACGGTAAACTATTTCATATTGTGCGGAGTTGATAACCATGACAAAACAAACAGAATATAAGCGCAAGCCCGAATGGTTGAAAATTAAGTTGAACACGAATGAAAACTATACAGGCTTAAAGAAAATGATGCGTTCTAAGAATCTTCATACAGTTTGTGAGGAAGCAAAATGTCCGAATATTCATGAATGCTGGGCTGTAAGAAAAACAGCAACATTTATGATTTTAGGTGCGGTTTGTACACGTGCTTGTCGTTTTTGTGCGGTTAAAACAGGCTTACCAACTGAGCTTGATTTACAAGAGCCAGAACGCGTAGCAGATTCTGTAGTACAAATGGGCTTAAAGCACGTTGTTATAACAGCGGTTGCACGTGATGATTTAAAGGACGGGGGAGCAGCTGTTTTTGCTGAAACAGTACGCGCTGTACGTCGTAAAAATCCATTTACGTCAATCGAAGTATTACCATCCGATATGGGTGGAGTAGAAGAAAACTTAAAAATGTTAATGGATGCAAAACCAGATATTTTAAACCATAACATTGAAACAGTACGTCGATTATCTGACCGAGTTCGCGCTAGAGCAAAGTATGATCGTTCATTAGAGTTTTTACGTCGAGCAAAAGAAATGCAGCCTGATATTCCAACTAAATCGAGCATTATGGTGGGCTTAGGTGAAACGAGAGAAGATTTAATTGAAGCGATGGATGACTTACGTGCAAACAATGTGGATATTTTAACTCTTGGACAATACCTACAGCCATCTAAGAAGCATTTACCAGTTCTTAAATATTACCCACCAGCAGAATTTGCAGAGCTTAAAGAAATTGCACTTAGCAAAGGCTTTAGCCACTGTGAAGCTGGCCCACTTGTGCGTTCTTCTTACCATGCGGACGAGCAGGTTCGTTCTGCAAAAGAAAAAACAGCAGAAGCAAGATAATGAAAAAAGAGAGCTAATCATTAGCTCTCTTTTTGTTTATATTCTAAAACAGTATTTGGGCATGTTAATAAGATTTTCTTTAATTCCTCTGTGGATAATTCAATTGTAAATTCAGGTACACCAGGTGTAATTAAAATTTTATCGTAAGCATAAATAGCACTATCCACAATAATCGTTACATTTTGTGAATAACCGAAAGGAGCTACACATCCTGGAGTACAGCCTGTTTCTTCTCTTAGCTCATCAGGAGAACAGAGAGATAAACTTTCTCCTGTTATTTCTTTCATCTCTCCTCGGTTGAGCCTTGTACCCTCTAACGTAAAAAATACGTAATAATCTCCAGACTTTGATTTTAAAAATAAGCTTTTACTTGGAGTGCCGTGTAAGCCAAGCCTTTCACGTACGATACGATCTGTTTCATAATCGAGTACTGGTTCGTGTTCAAACTTTTCGTAAGAAGCATTTGTTTTATGTAGTAAAGCAAGTACATCTTCGTACATATGGAGTGATACCCCTTTCTATTATTAGTACAGTTTCTTCTCGTGGCGTCAACTGAATGTGTTGGAAAGAGATATTACTTGGACGGTGCTTCCCATAATCGTTTTAGGATACATTGTTTATCGAGTGTAATTTCGTAAATATCAGGATTCGTTAAAGCTCTCCATTCAATAAAGCCGATCGTATGATCAAAGTGCTTTAAAATGAGCGTCAGTAAGTTGCCGTGTGTAACAAGTAGTGTTGTAGTATGGTTTAACTTTAAAACGTCTTGGATAAGTGATATAGCACGATCCGTCGCTTGTTTTGTTGACTCTCCGCCTGAAAAGGCGATATCTATATTTGTAAAAGTAGATTCTAGTTTTTGCAACCAATCATCCATTGGAACGTCGCTTAATATGCGTTCAGCTAATCGTTCATCTTCTTGGATAGACAAGTTAGCTTGAAGCGCATAGGGCCGAATAGAATCGATAGCTCGCACAAATGGGCTTGAAATAATATGATCTATTTGTGATTGGTTTTCTAATAGGAATGTAGCAAGAGCGTTTGCTTGATTTTTTCCTGCAATCGTTAATTCGGCATCACGTTCTTGTCCAGTTGCTGAACAATGTCGTATTACAATCAATTTCTTCATAATTCATCCCCATCTTTCAAGTTGACGCTATATACTTCGACAAATGTGGGGAAAATTCCTTTTTATTGGAAACGGCATATTGATTTAAATATGTGGAAAAGTAATGTGGATAAATGAACATTTGAGGTGTAATGATGAAAAAAATGATATGTATTATATTCGGTCTTTGTTTTTTTATACACTTGTCCACAACATATGCAGAATCCAATCAAAAATTAAATTATCCAAGCAATCGAAATAAATCATTTGTGAGTGAAGATGTGTTTTACGAACAGTTAGATAAGAAAATCTATAAAGAATACAACAATGCAGCATATAGCGTTCGAAAAAAGATTTTATTTAAAGAAGTGCCTGATGAAGAATTTTCTTTCCTACAAAAAACAGCCGCGGGTTGTCGTAGTAGCGTGGTACTTCAAGATTTTTTTGTTCACCCTGATCGCCAAGTTTATTTTTTTGCTTCCTTTTCTCAAAATGAAGCAGAAGAGATTCATAAGTACATTGTTATAGATGCAGAAACAAAGAGGGAGTTGCAAGAGGGCAAGAGTTATCATCATTGCGAAAATCGTGGTAAAAAATAACCCACCAGTTGGTGGATTATTTTTTATTCCGGTACACTCATTAATTTCTCTTTCATTTTACGAATAAGAATGATAGCACCAATTGTGAAGAGAAGGGTAATTCCTTCTGCAACAAAGATGTTAATTGTTTTTGTTTGATAAAGTGCCGCGAAAAAGTCTACAAATGCGTGGAATAATATAGCGTAAACAAGGAAGATATATTTCTTCTGTTTTACTGCGTATAAGACAAGCATTGTAAAGGCAATTTGCAATACAAGAGCCATAATTCTTTCCAAGCTGCCAAGGAAGTATAAATAAGCAGGTTGTTCTATTAACATATCCTTTACAAGATTTAATTGTGGTAGTTTTTCTGCCATTTGAGCGAAGCTACCATTGTTAATAGCATTAGCGAATATAAGTGTCTGCAATGCAGAGAATCCGCCAACTAAAATAGATTCAATCCCGCCGTGACCAATTCCATAAGCGAAGCCATCTTTATATTCTAGATATTTTTTTAGTAGGAAGAAGAAGGCAACGAAGCGTCCTAATTCTTCAAAAATACCAGCAGTTAGTCCGCCATAAATTGCAAAGACAAACGGATTTTCTAAAAATGGAGCGATTGCTGGATTACCACGCATAAATAGGTGGAACGGTGTTTCGAGAATTTGGGTAAATCCAATAAAGATAAGAACACCAACGCCGACCACTTTCCAATTAATATTATATTTTTTACGGAAATAAACAAACGCAATAATAGGTACCAGAATCGAAATCACAAGTTGAATTGTGATACTGGCAATTACCGTACTTGAAACCATACTTTCACCGCTTTCTAATATATGTACATATCTATTATGCATGAAATATAGTGGAGATGAAACTTTTAACAAAAAATGAATTTACTTATTGACTCTAACGTTGCGTCATACTTTATCGTATGTATTAAGGGGGAGATACACATGACAATGAAGGTAAAAGAAGTAGCTAATTTAGTTGGAATTAGTGTGCGCACACTGCATCATTACGATGAAATTGGGTTATTAACCCCAGACGAGACGACAGAGTCTGGATATCGTCTATATTCCAATGAAAATTTAGAGACATTGCAGCAAATTTTATTTTTTAAAGAGCTAGGCTTCCCTTTGAAGAAAATTAAAGAAATTATCATGAGTCCATCATTTGACCACGAAGAAGCACTACAACTTCATAAGAAAATGCTTCTTGAAAAACGTGCCAGATTAGATAAGGTGATTGCGACAATTGATAAAACAATTCAGCATACAAAAGGAGCGATTGAAATGACGAATAAAGAGAAATTTGAAGGGTTCGATTTCAGCCATAATCCGTACGAAGAAGAAGCGCGTGAACGATGGGGAGACGCAGCTGTAGATAAGGCTAATGAATACGCGAAAGGTATGTCAAAAGATAATCAAGAAGAGTTTAATACGATTTACAGAAATTTAGCGGCGCTTAGACACGGCGCACCAAATTCTAAAGAGGCACAGGAAGCAATCGGGGTATGGTACGATTACTTGCAAAACTTTGGAGAATATTCACTAGATGCTTTTAAAGGACTCGGTCAAATGTACGTCGCTGATGAGCGCTTCACGAAAAATATCGATAAGTTTGGTGAAGGTTTAGCACAGTTTATGTGTGATGCGATGGCGGTTTATGCGGATCGTAAGAAATAGTCAAAAATAAAGAAGGTGGAGGTTTTCTCCATCTTCTTTATTTTTTAATCATATCATTCAAAGTCTGATCCCCCGTATTGTTTAAATGAGGATTTTTGCTCATTTCTCGCTTTAGCATGTCGAGGCTCTGTGTATATTCTGTATCATTTAAGCTACCTGATTGAAGGCCTTGAATTTGAGAAATCAACTTTTGGTCTGTTGATACATATGCTTTATAATAGCGAGGGACGATGGACAAAGCAGCTTTATATACTTGATCCGCTACGAGTTTTGGATCCGTTGTGTTTGCACGGTATACAACAAATACTTCATCATCGGTAACGAGCGTAGCAGCGTTTGTAACGTCAGGAAGTTTGACTGTCATGCTTGTAATCATTTCAGCGACTTTCTCACGGTTAATGGCTCCTACTTGTTTGTTAGATACTTCATGTTTTTGTTTAGATGAATAACCGACTCTCGTTAATCTTGTATTTGTATTTTCCGTATGATACATGTCGTTTTTATTGGAAACAAGAACACGACTTCCTTCTTCACGTTCCATTTCGGCTTTATTAGATGATTGACAGCCTGCAAATAAGGAAAGAGTGAGGAGAGAGAGTATAATTTGTTTTTTCACGATGTATCACCTCCTTCTCCATAGCATGCACTAATTTTCAATTTTTTGTATTTGAAATTGTTGGTTGGTATGCTTTGTGATACGATAAAAAGAAGAATGCTTAGAGAGGAAGTTAATGATGGAGCAAAAGCAAGAGCAAGAGATGCATGCTACGGTGAGCATTAATAATGTGCAGTACGAAGTAATTAAAAACTTTCGTGACGGTTTTAGTGAAGAAGCATTTAAAGAGCGTTATGCAGAAATTTTAAATAAATATGATTATATCGTTGGGGACTGGGGTTATGAGCAACTTAGATTGCGCGGTTTCTTTGATGATAGTAATCAACGTTCGACATATGATACGAAAATTAGTACGTTAACGGAATATTTATACGAGTACTGTAACTTTGGTTGTGCACACTTCGTATTACGAAAAGTGAAGAAATAAAAAAATCCTCTTACGATTGTAAGAGGATTTTTTACATATTTTCGCTTATAAACAAATCGAGATATGATCACCTTCAGAAAGTATTGCATTTGGTTTCATTTGTTGTCCGTTCAATTGAATATCCCCATTTTTAATTTTATCCACAATGCGTGTACGGCTCCAGTCAGAAATATATGTGGATAAAGCTTTATCGATTCGGTGGGAACCGAAAACGATATCTAATACGACTGTAATTTCAGCTACGCCACTTTCTTTATGATGTGTAATGGAAATGGTAGTAGTTGTTTCTGTTTGATCTTGCGTATTCATGTCGACTGTTTCCACATGATCAGTAAATGATTTATAAATACGAAGTTTTTGGTTCCACGTATGATCTTTCGGACATTTATAAATGGCAAAACGATATATATTTTTTCCGTTGGCGTTATGCCTACGAATATTCGTGTCAGTAAATAGGGTAGTGCGTCTGCAATTTTTACAATACTTTTCGATTGTATTTTGCTCATTTTCATATAAACTCCAAGAAAGTTGTACTTTCTGCATTTTCCTTCACCTCTTATAGTAGTGGTAAAGGAACGTAATACAGCTATTTGGATGTCTTGTAGTATGAAGACATGAGAAATAGACAAAAATAAAAGGAGGTTCCCCAAAGAGGAACCTCCGTAAACATCATACTACAGATGCGTTACGTTCCTTTGTAATGGGAATGGGCAGACTACTCCCTTGAAAAAGCATGGTGCTTTTTTGAGAGTAATGCTATCCAATTGCTGGTCCATTACAAAGTAGTTGTTGGCATACGTAGATAACGTCCTTTCTATCCAAATAGATTTATTCTTAATTATAACATAAGGTTTGAAAATTCAAAATACTTACAGTGAAAAAACACCAGCTAAAATAGCTGGTGTCTAAGATAAATTATATAAGTTCAAATAAAAATGAGCGTAGTTCTTCTGCAATTTCTTCAGTCATAGAAAATGCATGCTCTAAGTAGCCTGGTTCGTTTAAATCGTCAGGACCGATGATTGCAAATCTATTGCGCTGTATATCAAGGACAATTGTTTTACCGTAATGACGATCGGAGTATAAAAGCGCTAAATCATGACGCTCATTTTCTCCCATAAAGCTAACGAAACGAGTTCTTGTAGCGACTGTATCGTCGTACAGAAAGAAACGTTCTTCCATACACATGGCTCCTTTATTAAATATCTAAGTTTAAGTGTGGTTTATGATCTAAATGGTGATGCGTTTTAATGAATCGTACCGTTCTTGTTTTGTAACGCATAACGATAGAATATGTTTCAGCTAGATCTCCGCCAAGGAATTTAACACCGTCTAATAACTCACCAGCAGATACACCAGTTGCTGAGAAGATTGCATCATCCCCAGATACTAAGTCATCTAACATAAGAAGTTGACGAGGATCTTCTAATCCCATTTCACGACAACGAGCTTCTTCTTCTTCGTTCATTGGAACTAAGCGAGCTTGCATTTCACCTTCAAGGCATTTTAATGCTGCTGCAGAAATAACACCTTCTGGAGCTCCGCCAATACCAACGAATAAATCAATACCCGTTCCAGGTAGTGCTGTTGCGATTGACGCACCAACATCACCATCACCAAATAATTTTACGCGTGCACCTTTTGCACGAACACGGTCAATAATATCTTGATGACGTTCACGTTCTTGCACGATAACTGTTAGATCGCGAATCTTTTTATTGTTAGCTTCTGCTACAATTTCAATTGTTTTTTCAATTGGATCATCTAAGCTAATTTTACCAGCTGCTTTTGGACCAACCGCGATTTTTTCCATGTACATATCAGGAGCATGAAGAAGGTTTCCTTTATCTGCGATTGCGATAACTGCCATTGCATTTGCAAGACCTTTCGCAACGATGTTTGTACCTTCTAATGGATCAACGGCAATGTCTACTTCTGGACCGTTACCTGTTCCTAGTTCTTCACCAATATACAACATCGGTGCTTCATCAAGTTCTCCTTCACCAATTACAACTGTACCTGCCATGTTTACTGAATCAAACATATCACGCATTGCTGTAGTTGCTGCATCATCTGCTTCGTTTTTCTTTCCGCGGCCCATCCACTGTGCGGATGCTAATGCTGCTGCTTCTGTTACACGGACAATTTCTAGTGCGAGTTCACGTTCCAAGATTCCATTCCTCCAATTTCAAAAATCATACAAATATAACTATAACAAATAACGGAGAAAAGGTGAATTCGAAAAATTGTCGATTTTTTCAGAAGAAAGCGTTACAATTAAAATGTAAATGCTTTAATTTCCAGGTAGGTGACATTCATGTATTTTGTAGACAGAAAGAAAATAGAACAAATGCTAGTATGTTTAGAACGAGCAACAAGTACATTTCAAGAGAAAAAGATATATGAAACCGAGTTTGAATTTTACGCATTAGAACGTATAGCTCATCTAATTATTGATTGTGTATTAGATGTAGGGAATGCGATGATTGATGGATTTATTATGCGCGATCCAGGAAGTTATGAAGATATTATCGATATTTTGATGGACGAGCGAGTGATAAGTGCAGAAGAAGGACAAGGAATGAAGGAAATTATCCTTCTTCGAAAAATGCTTACGCAAGATTATATTCAAATGAATCATGATGAATTATATAAGACGATTCAAAAACATATTGCAGTGGTAGAGAAATACCCAGCAAATATTCGCAGTTATTTAGAGAAGGAATTAGGACCTGTATCTGCATTTGTACCAGAATAATTATGCTTATAAGATCCCCGGAACTGCCTTTTGGGGATCTTATATTATATGTGAGAAAGTAAAGGGAAAAGGGAAAAGGGAGAAGGGTTAAGCATGGGGGAAGCACGTACGACGAAAGATGAAATTGTACAATTGTTGAAAGTTAAGGGAGAGCACACAGTAGCGGAACTAGCTGACGTTTTAGAGATTACAGAAATGGCGATCCGAAGACATTTAAGTAATCTTGAGAAAGATGGTTTCATTTATTCTAAGATGGTAAGACAACATGTCGGAAGACCAACTTATTTATATGGATTAAGTGAAAAGGGAGAAGATACATTCCCGAAGGAGTATAAGCAATTTGCAATTGATATGCTAGAAGATTTAGCTCGAATGGGTGATGAAAAAATACTTCGTTACGTTTTAACAGAGAGAACGAAGCGAATGGAAGAACAGTTGCAAAAGCGAGTGAGTAATCAAAAGAATTTAGCATATAAAGTGCAAGAGATAGCAGCTATGCAAGAGAAAAATGGTTATATGGTTCAAATAAAGAGAGATGGAGAGAACTCTTTCGTAATTGAAAAACAAAACTGTCCGTTAAAAGAAATTGCAGAGAGATTCCCGCAAGTATGTGAAGATGAAAAAGAGATGTACAATCGTTTATTTGCAGGAGCAGATGTAAAGACGTTAGCAAACATGTGTGAGGGCGATTGTAGTTGTTCTTACCAAGTAAAAGAGAAAAAATGAACGTTATGGGGCGCTTTAAGGTAAAGCGTTTTTTTCTTTTTGAAAAGCGGGTAATATAAGAGTGGTATGATAGGTGAGAACGTTAGCATAGAAGGAGAGACATAATGATGTATAAAGGTTACTTAATTGACTTAGACGGTACGATGTATCGCGGAGAAGAACAAATTGAAGAAGCGAGCGACTTCGTAAAAGCATTAGGAGAGCGCGGCATTCCTTATTTATTCGTTACGAATAACTCAACGCGTAAACCAGAACAAGTGGCAGAAAAACTTGTTCGTTTCGATATTCCAGCGAAAGCAGAGCAAGTATTCACAACGAGTATGGCGACAGCGAACTTCATTTATGAACGTAAACAAGACGCAACTGTATATATGATTGGTGAAGAAGGCTTACATGATGCACTTGTGGAAAAAGGATTTGAACTTGTGGATGAAAATCCTGATTTCGTTGTTGTTGGTTTAGATCGTGACATCACATATGAAAAATTAGCAAAAGCTTGTCTGGCTGTACGTAACGGCGCAACGTTTATTTCTACAAATGGAGACATTGCCATTCCGACTGAGCGCGGATTATTACCAGGTAACGGTTCATTAACATCAGTTGTAGCCGTATCAACAGGCGTAGATCCAATCTTTATTGGAAAACCAGAATCAATCATTATGGAACAAGCTCTAAAAGTGCTTGGTATAGAAAAAAATGAAGCATTAATGGTTGGGGATAACTACGATACAGACATTTTAGCGGGAATAAATGCTGGCATGCATACGCTTCTTGTCCACACTGGAGTCACAACTGTGGAGAAGTTAACAGAATATGAAGTACAACCAACGCAAGTTGTGCATAACTTGACGGAGTGGATTGAGAAGATGTAATGAAAAACAGGTAACCGGAAGAGGTTACCTGTTTTTTTTTATGCATAATTGCATATGTGCTATTGTTATATAAAATGTAAAATTTATATGTGATGATATTGAGGGGAGGGAATCAGATTGTACTGGATGTCATGTATTATGTTTGTTTTTACATTATGTGTTTTATTTTTTGTTCTATGGAAGATATATATAATAAATGAAATGAAAAAAAGTGCAGGAAAACTTATTGCAACATATCCACGAGTGAAGAGACGTTGGATTGCATTACTTGGGCCAGCATATTTCATTGGACAATGTATGTATATATATGCTCAGTACGTAAGTGGCGATATTGATACAGCTGAACAGTTTCTTATTCAGTCGGGTAGTTATGTTGTAGCAAGTTGTTTTATGACTTTAATAGCTGTTCATCTTATTAAAAGTGTACAAATATATGAAAAAGGTGTAGTAGACGGATTAAACTTTTATTCATACGAAGAATTAAAAGGCTATAAAACATCAACATGGGAAAATCCAAAAGAAAATATATTTTTATATCGCGGGCGAGAAAAAATGAATGACAATGTGAATTTACTTATTAGACAGGAAGATATGAATGAATTAGAAAGCATTCTTCAAAGATATATTCCGAAATTAATGATGAAATAAAAAAACTCCGGTTTTAACAACCGGAGTTTTTTTATTAGAATGCACGATTCACAACATCTTTCACTTCTTCAAGATATTGCTTACGCACACTGTCATCCACAGACGGAACACTCGTATAGAATGTATGCTCAATTGTTTCAATGCCTGTAAATTCAAAAATACCAACATCCGCTGTTTTCTTCATTGCGTCAAACATACCGCCTGCTGTGTATGCTTCTTTCGAATTTCCCATTGTAGATAATAATAAGCCCTTTTTACCGCTTAATAACTTTTCAATACCGTTTTCACCGTAAGCATAAGCGAAGCCGTGACTAAATACACGGTCAACGTATCCTTTTAAAATAGCAGGAAGACCCGCCCACCAAACTGGGTAAATAAATGTAATGCTATCAGCCCAAGAGATATGCTCTTGTTCTTCTTTAATATCTTCTGGTGTGTTTCCTTGAGAAAATGAGATGAAATCGGAAGCGCCTAATACTGGATTGAAGTTTAATTCGTATAGATCGCGAACGCGTACTTCATGACCTTTTCCTTCTAACTCATGTTTTACAGTTTCTAAAATCGCATGGTTGAAGCTTTCTGTATTTGGGTGTGCATAAACGATTACATGTTTCATTGTTCTTCCTCCTATTTGTGGATATGTGAATAGTTTTTTATTTATGTAACAATTATGGTTACTTCTTTTGCGGAAGTCAAATGATACATATGTATAAAAAGACGGCAAAAATCGTCTTTCTATACCCCACTCATACAAAGAACAAAGAAAACAAATAAAATGATGACAATACCAATGCCGAAATTAAATACGAGAGTACTATCCATATTATGTAACCTCCTTATTTGAAAGTAAAAAGCACTCTAGCCAAGAGTGCTTTTTTACTTTGAGTCTACTTCAAAACTTTGAGAAAAGGGTTCATGCATGTAAGAGTTACATTATTTTATGTGTGTATATTTTGAAATGAGTAAGTCCTTGTGAGATATAAAAAAAAGACACTCTTTTGAGTGTCTTTCATGATGACAAAATGTGCCAATTGCTTGAGTTTGATAAGGCGCTAATATCCGTTTTAACGCCTTTTCTTTGATCAAGAAGTGTAGCAACAGCGATTCAAATAAATTGTACCATTTGTTTCATAGGTGTGCGTATGTAATTATGCATATTCCAATTAGAGGGAAATGAGGCGCGAAAAATGAATGAGTATATATAGAATATTTGATTAGGGGAGAGAAGGATGAATATACACAAGTTAACGGTAGCAGAAGCAAATGAGATAAATACGTGGAAGTACGAAGAACCTTATAATTTATATAGTTTTTCAGGAGAGGAAGAAGTAATAGAAGAATTATTAGATGGGACATATTATGGCTGTTGTGACGATAAGGGAGAGTTTATCGGCTATTTTTGTTTTGGGGAAAATGCACAAGTACCAGGTGGAAGAGATGCTCATTTATATGGTGGAGAAGATGTAATTGATATCGGACTTGGCATGAAGCCATCGTTAACAGGGAAAGGGCTGGGAAAAATGTTTTTTCAAGCTGGGATAGCGTTTGCTGCGAAAGAATATAAGCCAAAAACGTTCCGACTTAGTGTAGCGACATTCAATGCAAGAGCGATTACGTTATATAAAAAAATAGGTTTTCAGCAAGGTCCTATTTTTTTGAGCCGCGGAAGAGAATTTATCCTCATGAAATATGAAAGACCGTCAGTATGAAACTGACGGTCTTTCATATTTTATTATTCCGAATGATCAGCTCGGTGCGCTAAACGGCTTGAAGCAGCGGCAGCGATTCCGCCAACGATATCATCAAGGAATGTGTGCACCTTTCCAGTTGATTTATCATTTAAGTATTCTAAAATACCAGGTTTTAATTTATCGATATATCCAAAGTTCGTGAAACCGATAGAGCCGTACACATTAACGATAGAAAGTGCGATCACTTCATCAATTCCGTATAAGCCTTCATCACGTTTTACGATATCTTGTAACGGCTCACTTAACATTCCTTTTTCAGCAAGGACATCGAGTTCGATACCAGTAATCAGTGCGTTTTGTACTTCACGTTTTGATAATACACGCTCAACGTTATAACGGCATTCTGACATCTCTAAATTTGGATGATATTTTTTTTGAAGAAAATGAACAAGCTCAGCAATATCGTCAATTGTTACACCACGTTCTTGTAATAGTTGTAATGCTCTTTCTTGTAGTTGATTTGATTCTTTCATGTTTATCACCTTTTTTTCTTTTTAGTATTTGTATACGTTTCGTTGCTTTATCATGTGCATAGGAATGAAAGGCGAGCACAAGCTCATATATATAAAGAAAAACCATAGGTGGCGACTGCGATGATTCATCATATTTATGAGCATTATCATATGCATGTTAAAGAATTAATCCCCCTTGGCCCCTATAAAAGCTTTTGGATTCGCAACAAAATTTATGTACTTGTTCCAATTGGAGAAATGGAGGAAGAAGTACTTGTAGAGATGAAAAAGCTCAGTGATTATATGAACCAGCAAGGGGATATAACTGTAGCGACTTTCGTTCCGACTATACACGGGTACTATGTAAGTGAGATAGAAGAACAAAATTACTGCTTATTAAAAGGTATGCGTGCGTTAGAACGACATGCTACATCATTAGGAAGTGAGCTTTCTATATTCCATAAACGAGGTGCATTCTTTCCAGAAGAAATCGAGCAATTAAGCCGCATAGGCGAATGGAAAGCGTTATGGGAAAAAAGGCTCGATCAATTAGAAAAGTTTTGGCAATCACAAGTGATGAACCACCCTACAGACGTATTCGATCAATTGTTTATTGAATCCTTCCCGTATTACTTAGGAGTTGCAGAAAATGCAATTCAGTATGTTGTCGATACAGAGATGGATGATACGCCGCAACTGACTGATGCAGCAACAATTTGCCAAGAACGATTCACACCTTTATTATGGCATCAAACGAAGCGTCTCAAACTTCCTTTCGATTGGGTGTATGATCACCCAACTCGAGATATGGCAGAATTAATTCGCTATATGATGATAGAAAAAAAGAAAGACTGGGAGCAAACAATCGTTCAATTTGTTACAGATTATGAACGGAATTATTCGCTATCCTCATTTGGTTGGCGCCTATTATTTGCAAGGCTCCTGTTTCCGCTTCACTACTTTGAAACAGTCGAACGATATTACCAAACGGGAAATGAAGAACAAAAAAGCATATATAGAGATCGCTTAGAAGCCATTTTACACGATGTGAACCGCTCTGAGCAATTTATGAAGCACTTTTATGGCTCACTTCGTTTACCAGTCGATAAGTTAGGGATTAGGAAATTAGATTGGCTATCTTAAAATATAAAAAAGAGACCGATTAAGGTCTCTTTTTTATATATCACAATTGTATGTAATACATTATGCCCCTACCTGTTGATCTGCACATATATTTAAAATGAATTGATGTCTTTCGATTTTTTCATTTACTTTACTCAATAATTCTTGCTGAATTTCTTTAAATAAAAATTGATAACTTGCATTCCATGTTGGTATAACGGATGAAAGGTCTAATAAATACTCTTTTTTCTTTTCTAGTTCTTGAATTGTTAAGAAAGTGTTCCCCATTTTTGGCATGTGTCGTCCCCCTATGTTTTTTACTTTTATATGTGTGAACGATTCTATAGTATTAATTATCTCACTTTTTGAGAATGATTTCCAATTTTGTTTTATGATGTTAAAGGAGAAGTGTTTTTTGAATAAAAAAAGAGACCCAAATGGGTCTCTTTCTAGGAAGCGATTTTGAACGAGCCGCTTCCGCTTTTAGATTAAAATACTTGTTCTACTTCAATAACGCCTGGTACTTCTTCTAGTAATGCGCGTTCGATACCAGCTTTTAGTGTGATTGTAGAACTTGGGCAGCTTCCGCAAGCACCCATAAGGCGTAATTTTACGATACCTTCTTCAATGTCTACTAATTCAACGTCTCCGCCATCGCGAAGTAAGAATGGACGTAATTTATCTAATACTTCTAGTACTTGTTCTTCCATATGTGGGTTTTCCATTTTTATCGACTCCTTTCATCAGTTTTATTATAATCAAGATAGAGGGGAAAATCTATTTTTTCTGTTCTTGTTTTAATGTCGAAATTTTTTATCATGTTTACAACGTGTTTTTTCAGTATAGGGGTATGGAATAAGTTTGTAAAATGATGTGCTTATGTACTAAGACATCTGAATATACTGTTGAAACAAGAAGTGGGGGAGAAGAAATGGTTAATGTGCAAGTGTATGGGACGAAAGTAATTTGTGCGAGCTGCGTTGGAATGCCATCTTCAACAGAAACATTTGAGTGGCTACAAGCGGCGATTGGTCGTAAATATGAAGGACAAGAAAATAAATTTAATTTCGAGTATATTGATTTTCAAGAAGAACAAGAAGATGAAGATAAAAAAGCATTCGCAGAGCGCGTAGTGGAAGAAGATTTATTTTATCCGGTCGTTCTTGTAAATGGGGAAATTGTTGGAGAAGGAAATCCTCGTTTGAAGGATGTTTACGAAGAAATCGAGAAATATTTATAAAACAGGAAGCCTTTGCGAATTTGCGAAGGCTTTTTTTATTGGAGGGATAGATGTGCAAAATGGAGTGAAGCATGCGTTACCAACGGAAGTACAACAGTTAATGGAGCGGTACAAAATAGAATTAAAAGAAATTTTTTTAGATGAGAAAATAGTCGGGGTATATATTTACGGGTCCATTGCACTCGGTGCATTTCATGCAGAAACGAGCGATGTTGATTTTGTTACGGTAATAAATGATTCTGTGAATGAAGCTGAAAAACAGCAACTTGTAGAACTTCATAAGAAACTTAGTGGTAGTACGTTAGGCAAAAGAATGGACGGTATGTATATTCCGCTTGCTGATTTAGGGAAATACAATGATGAACTGAATGAGTACGTGTATTGTGCAGATGGTAAAGCGAATGTAGGTCATTGGGATATTAATGCGGTCACATGGTGGACATTGAAAAATCAAGGTATTACAGTTACCGGGAAAGAAGCGGAAGATCTTTCGTTTCAAATAAAGTGGGACGATGTAGTCAATACGATGAAATACAACGTAGAACAGTACTGGAGTGAAAAAGCGAAGCAGCCGTATTTATTTTTCATAGAAGAGTGGGTAGAATCAGCTGTCGTTACGATGGGCCGTATTTTATATACACTAGATCATAAAACAATCGTTTCAAAAGATAGTGGATTGCAATACTTGTTAGAATGTTCAGGTGAAGAATGGGAGATTTTATTAAAAGAAGTAGCGAGAATACGGCAAAATCCAAAAGAAAAGCGAATGCTCTCAAGGTGGAGAAGAGCAGATATGACGAAAAGGTACTTATTGCATTTAATTGAAACATGTAGAGAGAAATGGTAGGGAAAAAACAGACGATACAGTAGATTGTATCGTCTGTTTTTGTGTTAAAAATGGTATATAATGGTTTAAAAGGTTTGATTATACTGGAGGGGATAGGATGAATACAGAATTAGCTACTTATGAAGAAAAGAATGTAGTAATGAGTATGCGCGAAGTAATTAGCATGATAATAATTATTTTTGGGGTAATGTATGGAATCGGTTTTTTGAACCTTATATATGACTCTTCCTTATATCCATGGTATGTAGATCATCTTATTCCGCCTTTAACATTTCTTACTATTATTTTAATATATTCACCAGCGAGAAATTACTGTTTACATTTATTAAAATCAATACAGTTTAATAATTTAAAACATTATGTAACGATAGTAATGACGATGATCGTACTGCTTATATATCTTGCGGTATTAAATTTAGTTTTACCGCATGGGCTTCGTGTGAATGAATCTAATCTAGTAATAGAGCCTACTAAAAGTGAAATCATTTTATACGTAGTTGTACTCACCACTTTTGCACCAATTTGGGAAGAACTTTTATTTCGGGGGATGTTTTTCACGAAATTATCTCAGCGCTTTTCTACACTTAGTAGTGCCGTTATAAGTGCTGTTATCTTTACTTTAGGTCATCCCCTTACAGTAGGGAGTGTTTTATATATTTTTGGTGGTGGTATATGTTTAGCTTATACGTATAAGAAAACAAATAACTTACTCGTCCCATGGGGGATTCATTTATTAAATAATGCATTTTTTATATTAGTAAATTTTCAACTATAAAAAGATGCCTTTTTGAAAAGGGCGTCTTTTTGTAGTGTCTTTACACACATTGTGTAGAGACAAGGTAATACAAAATATAAATAGTTTCATGTGAAACATTTTATTATCAAATATACAAAATGATTAACTTAGTGTATTAAACCTATTATTCATAAGTATTCTAATATATTTAAAAGTAAAATGGAATAATAAACGGGTAATTGTCGGAATATATTCAATTTCTGTTCATTTTTATGAAATATATGTACTTTTTGTTAGAATCCTTCTTTTTATTTCTATAAAATACACGTATGTAGAAATGAGAAAAGGATGATGTACGTGAAGGACACTGTTTTACAAGAAATAATTTCTCCGCAACAGTTACATACAGTCGTTCAAAAGAATACGGCGTATTATGACTTTAAGTGGGGCAAAGTAGAAAATCCAGCGCAAGGGAATACGTGGAATTGGGTAGCCTTTTTCTTCCCAACTTTTTGGTTAGCTTATCGTAAAATGTATAAGTTGTTTATTATACTTATGTTATTATCCGTTCCTAGTATACTTATACCGCCTTTTATAGACATTCCAGATGGGATTTTTTTATCAATTAGTTTAGTTTTTCAATTAGGAATGATGATATTTACTGGATGGCAAGGAAACCGTTTATATTATAAGCATGCTGTTCGTATTTTACATAAGGGAGAAAATATGCCTGATCATGAGAAGGCGTATTACTTACAATTAAAGGGTGGCGCTAGTTTTGCTGGCATGATTGGTTTACAAGTTATAGTGACGATAGTATTTGGTGGAGCTATGTTTGGACTTTCCCTTTTATCAACTGAGCCGAACATTAAAAATGTTGTTCGTTCAAGTGGTGAAGGTGTTACTTTAGAGATTATGACGGATAATCCAACGTGGAAGCTTGTAAAGAAAGAAAAAGATTATGATGTAGTAGAATTTACCGGTTATGATTATACAGAGAAGAAAAACGTGAAAATAAAATTTGCTGTTTATTTCGATGAAGAGTATTTCGAGTGGCAAGAGGTATATGAAAATAATAAGAAGTTAAGTGAAGAAGAGTTAGAAGAGTATCAATTTTATATTGAAGAAAATGGTTTGGGGTTCTAGTGAGAACCCGTTCATTTTGAAAAGAAGAATCTTGTGAAGGTTCTTCTTTTTTATTGGAAACACCATACGAATTAAAAATTTGTAAAATACAATAAAAAATGAGAATTCCAGGTAGGCTTGTCAATAACGTGAGACTATGGCACTATAAAGAAATGCTATACAAATTTTATTTATCGAGATGTAAACATCAATTTTGATTTTTACGTATAAATAATGAACGGAGGAAATGAATTTATGGCTACTTTACCTAATTGTCCAAAATGTAATTCAGAATATACGTATGAGGATGGCGTTCTTTTCGTATGTCCAGAATGTGCTCATGAGTGGGGCCAAGAAGCAGAAA
Organism: Bacillus sp. M5A3_1b; assembly: GCF_053345335.1. Lineage (NCBI taxonomy): Bacteria > Bacillati > Bacillota > Bacilli > Caryophanales > Bacillaceae > Bacillus > Bacillus sp. M5A3_1b. Next base: position 56,070 of record NZ_JBKEZY010000003.1, on the reverse strand, counting down.
CTGAAAATAATGATGGTGCAAAAGTTGTAAAAGATGCGAACGGAAACGTTCTTCAAGACGGCGATGCTGTTACTGTCATTAAAGATTTAAAAGTAAAAGGAACTTCTTCAGTTGTGAAGATCGGTACGAAAGTAAAAAGTATCCGTCTAGTTGATGGCGATCACGATATCGATTGCAAAATCGACGGTTTCGGAGCAATGAAGTTAAAATCACAATTCGTGAAGAAGGCGTAAGTAAAAGAGGAGGCGAATAGGCCTCCTCTTTTTATTATGTCATTTTTTGTCGGTAAGTCGATATTCCTTGTCGAATCGCCGATATATTTCAAAAATCGTTGATATATTTTGAGTTATGATAGATATATTCGAAAAATCGTCGATATAATTTCACTCACCGAGAACGGTGCAACATTTACCAAGCGAGAGTTACGATTCACTTCGCAGCATAGTCAATCTCTTTCAACTGACACCGCTTATTAAAGAATGTTTTATATCCAAGCTGTAAGAAGATAATAACAGCAAAAGCAGTGCTTCCTGAAATACCAAGTATAATGGCGATTTGATATTGAATGGCTGTAAATGGTGATACACCAGATAAGATTTGACCAGTCATCATGCCTGGTAAGCTTATAATCCCCATTCCGACCATAGAATTGATTGTTGGTAAAATAGCAGAGTCAAAAGCGTCTCGAATGAGCGGAGCAGCAGCTTCTTTCGGTGTTGCGCCGAGCATAAGTGCACCTTCAATTTGACCTCTTTGCGATTTCATATTATTTAAGAACGTATTTGCACCGAGAGAAACGCCAGTCATCGCATTCCCAACTAACATTCCTGTAATAGGGACGATATATTGCGGAGCATACCAAGGGTCATGACCGATAATAACAAAGATAAATAGTAGAAGTGGCCCAATTGATCCGGCGACCATGGAAAGGGCGGCTACTCGTTTTAATTCTTTAGACATTGGGATGTTAACCCGTTTATAAATATTAAAAATTGCAAAGGTAGTAATAGAAGTAATAAGAGCAATTGTATAAAATGGATTACTGTTTTCAAATACGTATGTAAGGACATATGCAACAAGTACGAGCTGAATCGTCATACGGAATGTTGCGAGCGCGATTTGTTTTTCGCGAGGTATTCCTTTTAATTTTACAAGTCCAATTAAAATAAGAATAAAAATATAGGCAGCGGCAAGTTGCCAAATTTGGAGTTCAATAACGCCCTTCAACTGAGAGCACTTCCTTTCTAGTTGCACCGTTTGCTTTAGTAATCTCAATAATATCGTCTGCAATTTCTTCTGGAAGTTGTTGTGAGTGTGTAATGAAGATAACTGTTTTTTTCTTTTCTCTTGCTAGCATAGTAAATTGTTTCATAACGCGGCGTTCTGTATCGCTATCTAGTGCCGAGGTTGGTTCATCTAATAAATAAACAGGTGAATCCATAAGTACGATACGTGCAAAAGCAAGTCGTTGTTTTTCTCCGCCTGATAATGAATCAGCGTTGTCTTCTAATTTTTTTTCTAAGCTAACAGTCGTTAATGCGCTTCGCAAGGCATCGTCATTTGGAAATGGTTTTTCAGAAAAACGAAGTCCCATTAATAGATTGTCTTTAATCGTTCCATCAAAAAGAGGTGGCGTTTGCCCAAGCATAACTACGTCACGACGTAATTGAATAGGCGGATAATCAGAAATTAACTTTCCGTTATATTCAATTGTGCCGGATGTTGGAGATTGTAAATCGTTTAACATGCGAAGCAACGTGCTTTTTCCGCTGCCGCTTTCACCTATAATACAAGTGACCTTTTCTTTTTGAATCTGTAAATAAGGAATGTGTAGTATATCTTTATATGTAACGTCTTTTAATATAAACATAAATCGCTCCTTTCTGATTCTAGTTATATCGTATCAAAAAAAGAGGGGGAAATGGTTATAACGAACAACGTTTTTTCTTCGTCTTGAGTTCTATTAATAAGTTAAGTAAACGATCTAATTCTTGGCTGAAAGAAATCACTTTATCATGAGTGAATCCGTACTTTTCAACGAGATAGATCAATTCTTTCTTCTTCGCTTCTATTCGATCGTTTAGTTTCGTTAAGTTCATAAGTGAAATGGAATACCTCCTGTAAAAGTATTTACAACATAAAAAATAAGACCGAATGACTTCGGTCTTAAAGGAAATAATAAAACAACTTATGAATAGCATACACTGTTTATCAATAGTTTTTAATATAAAAATGAAAAATAAATCATTATACATATTGAGAAAAATGTGTCTGATAATTTTTAAAAACTGATGCAAAGAGGCTGCCTACATAGTAGACAGCCTGTAAAGTATTAACCTTTATGATATTTGTACATCCAAAGAAGACCGGATTTTAATAATCTCGGTACACGTCCCATTAATGGTTGGTTTGCTAGTAAACCGAAGCCGTGCTTCTTACCAAGAGAGCCGAGAACACCTTTTAATTTAATTACAGGTAGTTCGTCAGGAAGTGGTTCATTATTCCAACGTTTTAATAATATTTGGACAATTTGTTCTCCTTGACCTTCAGCAAGTTGTGCAGATGGAGCGTGTGGAAGTGCTGCGCAATCTCCTACAACATACACGTGCTCGTTATTTGGAATATTGTGATATTTTGTTAAAACAACCCGTCCGCTACCATCTTGTTCAACTGGAAGGTTTCGAACAACTTCATTTGCTTGAATACCAGCTGTCCAGACGATTGCATCACATTCAAGTGGTTCATCGTGGTTGTACACAATATTTGGTTCTACTTTTGTAATGTTAGAGTTTCGTATAATAGTAACCTTATGTTTTACGAACCATTCTTCTACGTATCTACTTAATTTCTCTGGATATGGGAATAGAATTCTATCTTTTCGATCAAATAAGTGAATTTTTAAATCAGAACGGCTTTCGCGAAGTTCACTTGCAACTTCAACGCCACTTAATCCAGCACCAACGACAGCTACTGTTGCGTTTGGTTCTAGACTATTTAATTGTTCATATGTCTTACGTGTTTGTTCAATCGATTGTAGGCTATGTGTATATTCCTTCGCCCCAGGAACGTTATGATATTTATCCTCACAGCCAAGACCGATAATTAAATCATCATATGGGATCGCTTCGCCGCCATCGAGATGAACAGCTTTTTTTTCGAGATCAATATTTGTTATTGTGCCGTATTGAATATTGAGGCGTGGGTGCTCGGGAAACGGTATACGAATATGTGTTTCTGAAATAGTACCCGCAACTAATGCATAATATTCAGTTTTGAAGCAATGGTATGGTACTTTGTCGATTAATGTCACTTGTACATCATCTGGAAGTTGGTTGCTTGGAAGTAGCCGCTGTAGAATTCTCATTCCCCCGTAGCCGCCACCCAGTATTACGAGGTGTTTCATGATGGATTACCCCTTTTCTGTTGAAATATCCCCTAATCACACAATTTTATATTAATAAAATATTTTGACTTTACTCAATCAAATTATATCGAATTTGTGAACAAATAACAATGCATGAATGAATACTCTGTTGTACAATAAGAAGAAAAGTAAAGTAAACTGTTTTGCCTTTGTAGTTACCATTTCATTGCAAGTAGCATGTTATATAAAATAAGTCCATCTACTTTGAAGTGAAATAGTGAAGTAACTAAATAGTTTAGAATATATAACGAAAACAACAAGAGACAGCTTAGTTTTCTTCTTATAGATAGTCAGAAGGTAATTTGTTTTGTAGTACAGGGGGGAGAATTTTGATTAAACCATTAATTGAATTTTGTGTAGGTAACCTTGCGAGTGGTTCACAAGCAGCTTTAGAGAAATTAGAAAAAGATCCGAATTTAGATGTAATGGAATATGGTTGTTTAGGATATTGTGGTATTTGTTTTGAAGGGCCGTTTGCACTTGTAAATGGTGAAGTCGTACAAGGTGCTACAGTAGAAGAACTTGTCCATAATGTATATGAGTATTTGGATGAAAATCCAATGTTTTAAGGTGTTGCAATCAGCAGCACCTTTTTCTATTAGATAAAATCTTCTTTCGCGGGGGAGGATAATATTGTATGTAAATAAAAAAGGCCCTTGTAGAAGGGCTTTTTTCTTACACAATTTGTGCAAGAATGGCTCATCGCCAAATGTTGTCAAATATGAGAAACGGGGGACATTCATATTGTGTTCTAAAAGCATGCATTTTATACTTAAAATAACAAACTATTTTTGGAGTGAATACAAATGAGCCAATTTTCTTTTACAAAAATGCATGGTCTTGGCAATAGTTATATATATGTAAATATGTTTGAAGAACAAATTCCTGAAGAAGATTTAGTTCTTGTGGCGGAAAAGGTTTCCAATATTAATACTGGTATTGGAGCAGATGGAATGATTTTAATTTGTCCATCTGACGTAGCTCCGGTGAAAATGCGCATGTTTAATAATGATGGTTCAGAAGGAAAGAGCTGTGGTAACGGTTTACGCTGCGTAGCGAAATATGCGTATGAGCATAAACTAGTAGAAGAAACAGTTTTCACAATTGAAACGTTAGCTGGTATTGTAACGGCGGAAGTAACGGTAGAAGAAGGGAAAGTTACATTAGCGAAAATCGATATGGGAGCACCGCGTTTAACACGTGCAGAAATACCGATGCTTGGTGAAGGTGAAACACCATTTATTCGTGAAAACTTCTTATACAATAATCATCGTTACGCATTTACAGCTGTTTCAATGGGGAATCCGCATGCGGTTATTTTTGTGGATGATGTAGAGCAAGCACCTCTTACAACACTTGGTCCAGTTCTGGAGACACATGAAATGTTTCCAGAGCGAGTAAATGTTGAATTCATCGAGATTTTGAATGATGCAGAGATGAACTTCCGCGTTTGGGAACGAGGATCTGGTGTAACACAAGCTTGCGGAACAGGGGCGTGTGCTGCGGTTGTAGCCTCTATTTTAAATGGAAAGATGGAACGTGGTAAGGAAATTACAGTTCATTTAGCTGGCGGCGATTTAATGATTGCATGGACAGAAGAAGGCAATGTGTTAATGAAAGGACCAGCGGAAGTAATTTGCCGCGGAGTGTATGAGTACAAGATAGAAGCGTAAAGATGTATAATAGAATGAGAACAGAAAGGATGTGTATTTCATGATTGAAGTAACAGAACAAGCAGCTTTTCAAATTAAAGATATGTTAAAAGATGCTGAAGATGGAGAGAAGTACGTGCGCCTTGCTGTACATGGCGGCGGATGTACTGGCCTTTCTTACGGATTAGGATTTGAAGTAGAACCAAAAGAAGACGACACAGTTCTTGAATTTTTCGGTGTTGAATTTGTTATCGATAAAGAAAGTGCTCCAATTGTTAAAGGAGTAAAAATTGATTATAAACAATCTATGCTTGGCGGCGGATTCACAATCGACAATCCAAACGCAATCGCATCATGCGGATGTGGATCATCTTTCCGTACAGCGACGAATGCTGGTAAGCCGGAAGAGTGCTAAGCTTTTAGCAGAAATAGAGAAAGACCTTTTTAGCGATGAAATAAAATCGTTAAGGAGGTCTTTTCTTTTGTCGTAAAAAATCAAAACGTCGCCTTCCAAATTTAGAAACCGAACTTAAGATATGTTGCACAATGAATTTTAAAATCTAATTTATCTTTGCAAAGATGCAAGTATCAATTAGTTGTTTACCGTCAGCTGAAAGATCTTCATTACGTAATATCCCTTCAAGCTCAAAACCTAGTTTTTCAGGAATCGCACGACTTTTCGTGTTATTACATTCACATCGTATTTCAATCCTTCTAAATTTGAATAACTGAAATCCAAGGTTTATTAACGCACTTACTGTTTCTGTCATATATCCATTGCCACCAAATTGCGTGTTAATCCAGTATCCAATTTCACATTTAGAAACCTTCCAATCAATTGCGTGAAGGCTAGCAGTTCCAATAAAATCATTTGTCTCCTTATGATAGATAAGATAGCGGAAGCTTTCTCTTTTCAAAAAATCTATATGCGCATTTCTCAGGAGAATTTCCGTTTCTTCAACAGTAGGAATTGACTGGAATAAAAGCAGCCATTGTTTTAATTCACTAATTGAATCTTTAATAGCTTGGTGTACTACATTTCCTTCACCAGCTTGAAGTGGTGCCCGAAGAATGAGTCTGTCTGTTTCTATTTGTAACGGAACATCTAATAAAATAGGATTCATATTATTTCTCCTCTCAAAAGCTAGAAAACAATAAATATATATTCCATTCATCATTTAGAAATCCCTTTTCACATATTGAAAACGAAACCGCTACTTAGAAAGGAGTTAAATGATTCCTTTTTAATTAGCGGTTTTTCTTTTGTTTTGACATTTCGTATACAAACGTATACACTTTTGAATAACGAAATAAATGTATACATTTGTATACAAAGGGGGATTTGAAATGAGAAAAGATAAGTTCATGAAAGAAGGACACCACCGTGGTGAGCGTCATAAAGGGAGAGATGGATCGCATCATCGCGGACCGAAAACATTTCGCCGCGGGAGAGCAATTGCCTTTTTAGAAATGATGAATTTGAAACGAGCGACAATTAAACAACAGTTAAGTGAGCCAGAATTCCAGTCAATTCAGCAAATTTTAATCGGGGAATTAAAGGCAATTGATATGGTTATTAATGAATTTACACAACTATTTGAAATACATGAGAGTGAAACAGAAGAAGCGCCTACGTTAGATGAGAAGGCAAATCTAGAGCAAGGGACTGCATCTGATGAAACAAATTAATCGTTATATCGATTCAGTGTTTTGTGATCAAGATGCTCTTTTGGATGAAGTGATTGCTTCCATAAAAGAAAACGAAATGCCGCCGATATCGGTATCACCTTCTTCGGGGAAACTTTTAACGATGTTAGTTTCCATTTCTGGAGCGAAAGATGTATTAGAAATAGGTGCATTAGGTGGGTATAGTGGCATTTGTCTTGCGAGAGGTTTTGGAGAAGAAGGTACGTTAACTTCACTTGAACTAGAAGAGAAATACGTAGAGGTAGCGCATCGTAATTTACATAAAGCGGGATTTGGAAAACAAGTGTCGTATATGACTGGTGCTGCTTTACAAAGTCTTGAGAAATTAGTCACAAGTAATAAGCGATTTGATTTCTTCTTTATCGATGCCGATAAGGAGAATTATGAAAATTATTTAACATACTGTATTGAGCTTGCTAATCCAGGTGCTGTAATTGTTACAGATAATGTTTTAGCTGGTGGTAGTGTAGCTGATGAAAGTGCGAAACAAAAACGTTATACAGAAGTTATGAAGAAGTTTAATGAAGTAGTAGCAACTCATCCAAGTTTAGAGTCCGTACTTATTCCAATTGGTGATGGGATGACGGCTTCTAAAGTGAAGAAATAATTATTATCTTACAAAAGTGTAATGTTCATGTCATGTTTTTGAATTTCTTCTTTAAAGCTTAGGCTTTAAGATAACAATATAAGAAAAACACATGAGGTGAAGGAAATGAAAAGATATATTGCACTTTTTAGTATTTTAGTTGTATTTGCAAGCCTATTAGTTGGCTGTGATTTAAATCGTATGGGTAAAGACGAGTATTATGTTCAAATTACAGTAGATGGAAAAGAGTATAATGGTAAGTCTGATAACGGAGAGCCATACAAACATTTTGAGTATAAATTAAAAGGGTTTGATAAAGACGGAAAAGAAAAAGAATTAGAATTTAATGCTCAAAAAAATCTTCGTAAAGATGCATTCTTACGTGTATACTATTCAGATAAAAAAGGTGTATCAGCTTGGGAAGAAGTAAAGAAAGATGAGCTTCCTGCGAAAGTGAAAGAAAAACTAGGTGCAAAATAAGAAAGAAAAAAGGAATTGACGAACAGGGTCAATTCCTTTTTATATTCTCAAAATCCTCTTCTGAAATGACTTTAAATCCATGTCTTTTGAGTAAAGCAGTTGTTACCCCGTAACCAATTTGTTTATTGCCGTTAAACTCTCCGGTGTAAATCGTTGAACTACCACAAGATGGACTGCGTTCTTTCAAAATAATATATTCAGGATGTAAACCTTTCATTTGTTCTAGAGCTTTATAAGCGCCATTTACAAATGCTTCTGTGACATCTTCACCGTCTTTTGTCATCACTTTTGCTTTTCCATCCAAAACGTCATCGCCATTCCCGCCAATAATTTCAGCTGAGGGACGAGGCGTTGGCAATCCTCCTAATACTTCAGGGCAAACAAGTAAGGTATCTTCTCTTTGTAATAACTCCTCTATTTTTGAAACGAGATTGTCATTTCCATCATACCGACAAGCGATACCACCTAAACAAGCGCTAATTACGATCATATTTTCATCTCCACTAAAAAAATATTAAATATCACGCCAATTTCTCTTCCTGCTTCTTACCTATAAATGAGGTGATAAAAATGGGAAGCTTATATAATTTAATGAAACCATATAGTGAATTTCGAAGTAAAGAAGAGTTTAATACATATCAAAAACAAGTTTTGAAGTGCTATCGATTTCAATTGAATAAAACGGATGTTATTATTATTCATTTTTTAGGAAAGTATGCAGTGAATGAGAAACAGAAAACAGTGGGAGTTGCTTGTCCGTTAATGGAGACGATTGCTACAAATATTGGAAAAAGTATTCGTACAGTGCGCCGTTCAATTGCAAAATTAGAGGAGCTAGGAATTATAAAACGTGTTGCGACAAAAGAAAGATATAAGCGCGGTGGATATAGTGCGAACTTATATGTATTTCTTACATCTGCAATTGACCGTATGGATGACCGTATGAAACTGTCCGCATGTGAAAGTGAGGATCGTGCAGATGGCTGTAGTAAAAATGAGCAAAAAAGTGAAGGGGAAACAATTCTTTTTAAAAACATTCCACAAATAAAAGAGAATAGAAAAGAAACGTACGAACTTGATGAGACGTATTGCCGTCACGATATACCGAAGCCTTTTATATACGCACTTGTGCCGATGACGCGTAATCCGAAAAAGATTAATATATTTTGGAGTAAGGTGGAACTAGCATATAAAAAGAGCGGGTTACTAGAGCAAGGTGTTTTACTGGAGCAAATATTAGCTGATGACGAAGTGTATGGAAACTTCATTTGGCGAGTGAAGAGTGTTGTGAGAGCGTATAAATACGGGGAAATCCGTAAAAATGTGAAGGCTCTTTTATACAGTACAGTGCGGGATCTATTTTTAGAGGTTGGATTAGAATGGGGAGCAGCTGTGAGAAGAAGTAAGGGGATACAGTTATTTGATCCGTTTAAAAAGGAGCCATGCGTATAACACATGACTCCAAGTAGTTAATCAAACTTCCTTACAACTGGAACACGAATCGCTACAAAGAGTACGAAGACGATAACGGCGATTGCACCGCTTTTCATAATGGTTACGATTGGAATTCCTATTGCAAGTGCGATTGATGTGAATGCATAAGAAAGCGGGATAAAGCCCATTGATGAGAGCATAAGTAAACTCATTACGCGTCCCATCATTTCTTCTTTTACTGTCGATTGAATCATTGCCATAAGCGGAACGATAGCCATTGCAATTGTAATACCGTAAAACATGCCAGCTAATAATGCTTGCCAAAGTACGGTGCTAAAGTTGATGGATAAGAAGAATACACCAGACAGTAGCATCATGATAATGCAAAATAGACCGCGTCTACGATTAATATTTTTTAAACCGACAATGACAGCGCCTATCGCCATTCCGCCTCCTACAGATGCTTCTAAGTAACTAAACTGAAGCGAGTCACCGTGCAGAACATTTTTAACAAAAAGCGGGAAACCGACTTGCATCGGACCGATTAAAAATAAGTTTAAAAAGGCACTACAAATAAGGAAGGTTGAAAGGAATGGTGATTCCTTTACATATAAGATGCCTTCTTTAATAGAAGTGAACATGCCTTTGTCTGTATTTTGCTGTTCTGGCATCGTAAATTGTATTTTTTGAACGAGTATGGCTGCGATGATCAGTAATAAAATCGTGATCGAAAAGATCGTTTCATAGTTCGTAAATTTGATAAGAATGCCGCCAAGTACAGGGCCTAAGATGACCGATGCTTGGTTTGTCATTTGTGTAAGTGAATTTGCTTGTGTTAAACGGCTTTTTTCTACAAGTTCAGGTAAGATAGATCCATCAGCTGACCAGAAAAAAGCATCAGCAAGCCCAAAGAATAAAGCGAATAAAGCAAATGTATATAGTGTTACATCACCTACGATGAACCATGTAAGGATGGTTGCGACGAGAATAGCACGAATAATATTAGAATAAAACATAATGTTTTTTTTCGGGAATTTATCAGCTACAGCACCGCCGATAATCATAAAAATAAGCCTTGGAACACTAAGAGCTACGAAAACAACACCGAGTGAAGCCTCAAGGTTTAATGTTTTTGCTATGTACCACGTTTGTGAAAAAGTAAAAAAGGCTAAAGCAAAACTTGAAAAAAGAGTAGCTGCCCAAAGGAAAAGGAAATTCGTATTTTTTAATAATGGTTTCGCATTTTCTTTTAAAGCAGATTTATTTTGTTGTAGTTCCTCCATATTGCTTCCTTTCTATGTGACAAATTTAAACTAAAAAACCTATTAACAATCGTTTTATACAGTTTCTAATATTTCTATACTGCACTTTCTCATTGTAGACAATAATGTTGAATTTGCACAGTGGCTATTTAGCGACAAAAAAGAAGATACCAAATGGTATCTTCTTTTTTGTCGTTCAGGCTAATGCAATATAAATATCCAATTGTCCGTTGGTTGGATCTGTTGCTTTTTCATCATAAAGCTCAAAGTCTGTTGTAAAAGCACGTTTGTTTTCTTTTGACCATTGCCAAATATATTCCCAAGCCTCACAAACGACTTCAGCAACTGGCCCCTTTCTCGTTGTAAATATCGCATATGTAGCAGCAGGTATTGTTAAAGTTGTCATATTTTCAGGTGCGTCTTCTAATGAAGAAACGGGCATACCGATCGTAAATTGATATGTACCAGTTTCATCTGATTCGTAATTTGAGTAGAACGCGAATGTTTCTTTCGTTTGTTGATTTGGGATGTGATGCATCATTTGTTCTTGGAAGTATTGGTTCCAAAGCCCTGGAATTTTTCCTTCAGTAGATGCCTCTATTTCATTTGTCGTCGTAATCGAAACGCCGATTGCTTGGAAAGCTTCTTTTTTTACTATAATAGGTTCTTTCATTTTAAAATATCCCCCTTATTAAACGGAACATTTGTTCTTATTTATTGTAACATATTTTGGAAGGGTACGGTAGCACAATAACAAAAGAACTCCTTCACGTAAAAGGAGTTCTTTTCATTTCTATATTAAAACATACTTGAGCTGTGCATCGGTTGAAGTTTTGCGTTTGGATCGAAGTAAGCTTTTGCATTGTTTACTGCTGTTGGTGCTTCACCGAAGCCGCAAGCAATGAGTTTTACTTTTCCTTCATATGTACAAATGTCACCAGCAGCATATATGCCAGGAATATTTGTTTCCATTTTCGAGTTCACGAGAATGCTGTTTTTTTGTATATCTAAGCCCCAGTTTTTAATTGGGCCAAGAGAGGAAACGAAGCCGTAGTTTACGATGACATCATCCACATCGATGATAATTTTTTCTTCTGTTTTTATATGCTGAAGAACGACTTGTTCAATGTTGTCATCACCAATGAGTTCTACTGGTATGTACGGTGTGCTTACTTCTGCACGAGAATTCATTAAGCTTTCTACGCTATGTTCATGTGCACGGAACTTATCACGGCGATGAACGATTGTAACTTTTTCAGCGATCGGCTCTAACATCATTGTCCAATCAACAGCTGAGTCGCCGCCGCCAAATACTACGACGCGCTTACCAGCAAATTTATTCATATCATCAACGAAATAATGTAAGTTTTTCTTTTCATACTTTGCTGTACCTTCTAATTCTAAGCGGCGTGGTTGGAAAGCACCATTGCCAGCAGTAATAATAACTGATTTAGAATAGTGAGTTTGCTTATTCGTAACAAGTTTAAATATACCGTCAGCTTGTTTCTCAAGCGTATCAACAGCTTCTTCTAAACAAACGGTTGGATCAAATTTCTTCATTTGCTCTTTTAAGTTATCAACTAGTTCTTGTGCGCGCACTTTTGGAAATCCAGCTACATCATAAATGTATTTTTCAGGGTAGAGTGCGGATAATTGTCCTCCAAGTTGAGGTAAGCTTTCAATGATTTTTACACTTGCTTGTCTCATACCGCCATAAAATGCTGTGAACAGCCCTGTTGGACCACCACCAATAATCGTTATGTCGTAAACTTTTTGATTTTCTGCCACTTTCATTCCCCCTATAGATGGAATTTTGATATTGATTTCATATATTGTTCATATGTACACGAAAATCCTGCAAATGATGACACTTTCAAATAAATGATAGCATATTTGAGTTCATAATACTTCTGAAAACGACTGAATTGTGTGTAAGTTTTCGCATAGATGCTTTTTTAATTGTATAAAATATGGTGAAAGGAAAATACATGAAAAAAAGGCTGAAAAACCCTTGAAAACGCTATGTTATTTTAAAATATTGATAATTCACCAGACGCTTGAATTCTGGAATAAAACCGACTAATATAGGGAAGTATTATGTTAAATTTCTATGACAAAATTCGTACGATTTTTTGACTGCGTTTTGTTATGATATAGAATGTGATAAATTCCACATTCTTGACAAATATAGTTTTTAGTACTTGGTATTATTTTTCATTACTATTATATAAAGAAAAGGGTTGTGATTTGGTGAAGACTCCAAAAATCGTAGTTTTAGGTGCAGGTTATGGCGGGATGATTACGACTGTTCGTCTGCAAAAAGCATTATCTGTAAATGAAGCTGAAATTACGTTAGTAAACAACAACAGCTATCACTACCAAGCGACTTGGTTACATGAGAGCGCAGCTGGTACATTACAAGATGAAAAAATCTGTCTAGATATTCAAGACGTTATTGATACAAATAAAGTGAACTTTGTACAAGACACAGTAGTAGAAATTAAAGCTGCTGAAAAACGCATCATCTTAAAAGACGGCGAGCTAGAGTATGACTACTTAGTAATCGGTCTTGGTTTCGAATCAGAAACATTCGGAATTACAGGATTAAAAGAGCATGCATTCTCAATTGCTAACATTAATGCAACTCGTGAAATTCGTGAGCATATGGAAGCTAGTTTCGCTAAATATGCAACTGAAAAGCGCGATGAGTTAGTAACAATCGTTGTTGGTGGTGCTGGATTTACTGGTATCGAGTACGTAGGTGAGCTTGCAAACCGTGTTCCTGAACTTTGCAAAGAGTACAATGTACCACGTGAAAAAGCACGTATTATCTGTGTAGAAGCTGCTCCAACAGCACTTCCAGGTTTCGATCCGGCATTAGTAGAATACGCTGTAAAACAACTTGAGAAAAAAGGTGTAGAATTCCGCATCGGTACAGCAATTAAAGAAGCAACTGAAGAAGGTATTATCGTTGCAAACGGCGATGATACTGAATTAATTAAGTCTGAAACAGTAGTTTGGGCTGCGGGTGTTCGTGGTAACGGTATTGTAGAAGAGTCTGGCTTTGAAGCAATGCGCGGACGTGTAAAAGTTGATGAGTACATGCACGCTCCAGGATACGAAGATGTATTTATGGTTGGTGACGCAGCGTTAATCATTAACGAAGAAATTAATCGTCCATACCCACCAACGGCACAAATCGCAATTCAAGAAGGTTACAACATTGCACACAACTTAACTGTGTTAGTTCGTGGTAAAGGCGAAATGAAAAAATTCGCATTCGACAATAAAGGATCTGTATGTTCTTTAGGTCATGACGATGCAATGGGCGTTGTTATGGGCAAAAAGTTAACAGGTTGGAAAGCTTCCTTCATGAAGAAAGTTATCGATAACCGTTACCTATTCTTATTAGGTGGACCTTTATTAGTTCTTAAAAAAGGTAAATTAAAGTTCTTTTAATATATAATAGAAAAAGCAGAAACGGCTAAGAGCTGTTTCTGCTTTTTTCATTTTAAAAATATAGTATAATATATAAAAAAGAAAGAATATTCTGTCCGTTCTAGTAGAGGAGGGTATTACATCATGGAGAAGCGAGGGAAAGTATGGCTAGCTGTTGGTGGCTTAGTAGCTACAAAAGATGGCAGGTGGCTGTTCGTTAAGAAAAAATATAGTGGATTAAAGGGGAAATGGTCATTGCCGGCTGGTTTTGTAAATGAAGGTGAGACGGTTGATGAAGCTGTGAAACGTGAAGTGTTAGAAGAGACAGGTATCGTCGCTCATGTGAAGGGGATCATTGGTGTTCGATCGGGCGTGATTCGCAATGAGATTAGTGATAATATGATTATTTTCCTTTTGGAGCCTGAAGGAGAAAACATTATTGTACAGGAGAAGGAATTGTCTGAAGTAGCATTTTTATATCCAGATACGATTGCGGACGATCCAAATACGTCGCTACTTATCAAATATTTGTTTGAAGGAAGATCAGAACTACATCTTGAGATGAACAAAACATTAGATCCAGGAGAGCAATTTGGTTATACAGCCTATCATGTATTTACGGCGCATGCGAAGGAGAGGGAGAAAGAGTGAGTATACCAGTACTACTTATTTCAATGATGTTATTTTTCATTTTGTTTTTTGGAATTGGATTTTTACTCAACATGATATTGCGAGCGACATGGGTAATGGTTATTGTGTATCCAATTGTTTGTATACTTATTGTTAATAAGGCGAGTGTGTGGGATTATTTTTCAAAGCCGAAAGAAACATTCTCTTCATTTGGGACAAGTATATCGCATTTAGGGCAGGCAGATGTGTTTATTCTATCTACTGGATTAGTAGGTGCTGCTTTAGCCGGAATTGTCATTAAGAAACTTCGGAAAAGCGGATATCAAATGTTTTAATCTCCAATTCATTTGGGGATTATTTTTTTGCATATTCCTTCATCGTATAGGGAATGATTAACGATGAAGGAGTGTGGAATATAAAAATGTTAAAACGATATTGTATTCGCATTATGATGACTTGTTTACTTGTATCCGCATTATGCGTAACATGGAATGCTTTCACAGGAGTTTCTTTATTAGAGATTGTAAAGAAATATGAGGGAACGAGTGCAAAAGAAGTACATGCAGCAGAAGTTAAGAGAAATGTTGCTCCGAGTAAAGAAGTGATAAATGCTTTAGAGCAGGCAAACGACTGGTCTAAATATCGTTCAATTGAAATGACTGCAACAGGTTATACGTCGGGAATTGAGTCAACTGGTAAGAGACCGGGACATCCGGAGTATGGTATTACATATTCAGGAGTTAAGGTGAAAAGGGATTTATATTCCACAATCGCTGCGGACTTACGCGTATTCCCAATTGGAACGATTCTATTCGTACCAGGTTATGGGTACGGTGTAGTAGCTGATAAGGGCGGTGCAATAAAAGGAAACCGTCTTGATCTGTATTATGATACGGTGAAAGATGTTTATAGCCAATGGGGTAAGAAAAAAGTGAATGTGTATGTAGTGAAAGTTGGAAATGGTAAGTTTTCAGAAGAAGAGTTAACGATGTTAAATCAAGACGAAACGATGCAAGTGTTTCGTGGTCAATATTTAAAACAAAGATAGTCTAGTGGTAATTACGCTAGACTTTTTTATTTGATAATAGAAGAAATGGAAGAAAGATGGATTACCCCGCTATTTGTGGGCAGTAAAACCCCACCTCAAAATTCAGCGAAAGCAAAGAAATTAGGCGGGGGGCGGGCTACCCGTAAAAGTCCGATTGGTGAAGGCTAATAATCAGTGGGGGATGAAGAAAAACACCACTGATTAAAGGTTCACTTTATATAGGATGCAACAGAAGTTAGAATTGTCGCATTTTATCGAAAATAAAGTTATAATAAAGGTAGAGTAGAGAAATTTAGGGGGTCTGAACATGTTTCAAGTACAAAAAGAATTAGCAAGCCACGAAGCGGTTATTGTTGCCTTATTTGAAGAAGAGAAAACGAGTAGTTTTGTACAAGAACTGGACAAAGCATTTGAAGGACAATTACAAGTTTTATTAGAAGAGAAAGAACTTTCTACTAAGAAGAAAGCTATTTCGAAAGTACATAGTTTAGGGAAAACAAATGTGAAACGTTATTATTTCGTTGGTTTAGGAAAGAAAGAATCTTATACGACAGAAACGTTACGTGCGGCTCTTGGTAAGGCGTTTAAAACGTTACAAGCAGCAAAAGTACAAGATGCAGCAATCTTACTTGATTCTTTCGTAACAGAGAAATTAGATGTGATTGATGTAGCTCATATAGCGGCAGAAGTACAAGGTCTTGGTACATATGAGTTACAAACGTATAAATCAGATAAAAAGGATCGTGTAGAGTTAGAGAAGTTCACGGCTATTACAGCGGAAGATGCACAAGAAATTGAAGCTGCATTAACAGTTGGCTACGTGCATGGACGCGCAACAAATTCGGCTCGTACACTTGTAAATATGCCACCAAACGTATTAACAGCGACGAAGCTTGCTGAGTATGCTGTTGAGTTAGCGGAAAAGTATGATATGGATTATAAAGTTCTTGAGAAAGAAGAGATGGAAGATCTTGGTATGGGTGCGTTACTTGCAGTAAACCAAGGTAGTACAGAGCCGCCAAAAATGATTGCTCTTATTTATAAAGGAAAAGAAGAGTGGACAGATGTCATTGGATTTGTTGGAAAAGGAATTACATACGATACAGGTGGTTATTCTTTAAAACCACGTGAAGGCATGGTCGGTATGAAAGGTGATATGGGCGGTGCTGCTGCTGTATTAGGTGCGATGGAAATTATCGGTGAACTTCGCCCAGAGCAAAATGTGATCGCTGTTATTCCATCAACGGATAACGTTGTAAGTGGTACAGCATTTAAGCCAGACGATGTAATTACATCTATGAGCGGAAAAACAATTGAAGTATTAAATACAGATGCAGAAGGTCGCCTTGCGTTAGCGGACGGTATTACGTATGCGAAAAAACTAGGTGCAAACTACCTTATTGATGTTGCGACATTAACAGGCGGTGTAATTGTTGCACTTGGAAATCATACGACAGGCGCAATGACAAACAATGAAGAGTTGTTTGAGCAAGTGCTAGAAGCTTCTATGGAAACGGATGAATCAATTTGGCAATTACCGATTTTTGATCGTGATAAAGAACGCGTTCGAAACAGTAAGTTTGCCGATTTAAATAACTCACCAGGCCGCGAAGGACATGCGGTTATGGCAGGTACATTCTTAGGTGAATTTGCTGAAGATACACCTTGGGTACACTTAGACATCGCTGGAACATCTGAAACGTCAGGAGCGCATGATTTAGGGCCGGCCGGGGCAACAGGTGCAATGGTACGTACACTTGCAACGTTTGTTGAAAGGTTTAGTGATGGAGAATAAGCAAAAAGATAAAGGTGAATGGTTGTTACAACTTATAAGCAATCATAAATGAAATAATAGCAAAGAAGATAATTGCATTGTTATTACTATGAGAAGTAAGTTTTTGATAACTGAATATTTTTATGAAGATGTTCCATATAAATTATTATTTTGTTTTAAACATTTATCCTGTAGTTTGATCCAAAGAAAATGACCTCCAAATGAATCGTAGATTCGTTCGAAGGTCATTTTTTAATAGTTTATTGATTATATCCGACAATTTTATTTGTATCGATATCGACGTACACTTCAACGTTTTTGGGATAGGACGTATCAGATGGGAAATGCACGAGGTAGACACTTCTCCCTTCATATTCTTCATTAAATTGACGGCTATTATATTTATGCAATATTGTTTTGATCATTGTTGCATTTTCCCAATCACCGATAATATATTGCTTTTCTTGATTGGATAGTTGATTCCAAACTGCCTTTTTTATGCCTTTTTCTGTTTCTTGATTTTGATAGGAAATGTCTTTCGAATTATTCGTATCGATGCAACCTGTAAAAGTGAAGCATACGAAGAGTATTGTAATAAATTGCTGTAATATGTTCTTCATGGCTAGCATATCGCCTCCCTGTTCCCAAACACTTCAATTAGCAGAAAGAAAATTCCTGCTATGCGAGGAAATATAAGTGTATTATATGTTTCATAATGAAAATGTATATAAGGTTCCATCTAAGGCAAATGACGTTATACCAGTTTCCTCAGATACAACAAAAATAAGTGCATCACTGACTTCAGAGAGTCCAATTGCTGCGCGGTGACGTGTTCCTAACTTTCGATTGGATGTCAAAGTTTGTTGCGATAAGGGTAGTATATTTGCTGCTGATATAATATGGTTATTATTTATAAGAACAGCACCGTCATGAAGTGAGTTTCCAGGGTAAAAAATAGATTCTAGTAACGGAACTGTTAAATGAGCCTGAATTTCTATACCAGATTGGATATATGCTTCTAATGATTTTTCTCTTTCTATAATAATAAGAGCTCCATGGCGTTTTTGAGATAATTGCCTGATTGCAGTTAATAGTTGGATATAGCAATCTGTATATGGTGATAAATATGTTTTGAGATAGTAAGAAGCGGTTGTTGATTGAATTTGTAATAGTAACTTATGTATATCTTCGACTTTACATAAAAGGCATTTATCATTGTTCTCTAATGTGCTTTGCATATCTTGAAGTGCAAGGGAAATATCTTTGATAATCTCTTGGATATGTTGTTGTATTTCTGGTTTAAGCGCCCATTCTTGCATTGTACCTCACCTTATTCGAGAATATATTTATTTATGTATAGCTTTTCAATTTATACAAAAAGTATTCATAATGGGTGCTGTTTTATACATTTAATGTAAAAGTTTTTGTGAGTATTAAATATAGTATTGAGGAAAATATCATTTTCACCATATAATTAAATTGTGTTTGATTGAGAGGAGAGAATTTAAAATGGAATGGAAAAAAGAATATGAACGCTGGAATACATTTGTTAGTTTGGATATAGAGTTAAAACAAGAGTTAGAGGAAATGAAACAAGATGTAAAGAAAATTGAAGACAGTTTCTACAAAAATTTAGAATTTGGTACAGGCGGTATGCGTGGTGAACTTGGTGCTGGAACAAACCGTTTGAACGTATATACAGTACGTAAGGCGACAGAAGGTTTAGCTCAATTTATTGAGAAACAAGGAGAGGAAGCAAAAGCACGTGGTGTTGTTGTTGCATATGATTCTCGTCATAAATCTCCAGAGTTTGCAATGGAAGTAGCTGCAACACTTGGTGCACATGGTATTAAAACATACGTGTTTGAAAGCTTACGCCCAACGCCAGTGCTTTCTTTCGCAGTTCGTCATTTACATACAGTAAGTGGAATCGTTCTTACGGCAAGTCATAATCCGCCTGAATATAACGGATATAAAGTATACGGTGAAGATGGTGGACAATTGCCTCCAAAAGAAGCTGATGAGTTAATTAGCTACGTAAATGCAGTAGAAGATGAGTTAACAGTTGAAGTAGCTGACGTAGAGAAATTAAAAGCTGGCGGTTTATTACATATTATTGGACAAGAAGTAGATGATGCATATGCAGCAGAATTGAACAATGTCATTATTAATAAAGAAATGGTGCAAAAAGTTGGTAAGGACTTAAAGATCGTCTTTACACCATTACACGGAACATCAAATGTTTCTGTGCGCCGTGGTTTAAAAGAAGTTGGATTTACAGATGTAACGGTTGTAAAAGAGCAAGAGTTACCAGATCCGAACTTCTCTACAGTAAAATCACCGAATCCAGAAGAGCACGCGGCGTTTGAGTATGCAATTCGTGATGGTGAAAAAATTGGTGCAGATGTATTAATCGCAACAGATCCTGACGCAGACCGTCTAGGAGTAGCAGTTCGCAATCACGATGGTGAGTTCCAAGTGTTAACTGGTAACCAAACAGGTGCATTAATGCTTGATTACTTACTATCTCAAAAGAAAGAAAACGGAACTCTTCCAGAAAACGGTGTTGTTTTAAAAACAATCGTAACGTCTGAAATTGGTCGTACAATTGCGAAAGCATACGGTTTAGATACAGTTGATACGTTAACTGGATTTAAATTTATTGGAGAAAAAATTAAGCAATATGAAGAAAGTGGACAGTATAGTTTCCAATTTGGTTATGAGGAAAGTTATGGTTATTTAATTAAGTCATTCTGTCGTGATAAAGATGCTGTTCAATCTGTTTTATTCGCATGTGAGGTTGCAGCATATTATAAGGCGCAAGGAAAGACATTGTATGATGGATTGCTTGAAGTGTTTGAAAAACATGGTTATTTCCGTGAGGGGCTTGTGTCATTGACCTTAAAAGGAAAAGATGGCGCAGAACAAATTCAAAACTTGATGACAACATTCCGTGGAAATTGTCCTGTAGAAGTAGCTGGTTTAAAAGTTACAATTGCTGAAGATTATAAAGCAAGCTTGAGAACAAAAATTATAGGGGATGGAACAGAGGAAATACATTTACCAAAATCAAATGTGTTAAAGTATTACCTTGAGGATGGTTCTTGGTTCTGTTTACGTCCGTCTGGGACAGAACCTAAAATCAAATTTTATTTTGGGGTGCAGGGAAGTACGCTACAACATAGTGAAGAAAAACTTGAAAGTATAAAGAATGATATTATGAACCGAGTTCAATAATATATTAAAAAAGCATGAGCGTTAGATGCTCATGCTTTTTTTTTTTTTTGAAACTTGGAGTGAATTTTCTTGTTCGAATTTTTATCAGTAGTTGGTTTTATTGTCACAAATTGGGCACAATCGGTAAATGCATTTAATTAAGTTCAGAATGAAATTTTGGATTAATTATGTTAAAATTTGTTTCGTGTGTATATAAACTAAAAATGGCAATTTGTAAAAAAGTAATGATATAACTATCAATTTTAAAAAAAGAGAGTTGAGTGTATGAAAGCATCAATGAAGCATTATATATTTTTACATGTTGCCTTTTTTTTATACTCTATCATAATGGTGTATATGAAATGGGCGGCAAACTTTTCAGTTGGATCAATTTCTTTTTTTATTGCCTACATGATTCTTGTAATTCTTTTATTTGGATACGCAATTATTTGGCAGCAAGTTATTAAACCATTTGAAATATCTAAAGCGTATTCCCATCGAGGAGTCATTATTTTATGGGGACTATTATGGTCAGTGGTGTTCTTCGGCGATACAATAAAATGGAATAATTTGGTTGGTGCAGTCATTATTATTATAGGGATTGTCGTGGTGGTAAAAGATGAATAAATTTGTGTTGCTTTACATTTTTGGAGTTGTTTTAGCAAACTATTCGCAAATTTTATTAAAGAAGGCAACATTATCGAATTATGATACAAAGTGGAAAGAATATGTAAATCGCTACGTAATTGTAGGATATTCTTTATTTGTAATTAACGCTGGATTAAATGTAATTGCCTTGAAAGGTGTTCCATTAAAACAAGCGCCTGTTATTGAATCGCTTAGTTATATTTTTATTTTAATATTCAGTTGGTATTTTCTTGGTGAAAAAATAACTAAAAGGAAGATATTTGGAAATCTGATTATTATTATAGGTATTATTGTGTTTTGCATTCAGTAAAAGTCATTTTTTGTGCATCTACTGTGTGCCGATATTTAGAAAATAATATAATCGAGGTGTTTGTAGCATGATAGGAAGAAAAAAGATATTTTTATCTTTTTTTGTAGTTTTTTGTGCAGTTTTATATGTGTTTTTGACGGGGCCTATACACACTGTAAATAAGAGTCTTGTTTATAGCAAATATAAGATGATTGATTTAGCGCAAGGTGAAGAAGTGCGTCAAGAGATTCATTTTGCAGGTGAAAACCCAAAGCATTTGCTGTTACCTCTTACAAGTGAAAGTTATCATAAAAACGCTGTGTTAGAGTATGAGCTCTCGGCTAAAGGGAAAATCGTGAGTAAAGAAAGAGTCGATTTAAAAACATGGGGCGGAGAAAAATATATTAAGGATCCTCATTTTAAGAGCAGTATTATAATTCCTATTGAAAAAGACATAAATAAAGATGCTGTCTTGAAAGTAAAAATAGTAGAAGCTGAAAATGGCGAAAAAGTTACTATTCGTACAGGGGCATCATTGTCTCCAGATGAAAAACTGACTGTTAATGGTAAAGAAGAAAGTGGACAAGCGATAGCTGCAAAGGTAGCATATGATCAACTTGATTGGTTTAAGGTTGGAAAAGCAGTTGTTACTGCATTAGCTACTTTATTAGCTTTATTCCTTATTGGTAATAACACAGTTAAAAATTTTGTCGTTGTTACCGGAATAATGGGGGTTATGTTCAGTTTCAATAATCCACTCTTTGAGGCAACTGATGAAAACTTCCATTTTGCAAAAGCGTATGATATTAGCTTAGGGAATCTTCTCTCTACAAAACAGGGAGATAAAGTGGGCGTTAACTTACCAGAGAATATTGATGATATGCCACGCCCGAATCAATTTGAAACAACTTATGGGTTATTGGCAAATGGCGAAAGATACGATAGGGCTAAGAGTGATATTTGGGATACCTATACATTTGCAGATAAAACGAATTTTGTAGAGCAACCCACAACAGCTGTTTATACACCAATTCCTTATATTCCACAAGCTCTTGGCTTAATTATTGCTAATATATTGGGGCTAAAAGCTTTTAGTGCGCTAATGTTAGGAAGGATTTTTAATTTAGCTGTGTATATTGCTTTGAGTGCTCTTGCGATAAAAATTATTCCAAGGTTGAAAAATACGTTAGCATTTTTAGCGGCATTTCCATTGTTTGTATCATTGGGTGCGTCGTTTTCAGCAGATGCAATACTGATGGGGTTAAATTACCTGTTTATTGCTGTAATGTTGCAGAAGCTTATGCGTTCTGAAAAGAATACGTTAGGAATTAAAGATTTTATTATTCCAATTGTTTTATTAATCCTAATAGTATTATGTAAATTTACGTATTGGCCGTTATCATTCTTGATTTTTGCGTTTATTGGAAGGGATTTATTCCGTACAAAAATGCAAGGTGTTATGTCATTTTTATTACTGGCAGGAATACCAGGTTTAATAATGAGTTCTTGGAACCTATTCGTAATGAAATTTGTGGGAACTATTAATCCAAATGAAAAAATTAATCCTGTTGGTCAATTGAAGTTTATACTAGAGCATCCAGTTGAAGTAATAAAAGCTTTCTTTGGAACATTTGAAAGTGGAATGAGCATGTGGATGAACATGCTAAATCAAGTTGGATGGGTAACTCATTTAATGAGTGGTATTGTGCTTATTAGTATGGTAGGACTTGTAATGACAGTCATTTTTGATTATAGCGAAGATGGATTTAAATTACGTAAGTTCGATTATGCAGTCTTTATACTCACAATTGTAAGTGTAGTTGGGCTAGTTATGTTAAGCTTATATTTAACATGGTCTGAAGTTGGTACAGATTTCATTAGTGGTTTACAAGGAAGATATTTCTTACCTGTCATTCCAATTGTATTGTTCATCTTTAATGAAAGAATGAATGTGAAACAACACTCAGAGTTAACAGCGCAACGCTCAGCCAGATTAGCATGTTGTATGCTATTGTATGCAAATGTGTTTATGCTAGGATATTTTTATTAAAATTAGTGGAGTGAGGGATTCCAATTGTTAAAAAAGAAGCTGATTATTATTCCTGCTTACAATGAATCAACGAACTTAATACACGTTGTAGAGGATATAGAGAAGAATGCTCCAGATTTTGATTATGTTATTATCAATGATTGCTCAAAAGATGATACAGAGCAAATATGTAAAGATAATAATTTTAATTATGTAAGTTTACCGATCAATTTAGGAATTGGTGGAGGCATGCAGACTGGTTATAAGTATGCTCAGCGCCATGGATATGATGTTGCGGTACAATTTGATGGTGATGGACAACATGATGCGGCCTATTTAGGAGCCCTTCTTAAAGAAATGGAAGATACGAGAGCAGATATGGTTATTGGCTCACGTTTTATTAATAAAGAAGGATTCCAGTCTTCATTTACTAGAAGAGTTGGGATTCGTTTCTTTGAAAAATTAATCAAAATTGTATCTGGAAAAAGAATAACGGATGCGACTTCTGGATTTAGAATGGTAAATCGTAAAATTATTAATGAATTTTGTGAGTACTATCCAAAAGACTATCCAGAGCCGGAAAGTATTGTTGCTGTAATTAGAAACAATTATGAAGTAAAAGAAGTTCCAGTACTTATGCGAGAAAGAATGGGTGGGACATCTTCAATAGTAAATTACAAAGCCATTTACTATATGATTAAAGTAACACTTGCGATTACAATTGATCGATTAAAACCTAAAAGAAAGGAGAATGCTTCGTGACAATTCGCCTTCAAATATTAATTATTTTAGGAGTTATAGTAGGATTAATTATTTTTACAAACCTAGTCCGTAAAGAAAAATTGGAATTGAAATATGTATTAACATGGTATGGAGTGTTAATCGGTATTTTAATGATTGGGATTTTCCCAAAATCAATTGATGTGGTTTCACATTTATTGGGAGTTGCTACACCGATAAATGCGCTATTCTTTTTGGGATTTCTTTTTGTGACATGTGTTTTATTTTTCTTAACTGTTGTAGTTTCGAGATCTTCCATTCGAATTAAAGAATTGACGCAAGTTATAGCTATTTATCAGCATGAAAATGAAAAAATGCAGCAAGAATTATTAACTCATAAAGAAAAAGAAGAAAAACAGAAAGTAACTGTATAATTAAATAGGTTGTATAAGCGAAGCAGAAATATACTGGATTTCTGCTTTTCTTATGTCACCTCCTTTATGGGTCTCATAATAATGTTTTGGAGGAGAATAAATGGTAAATATAAAAATAAGCGAGAAAATGTTTAAGGTTATCTCCTTAATATGTTTGCTAGGGGCAATTGGGTACTCGCTAGGATATCAAGTCCTATGGCCACTTTATAAAGAGCCTGCAATGTTAGGGTGGATGTTTGATGATTATCATTTCTTTTACTATGCATTTCATACAATTTGGAATGATAATGCTATAAGCATGATGTATAATTTGGACCATCAAATGGAGACATTTCGTCAACTATATGGTGAAACAAAAGGTGCACTAGGATACTATATGTATCCACCACAGTTCGCTGTATTTCTTTCGTGGTTCGCAGCATTTCCTTATGAAAAAGCGCGCCTTTTATGGACCATGTTCAATAGTATATTATTCATATTGGGTGTATGTTTAGTAATACAAGCTGCGTATAAAGGAAGAGCAAAAGGGGTAAAGTATCTCTTGTTTTCTGCGGCTATTATTATTTATCCAGTATTTGCTGATTTTTATTGGGGACAATCCAATCGTTTAATCTTCTTTTTATTATGTTTAACATATTATTTTTATCAATCTAAACATAAGTGGTTGGCAGGGATTCCGATTGTTTTTGCTACTAGCTTTAAATTACTACCGGGTATTTTTCTTGTATACTTCCTATATAAGAAAGAGTGGAAGGTGTTTTTAAGTGCTGTAGTTACAACGATTGTTACATCAGGGATTACCATTGCTATAGTTGGATGGAATGTAGCTTGGGAATATGTAACAAAAGATTTGTTTGTTGTAAATGAAATTAATGAAATGCATGGTGGAGCACCTTGGGATAGCTCATTTAAAGGAGTATTAAAGACATATTTCCCACACGATTCAATGAGTATAACTCACCTTGTGTATGTCATAATACTATTAGTAATTACATTTCTAGTTATTAGAAAATGTAAAAAAGACAGCTCGTTGGAGTTTGTCCTCGTTACAGCGCTTATGCTGTTATTCTCACCTGTTGTTGAAGTACATTATCCTGTATTAATGATCATTGTAATCGTATATGTACTTTCACATATATTTAACAATTCATTAATAGAAGAATTCGTAGATGGTAATGTAATGTATAACATTAGTCTAGATGCAAAAAGTGTATGGCATGTAGTTGTTACAGCGGTTTCAATCAATATTTTGATGGATTCACCAGAAGGAATGAGTTACTTCATAGCCATGTTATTCCTGTTTTATGTATTATTAGATCGTTACTATATTCAAAATAAAAAATAGATTTTAGTAAAAGTTTACGTATAATTTGAAATTGTTATGGTGAAAAAATTAAATTATATAATTTTAAAGATGTATATTTACGTGGCCTTTCACATGTTTATTAACATGCATCTATTTAGCTTTTTTGCAAAAGGAAATAAGTGCATATTTGTCAGATTTGCTACGCTTTTTAGGACCGATTGTACGAAGGATACAGTAAATAAAAGGGCTCATGAGTAGAGAATAAGGAGAAGCACATGAGAGATTAATAAGTAACCTTGACGAATAAAGAGACAATCATGTAGAATTTGTACGAAGTGTCTTTTGCAGTTAGTGAAGAAGTTAACATGTAAAAAACTTTAGTTTAATAAGAAAATTGATAGATATATAGTATAAAAGTTATACTCATTTGGATAAGAATGTATCCCATAAATATGGTTTGATAAGGGAAAAATAATAAAAATAACTACTGCTTGGACAAATGCGAATATATACCAAAGATGAGAGAAAGAGGTTATAAGCATGAAAAAAGTAAGAAAAGCTATTATTCCTGCAGCTGGTCTTGGGACACGTTTTTTACCAGCTACAAAGGCACAGCCTAAAGAAATGTTACCAATTGTTGATAAACCAACAATCCAATATATCGTTGAAGAAGCTGTAGCGGCTGGTATTGAAGATATCATTATCGTTACAGGAAAAGGAAAACGTGCGATTGAAGATCATTTCGACAATGCATTTGAATTAGAACAAAACTTATTAGAGAAGAAAAAATATGAGTTACTTGAAAAAGTACAAGCATCTTCGAAAATGGTAGATATTCACTATATTCGTCAAAAAGAACCACAAGGTTTAGGACATGCAGTATGGTGTGCTCGTAAGTTCATCGGCGATGAGCCATTTGCTGTTCTTCTTGGTGATGACATTGTACAAGCTGAAAAACCTTGTTTAAAACAGCTTATCGATGAGTATGAGCATACACTTTCATCTGTGATCGGTGTGCAAACTGTTCCAGAAAATGAAACGCATCGCTATGGTATTATTGACCCATTAGAAAAAGAGGGTCGCCGTTATCAAGTGAAGCAATTTGTTGAAAAACCGGCTCCAGGTGAGGCACCTTCAAACTTAGCAATTATGGGACGCTATGTGTTAACACCAGAAATATTCCGCTTCTTAGAAGAGCAGGATATTGGTGCTGGCGGTGAAATTCAATTAACAGATGCAATCCAAAAGCTAAACGAAATTCAACGTGTGTTCGCATACGATTTTGAAGGAAAGCGTTATGATGTTGGAGAGAAGCTAGGCTTTATTCAAACAACAATCGAAATGGCGTTACAACATGAAGAGTTAAAAGATGATTTATTAGCGATTATGGAAGAAATTGTGAACGGACAAAAAAATACTGTGAAAAATTAACTTATTTATAAATATGTGAGGTTAGACATAGTGAATTGGAGAAAGAGGTATTCTAAGATAAACATCCAGTTTACTATGTCTAATCTGTGCTTATAAGATGTTCTTTATGAGCAGGCTTGAAAAAGAAAGGAGCACCTTTTTTGAAGACTATTACTATATTGGTACCGGCGTATAATGAAGAAGAGGTATTAGATCAATTATATAGTCGTTTAACAGGGGTATTTCAAGGCATTCCAAATTATAACTTTGAAATTTTGTTTGTTAACGACGGAAGTAAAGACCGCACGTTAGATATTATTAAGGAATTTAGAATGAATGATAAGCGTATTTCGTATGTAGACTTATCACGAAATTTTGGAAAAGAAACAGCAATGATTGCGGGTCTTGATCATGCAATTGGAGATGCAGTAATTATCATTGATGCTGATTTACAAGATCCACCAGAATTAATCCCTGAAATGATCAAGTACTGGGAGCAAGGGTATGATGATATTTATGCAAAACGTCGTTCTCGTTCAGGTGAATCATGGGCGAAGAAATGGACAGCTGGTAAATTTTATAGCTTGCTAAAGAAAACAACAAGAATTCCGATCCAAGAAAATACAGGTGATTTTCGTTTACTAGACCGTCGTTGTGTTGAGGCATTAAAGAAAATTCGTGAAACGCAGCGTTATACAAAAGGGATGTTTAGCTGGATTGGTTATAATAAGAAAGAAATTTTATTCGATCGTGATCCTCGTGCTGCAGGTGAAACAAAGTGGAACTATTTCAAACTAATGGATCTTGCTATTGAAGGAATTACATCCTTTACAACAGCGCCATTGCGCCTTGCATCGTTCATGGGATTTACTGTTTCATTCTTAGCTTTTATCTATATGATTTGGATTATTATTAAGACGCTAATGTATGGTGAATCAGTAAGTGGATATCCATCTATGATGACAGCTATTCTATTCATCGGTGGTGTACAGTTAATTTCTATCGGTATTATTGGGGAATATTTAGGACGTATCTTCAATGAAACAAAACAACGTCCGCTATATTTTGTAGATGAATATAATGATGATAAAGTAACGAATATCGATGGCGATCAAAAAACGGCGAAATTATACAGCGTAGAAGATCGTAAAGTAAAATCAAATCACTAGGGGATTAGAAGTGTGAATAATAAAGCGAAAGAAATCTTTAACTATTTACTTTTCGGTGGTTTAACGACGTTAATCAACATTGTGACGTATTTTATTTGTGCAACGTTAATTGGAATGGATTACAAAATAGCAACAACAATTGCTTGGATTGTATCGGTACTGTTTGCGTATATTACAAATAAGAAGTATGTATTTAACAGTCAACAAACAAGTTTTGCTCATGTAGTAAAAGAGTTTGTCTACTTTATGGGATTCCGTATTGTATCGTATTTCATTGATATCGCATCCATGATTGTTTTAATTGAATGGCTAGGTATGAATGATTTAGTAGCGAAAATTATTGCAAACGTTATTGTTGTGGTTGTAAATTATTTTGCGAGTAAATATATTATTTTTAAAAAGAAGACCGATATAGAAAACGGTCAAAATATATAAAAAACAATGGCTTGGCTCTATGCCGGCTATTGTTTTTTATACATAAAATTTGGTAATAAATGATTAATGAAGAATGATATGGAGGAGTATAATGCAAGTGCTGTTAGATTTGTTTAAGAAAAAGAAGTTTTTATATACTTTTGCTTTTTTACTTCCTTTTTCTATTTATGGTGTCATTTTTATTTTACTGGGTATTGCACCGTTTGGAGAAAAATCAATCCTTGTAACGGACTTACACACACAATATGTGCAGTTTTACACGTATTTATATGATGTGTTTAAAAATGGAAAAAGTATATTTTATAGCTGGGAAGGTGGAATGGGGTTAAACTTCATTGGAGTATTTGCTTATTATTTAGCTAGTCCTTTTTCACTACTTATTCTCCTGTTTGATCGTTCGCATATTCCAGAAGCGATTATGTTAATGACGTTATTAAAAACAGGATTAGCTGGTTTTACAATGACGTATTATTTAAGTCATATGATGAAGCGTCGTGAAATTGCTATTGCGCTATTCTCAACTTTTTATGCTTTAATGTCATTTGTAACAGTATATTCTTTCTGTGTAATGTGGTTAGATGCTATTTATTTACTACCACTTATTATGTTAGGTGTTGAAAAGCTAGTTACAGAAAAAAAATGGGTGTTATTCACATTTAGTTTAGCACTTACATTTATTACGAATTTTTATATTTCCTTTATGGTAGGGATTTTTACATTTATCTATTTTGTAGCACGTTATTGTGTGCTTTACGATATTCGAAATATAAAATTATTAATGCAAAGGTTCGTATGGTTCTGTCTTGGAACAGGATTGGCAGGTGGAATGTCTGCATTTATTACGCTACCAACATACATGGATTTAAAGAGCAACTTTGTTGAACGTACTAAGATTCCATTCTCTACAGCATTTAATTTTGATCCTTTTGATTTTTATGCACGATTCTTTAATGGCGTAATTGATACGACAGTAAATGGAATGCCGAACGTTTATGCAGGTGTTTTAACTGTATTACTCATTCCATTATTCTTTATTACAAAGAGAATTTCATTGAAAGAAAAGATTGTATATGGAAGCGTACTGTTATTCCTAATCCTTTCTTTTGAAATTCCGTTTTTAAATATTGCTTGGCATGGTTTTGAGCCACCAACGAATTTCCCGTATCGTTATTCATTTACATTCTCCTTTGTACTCATTTATGTAGCAGTTCGAACGTTTATGGTATTCGAAGAGGAATTAATACCAGCTTTAAAAAAGGTTGTATTGTTTAATATATTTATGCTGCTATTATTAGGAAAAGTAGCTCCAAGTTATATGCAGTCAAATAAGATTGTAATTAATGCCTTTTTAATCATTATGTATGCATTATTGTTATTTGGAAAAGTTCGCTTGCGAAAAAATAAAGCAATTATCTCTTTGGCTTTATTAGCTATAGTAGGGCTAGATGTAGCAACTAATACAGTATACATGGTTAAGTTAATGGGCTATGAATACGGATATATTAATCGTCAAGAATATGCTTCGCCGTATCCAAAATATGAAGAGACCATTCAGAAAGTAGCCGAGCAGGACAAGGGACTTTATCGAATGGAAACGACAAGAGGTGTTACATGGAATGATGCGCTACGCTTTGGATATAAGGGCGTAACACACTTCAATTCTGTGGCAAATGGTCACTTGAATTTATACATGCAAGATTTAGGTTATGGATATCTAGAGGCATTAATTTTACAAAATGGTAAAGGGATTCTCTCTACTGATGCCTTGTTTGGTGTAAAATATATGATTTCTGATCAACCTTTAAATAAATACGGATGGTCTGAAATCGATCATGTTGGAAGCAATTATGTATATGAGAATAAAAATGCGCTTTCGTTCGGATACATGGTAAATAAAGATGAATTTGATGTTAAAGGAAAAGACAAGTTGAAAGTACAAAGAATCAACTATACAAATTCCTTTGAGAAGCAAAACGAATTGATTGGTAAATTAGATGGGCAACAAGTTAGTTACTATCAACCGTTAAACCCACTTTCTGTAGAATATAATAATTTAGCAGTTGTGGAAACGAGCGAGAAAACGAAAAAAGAGCTACAGGCTGAAACCGAAAAAATAGCTCAAACAAATCAAAAGCCAATCGAATTGGTTAAACAGCAGGGTGGACAAAAAGCAAGTATTAAATATACAGTTGATGTAAAAGGTAAGCAACAATTGTATACAAAATTACGTGTGGAACCAACTGATATTACAAAAGTATATGTAAATGGAAAATCACTTGGTAAAAAATTCACTGAATATCCTCGTTACTATTGGAACAATGGTATTTTAGATTTAGGATATTTTGATAATGAAAAAGTCAAGGTTGAAGTTGAAGTCAAAGGAAGTAGTCATTCCATTGAGATGGAACAACAATTATTCTATGGACTTGATGTAGAAGCATTTGATAAGCGAATAAATGTACTGAAACAACAGTCATTTGATGTAAAGAATTACACAAGTCGCACGGTATCAGGAAAAATTGATGTGAAGGAAGATAACTATTTATTCCTATCTATTCCATATGATAAAGGCTGGAAGGCAACAGTTGATGGTAAAGAAGCTAAGTTACTTAAATTAAATGATGCATTCCTTGGATTAGATTTAGAAAAAGGAACGCATACAATTGAATTAAAGTATACTTCCCCAGGATTTGTAATGGGAGCAATTGTTTCGTTTATTACTTTTGTTATCACACTATTAGGCGCTTTTATTGTATCAAGGAAACAGAAGAAAATATAATAAAAAAGGACTACTGATTATTTCAGTAGTCCTTTTTTATTATATATACATCCCGTAATGAGGAAGAAATACATCATGAAGACGGCATTCTCTAATATGTTATAAAAGGCACTTCCTATAATAGCACCAACAAATAAACATAAGAGAATGGGACTAAATATTGAATTTCTTCTTAGTTTCCAGAAAGCACTTAAAATTCCATATGCAAATATCGAACATAAAATGACTCCGATAAGTCCTGTTTCCGCTAGAATTTGGATGTATTGGTTGTCAGAATAAAAATTCCATGTAATATTATACGATTTATAAATTGGTGACGAGTGTGTTTGAGTAGCTGCATCACCGAATGTACCGAAACCATATCCGGTAATTGGTTTGTCACGGAAGATTTCTAATGCTTTCTGTACATAATATATTCGACCGTCTTGCTTACTTAATTCTAATGTGTCTTCTGATAGTGCTTCTGAAAAGCGTTTTGCACCTAGAGCATCTCCTTCTAAATAGTTTGTCATAAGAGAGATTCCAGTAGCGCATATAAATGAGATGAGTATTATAGGGATTAATGCTTTCCAATACGGTATATTACGATGGATAATGATATAAAGCACTCCAAAGGTTATTAACGCTAAAAATGCTCCGCGTGAATAGGTTAACCATAAAGTTGTCGCGATAATTGTTAGCCCTACATAGAGTATGTACTTCATTCTTATGGAAGCATTTTTTAACAAATATAAAGAAATAATAAATGCAATTATTAAATAAAGTGCAAGTTCATTTGGGCCACCAGCCATACCATATATACGAATTTTATTAGTAGGAGCTAGATCGAGATTTTTCCATACCTCCGGTAGTAGCATACTACGGAGAGAAATTTTTTCAATTAAGCCTTGAATCGAAATGATAATTGCAGCCACGAAAGTTACTTTTGCAAACAATATGAAATCATCTCGGGTGAATGACAATCGAGAGACGATATAGAATACAAAATAGTATAGTAAAAGGGTATGTAACTGCATAATTATTGCTGCTAAAGATACATTGTTAATTAATCCTACAATCGCTCCGAATAAACAAAATAGGAAATATGCGATTTCAAAATAATGAAATGTAAAAAGTTTTGAAGCAGTATTTCGATATTGCAAAATGATTTTGCATAATAAAGCGAGAATAATGAAAATCCCAATAAATTTAAACCCTGCATTGTAGGCAGTTAAAAAGGGGCGCATTGGAATAAATAATAGTAAATAAGCAATACCGAGCTTTTCATCTCGAAAGGCAGTTATTGCTAATAATGCCGAAATGAATAGCCCGGTATAAGTTGCTGAAAATATTAATCCTACTATAATAAGGAAAATACTTAAAGTAATATAGTGAAATCGATTTAGCTGAATCATAATATATTAAGCCCCTTTAACATGATGATGGTATGCGGTAAATATGTTTCACCTCTTCTATCATTTTAGAGAAGGTGAAATGTTGTAAATAATATTCGCGTCCGCATTCTGCTAAAGAATAGTAGAGTTTGTCATCTTGTAATAATGTTGCCAGTGCAGTTGCCAATTGTTCGACATCTCCATATGGTATAGAAATACCAGATTGATTTGGAACAATAACTTCTGGTAATCCGCCAATATTTGTCGCAATCACAGGCTTTTTCATAGCAATCGCTTCAATTGCTACGTAGGATAGCCCCTCATTTTTAGAAGGAATTACGATGATATCGTGTGCACTATATTCTTTAATAATGTCATCTCGAAAACCTAATAAAGAAACGGAATCATTTAATTGTAAAGCAGTCACTAAGTCTTCTAATTGAGTTTTTAATGGACCATCTCCAATAATGTTACAGTGCCATTGTAAAGAAGGGAATTTTGTTTTTAGTTTTTGTAAGCTGTGTATTAAAAATGGTTGTCCTTTTTCTTCGCTTAACCTTCCAATTACAGCGATTTTCATCGGTTTATGAACAGAGGGTAAATTGTTTAAATAAGGATCCTCTAAGCCATTATAAATTATTTTTAATTTATCTTTTCGAACTCCTTTTTGAAGGAGTTGCTGTTTCATAAACTGTGAAATACAAATGATGGTGTCATTATAACGAGTGAATATATTATTGCACCATTTTAAAGGAAGTGACATGGGGACATCCACATGGTATGTCCAAATGACACGGATGGATGCCCCTAATAACTTTGCTAAAATTGCAATATAATTTTCACGTAAAAATTGTGCGTGAACAATATCTACTTGCTCTTTTGCAATTATTTCTTTTAGTTTCCATGCAGTTTTTATATCAAAAGGGTGTTTCATTTCTATTTGATATATGGGTATATTTAATGCTTCAAACTTATGTAAGAAAGGACCAGGAGTAGAATATACAAGAATACAACATTCTGGATCCATAGATTGAATTAAATCTAGGACGTATTTTTCTGATCCACCATCCCCAACATAATTCAAAAGGTACATAATTTTATTCATTTATATCATTCCTTTTACCTAAAAATAGCGATAGCAATTGTTGTAGTTCTTTAATCTTTAACATGTAAGTGACTAATAAGTAAACGATGGCGCCAATCGCTATTGCTAATAAAATAAGCAACTTTGTATCATGTGTAAAATGAAGCATCAGCTTGGAAGTAAACAAGCTAATAAAGGATGCCACAATGCATTTGAATAAAAAGCCACCGTAGTACAAGTTTACTGCTTCTTTCTCTTTCATGAATTTTTGGAACATCCACAATAGTATGATTACTGTACTAGCCGATGCTATTGACGTAGATAGAGCTGCACCAGCTAAGCCCATTTTGTTAACGAGTATAATACATAATATAACATTTATAATCATGGAAAAAATTGATGCGTACATAATATATCGATTCAATTTTAAAGAAAATAGTAAACGATCAAGTAAATCTTTTAAAGGTTGCATGAGAGCGGCTAGCGCATAAAATTGCAATGCAGTTGCTGTCATCATAATAGAATCTTTCCCGAATTCACCATAGTTATAAACAACTTTGACAATTTGTTCTGTAAAAAAGGTAAAATAAATAAAAACGGGAATAAATAAATATAATAATACTTTTATATTCGTTTCCATTAAATTTACGAAATCTTTCCATTTTGAGTCAGTTACATAACCGACAAATTTAGGGTACATAACTGTTAAGACTGGAGCAGCGATTAATCCAAGAGGAATGAAGTATAATTTTTGGGAATAATTAAGGGCTGCAATAGATCCTTCTTCTAATCCAGATACTAGTGTACGATCCACAAGTAGATTAATTTGAATAGACATACTTGTAATGAAAGCAGGAATACTCAACTTAATCATCGTTTTTAAAGAAGGGTCTTTCCAATCGATTACAAATCGATAGCGATACCCCTCGCGCTTAGAAGCAAAATAAACAAGTGTATTTTGTACAATGTTTCCGATAATAACGCCTAATGCGAGTGCGTAAATTCCAATCCAATTAACAAGGGAAACAAATATAATAAGGGTAATTCCATTTAATACAACCCATTGCATGCTTGTAATGCGAAATTTATGTAAACTGTTCAAATAAGCATTAAAAATATCAATCATGAATGTACAGAATACAGTTGGGAAAATGATTTGTAATAGGTAAGCTGATAATAAAGCTGTTTGCTCTGGGAGCCCATTTGCAAATATTGAAATAAATAAGTTCGGCTGTAGTTCAATGAGCAAAAGCGGAATGAAAAAAATAAGTAGAACAATGTTTAAAAAGTTATTCATAAATCGATATGCTTTAAGGGAATCTTTTCCCTTTAACTCCATAAAGATAGGAATGAAAGAAAAGGCGAAGGCCCCTGTGATACCAGTAAAAACAATAGTTGGTATATTTAAAGCTACAACGTATGCATCAACGGCATGGTTTGTACCGAAATAAGCTCCAAGTGTGATTTCTTTTGCAAAGCCAAGTAGCTTTCCTAAAGCTGTCCCAAGCGTAAAAAATAGTGTTACTATGAGAAATCTTTTTGTATGTTCTTGAGAGGATTCTCTCCCCATCTATAATCAAATCCTTACTTTAGTTTAATTCTTTTTCAAGCATAATTTATTTGTATCTAAAAATCAAATATATATGAAGAATAGAAAGTGCTAACCATATGAAAAAAGAGGCTATCTTCCAATAGAAGGATAGCCTCTTTAATACGTAATAAAAACCCGATTAGGGAAGGGGAATAATAATCAAGGGAAACGGTATCTCATGCAAATATCAAAAAAACAACTTATGAAACGAAGTGACTGTTTCGATAAGCAGAACGGCGTACAGCATAGTATATGCGAGGTGCGATAATAGCACCGATAATTGTAAATGCAATATCTTTTACTGCAAACCACATCATAATCATCCAAGCAGCTTTATAACTCATATTACCACCCATAAAGAAATTGACTGCCCCGTACATATAAGTAGTACCGATAATATAAGTTAAAATGATTCCTGTGAAAGAGGCAATTGCAAATGTACTGAATGTTGGTCTTTCTTTTTGTTCTACTGGTTTTCCGGATACGTAAGCAACGATAATAAATGCAATAATAAAACCACCAGTAGGATCTAAAAGTGCTCCAAATCCAGCTTTGAAGTTAGCGAAGATTGGTGCACCAGCTAAGCCAACGAGCATATACACAGTCATTGATAATGCGCCAAGTCTACTTCCAAGAAGAAGCCCTGCTAAAATTGCGAAAAATGGTTGCATAGATAATGGGATGCCCGCCACTTGCAGGAATGGTGCCCAAGATA
The DNA here is from genome assembly GCF_053345335.1 of Bacillus sp. M5A3_1b. NCBI lineage: Bacteria > Bacillati > Bacillota > Bacilli > Caryophanales > Bacillaceae > Bacillus > Bacillus sp. M5A3_1b. The sequence continues at coordinate 19,437 of NZ_JBKEZY010000003.1, read as the reverse complement.
CAATATTTGCACCAATGGCCATAAGAGCGACGAACATGGCAGCTAATGCTAAATCTAAAACATGAAATCTTCTCATAATGTTAACCTCCTGTTGTTTTCGGGTTAACATTATCGTAGCGAAAATATTTACTTGTTGTCAATCAAAATATTTTGATAAGAAGGCTTCAAATAATCTCTTAGCAACGTATACGGAATACGAAATTGAGGAATTCCGCTTGAATAAGGAGCAATCTCATATAAAGGGAAATAAATGACGAGATTGTCCGGTTCTAAAAAGAAGTGGAACTTTTTCGTGCTCATGACCTTTTCAGTTGCATCGGGAAAATAAATGCCTTCATTTTGTTTAATTTGTCTTACGATCTCAGCGCGGATTACTTCTTTATATTTATCTTCTTGTTGAAATAAATCATCTAAGCGTAGTAACTTTTTTTCATTTAAATCAAATGTGTTTGCCTTCCACGTATAAAGACCGTGTGCTCCGCCTGTATATTGATAGTAATTCAAATATAGGCTGAGTAAGGGTAGTTTATTTAAGGAAACTTTATAATCAACATTCGCCACGTACGGATGAAAAGGTGTGCTAGATCCTTCCGTTTCTTTATAATATTTTTTTGCGTCTTTTTCTAATTTGGTTTTAAATTTGTCAGTAGATTTTTTGTAATAGAAATTGAGCTTATTTTGAAATTTAGAATCGGAAAAATTGTGAAAAGAAGGTCTGTTAATTTGATATTCTATATAAGGTTTCTTACCTTTTTGTGTTACAGTCTGAACATCGATTGTCAGGTTGGATGCTTTGGCTGCTAGTGCACAATTTGGTACAATAGTCAGCAAGGAGAACATAAGCAGTAATATACAAAATTTCTGTTTCATTTAGGTGAAACCTCCTTATATAAGTGTTATAAGTAGTTTGAAAATAAATAGGTAAAATTATACATTCAATTAAAGTAAGAGAAGGAGGAAACGATATGGGAAAAACTTTAATGGATTCACTTGGAATTGAGTTGTTAGAGATGACAGAAGATAAGGTGGTTGCTACGATGCCTGTTGATGAGCGTACGCATCAGCCATTTGGTTTTTTACACGGTGGTGCATCTCTTGCATTAGCAGAAACAGTAGCTAGCGTTGGTTCATACAATTTAATTGATCAAGAGAAATGTATTTGTTTCGGTCTAGAAATTAATGCAAATCACATTCGCTCAAAGAAAGATGGAATTGTAACAGCAATCGGAACACCGATACATAGAGGACATTCAACGATGGTTTGGGATGTACGTATTATTGATGAGAATGATGATTTACTATGTATATCAAGGTGTACAGTAGCAATTAAAGAAAAACGTGAAAAGTAAAAAGAGGCGGCTCAATAGAGCGCCTCTTTTTTATAATTAGAACTGGATTTTCTTCTCTAAGAAGCCTTTTAGCTCGCTAATTGGCATACGAACTTGTTCCATTGTGTCACGGTCACGTACTGTAACAGCTTTGTCTTCAACTGAGTCGAAGTCGTAAGTGATACAGAATGGTGTACCGATTTCGTCTTGACGACGGTAACGTTTACCGATAGAACCAGTTTCGTCGAAGTCTACCATGAAGTCTTTAGCTAGTTCTGCGAATACTTCAGTAGCACCTTCAGATAGCTTTTTAGATAATGGTAAGATAGCTGCTTTGTATGGTGCTAAAGCAGGGTGGAAACGAAGAACTGTACGAGAATCGTTTTCTAATTGCTCTTCTTCATATGCATCACATAAGAATGCTAATGTTACACGGTCAGCACCTAAAGATGGCTCGATGCAGTACGGTACGTAACGCTCATTCGTTTGTGGATCGATATAGTTAAAGTCTTCATTAGAGTGTTCCATGTGACGTTTTAAATCGAAGTCTGTACGAGATGCTACGCCCCATAGTTCGCCCCAACCGAATGGGAATCTAAATTCAATATCAGTTGTTGCGTTACTGTAGTGAGATAATTCCTCTTCACCGTGGTCACGAAGACGCATGCTTTCTTCAGTCATACCAAGTGAAAGTAACCAGTTCTTACAAGTTTCACGCCAGAATGCGAACCATTCTAAATCTTCACCAGGCTTACAGAAGAATTCAAGTTCCATTTGTTCGAATTCACGTGTACGGAATGTGAAGTTACCAGGCGTGATTTCGTTACGGAAACTCTTACCGATTTGGCCAATACCAAATGGAAGCTTTTTACGCATAGAGCGTTGTACGTTTTTAAAGTTTACGAAAATACCTTGTGCTGTTTCAGGACGAAGGAAGATTTCGTTCGTGCTAGACTCTGTAACACCTTGGAATGTTTTGAACATTAAGTTGAACTGACGGATTTCAGTGAACTCTTCACTACCACAATCAGGACATTTTACTTCATGTTCTTTCATTAGGTCAGCCATTTGGTCGAAAGTAAGACCATCAACAACCATTTCGATGCCTTTTGCATCTAATGCATCTTCAATTAATTTATCAGCACGGTGACGCGCTTTACATTTTTTACAGTCGATCATTGGATCGTTGAAGTTACCAACGTGACCAGAAGCGATCCAAGTTTTTGGGTTCATTAAAATAGCTGCGTCTAAACCAACGTTGTATGGAGATTCTTGAATGAATTTTTTCCACCAAGCTTTTTTAACGTTATTTTTTAATTCGATTCCAAGTGGACCGTAATCCCAAGTGTTTGCAAGACCACCGTAAATTTCAGAACCAGGGAAAACAAAACCGCGATGTTTCGCTAAGTTTACAACTTGTTCCATTGAATACATAATAAAATCCTCCTTTTGAAAGTTAACGTATTGGCGATGACGTGCTCAGATACTAGTGAAACGAGCGGTATATGCTTTGAAAACATAAAAAAACGCTCATCCCAAGGCTTAATTGCCTAGGGACGAGCGTTTGCCCGCGGTTCCACCCTAGTTGATACACAACAGGTGCATCCACTTTATCACGTATTGCTCGGGACTGCCGTTTCCTTGCGGCTTCAGGCTTTCACTATCCCTGAATCGCTTTTGTGCAAGTACTTATAAGTCCGTCATCGCTACTTATATTAATAATAATGAACATATTCTAACACGTTCTTTTTTAAATCTCAATAGAGGAACGCGTCTATCTATGATAGAGTCTCGCCTATTTTTTCGTTATTTATTCCGTAATTTTGTTTAATGTGCTTAATTGCTTCACGTTTACTAAGGGGAGCAAGCTCGTTATTTTGCACGTATTCCCAAACGACATCAGGTTTCGTTTTTGCATATTCACGAAGAACCCAGCCAATCGCTTTTTGAATAAAAAATTCTTTTGAAGAATGTAGTTGTCCAATAATCCAGAAAAGAAGTTCTTCATCCATCTTTTGTTTATATTTTAGCTGGAATAAAATAGCGGCGCGTTGTAACCATATGTTACCTGATGCGATCCATTTTGGGATGTATGCAGAAATCAATTCTGGGTGTTTTAAAAAGATATCCCCTAAAAATGTAGGGATGATGCTATCGACAGAATCCCACCAAGATTTTGTTACAATGAGTTCTTCTAAAAACGGGATATGCGTTTCATTTATATACTTTTTATATTTTTGCATAATATCGAGTGCAGCCGCTTGAAATTCACGTTCTGGTAAATCCCAAAGTTCACGTACGATAATTTGAAAATCTTTTTGATCTGGAAGAGTGTGTATTTGGATAACGTCTTTTAATAACTGTCTTCTTTCAGGTGTTTGAATACCGAGAAATGGGAAGTGGTTTTTCATATAACGTGCCATCGGTTCTGCTTTTTCAGGATTTTTATGGGCTGTGAAATGCTCTTGTAATGCTTGTACAAATGGATGCATAAGTACGTTCTCCTCTCTTATTATCTCGCTCCTATTATTATACAGAGAGTTTGGATAAATTTTAAAACATAACTTGCAATGGAATGAAATATGTTGAGAGTAGAGAGGAGAGGATAAGATGGAAGATCAAGGCGTACTAGCAGGTTTCTTTGCTCTTAGTTTTGCGTTTATTCTTGTTGTATTGATTTGGGCAATTATTGCGTATTTATTAACGGCTTTTGCACTGTATACGATGGCGAAAAATGATGGTGCAACGGATGGTGCTCTTGCGTTTATTCCTTTTTTAAATAGTAAGATATGGGGTGATTTAGCAAAAGACAAATTACCGGATTTCTTAAAAGAAGAAGCAGGATGGAAAGTATTCGGCATATATGTCGCATGTTTCATTTTTAACTTCGTACCAATTCTATATTTATTAGCAACAGCTGTATCGATTGTGCTGTCTATTTATCTTATCTACGCAATTTTAGATAGATACGGAACGAATTCTATATTGTTTACGATTATTCATACAATCACATTTTCGGTTTTCTTACCGATTCACTTGTTCATTATTCGGAATGAGCCGGTAAGGTATAACGAGTAGGGATATTTGAAAAATCATTCATATAATTGTATTGAACAAGAAAAAGGGCTGTCACATGTGACAACCCTTTTTCTACTACATAAGGTAGCGTAAATAAATATAAATATGAGAAATGATTAATGAAACGATCATAATTGGGAAGCCGACTTTAAGGAATTCCATGTAGCTAAATTTATGGCCCTCACGACTTGCGATACCTGCAACAATTACGTTAGCAGAAGCTCCGATTAATGTTCCGTTTCCACCTAGACAAGCACCTAATGCTAATGCCCACCATAATACGTCGATTTGTGCGTCAGAAGGTGATAAACCTAGCCCAACTGCCATATCGTTAATAAGTGGGATCATTGTTGCAACGAATGGAATGTTATCAATTGTTGCCGAGGCGATACCAGATACCCATAAAATAAGGATAGATGCTTGAGAAATATCTCCGCCCGTTATTCCAATTACTTTTTGAGCTAACATTTTGATAAGGCCGATATCAATAAGTCCTCCAACAAGTACGAATAGTCCTGCGAAGAAGAAGATTGTTACCCACTCTACACTTGCGAATACTTCTTCAATTTCATGTTCTTTCACACCGATTAGCATAAGTACAGTAGCACCAGTTAAAGCGATGATAGCTGCATCAACATGGAAGATCGAATGAGTCATGAAACCTACGATTGTAAGTCCAAGTACGGTTAAAGATTTTTTCATTAATACTGGATCTTTAATGTATTGTTTTTCATCTAAACTCATTAATTTTTTAACTTGTACAGGATCAGCAATTAATTGTTTACGGTACATGAAGTAAAGTATTGTCGCTGTAACAGCAATAATAATGATTACGATAGGTGCTAAGTTGAATAAGAACGCATTGAAATCTAAATGCTTATTTGCAGAACCAATCATAATGTTAGGTGGATCACCAATTAATGTTGCTGTTCCTCCAATGTTTGAAAAAATAATTTCAGAAAGTAAATAAGGAACAGGATTTACTTGCAGTATGCGCGTAATAGATAAAGTAACTGGAACAACAAGAAGTACAGTTGTAACGTTATCTAAAAATGCGGAACCAAGCGCAGTAAGTAAGGAAAGTGAAATTAAAATTTTAATTGGATTTCCTTGCGCCCCTTTTGCTGCTTTAATGGCAACGTATTGGAAGACACCCGATTTACTCGTAATGTTCACCAGAATCATCATACCGATGAGTAGCGTAATCGTCCCCCATTCAATATGTTTCGTAAAGGCGTTGTGTAAATCAACGACCCCCATAATTACCATGAGTGCTGCACCAAGAAGTGCGATGACAGCGCGATTAATTTTTTCTGAAATAATAATGGCATATGTAATTAAAAAGACTGCGATAGCAAAATAATACTGCCAGTTTGCGAGCTCTTGCGTTGTTTCGTGCAAAACTCTCATCTCCTTTCATTCACTTTTCTTAGTGTGTCAAAAAATTAACTAGATGAAACACACATAACGTCATTATAAAGTAGAAAAAAGGGGGATGTAAATGAAAGGGCTTATTTTGTCATATTTTCTGCATCGGTCATTTTTTCTTATTTTTAAAAATATTTGTGGGCATTTGACATATATATAAGATACATCCAATCTGAATATTTAAAATGGAATTAGCATTCGAGCTTGTTCGTGTAGGAGTGTCAAATAGAAAGGAATGACAAAGATGATAAGGAAGGGATCGTATGGATGAACAACAATTTTTATTTTTGGATTTTGAGTTTACGATGCCCCAGCACAGAAAAAAACCAAAAGGATTTTTCCCGGAAATCATTGAGGTAGGACTCGTTTCGGTTGTTGGCTGTAAGGTAGAAGACACGTATTCAGCTCATGTTAGGCCGAAAACTTTTCCTTCTTTAACGGATCGATGTAAGAAATTTTTAGGAATTAAACAAGAAGTCGTAGATAAAGGAATTTCGTTTCCAGAACTCGTTGAAAAACTTGCAGAATATGAAAGGAGATGTAAACCAACCATTGTTACGTGGGGAAATATGGATATGAAAGTGTTGAAGCATAATTGTGAAATGGCAAGAGTAGACTTTCCGTTCTTAGGACAGTGTCGTGATTTATCACTTGAGTATAAGAAGTTTTTTGGGGAGAGAAATCAAACAGGATTGTGGAAAGCAATTGAGGCATATGGAAAAGCAGGGACGGGTAAGCATCATTGTGCGCTAGATGATGCGATGACGACGTATAATATTTTTAAATTAGTAGAAAAAGATAAAGAGTATTTAGTGAAACCAGCACCTCCAACATTGGGAGAACTCGTTGATTTTTCAAAAGTGTTAAAGAAAGTGAGTACACAGTAACGACCAAATTGCACAGTATGTAATTTGGTCGTTTTGTTTTTTTAAAGTTTGTAGTCTTTTTTTAACTGCTCTAATGTTTCTAGACTGCGAACGGCAAAAGGTAAATCATCTTCAGAAAATGAATTCATTTGAGTTTCCAATGCTAATTTGAGTGACTCTGTATACTCTGGAATTTCTCCTTCATATTTCTTCACCATTTGCTCCGGAATGTTCGTCTGTTCACGGAAAGCTAAAGCGCGTCTTTCATGGAAAAATGGTACGTCAGCTTGTTTTACGTTATGTAAGTCACCTTGCACCGGATGTTTTAAAACAGCTAACACTTTTACGACGTAACTGCCAGGACGGCTATTTGTAACTTCGCCGATGTATTTGCCAGTTTTATAAATACCAGTAACGATTTCACCAATTTCAAATGTTTCTCTCATATTTTTCACCTCAAGTTTATAGTAAGGAAAGTGTGCGAAGGAGTCAAAGAAATCATTCGCTTTTGGAACGCCCCCTTGAGAATATGAACTGGTTCAACTATAATTTAAAGTTATATAACAGAAAATTCTGATGTTTTTTTGAATCCAATAATAAGGAGTGTTCCGTATGATGCCTTTATATTTTCCGGAAGATAAAACAGAATATATTATTCCAGGGATTGTTTGCGTTCTATTTATCATTGGTGCCGTTGCTACGTGGCGTATGTTCATTCGTGTATCAAAACGCGAAGCGGAGCGATTACAGAAAGTTGAAGAAAAACTTTTAGCGGAAAAGAAACAGTAACTCATTTTTGTATGTTTCCCTCTATGCTCGGACAATCTAAGGGCAGAATATATTTTGGAGGGAATAGAATGAAAAAACGGCTTTTTTTCAGTTGTTGTTTATTATTTCTGATGGCAGGTTGTGACCAAGGAAAGCCGAAAGAAATTGACGTGAAATTACATAATGCTTCAGGCGATGAAGTGGGGACTGCGAAAGTAAAGCAACAAACAAGCGGAGTGAAAATTACGATTAAAGGGGAAGGTTTCACACCAGGCCCGCACGGCATACATGTACACGAAATTGGTGAGTGTAAAGCACCACGTTTTGAATCATCTGGCAATCATTTTAATCCTGATAATAAAAAACATGGACTTCTTAATCCGAAGGGTGCAGAAAACGGTGATTTACCGAACGTAATTGCAGACGGTTCTGGAAAGATCAAGGCAGAAATCGATGCGCCGCACATAACGCTTGAAGAAGGAAAAACAACGATTCATAGAAAAGATGGAGCGTCTATTATTATTACAGAAAACGCTGATGATGGTATGACACAACCAACAGGTAAATCAGGTGATCGAATTGCTTGTGGTGTCATTGTAAAAAAAGCATCGGATATGAAGAAAAAGTAAAAGCTACCGTGCATGGTAGCTTTTTTTGTGAAACGTATTTGAAAAGATATCAGCGATTATTGGAATATATCGACTGTAACTCAAATTATATCGGCGATTATTGGAATATATCGACCGTAACTTGAAATATATCAGCGATTATTGAAATATATCGACTTACCGACAAAATATGACAAAGGAGTCTGCCCAAGAATGATTAGGGGCAGACTCCTTTCTTATTATGAAAACGTATGACGCAGTCTGTTTAAAATTTCTTCTAAAACAGATCGTGGACAGCCGATGTTAATTCGAATATGTTCTTCGCCACCTAACCCGTATTTCTCACCAGGTTCAACGATGATTTTTCCTTTTTCCTCAAGTAGTGCGGTACGCTCGTTTTGAGAAAGCTTTAGACGAGAACAATCAATCCATAATAAAAAGCTACCTTCTGGCTTCGTTACGGAAAGAGCAGGTATGTGAGTTTTAATATATTCACAAGCAAATTGAGCATTATCTTCTATATATAATCGAATTTCATGTAGCCAATCGTTGCATTCTGTATAGGCACTTTGCATCGCTGTATAGGCAAATGTATTTAATCCATGGAAACCTTGTCTATATTGGATAGATATAAAGGTTTGACGGAGTTTTTCGTTTGGAATGATAATAATCGATGCCTGTAATCCAGCGATATTAAATGTTTTACTCGGAGCCATACAAGTAATCGTGCGCGCTGCTAATTCTTCAGATAAGGAAGCGAACGGTGTATGAGTACGATCTCCGTAAATAATATCGGCATGAATTTCATCCGCAACAACGATTACATTATATTTTGTACATAACGTGCCAAGTTGTGTAAGTTCCTCTTTTGACCAAACACGCCCGATTGGATTGTGAGGACTACAAAGAAGCATGAGTTTGACGCCTTGTTGAAATTGCTTTTCTAAATGATCGAAGTCTATCGTATATGTATCATTTTGTTTCTGTAAAGGACTCACGCATAATCGTCTGTTGTTTGTTGTGACCATTTCGAAAAATGGGGGATAAATAGGTGGTTGTACGAGAACGGATTCGTTTTCCTTTGTGAAGGCCTGTATGCTCGCACTAAGAGCTGGAACGATTCCCGCGCTAAAGACAATCCAATCTTTTTGAATATCCCAGTTGTACTGTTTTTTTGTCCAGTTACAAATAATATCTCCAATATTTTCGGGAGGAAGTGTATAGCCGAAAATAGGATGCTCGATACGTTTCTTTAAAGCAGTCTGAATTGGTTGTGGTACTTCAAAATCCATATCAGCAATCCAAGCATGGAGAAGTTCTTCGTTTTTATACGTATCCCATTTCGTACTATGAGTTCCACGTCGATTGACTGTTTTATGAAATAGTTGCATAAGTTTGCCCCCTTCTTCTGTAAACCGTTAAGTTATGAAAGTTCTCTCTCTTCTTATAGAATAGCTGATGTGATAGGATAAAGAAAAGCATTAAAAAGTGAAAAGGCGGGAAGCGAATGGGTACATATGAAAAGATGATAGAGGTTGTGAAGAATTGGGATCCGTTTCAAATGGGACCGGAGTTTTATGAAACAGAAGCGAGCGATGTTGTGAACGTCGTAAGTGTGTTCGACGATCCAAAATACATCGCAAAAAAGATTCAACATATATACTTTATGTCTTTTGAGGAAGTACCTGCGCTTGAAAAATGTGAGAAGTTAGCTGTGGAATTACTTGTAATAAAAGAAGGCGGAAGTTGTTCATTGTAGGCTGTCGGAATTTCCGACAGCCTTTTGCCCCGCATTAACGGGCAGTAAAACTCCCACCTCAAAATTCGGGTAGAGCAAAGAAGTTAGGGGGAGATCCACTGCCCGTAAATGCCCGATTGGTTCAACTAATAATCAGTGGAGGATGAAGCCCCCCACTGATTAAAGTTTCACTTTATATTATTGTGCAGAAAAAGCGATAATTTCTTCATAAACAAGTTCAGGCTTTTCTTCAGGTAGTAAATGTCCTGTGTTTTCGTAAGAAATAAATTTCGAATTTGGTAAATCTTTGTGTAGCCGATGACCTACATGTACAGGGACGACACGATCTTTTTCACCCCAAATGAGTAGTGTAGGTGTTTCGATTTTTTGTAATTCAGTTGAAGATAAATCACCTTCACGGTCTCTTATCATACGAGTTAAAGCAGGGAATATACGGTTGTCATAAAAAGGAGCGGAGTAACCTTCCTTCATTTCATCGTCAATTAATGAGTGATCATGAACGACATTCATTAAGTTATGAACAATCCCGCGCCGTATAATCCAGTTCTTTACGTATAAATGAAAGAACGGTAAATAAGAAGAGTACAGTAAAGGTAAGGTTGCGCGTGCTAAATAGCTAGAGCTGCATAGTAAAATTGTCTTTGAGATTAATTCAGGGCGTATACGGTTTACATAGAGAGAAATTTGTCCACCCATAGAATGCCCAACTAACACAATATTTGAGAGAGATAAATGTTCAATTAAATCAATAATAACCGTTGCTAAATTATGATAAGAATACTTAAAGAGATGAGACTTATCACTTTTTCCGAACGGTGGCAAATCAAGAGCTAGTACTGTTCCTGCTTTCGATAATAAAGGAATGAGGCGGCGGTAACTGAATGAGGAAGATAAAAAGCCGTGAACGAGTACGAAAGTAGGACGTTCCGTTTTGTTGTCATGTTCATACAATTCGTAATGAATAGTAGTGCCGCGAGTGGAAAAAGTGAAATAAGGACAAGTATATTCGTGATTCATTTTTTGTCACTCCATTGATTTTTGTTCATATCATCTCCAAGGCAGAAAAAAATATGTTAACAAAAAAAGGCAAGATGACGATGTCATCTTGCCTTTTGCTTATTCATCATTATCCACGAACAATATTAGGCGGTGTTTTTCCTTGTAACACTGCAACTAAATTTTCAGCGGCTGTCATAGCCATTTGCTGCCTAGTTTTTAATGTTGCAGATCCGATGTGTGGTAAAGTCACAACATTTTGTAATGATAAGAGCGGATTATCTTTTTGAATCGGCTCTTGTGTAAAAGTATCAATGCCTGCTGCAAAGATTTTCTTTTCTGTTAACGCATGTATTAACGCTTCTTCATCTACTGTTTTTCCGCGAGAGGCATTAATGAAGATTGCTGTTTCTTTCATTAATGAAAATTCCTTTTCTCCGATAAGATGATACGTTTCATCTGTTAATGGAGTAAGAAGAACAATAAAATCAGATTGTTTGAGTAACGTCTGTAAATCACAATATGTAGCATCGAATTTTTGTTCAGCTTCTTCTTTACGGCGACGGTTATAATACAGAACATTCATATCAAATCCGAATTTCGCTCGTTTTGCAACGGCTTCTCCAATTCGTCCCATTCCGATAATACCGATTGTACTATGGTGTACATCCAGCCCGAAGTGCTCTTTTCCGATTTCGGCGTTCCATTCACCATTTTTCACGTAGGAGTCGAGTTCGCAGACGCGGCGACCAGCAGATAACATAAGAGCGAAAACAAGGTCCGCTACTGTATCATCTAATACATATGGTGTATTCGTTCCAATGACATTGCGCTTTTCCATCGCTTGTAAATCAAAATTATCGTAACCGACAGAAATGTTGCTCACTACTTTTAAGTTAGGAGCTACATTTAATAATTCTTCATTAATAGCAGATCCGAAATTTAATAAGCCATCTTTATTTTGTATTTTCTCCAATAGGACATCACGAGGTACCTTCTCATTTTTCTCCCATTTTTCATAATCACAGTGTTCTGATAAATAGTTTTCTACAAATGTTGGAACTGGTTCAGCAATATAAACTTTTGGTTTCACGGTTCCATCCCCTTTCGCTTTATCACGCATTTTCCCGCTGATTAAAGTTTCACTTTACCCCGTTTTAACGAGCAGTAAGACTCCCACCTAAAAAGACGGTTGAGGCAAAGAAGTGAGGTGGGAGATCAACTGCTCGTAAAAGCCCGATTGGTGTGGGCTAATAATCCATGGGGTGAACCTTTCCATGAATTAAAGTTTCACTTTATTTTGACATAATTCACTAAAAAAATCTTCTTTTCAAACTGGAAAGGGTATTTGTATAATTTAGACACAACTGAAAAGGAAGGATGATTTATATGGTGACAGAAAAAGAATTAGAATTATTAGCTTGTCTTGAAAAAAGTAGTCGATTATCTGTAGATACATTAGCGAAGCTGTTAAATATAGAAGTAGAAGAAGTAAAGAAGATGGTTGAAAAATTAGAAGCGGAAAAGATTATTGTGGATTATGTAACACATATCGATTGGACGAAGGTAAAAGAACATACAGGTTTAACGGCGATGATCGATGTGAAAGTTACGCCAAAGCGCGGCGTTGGGTTCGATGCGGTTGCTGAACAAATTTATCGTTATTCAGAAGTGAAATCTGTGTATTTAATGTCAGGGACATACGATCTTTCTATTACATTAGAAGGAAAGACAATGGGAGAAGTAGCGATGTTTGTTTCTGAGAAATTAGCAACAATTGAATCTGTCGTTTCTACAACAACGCATTTCATTTTGAAAAAGTATAAACATGAGGGAATTATTTACGAAAAAAACGATGATGATAAGCGCATTGTGGTGACACCATGAAGCAATTTGAACTATCTAGAACGGCAGAATCTTTACAACCATCTGGTATTCGAAAGTTTTTCGATTTAGCAGCAAATATGAAAGGTGTTATTTCTCTTGGAGTAGGAGAGCCTGACTTTGTTACACCTTGGAATGTAAGGCAAGCATGCATCCGTTCTTTAGAACAAGGATATACGTCATATACAGCAAATGCAGGATTATTGGAACTGCGCCAAGAAATAGCAAAGTATCTAAAAAAACAATTTGCAGTATTTTATGATCCGAACGATGAAATCATTGTTACAGTTGGAGCGAGTCAGGCGTTAGATGTAGCGATGCGCGCCATTATAAATCCTGATGATGAAGTACTCATTATTGAACCAAGTTTCGTTTCTTATGCACCGCTTGTGACATTAGCTGGAGGAGTTCCGGTTCCTGTGGCAACGACTTTAGAAAACGAGTTTAAAGTACAACCAGAACAAATTGAAGCAGCTATTACAGCGAAAACAAAGGCAATTTTGCTTTGTTCACCAAATAACCCAACAGGTGCAATGTTAAATAAATCCGAGCTTGAAGAAATAGCAGTGATTGTTGAGAAGTACAATTTAATCGTATTATCTGATGAAATTTATGCAGAGCTTGTATACGACGAAGTATATACAAGTTTCGCGAGTATTAAAAATATGCGCGAGCATACAATTTTAATTTCGGGATTTTCAAAAGGGTTTGCGATGACAGGATGGCGCCTCGGTATGATTGCAGCTCCTGTTCAATTTTCGGAATTAATGCTTAAAATTCATCAATATTCCATGATGTGTGCACCGACAATGTCTCAGTTCGCAGCACTCGAAGCGTTACGCGCGGGGAATGATGAAGTAATTCGGATGAGAGATAGTTATAAGAAACGCCGTAATTTTATGACGACATCGTTTAATGAAATGGGTTTAACGTGTCATGTGCCGGGCGGAGCATTTTATGTCTTTCCTTCTATTTCTTCAACTGGACTATCTTCGGCAGAATTTGCAGAACAGTTATTATTAGAAGAAAAGGTGGCTGTTGTACCTGGAAGTGTATTTGGCGAAAGTGGTGAAGGATTTATTCGTTGCTCGTATGCAACATCGCTTGAACAACTTATGGAAGCAATGAAGAGAATGGAACGGTTTATAGAAAATAAAAAAAGGACAAAACATAATACGTTTTGTCCATAAAAGGGGGGGAATACTAGAAAGCCATGTGTTAGTATTCTATCCCAATATTAGAAAATTATACGTACTCTAGGAAATTTTTCGTTAATTTTGAATGAGTTCTGTCATAGTGGTATAATTTACTAATATAAGGTATGCATATCCTGAGTAGCTTTACTTAGGGTACGTACTAACTAATCGGATATTTAACAATAAATCATCTGCTTTACTATCTACAATTGTAGAGAAAATGGTAACGTATGGGAGTGTTTCATATGTCAGAACAATATACAACTGGAGTGGTTGTAACAGGGAAAGTGACTGGGATTCAAGATTACGGAGCATTTGTAGCGTTAGATGCAGAAACACAAGGGCTTGTGCATATATCTGAAATTACAAATGGATATGTAAAGGATATTCATGACTTTTTAAAAGTCGGCGATACAGTAGAAGTAAAAGTACTTTCAATTGATGAAGAACACAGAAAAATGAGTTTATCGTTAAAAGCGGCGAGAAGAAAACAAGGGCGGATCCTTATACCGAATCCATCTGAGAACGGATTTAATACGCTGCGAGAAAAGCTAACCGAATGGATTGAAGAGTCCGAGTTAACAAAGTAAAAGAGGAGCGCATATGAGCGTTCCTCTTTTACTTTGTCTTATGATATATATTTGCAAATATGATTGCATGCAATCATATTCGTATGTCGGAGGTGAAATAAAGACATACTGACTAGTGGATTTCGTTCGTTTCTGGGTGAGTGCCAAGATTTTCTGATGGTTTAAAGAGTAAACCAAGATTGATTAGCCCAGAAATACCGACGATGCCGTAAATAATACGGGAAAGAGCTGAATTTTGTCCACCGAAAATGGCTGCCACTAAGTCAAACTGGAAGAACCCGATTAGTCCCCAGTTCACAGCGCCAATTACAGTAAAGACTAATGCGATACGTTGCAGAGTACTCATGAAAAAGCCCCCCTTAATTGTGAAGCGTGAACAAGCGATGAGTTAATTAACTCCTTTATAGAATGGCGTAGTTATGTTGTTTTTATACATAAAAAATATAAGAAAAAGGATGTATATACATCTATACCGAAAAATGCGAATTTTTATGCAAAAAATGAACTTTTTCTAAAAAATATATATTGGTTACGTTTACAATGGTTGAATCGCTTGATTTACAACTTCAGTTTCGCTAAAGTGAATACAGAAATACATATACATTATTGGAGGGAAAAAGATGAGTACACATGTAACGTTCGACTATTCTAAAGCGTTATCCTTCATCGGTGAACATGAAATCACTTATTTACGTGATGCAGTGAAAGTAACACATCATGCAATCCACGAAAAAACTGGAGCTGGGAACGATTTCCTTGGGTGGGTAGACCTTCCGCTTCAATATGACAAAGAAGAATTTGCTCGCATTCAAAAATGCGCAGAAAAAATTAAAAATGACTCTGACATTTTACTTGTTGTAGGGATCGGTGGTTCTTACCTAGGAGCACGTGCAGCAATCGAAATGTTAAACCATTCTTTCTACAACACGCTATCTAAAGAACAACGTAAAACTCCACAAGTGCTATTTGTTGGACAAAACATTAGCTCCACTTACATGAAAGATTTAATGGACGTATTAGAAGGTAAAGACTTCTCTATTAACGTTATTTCCAAATCAGGTACAACAACAGAGCCGGCACTAGCATTCCGTATTTTCCGTAAGTTATTAGAAGAAAAGTATGGAAAAGCAGAAGCTCGCAAACGTATTTATGCAACGACGGATAAAGCACGTGGTGCATTAAAAACATTAGCTGATAACGAAGGCTACGAAACATTCGTTATTCCAGATGATGTTGGAGGACGTTTCTCTGTATTAACGCCAGTTGGTTTATTACCAATCGCAGTAAGTGGCTTAAATATTGAAGAGATGATGAAAGGTGCAGCTGCTGGTCATGATGACTTTGGTGCATCAGAACTAGAAGAAAACCCAGCTTACCAATACGCAGTAGTTCGTAACGCTTTATACAATAAAGGAAAAACAATTGAAATGCTTGTTAACTATGAGCCGGCACTTCAATACTTCTCTGAATGGTGGAAACAGTTATTTGGTGAAAGTGAAGGGAAAGATCAAAAAGGTATTTTCCCATCTTCAGCAAACTTCTCAACTGACTTACACTCATTAGGTCAATACGTTCAAGAAGGTCGTCGTGACTTATTCGAAACAGTTCTGAAAGTAGGTAAATCTACACATGAACTAACAATTGAATCAGAAGAAAACGATTTAGATGGATTAAACTACCTTGCTGGTGAAACTGTAGACTTCGTAAACACGAAAGCATACGAAGGTACATTACTTGCACATAGCGATGGTGGCGTACCAAACTTAATCGTAAATATCCCTGAATTAAATGAGTACACATTCGGTTACCTTGTATACTTCTTCGAAAAAGCATGTGCGATGAGCGGCTACTTATTAGGCGTAAATCCATTCGACCAACCAGGAGTAGAAGCATACAAGAAAAACATGTTTGCTTTACTTGGTAAACCAGGATTTGAAAAGTTAAAAGCAGAATTAGAAGAGCGTTTAAAATAATAAAAAGCGACCGGATTCCGGTCGCTTTTTATTATTTTATCGAAAAGTCCATCGGTATATTAAAACTAGAGTGGGTATGCTAAAGAAAAAGTCTAGGAGGGATGGGCTTGATTCCGATTCAATCAAATTTAGAAGGACGTACATATGCGTTATATAAGTTAGAAGAGATAATGAAGCCACTTGGGTATAACATTGGTGGCAATTGGGATTACGATAAAGGATGCTTTGATTACAAAATCGATGAAGAAGATGGATATCAATTTCTGCGAGTGCCGTTTACAGCAGTGAATGGCGAATTAGATGTGCCTGGTGTAATAGTCCGTCTTGGAACGCCGTATATTCTTTCGCACGTATATCAAGACGAACTAGATGATCACGTAAATACTTTAACGGCTGGAACGAGTGGAATGGATCAATTTGCTGAGCCGAAAGATCCAGACGGAGATGTGAAAAGAAAATATATCAATATTGGGAAAGTGCTCATGCAGGAACTAGAAAAACATTTTCTTAATGGTGAATAACAATGAGTATGTCGCTTTCAATGAGGACAAAGGAATGGACTGGATTAATCATATATTGTTCGTCGCGTTTTATACCTAGTAAGAGAATATTTTGCTTTAAAAGAGTATAGCTACAATTTGCAAAAGTTTGTCCAGTGCAGGAAGGATAAAGCTCCATCAGTTGTAATTTGTTATCAGAGATTTCATCGTAAAGTGAGAATAGTACACCTGAAATGGAAGGGAATAAAAGAGAAGCGGTAAATACGTAGCTCGTTAATTTATTTCCTTCTATAATTTCTGATACACCAGCTCTAGTTGCATTTTGTATTTGTTCAGAAGTAAGAAGTTCAGCGATGCAGTGAATGTTTGGATTGAGACCTTTTGCAGTTAAAATATTTAAAATGGACTGTGTATCTGCTAAGCTTTCATTTTTTTCTTTATCAGCTGTTATTAATATAGTGTGTGCCGTTGTAATATTAGCTTTTAATAAAGTTTGATCGTGATGGGGGCACCCCTTTATAAATTCTAAATGATGAAATGGTTTTGGAAGTAAAGAAAGTGTTTCATCAATTAAAACGATATCAAGGTTCGGTTGTAAGATGTGCATTTGTTTGACAACATGCTTTGCCCGTTCGTTCCAGCCGACAATAATCATATGTCCGTTAGAAGTTGCAGCTTCCTCTCCTTTAATCTTCATATATTGTTTACTAATCATTTCAGTAGCGAACAAAACCATATAATAAGAACAAAATCCGGTACCTAATAAAATAATACCCATACCGACTAGCTTACCCATTGTTGTATGCGGGGCAAAGTCACCATAGCCAACGGTGAAAATGGTAACGATTGACCACCAAACTCCATCAAACCATGTGGTGAAGTGCGATGGCTCTAATCTATGTATAAGGAAGCCAGAAAAAGCAGTAAGTACAACAATAAAGCAAACTAAACGAAAAATAATGGAATCACGAAATGTATCTACTAAATTTGGACGGGATTTCAAACTCTTATTCCTCCTTACTTTGCAGGGCTACATTCATTGTTACCATTATAGAAAAAAGAAAAACTCTCTAATTTAAAAGAGAGTTTGTTTTACATTACATACTTTCTAATTCAGTTTGTTGGACACTTTCAAGATGCTGGAGGGCGTAGTAAACATCAGCAGTATGCCTTTTTTGATCGATGGATAATTTCAAATGTAAATAGTGAGAGCCATTCTCCAATGTTTTGAGCTTCATATTCTTAACTTTTATATCCATTTCTTTTATTTCTTCAATTACAATTGGGATATTGTCCATATTTCGCACAACAAGTTTTACTGCGATATCACGTTGACGAAATGATCTCGGTCCTACAAATTTCATTGCTAATGGTATAAGTTCAACGCTAATCATAAGGAAACACATTCCGAAAATCGCTTCGATATAGAATCCAGCCCCAACAGCAATACCGATACCAGAAGCACCCCAAATCATAGCAGCAGTCGTTAGTCCTGCAATGCTATCGTTTCCTCTTCGTAAAATAACACCGGCACCTAAAAAACCGATTCCTGATACAATTTGAGCGGCAAGTCGAAGTGGATCCATATTCATATGATCGGTATGTGGTAAATTGTAAGCCGCTTTAATAGAAACAATCGTCAGGAGGCAACTAATGATAGAAATAACTAAACAAGTTTTTAAACCAAGTGGTTTTCGTTTTAATTCGCGCTCTAAACCGATAGCGAACCCTAAAATAGCCGAGAGACCTAGTTTGATTAATAAATCGGCATAGTCCATATATATTCCTCCTTGTATGATATGGTATATAAATAAAACATTTATTATAGAAAGAAACGCTTTTGATAGAGTTACTTTATATAGAATATATGTAGGAATTATTTATACATGAAAGAGATATTTCGTTTAAGTATATGATATTAACAAAGAAATTAGGGTGATCTAAAAAAAAGTTTATAAAAGGTGTTGCATTTCGAATTTCACCATGATATATTAATAACCGTCGCTGATGCGGAAACGCAGAAAACGACAAAAAAGAAATTGAAAAACTTAGTTGACATCGAAAAACGAAGATGTTAACATAAGGAAGTCGCAAATGAGCGGCCAAGTAGTTCTTTGAAAACTGAACGAAACAAACAACGTGAAACGTCAATTTTTATTTTTAGATGCTAGACAAACTAACTTTATTGGAGAGTTTGATCCTGGCTCAGGATGAACGCTGGCGGCGTGCCTAATACATGCAAGTCGAGCGAATGGATTAAGAGCTTGCTCTTATGAAGTTAGCGGCGGACGGGTGAGTAACACGTGGGTAACCTGCCCATAAGACTGGGATAACTCCGGGAAACCGGGGCTAATACCGGATAACATTTTGAACTGCATGGTTCGAAATTGAAAGGCGGCTTCGGCTGTCACTTATGGATGGACCCGCGTCGCATTAGCTAGTTGGTGAGGTAACGGCTCACCA